>DAOLIT010000039.1:0-48787 GCA_035328405.1 Pseudomonadota bacterium | reverse complement strand
CCGATCTCCACTTCATCGAGATCCGATCTCCACTTCATCGAGATCCGATCTCCACTTCATCGAGATCCGATCTCCACTTCATCGAGATCCAATCTCCACCCCATCGAGATCCGATCTCCACCCCATCGAGATCTATTCTCCACCCCATCGAGATCCAATCTCCCTTTCATCGAGATCCGATCTCCCCTTCATCGAGATCCGATCTCCACTTCATCGAGATCCGATCTCCACCTCATCGAGATCCGATCTCCACTTCATCGAGATCCGATCTCCACTTGCCGAAGGCCCTGGAAGGGGCGGAGGCACCACGGCATCCTCCCGATCCATCCACGGGAACCACTGCTTGTCGCGCGGACAGACCAGGAGGTCAAAGTCGGCCACCCTCCCCCCGCTTCCGTTTGCCATCAAACCCGAAGAGGTGTTGTTGGGGGCCGGGGTGAGTCCGTGCTAATGGAGGGGGCCTGTCCAGGTGAGGCCGACGGTGAGGCCGACGGCATGGGAGGGTAGGCCGCCGACTCCCACGGATCGGGTGCTGGTCACAAGCGGGGTGAGGACTGGCTTCTGTTTGCGGTGCAAAAAGGGGCCCAAAAAGCCCATCCCTCCCCCAAGGACTGCACCGGTGAGGACATCGGTCAAGTAGTGGCGGTCGGCACTCATGCGCAAAAGTCCGGTCAGGGTGGCAAGGGGAATGCCCAACGCCCAAACGAGGGGGGCCAGTCGATACCGCCGCATCGAAGCGACGGTTCCCATCGAGGTCGCGAGCGCAAACGCCAGCGTGGTGTGGCCGGAATAAAAGGAGCGGAACCAGACCAAAACCGGTGACGTTGCTGATTTGGTCGGGCACGGCGGGATTCCCAGACAGAAGCAACTGACGAACCCCGGCATCCACAGGATTCAAGGCATCACGACCGTCTGGGGCCCGATCACACAGACGACACGTTTGCGGCGCAAGCTGTGGCTTGAGTGCTTCGGTGGCAATCCAACCGCCAAGACCGACCGCAAGGATGGGAAGCTCGACGCGCAGATCGTAGCGAAAGTCGGGATCGACATAGGCACCGGTCGGCGCGGGACCGGGGCTTGCCGGCGACAAAGAACGTGTCACATCGGCCAAGGCCGAAGGAGCCGCGCCAAGCACGAAGCCACTGAAGCTGAAGACGAAGACGAAACGCATCCAATCCTTCATAGCAACCTCGATTCCCTTTTTGCTTTCCAAACCGCCAACCGAATAGACCCAACCAAGCCAGCAAGATGATCGCATCGGGTTGCGTTGATGATCGAATGGGATCGCAGGGATGGATCAAGCGGGTTTTTCACCTGGTGGGCGATTGATTGGGTTGGTGCCGTTTTGTGAGGGATTGGGTGATGAAGTGGGTGAGGTCTTTGGGGGCGGTGGGGGTGGCGAGGGTTTTTGCGGCTTGGGACATGGTTTGGCGCTGCTTGGGATTGGCCAGGAGGGCGGCCAAGTGATCGGCGAGCTGTTTGGGGGTGGTGCGGTCCTGGGGCAAAAGGAGGGCAGCACCCTTGTCCGCGAAATGCTGGGCGTTGTGGGTTTGGTGGTCGTCCGCAGCATAGGGGAAGGGAACCAAGAGGGCGGGCAAACCGAGGACGGCCAGCTCGGCCAGGGTGGTGGCCCCGGCGCGGCCTACAACGAGATCGGCTTGCAGATAGGCAGCGGCCATGTCTTCGAGGAACGGCTCGACCTGAACGAGGGGGGCCAGTTCGGGGTGCTCGGCGTACCGGGCCAAGGTGGCGGAACAGTCGGTCTGGCCGGTTTGGTGAAGGACGCGAAGGTGGTCAGACAGGGGGGCGAGCGCAGGGTACAAGCGGGGAAGCTCGGCCAGGGCAGAGACCAAAAGGGCATTGACGGCCTTGGCCCCCAATGAGCCTCCCAAAACGAGCAGGTGAAGGGGTTTGTGGTCGGAAAAGGTCTTGCTCTTTGCGGCCTCTACGATGGATGCGCGGATGGGATTGCCGATGCAGGCAACCTTGTGGGCGGGAAAAAAGGAGGCGGCGCGGGGGAAGGCGGTAAAGACCTTCTTTGCAAAACGGGAGAGGATGCGGTTGGTGACACCGGGGATGGAGTTTTGCTCCAAGATGACGGTGGGAATGCGAAACAGGGCGGCCAACAGCACGACAGGGCCTGATGCGTAACCGCCGACCCCAACCACGGCATCGGGGGAGAGCCGGCGCAGCAAGCAAAGGGTCTGGACGAACGCGAGGGGGAGTTTGGCGACGTTTTTCAGGGTCAACCAAAAACCCTGGCGGGACAGACCGGCGATGTCGATGAGTTCGAGGGGATATCCGGCTTGGGGCACGGCCTTCTTTTCGATGCCTCGGTCGGTGCCGACAAAGGTGACGTGGGCCCCTTGGGCGGTCAGCTCGTGGGCGAGCGCGAGGCCGGGGAACAGATGGCCTCCGGTGCCGCCTCCGGCGATGAGGATGCGGAGGGGTCTTTCCGGTGTGCTGGGGGTCACGAAGCAACTCCAGCTTGGGTCGAAGAAACGGCGGAAGCGGCGGAAGCGGCGGGTGCGGCGGGGACGCGGCGGCGCTTTTTGCGCCTGTGCAGAAAACCAAACCAGCGGGCCGGAGTGTGTTTCTTTTTGCCGTCCTTCTCGACCGGAGCAGGTTCCTGCAACGAGATGTTGAGCAAAACCCCCATGGCGCACAAATCGACGACCAGGGTAGAACCCCCAAAGGACAAAAAAGGCAAGGTGAGACCCTTGGTGGGGAGGACTCCCAAGACGACACCCATGTTGAAGGCAGCTTGAACGCCAAACATGGTGGTGATGCCGGCGGCCAAATACGTTCCGAACAAGTCGCGGGCGCGGTAGGCAATGGCGAAGCCCCGCCACACGAGCAGGGCGTAGAGGCTGGCCACACACGACACACCGAAAAAGCCGAGTTCCTCACCCAGGATGGCGAGGATGTAATCGGTGTGGGCTTCAGGCAAAAAGAGGAGCTTCTGGCGGCTGTCACCCAAACCCTGGCCCCACGTTCCGCCAGAACCTACGGCAATCAGCGACGCGGCCATTTGATACCCAACGGTGTCGCGAAACTGCCAGGGGTCCAAAAACGCCAAAATGCGACGCAACCGCCACGGCGTACCAACCACGGAGTGATACACAAACGGCAACGCGGAAAGACCCGCGAGCAACAAATACGAGACGCGCGTCCCGGCCAGAAACAGCATCGCCATGGTCGTGACTCCCACAATGATGGCGGTGCCCAGGTCGGGCTGGCGGGAGAGGAGCAGGCAAAACAGACCACAGATGAACAGGGGAGGCACGACGCCGATCAGAAACTCGCGAACCTTGTCGGCCTTTTTGGACAGGTTGTGGGCCAAAAAGACGATGAGCGCGAACTTGGCAAACTCGGCGGGCTGGAACGACAGGGGGCCGAAGTGAAACCAGCGGCGAGCACCGTTTATGCGCACACCGACCACGAGCACGGCGAGCAAAAGAGCGGTCGCAGCAAACAAAAACAGGTAGCAATGCCGACGGTAGAACGAATAGTCGAGGCGCATCGTCACGGCCATGCCGGTCAGGCCAAGCAGCGACCAGATGGCATCGCGGATCAAAAAGAAGCGGCTGTCCCCGAGCTTCTGCGCAGCGAGAACAGCGGACGACGAATACACCATCACCAAACCCAGGCCGCACAACGCGAGCACGACCACAAACAACACCGGATCGGCCCGATTCGGCAGCGGGGGCGAAAGCGGGGGCGAAAGCGGGGGCGAAAGCGGCGTTTCGTGGCTGCGGATCACGAGGTTTCTCCACGCAAACAGGGCGTTGCTCCGGGCAGGCGGGCAGCGGCTTCGCAAAACACGGCGGCACGGTGGGCATAGTCGCGAAACATGTCATAGGAAGAACAGGCCGGGGACAGCACGACGGCATCGCCTTTTTGACACAGGGCGAAGGCTTGTTCGACGGCAACCTCCAAAGACGGAGCGTGCAGCACGGGGAACGCGGACCCGGCCAAGGCTTGCGCCAAAAGCGGCGCGGCCTCGCCGATGAGGACGACGCCTCGGGTGGGCTCCTGCTGCAACGCGGCGACCAGCGGGGCGTACGAGCCGCCCTTGTCGCGGCCTCCGGCAATGAGCGCAAGCGGCCTTCCAAAACCGGACAGCCCGGCGACCACGGCATCGACGTTTGTGCCTTTGCTGTCGTCGTAAAAGAGAACGCCTTGGGCCTTTGCGATAAGCTGCATGCGGTGGGGCAAGGCATGAAACGACGCAGCGGCCCGGCGCACTTGGGCGGGCGTGGCCAAACCGGAAGCGCGGAACAACAACAATGCCGCCAGCACATTGGCCTGGTTGTGGCGACCCACGACTTGCAGTTCGGACAGGGGATACCGCTCAGTGGCCGGCGAATCGAGAAGTTTCGCAAATGGGGTGTTGGCAAAAGCAGGCGCGAGCACCAAATCGCCGCCATCCACACAGCCCAACCAACCGGGCCCTTTGCGTTCCACAAGGCGTCGCGGCGGCGGATTCTGCGTGGTGAAGAAATGACAGGTGTCGGTGTCGCGCAACGTCCGGGCCAAAAGCGCCCAGGCTTCGTCGTCATCGGCAGAAACCACGCGCGTCGCATCGGGCGGTTGTTGGGCAAAAATCCTGGCTTTGGCGTTTCCGTATTCAACAAGCGACGGATACCGATCCAAATGGTCGGGCGTCACGTTGAGCAGGGCCGCCGCATGACAGCGCAACGTCACGCACGTCTCGAGCTGAAACGACGACAGTTCCACGACGACGATGCCGTTTTCCTGCGCAGCGGGCGTGTCCACCGCATCGACAAGCGGCGTGCCCAGGTTGCCTCCGCAAAAACTCGGTCGGCCCGTTTCGGCGGCCATCGCACCGCACAGGCTGGTCACGGTCGATTTACCATTGGTGCCGGTGATTCCGACGATCGGTGCCCGCACAAACTGGCTGGCCCATTCGATTTCGCCGGTCACGGGAAGGCCGCGCGCCCGGGCAGACACGAGGGCAGGATGACTCGGCGGCACACCGGGAGAACACACGATGCAGTCGGCTTGCGCGAGCACGTCGGCCCGCACGCCTCCCAGCCGAAACGAAAGTCGCCCGGTGTGTTGCGCGTCTTCGCATCCCGGCGCGTCGGCCAAGCTGGCCAAACTGGCCAAACTGGTCGCGAGCGCGGCTTCGTTCCGGTCATCGCAAGCAAGCACGGTTGCGCCACGTTTCAGGCAAAACCGCACCACGGACAGACCACTTTTCCCAAGCCCGACCACCGCAAACCGTTTTCCCGCAAACTCCATCGCCATGGCTACCGCACCTTGAGCAGCGCCAGCGACACCAGCGCGAGCGCAATCGAAATGATCCACGCCCGCACAACCACTTTGGGCTCGGCCAGCCCCCCCAGCTCAAAGTGGTGATGAAGCGGGGCCATTTTGAAAATCCGTTTGCCGGTCAGTTTGAACGACAGGACCTGCGCAATGACCGACAGCGTTTCCGCGACAAACACGCCTCCCAAAATCACGAGCGTAAATTCGTTTTTGGTCAGCACCGCCAGCACCCCGAGCGCCCCACCTATCGACAGCGACCCCACGTCGCCCATGAACACCTGCGCCGGATACGTGTTGTACCAAAGAAAACCGACTCCCGCGCCCGTGAGCGCCCCGCAAAACACCGCCAGTTCCCCCGAGCCCGGAATGTAGGGGATTTTCAAATACTCGGCGATGTTAAAACCCCGAATGATGCTGCCGGTGCCATAGCTCAGCACCAGGAACGTGCCTGCCGCGACAATCACCGGTCCAATCGCGAGCCCGTCCAGGCCATCGGTCAAATTGACCGCGTGGCTCGCCCCCAAAATCACGCACATCGCCAAACCGAAATACACCACCGGCAGAAGCTCGAACGCCCACTTGTTGAAATCGAGAAGCGGCAGCGCGATGCGGAAACGCAGGCTCGGGTCGTACAGATTCGACCCAAACACATACGCAACAACGCCGAGGGTCAGAATCGTCTGCAACCCAATCTTCAGTTTCCCCGGCAGCCCCTTTTTCGACACTTTGAGCTTTCGGTAATCGTCCAAAAAACCCACCGCGCCAAACGACAACGTGACAAACAGCGCAATCCACACAAACCGATTCGTCAGGTCGCACCAACACAACGTCGCAAACGTCACGCAAAACAGAATCAACAGGCCGCCCATCGTCGGCGTGCCCGCTTTTTTCTTGTGCGCTTCCGGCCCGTCATGGCGGATGTTTTCGCCAATCTGCATCCGTTTCAGCCGCGCAATCAGCCACGGCCCCAAAAGCAGCCCCAGCAAAAGCGCCGTCAAAATCGCCAAAATACTGCGCGTCGAGACATAGCGCACGACGTTCAAAAAACGCAGCGCCGGAACGGTGTGGAGCGAATACAGC
The DNA here is from genome assembly GCA_035328405.1 of Pseudomonadota bacterium. Classification (GTDB taxonomy): domain Bacteria; phylum Myxococcota_A; class Polyangia; order Palsa-1104; family JAEUJZ01; genus JAEUKA01. The sequence goes on along the minus strand of DAOLIT010000039.1, from coordinate 42,412 downwards.
AAGTGGTAAAGCATCGACAAAAAACCTTGGTTGAAAGCCTGGGTCTGGAATCAAGAACACTGCGCTGGAAGGAAAGCGAGCACGCGCTCCAGCGCCATGCCTCGCGAGCCTTTCAGCAGCACCACATCGCCCGGTTTGGTCGCGGAACACAACACGCTTGCGGCTTCTTTCGGCGTCGCGACATGGACCGCATCGACGCCAGCAGCGCGGGCCGCTTCGACCAGGTGCCGCGCCCGGTCTCCGAGCGCAATCAACTTCGACAGCTTGAGTTCGGCCACCAGTCGCCCGATGTCTTCATGCAGTGTCGCTTCCGTCGGACCCAGTTCCAACATGTCGCCGAGCACCGCGACCGCAGAACCCTTCCCCGCCGCCGCCCGAACATCCGCAAGCATCCGCAACGCCGCCGCCATCGACGCCGGATTCGCGTTGTAGCAATCGTCCACGATCGTTCGCCCCGCCCACTTCACGAGCTGCCCGCGATGTTTGGCAGGCGCAACTTCGGCCAGCCCATCCACGATCGTCTGCGCCGGAACGCCCAGCGCAACCGCCGCCGCCGCTGCGACCGCCGCATTTTCCGCTTGGTGAGCCCCGATAAGCGGCAACCGGACCGTCCACACCGGATGCTCCGCTCGAAACGACACGCCCAGAAACATCCCCTGCGCGGTCGGTTCACAAGACCAGGTGTAGACATCCGCATGTTGCCCGTTGGGTTTTCCTGCCGACCCGACCGCAACGCGCAAACGGCCCGTGCCGGCCCCCGCAAGTTCCGCCTGCCGTTCGACAAGCGTTTGCCCCCGCAGAAACACAGCCGTTTTTCCATCCGCAAGACCCGCGAACAGCTCGCCTTTGGCCGCAGCGATGTTTTCCAGCGACCCCAGCGACTCCAAATGCGCCGGTCCCACGTTCGTGATCACGCCGACATCCGGGCAAGCGAGCGACGCAAGAAACGCAATCTCTCCCCGCGCCGACATCCCCATTTCCACCACCGCGTACCGTTGTCCGGGTCGCAGCGACAAAAGCGTCAGCGGCACACCCAAATGGTTGTTCAGGTTGCCCACCGTGTGTGCCACCGCCCGCTTGTCCCCCGCGTGTCGCGCAAAAATCGCCGCCAACAGATCCTTCGTGCTCGTTTTTCCCGACGAACCCGTTACCGCCACCACCTTCAGGTTCGCCGCGATTTCGGGAGCGTTCCTGTGCGCCCGCCCAAGCTCGCCGAGCGCCACCACCGTGTCCTCCACTTCCACGACCGACACAGGCAGGTCCTTCGGCCATTCGCAAGGTCTTCCGCGTTGCAAAAGCACGCCCGCGCAACCGTGCTCGACCGCGCTTTTCACAAATGCGTGTCCGTCGAGCGTCTGCCCCACAACCGCCACAAACAGACCGCCTTTTCGGTTGCCGATCGTCCGGCTGTCGATCGTCACAAACGAAAAACGATCCGGCCCGTTCGCCACAAGCCGCCCGCCCGTCGCTTCTAGCACCCGAGACAGCGGCAAGTCGATCGAATCGCCCGAGGCACTGTGCGTGCCCGCCGCTTCCGGTTCTGCCGTGCGCGAAAAAAGCGCCTGTTTCGCTTCTTCTCTGTCGTCGAAATGGATTTTTTCCGTTCCCAACACTTGGTAATCCTCGTGGCCCTTTCCCGCGAGCAACACCACATCGAACGGGGTCGCCGCACAGATCGCCGCCCGAATCGCCTTTCGCCGATCCGGTTCCACAAAAAAGCCGGCTTTCTCATGCGCAAGCGCCGCCGAATCGGACAGTTGCGACAGCCGCCTCGTTTTCGTCACGCCCGAAACCACGCTCGCGATGATGTCTTCCGGGCGTTCGCGGCGCGGATTGTCCGACGTAACCACCACCACATCCGCGAGCGCCGCCGCCGCCTCACCCATGAGCGCCCGTTTGCCCGTGTCGCGATCCCCGCCGCATCCAAACACCGCAAACAGCCGCCGCGCCGCCTGTTCCGTGCCCCGCGCTGCTTCGGCCAACACCACCGTTCGCAGCGTCGAAAGCACCCGAGACAGTGCATCCGGCGTATGTGCATAGTCCACAAACACCGTCGGACCGCATGCGCTTGGCACCCGTTCGAGCCGCCCCGGCACGCCCGAAACCCGCGACAAACCCCGTTCGATCACCTCCACAGGCAAACCGAGCGCCACCCCAATTCCCGCTGCCAGCGCCAAGTTTTCCAGATTGAACCGCCCCACCAGCGGCGACACAATCCGCACGTCTCCAACCGGCGTTTTGAATCTCGCTTCTGTGCCATGTACGCCCGACGTTTCAGACAAAAGCGAAACTTCCGCCCGACGGCACAGCGAAACCCCCACGCGCTGTTCTTTCGCAAGGGCGTCGTACAGCGTTTGGCCGTGCGCATCGTCCACGTTCACGACCGCCCGGCCTCCCACATCGGCAGGCAGCAGGTGGTCGAAAAACAAGCGCCGCTTCGCCTCGAAATACGCTTCGAGCGTGCCGTGCAGGTCCAAATGGTCTTGCGACAAATTCGAAAACGCCGCGACCCGAAAACGCACCCCAAACACCCGATCCAGAAACAGCGCATGAGACGACACCTCCATCGCGACTGCTTTGCACCCGTGCTCGCGCAGCGTAGACAGCGTGTTGTGCAAAAGCAGCGGCGTCGGCGTCGTAAACGGGGCCGCTTGCCGCACGCCCGGCCCTCGGTACGTCACCGTCCCAACCAGACCGGGTGCAAGGCCCGCCTCGTCAAGCAGCGATTCCACCAAAAAACTCGTCGTCGTCTTCCCGTTGGTCCCCGTAATGCCCACGAGCGACAGCGCCTCTTCTGGCCGACCGAACCGTTCCGCCGCAATCAAAGACAGCGCCTGCGCCGCATTCCTCACTGGAAATTGCCGAAGTGGAACCTCTGGTTGCACCGTTTCGACGATCGCCGCCACTGCTCCCCGCTCGAGCGCCACCGGAAGAAACGCATGCCCATCCACCGCCAGCCCCCGCACCGCCACAAACAGATCGCCCGGCAACACTTGCCGAGAATCGTCCCGCACCTCGGTCACTTCGATTTGTTCGGCTGCCTCGCGCAGGTCCCGAATCGAAACACCGTCGGTCGCACACAACTCGCCCTCGCACAGAGGCACCCGTTTCAAAAGCTCCGCCAACTTCATCGCCATTTCGCGCAGATTGTTCGCTCAACTTCGCCCACCTGCCAAAAAACCTGCCCAACCCTGTACGGACCAGTGTGCAAGAAAACCACATACGACCACATCGGCGCGTGCGTGTTGTTGCCCTGTCTACGAAGCGTTGTTCGTCGCCTTGCCGGTGTAATATGGAACCGTTTTGGCAGCCACCATCAAAGTCCTCCTACACACCCCCTACATCATCGTGACCGGAGAGGACATGCCTCCGGTTTCGCTCGTGCGGTTTGTGCGAACCAGTCAGCCCTTTTCCCATCTGACCGATGCGCGACAGCAGTACGAAAAAGCGATCACGACCATGGATCAGTACGGACGGATCGGGAAATTCCTGCTCACCGATCTGCGCCAGGCCGTCGGGCGTTCGGACCCCGGATGGGAAGCCCTCATCGCCGAACTCAGACCCCGGATGTGCAAAGGTTTTCGACGGCAAGGAGTCCTGACGAAAACAGCGCAGGGCACACTAACGGTCAGCCGTCACGCGCGCGAGGACGGTCAGGATATCCTGATTTCGGATTCCGAAGAGCAGCTCCTGTCCTTCTTTCGCATTGCCGCGCGCATGTCCCGCTGATTCCGTCCTCCCCCTTCTTTCTCCGCGTCCTCCCCCTACTTCCTCCGTACCCTCCCCCTACTTCCTCCCGATGCGCCCCCTGGTGTCGCTCTGGCCTCTACCGCCCCATCGCGCGCTTCATGTCGAATTTCGCGTCTTTTTCCTTTTGGTCTTCGCGCTTGTCGTACTGCTTTTTGCCTTTGCACAGCCCCAGCAGCACTTTGATGTTCCCGCCGGATAGGTACACCTCCAAAGGCAACAGCGTGTACCCCTTTTGACGAGTCGCTTCGTCGAGCTTTTTGATTTCCGCTTTGTGCAATAGCAGCTTCCTGTCGCGCCTGGGAGCGTGATTGAACCGATTGGCGAACGTCCACTCGTTCACCTGCATGTCGTACAAAAACGCTTCTCCGTCTTTGGCCTGCGCATACGCTTCCGCGATGCTCGCTTTCCCGGCCCGCAGAGACTTGACCTCGGAACCCACCAGCACAAGACCAGCCTCGATCGTTTCCTCGACGAAATAATCGTGCCGCGCGCGGCTGTTGCGCAAAATCACTTTCTTCCCGGACCCCTGAGAGACGCTCATTTGGGCACTATAGGAGTTTTTCGCCCGCCAAAGGAGCCGTTTCCTCGGACAAACGACCCTGCTTCGTCTCTCCCCATTCTCTTCTTCCTCGTTCTTTGTGATTTTTTTGTAATCAAAAATACATGTAGATTTCTATACCACGCTGTAATGAGATATGGATTTTTCCATCGGAAACTGCTCACTTTTCCTGTCCGCAAAGAAAATTCCTCTTCCATAACTCCTCACAATTCATGTAGTTTTCCTAACATGACCAAAGTTTTCGGATACTGTCGTGTGTCTACCGATATGCAGGCGCAACAAGGTCTTTCCCTGGATGCGCAGCAAGAGGAAATCCGCCGCTACGCTGCTGCACGAAGCTGGACCATCGAGGAGATTTTCGTCGATGGCGGCTTCTCGGCGAAAAACACCGACCGGCCCGCATTCAAACAAATGGCCAAGCGGATCAAGGAATCGGGCGGGGACGTTGCCGCCGTCGTCGTCACCAAGCTTGACCGTTTGACTCGCAGTTTGCGCGACCTTTTGACCATCAACGAAGACCTGCTCGAACCTTGCGGCTGTAACTTTGTTGCGATTCGCGATGGAATCAACACATTCGAGCCTGTGTCGAAAATGTTATTGCCATTTTTGGCCATTATTGGACAAATCGAGCGACAAAATACGTCGGAACGAGTTAAATCAACAATTCAGCATATCCAAGAACAAGGTGGCCATTACGGAAAAGTGCCGTTTGGTTTCAAAACAGAAAAGAAAGGTAGATATCGGAAACTCATTCCGTGCCCAGAAACACATCCGTGGAGAGAAAAAATTTCAGAATGGTATCAAAACGGTGTCGGCATGGCAGAGATTGCCGCCCGACTCAATCAACATGGTGTCAAACCTCGCTACGGAAATCCCGTTTGGACCGACGGAAAAATCTACGAACTTTTGCGTTCTCAAGGCATCCACAAAACACGCGCGATTGAAAGCACCTTCGCTCACGACAAGCAAAAAGCGTATCAAATCGCATACGCACTTCGGTCGGATGACAGAACGTATGAATTTATCGCAAAAGAACTAACAAAAGCAGGTCTTCGTCCATTAAAATCAGACTGCTATCGAACAAGTTCTGTCATGGATTTGTTGCGTTCTGCTGTGTATCACGATCGAAAGACACCACGCGGTTTGGCGCTGTATCTGAAAGAACAAGGTTTGAGTTTGCGAGAAATTGGCCTTCGTTTGGCACAAGCAGGCCATTTTCCCAAACGAGGCGGCCAATGGTATCCACAAACCGTCAAACTCCTCCTCGTCAGCTAACAGGGTAACGGCGTATCAAAACCGCTGTGTGCCACGAAAACACGGCTTGAGGGACCTCGCAGGAATTTTTGGCCGGAAAAGAGTGGCTTCTTGATAAGATGGGCCAGAGTCGATTGGACGAAGCTCTCCTCGGTTTGGCTTCCTGTGTCCCACGGCGGCGGTTTTGGTTTTTTCTCGCGGGTGCCGTGGCCCAAAGGACTCCCGAAAACCCCTAAACAACTTTACGAAGCGGAAACGAAACATGGATATCGTCGTCGTTGGAGCCGGCAGTTGGGGAACCGCTTTGGCGTGCGTGTTGTGCGAAAACCAACACCGCGTGACGCTGTGGGGCCGGGATGCCGAGCACATGGAACTCATGCAGAGCACACGCGAAAATCGTCGGTATCTGCCTGGTTTGACGCTGCCGCCTTCGCTGCGTTGTTCGTCGGATTTGCACGGCGCGATTGCCGCCCTTCCAAAAGACGAAACGAGCCTCGTCGTCGCAGTCGTACCGACACACACGATGCGACAGGTGTTTTTACAAATCGCCACCGAGATTCCCCCGCTGGCCATTGTGGTTTCAGCAAGCAAAGGCATTGAAAACGAGACGCTGCTCACGATGGATGAGGTGCTGAAACAAGTGCTGCCGACCGCGCTGCATGAACGCATTGCGGCGCTATCGGGACCGAGTTTTGCTCGGGAAACCATCGAGAAACATCCGACGGCGGTCGTGGCTGCGGCAAGCCAGCGAAGAATCGCCGAAGAAGTCCAGCGCGCGTTCCAGTGCGGAAATTTTCGGGTGTACACGTCGGATGATGTGGTCGGCGCAGAGATCGGCGGCGCAGTGAAAAACGTCATCGCCATCGCATGCGGCATCGCGGACGGCCTTGGTTTTGGCCACAACACGCGCGCGGCGGCGATCACACGAGGTCTGGCGGAAATCACGAGGCTGGGCGTGCGACTCGGCTGCAATCCGATGACGCTGGCTGGCTTGGCGGGCATGGGCGATTTGGTGCTGACCTGCAACGGCCCCCAAAGTCGCAATCGGCAGGCGGGTTTGCTGTTTGCGTCGGGAAAAAACTTGACGCAAGTGCAAGCCGAAATGAAGCAAGTGGCCGAGGGCATTCGTACCGTGCGTTCCGTTCACGACTTGGCACAAAAAGTGTCCGTCGAAATGCCCATCAGCGCCGCCATGTATCGGGTGTTGTACGAAAACCAACCCGTCGGCAAGGTGATGTCGGAACTTCTGGGTCGTCCGCCTCGGCACGAACTCTACTGAATCCAAACAAAACCGCGATCCGACAAGAACCAAATCCAAACAGAACCAGGTCCACAGAGAGCCATAGAGAGAAAAACGAACATGGGAAACGACGATCGACCGAAACTGTCGTGGCGTGAGATCGACAAGCGACGCGCGGGAGGAACCAGTGGGAGCCCTCGGAATGCGTCGCACGGGGACCGTCCGGCACTCGAACAGGATTCGCGGCAGAAGCAATACCGCGCTGCGCTGGAAGCCGCTTTTGCCAAGGGCGAACTCGGAAAACTCGCGGACAAGTTGAATCTGTCGGGGCGGGGTTCGGGAACGGAAGAGGCGAAACCGGTTGCCGCGCCGCCACCGTCTCCTGCCGCTGCCGCCGCAACGCCCGCTGCAACAACAGAAAACGCGCCGAGTGAACCTGCGACCCCGCCTCCAGCCAGCGGCAAAGCTTCATCGAAAAAGAAACCCGGCGACGACAAACCGTCGCTCATGCGGAAGTTGGTCGAGGCTGCAAATCGTCAAGAAATCAGCCGCGCGGCAGAAAAATACTTGGCACGGTTTCCTTTGCCCGATGACCACGAGTTTTTGGAGCAGCTCCTGGAACACGAAAAGGAAGCTCGCATTTTGGAAGCGATGGTGCGAATCGCGGAACTTCTGGATCGTCGCCACATGCCGAGACGCACGCGGGCGCTCATCGGAAAGTTGCGATATCTGACCGAGACTTCCGCGAACGAGGAACTGCGCGAACACGCTCAAAAACTCCTGTCTCGGTTGTCCTGAATTCGTCCAAAACGACCGAAATTCGTTCAAACCCGCCAAAATTCGCAAAACATCCTGCAACCCTGGATGCCGTTTGAGGTTTTTTCGCACAGAGACCTGGCGCAAAGAAAACGCCGGGAAACGTGCTAGAAACCTTGGTCATGGTCTTGCGCAAAAGCTACTTGTTGTCTGTGCCCGTGTTCGTTGCCGCCTCTTTTTCAGCCGCTGCGACGGGAGCCGTTACACCCGCGAAACCCTCTGTGCCGCAAAAAACGGTTCCGCCAAGAGCCACACCCCCAAAAGCCCCGGCCAAACCGGCGGAATTGCATAGAGGATGTTCTCCGACGGAAACCGGCTTCTTGATGGCCCCCATGGAAGTCGCGTTGAAATGCGACCAGAACTGGGAAAAGTGCGAGAGCGACATTCCTCTTGTGGCCAAAAATTGCACTGGCGAATTTCAGTCGGTGTACCGCCTGGAAATGTACGAAAAAGGCAGGCGGAGTTTGGAACTGGAATTTGACCCGGCCCCGATCGTTCCAAACGGCGCGCACTGGAAAGAGGCGATCCCATGGACGACGCCGGGCGAATTGGAAGCCGTCGTGTTTTTTCGAGCGCCAGGCACAAACGGCCAACAGTCCGTGCGGGCCCCGATCGTCATCGCCAACAAGGCGCTCGCTCATGCAAAAGCCGCGTGTGACAAATGCAGCGGAACGTGGGCTCGGTATGGCGTGAATCACACGTGGGGATGCAACTGCAAAACCACGGACGCGGGCAAGGTCTGCAACGACGGAAACGATTGCCAAGGTCTGTGTTTGTTTCGCCGTTACGATGGAGAAGCGCGGGAAGAGGGCGTGTGCAGCGAAACGCAACGCATGTCCGGTTGCCATTCGATCGTGATGAAGGGACAGAGCGAACTCAAACCGCGCATTCCGCCGCCGAAAAAGCTCCCAACTTGTTTGGATTGATTGTGCCCGGAGGAAGCAACATGTCGCGTTCACAAAGACTCGCCGCTTGTTTTGCCTTCGCCCTCTTTTCGATTGCCGCGTGTGGAACGGCCACAAGCAACACCACGACGGACCCTCCGCAGACACCCGGCACTCAGCCACAAATCGGCAAAACAGAAACCGGAGACGGCACGTATTACGGCGCGACCGGCGGTGGCGCGTGTTCCTACGACCCGTCACCCGGAAATCTGATGGTGGCTGCGATGAATGCCCCCCAATGGCAAAACAGCGCGGTGTGCGGCACCTGCGTAGATGTCACGGGGCCCAAGGGAACCACCACCGTTCGCATCGTCGATCTCTGCCCTGAATGCAAAAGCGGCGACCTGGATTTGTCCGAGCAAGCCTTTGTCCAAATCGCCGACAAATCCGCCGGGCGAGTCAAAATCACCTGGACTCCCGTTGCGTGCGCAGTGAGTGGCCCCATCGGCATTCACTTCAAAGACGGCAGCAATGCTTGGTGGATGGCCGTGCAAATCCGGCAAAGCCGACTTCCCATCAAAAACATCGAGATGCAGCAGGGTTCAAACTGGATCAACCTGAAACAGGAGTCCTACAACTACTACGTTGCAGACTCCCCTGATCCTGGCCCCGGTCCGTATACCTTTCGCATCACAGCGTCGAGCGGACAGCAAATCGTCGAAAGTGGGATTCCCCTCAAACCCGATCAAACCGTCACGGGCACCCAACAATTCCAGTAGCACCATCAGTAGCGCCACCAGTACGACCAAAATCTCCCCTCACAACCAGCAGGTCGCAAAAAACACGTTTGCGTTCCTCGAATGAACGCACCCAGGCTTGCAGGTCCATAGACACCGCTTGTGTCGGCTTGGTAGCATGCCTGCCATGAAGACCACAAAAGATCCTTTCTCCGCTTTCTCTCGTCTGGAAACCCCCTTTGGCCGTTTGGGCATGTATCGACTGTCCGCGCTGGCTGCTTTGTCGCCGAACTTCGATCGCCTCCCGTTTTCGATCCGCATTCTTGCCGAGTCTCTGTTGCGCAACTGCGATGGTTTTGCCGTCACGCAAGACGATGTACGCCGCATCGCGTCTTGGAATGCACAAAAACCGGCAGAGACCGAACTTCCCTTTATGCCGTCGCGCGTGATTTTGCAGGACTTCACCGGAGTTCCCGTTCTGGTGGACATCGCCGCGATGCGCGCAGCAGTGGCCCGATTGAAGGGCAACCCGCAGCAAATCAATCCGCTCGTTCCGGTGGATTTGGTGATCGACCACTCGGTCCAAGTCGATCATTTCGGCACGAAAGATGCGCTCACACGAAACGTCGCGCTGGAGTATTCGCGCAACCGCGAGCGATACACCTTCATGCGCTGGGGGCAGAAGTCCGTGCGGAACTTCCGCGTTGTGCCGCCTGCGACGGGAATCGTGCATCAGGTGAACCTGGAACATTTGGCGCAAGGTGTGGTCACACGCGAAGTCGAAGGCGAACTCCTAGCGTTTCCCGATACCGTGGTTGGGACTGATTCCCATACCACCATGGTGAACGGCTTGGGGGTCCTGGGTTGGGGCGTTGGGGGAATCGAAGCAGAGGCCGTGATGCTGGGGCAACCCCTGTTTATGCTGACCCCACAAGTCATCGGTTGTCGTCTGTACGGTACCCTCCGGCCCGGTGTAACCGCGACCGACTTGACCCTGACCATCACCCAACTCCTGCGCAAAAAGGGAGTCGTGGACAAGTTCGTCGAATTTTTCGGTCCGGGAGTGTCTGCACTGTCGCTGTTTGACCGCGCCACCATCGCAAACATGGCCCCTGAATACGGCGCGACCTGCGGCTTTTTCGCGTTCGATCAAGTGACCCTCGATTACATGCGAACCACCAGCCGCCCCGCCGACGTGCTGGACCGCTGCGAACGCTATTACAAAGAGCAGGGGTTGTGGCGGCGCGACGACATGCCCGATCCGATCTTCACCGATACGGTCGAACTTGATCTGTCCACCGTCGAACCCTGCTTGGCCGGTCCGAAGCGCCCGCAGGACCGCGTACCCCTTACCAAACTGCAATCGAGCTTCCGCAGCGCCCTGTCTGCCTCGGTCAAAGAACAAGGTTTTGCCATCCCCCAAGCAGAGCAAAACAAACAGGTCCCGACGCAACTTCCCGGTGGCCAGACAGCCCAACTTGGCCACGGGGCCGTGCTCATCGCGGCCATCACGAGCTGCACCAACACCTCGAATGCGTCCGTCCTCATCGCTGCGGGCCTTGTCGCCAAAAAGGCCGTGGAAGCCGGTTTGTCCGTCTCGCCGCACGTCAAAACCAGCCTCGCTCCCGGCAGCCGTGTCGTTACCGAGTACTTGACCCGCTCCGGCCTGCTTCCTTACCTGGAACAGGTCGGTTTCCATGTGGTGGGATATGGGTGTACCACCTGCATCGGCAACTCTGGCCCCCTTGCGCCCGAAATCGAGCAAGCTGTCGCCCAAAACGGTTTGGTGGCCGCCGCCGTTCTGTCCGGCAACCGCAACTTCGAGGGCCGCATCCACTCCGCCATCAAAGCGAACTACCTGGCCTCGCCTCCGCTCGTCGTCGCCTACGCGCTTGCCGGCACTGTGGATCGCGATTTTGACCGCGATCCCCTGGGCCACAATGCGCAAGGTCAGCCGGTGTACCTCCGCGACGTGTGGCCGACCCCGCAAGAAGTGGAGGCCATTTCGTCCCAAGTCATCACCCCGGAAATGTTTGCCGCCTCGTATGAAAACGTGTTTTCAGGAGGCCCCGATTGGCAAGCCGTTGCGGGCCAAGCCGAAGGCGACCTGTACACCTTCGACGACGATTCCACCTACATTCAGGAGCCCCCCTTCTTCAAGGAAATGGGTCGCGAGCCCGATCCCATCCAGCCCATCGAAAACGCGCGCGTCCTGGCTCTGCTCGGGGATTCCGTCACCACCGACCACATTTCCCCCGCAGGCGACATTCCCGAACGCGGCCCAGCCGGAGAATACTTGCGCGCCCACGGTGTGAAGAAAGTCGATTTCAATTCTTTCGGCGCGCGTCGCGGCAACGACCGCGTGATGGTGCGCGGCACGTTTGCCAACATCCGCCTCAAGAACCAGCTCGTCCCCGGCGTAGAAGGCGGCGTGACCGTCCATGTTCCCGACGGTGAGCGCATGTCCATTTTCGATGCCGCGAACCGGTACAAAACCGATCGCGTCCCCCTCATCATTCTGGCGGGCAAGGAATACGGGACCGGAAGCAGCCGAGACTGGGCCGCCAAAGGCACTCTCCTTTTGGGCGTCCGCGCGGTCATCGCGGAAAGTTTCGAGCGCATCCACCGCGCCAACCTCGTCGGCATGGGAGTGCTTCCCCTTTTGTTTCAGCCTGGTGAAAACGCCGAGAAACTTGGCCTGACGGGGCGGGAAACATACACCATCGAGCTGCCCCAACATCTCCTCCCCCGCCAGACCCTCACCGTCTGTGCCACCGGCGAAGACAAGACCGAAATTCGGTTCTCTGTCCGCTCCCGCCTCGACACCCCTGTCGATGTCCGTTACTACCAAAATGGAGGAATCCTTCACACCGTCCTACGCGACCTCCTCCAAAAGTCCGGCTAAACACCACAAGTATCACTTCCTGTTCGTCCCTCTTTTCTCTGCATGCCGTAATAACCAAATGTGACCCGTGGAAAGGGTCATCGGGTCACAGGTCTGCGGTGTTCGTTGGAAATAGATTAGGGGGTTGGATGAGGGGGACGGAAGGGGGGCTTTGGGTTATTCTGCCCAGTCGTCTACTTCATACAGGAACTTGGTGCCGCCGATGAGTTTGCGGTTGACCGAGGTGCTCTGGACAAAGACGCGGTATTTGTCGAGGGAAGTGGGTTTGATGCGGGCGGTTCCCTCGCCTTCTGCGGGCAAGCCGAGCAGTTCGCGCGCTGCGGCCCCGGCGAACATGTCACCGCTTTTCCGATCCGACAAAATGACCTCTTTGTAGCCCTGGATCGTCTCGGTCTTGGTGAATTCGTAAAAGCCGCGCCCCTTTTTGAAAGCGAGACCGTTTTCCGTCACAAAGTCGCGGATGGAACAGTCGCGATCCACGTCCAGAATCTGGAAGCGTCCCGGCGGAACGGCGCGCAAATCCGCAGGCGTGAACGTCGCCGACGGCGCACGCTTCATCATTTGATCGAACATCTTGTTCAGACCGCGATTCATGCGGCCTTCCTTGATGACCTCCTGTTCGTACTTCTGGAGGTGCTCGGGGCTTGCCTGCTGGTAACAGACGGCCATCACCAGGTCGGTCACAAACGAAAACTGGTCGAGCGTGACGTGGAAGCCGCCCGACTTGTGCGCCAGCTCTTCGTAGAACTTGGTGGCGTGTTTGCGCCCGAGGCACTGGACGCCGTACACCGGAATTTTCATCCCCGCGAGCTTGTCGATCTCTGTACGCCAATTGAGTTTTTGGGGGTTGTCCGCAGGTCCGTGCGGTACGTCGTCGCCAATCATCACCAAGCACTTGCGCGTGTGCGGCAGCCACGACAGGCTTTGTGCTTCGTGCAGGACCAGCTCGTAGCACTCGGGCAAGTCCCCGCCACCGGTCGCCTCGACATTTTGCACGAATGAACAAATGGCATTGGCGTTGTCCGACAGATTGAACGCCTTGGTGACATACGTGCTGCCTTTGTCGCAGTAGTCGCCGTGCGCGATGATGCCAATGCGCATGTTCGGAACGTCGCGCATCAGTCTCGAAACCGTTTCTTTGATCTTGCGACGGACCTGTGTGAGACACGGATACATACTGCCCGTGGTGTCGAAGCTGAACACCACCTCGATTGCATAGTCGGCCATGAGTTTTTCCCCCGTAAAACGCCTTTGTGAATTCGGCACGCAAGCCAAAGCCGTTGCGTGTTTCCCCCGGTAGACCTCCCCCGCAGTGCGGTGGGAAGGCCAGAACATGGCCTTTACTACACGTTGGATGTGGGCAAGTTGTCAAGCCGTGTTTGCAGGTGCCTTTTCAGCAGGCTTGGGATACAACACGGGGTGTCGGTTGTGTTTTTTTACTTGCTTGGCTGGAGGGCCCCGTGAACGCACATGATCTGTGGAAAAAGCTTCTGTCCGCTGCGGATGAACTGGTCAAACTGGACATCGTGACGGCGGTAGGACCGCTCAAGTGGCAAGAAGAAGATGAGAAGACCGAGCAAAAGGGGAAGTATGTTCCCGAAGGGGGGACTCCCACGAAGGTGATGCACACCCGACTCGATTTGCTCCAGGGGGACATCGTTACACAGATGGACGAGGAGTTCGCAACCGGCAAGTTCCAAGCCCTGCGTGACTATCATGCAGAGCGAGAAAAACAGGGACACAAGATCATCGCAGACAACATCCAGACCCTCAAAAGTCTGTTGGAACTTCTGATGAACCTCGAGAAAAACAAACCGGAACCCCCGAAAACTACCCCTTAGCACTGTCTGACGCAGAGACAACCTTTTCTCCCTATCTTTCCTTGCGAAGCGCCTCTTGGGGGGCGTGCGAAGGTCTAGGGCACAACATGCACAACACGATGACGACACACCAGGGAACAAAATCATTTTTGCCGGACCCCTTTGTTTGGGTTCGGAAGGTCTATGACACCGTCGAGCAACTGGCCGGGCCCGCGCTCGAAAAACTCATCTCGACCGAGCGTTTCGCGCGACTGAATGGGAAGATCATGGAAGTCATGCTCAAGATTCAGCGGGGGAATCGCGAGACGGCCCAAAAAGTGATGGAACTGTCCAACTACCCCACGCGGGAAGACATCACGCGGATGGGGGAATTGATCCTTCAATTGGAGGAAAAAATCGACGCACTGGCAGAGCAAGTCGCCACGCAACGAAAGGAGAACCATGGACACGACGACGTGGCGTGACCGGGTTTCTTCGGCGCTGACGACGGTGGCGCACTACTCTCCGCTGCATCAGGGGCAACTGCTTTTGGAGCACGGTCTTGACGTACTGAACACCGTGCTTGGGGCACGCGATGCGGCGGTTGGACCGACTCCCAAAACGGTGGTGTGGAAGAAAAACAAGGCACGGCTGTATCACTATGGCCGCACCCCAAAAACACCGGGGCCCGGCAAGACAGAGGAAGGCAAACGGAAGACTCCCATTCTGTGCATCATGCCCCTCATCAACCGTGCGTACATTTTGGACCTGCGTCCGGGATCGAGTTTTGTCGCCTACCTTCTGTCGCAAGGCCACGAGGTGTATCTGCTGGATTGGGGGAATTGGAGCGACGAGGATCGGAACCTTGATTTGTCGTCGCTGATTTCGCACTACATCGCCCGTGCGGTACGCATCGTATCGTCGCGCGAGGGAAGACCCCTGACGATGCTGGGTTACTGCATTGGGGGCGTGCTTGCTACGTGTGCAGTCGCGCTGCACACCGAGCAGCTCATCCAGAATTTGGTGCTGCTGACAACGCCGATTGATTTTGCGGACGCAGGACCGTTTGGAGTATGGACGCGGCCCGAGGTCTTTCCCCTGGAACTTCTGACTTCGGTCTTTCGCGCCGTGCCCGGTGCGTATCCCGATGTCGGTAGCAAACTTTTGCAACCCCTTCCGGCGGGCATCGGGCAGTTTGTGCGGCTGGAAGAAAAACTGCGGGACCCGAAATTCGACGTGGTGGGTTGGCAGACGATGTTTCGATGGGTAAACGATGGAGTCGCCTTCCCCTCCGGTTGTTACAGACAATGGATCAGGGAGTTCTATCAACAGAACAACTTGGTGAAGGGGAAACTGGATTTGTGCGGGCGGAAAGTCCTTCTGTCGAACATCACTTGCCCGCTGCTGAACGTCGTCGCGTCGAATGATCTCATCGCGCCCCGCCCGACCACAAATGCGATTTTGGGGCATGTGGGAAGCACGGACAAAGATGAAATCATCGTCAAAGGGGGACACGTCGGCATCGTCGTAGGCAAGGCCGCCTCGACGGATTTGTGGCCCAAAGTCGGCGCATGGCTGTCTGCGCGGGGTTGATGGTGGGTTCTTGCGTCATTGGAACTGCGGGGCACATTGATCACGGGAAAACCAGTCTGGTTTTCGCGCTGACCGGAACCGATACCGACCGTTTGAAGGAAGAAAAGGAACGCGGCATCACCATCGAACTCGGTTTTGCGCACGCGCGGCTGCCTTCTTTGCAGACTGTTTCGTTTGTGGATGTGCCGGGGCACGAGCGTTTCGTCAAAACGATGGTCGCCGGGGCGCAGGGGTTCGATGCGGTTCTCCTCATCGTTGCGGCGGACGAAGGAGTGATGCCGCAGACCCTCGAACACCTGGACATTTGCGAACTGCTGGGAATCCAAACCGGTGTGTGTGTCCTGACCAAGAGCGATTTGGTTGCACCCGATGGATTGGCTCTGGCCCAAGACGACGTGAAGCGCGTGCTCTCCCGCACGTTTTTGCGCGACGCGCCCATCCTCCCCTTTTCAGCGCAAACCAAAGAGGGTCTGCCTGAGCTTGTCGCCGCGCTTGAACGAACGGTTTCCTCCGTGCGGACACGAGATACAGAGGCCGAAGTCCGTTTGCCGATGGACCGCGTGTTCACCACGAAGGGGTTTGGAACCATCGTGACCGGAACGCTGTGGTCGGGAACCCTCCGCGTGGGCGAGGAATTGGTGTCTTTGCCGAGCGGAAAACAGACCGCCAAAATTCGGGGCATCCAGTGTCACGGAAAAGGGGTCGAAACCGCGAGCGCAGGACAGCGGGTCGCGGTGAATCTGTCGATTCCTCACACCTCCCTCGTCCGAGGGGAAATGCTGGTCCGCCCGGATGGTTTGCGCGCCTCGTCTGTGTTTTTCTCGTCGCTGCGGCTTCTGCCGTCTGCTGATGAAAAACTGCCGCGCCGGTCGCGTTTGTTGCTGCATCTTGGGTGCGAACGGAGGCTCGCAAACCTCCTCCTGTTGGACCGGGACGAACTTCTTCCGGGCGAAACAGCACTCGCCCAATGCAGTCTGTCTGAGCCCCTGTGCGTCATGCCCGGAGACCCCTTTGTTCTGCGGGGTTTTCACAAACAGAAGAACCACGGAACAACGGTCGGGGGCGGTCTTGTCTTGTCGAATCTGGCCGTTCCTGTGCGACGAAAAACCGCTGGGCTTCTGGATTGGCTTTCTCAGGTTGGGAAGTCCTTTCCAATCTTGCCCGACGCCCGCGAAACCGCGTGCATGTCCCTGCTGCGGCTTCACGCGGAAAAGCAAGGCGTGTCTGGAACAGGTTTGACCCATTTGATCAGGTCCCTTCCCTTTGCAAAAAGAGTCCTTTTGGGGGCACTGGCGACTTGTGTGCGGGAAGGACAATTGGTGCGTCTTCCGTCCCTTCCACAAGAGGAAGAAGGTGCATTCCTTTCCCACGCCGCGTTTCGACAACTGCGCGAGGGAGTCCTGTCCGTTCTGTCCGAACATCACAGAACACAACCGCACAGCGCAGGTTTTCCAAAGGACCTGCTCCACAAGCAGCTCGGGAGCGCGTGCAAAGGGGTCTCGGAACGGGTGTTGGATGCCGTGTGTGAGCGACTGCGGGAAGAAGGTGCGATTGCGTCCGAACGTGAGCTTCTGCGCCTCTCCACATTTGCCCAAAAACCTGCGCTGTCCAAGGACTCCCAAGCCATTCTGTCCGTGTTGCAACGGGCCGGTCTGGCCGCGCCGCGTGACACCGAGCTGGCGACGCTGCTACAGGAAGAACGCCGCACCAAAACGCCTTGGTCGGACAAAGAACTGAAACCCATTCTGTCCGCGTTGATACGCGCGGGTGAAATCATCCGCGTGCAGGAATTTCTGTTTCACAAAACCGTGGTGGATGACCTGCGCACACGCCTGCTAGACCATTTGCGAGTCCACCGCGAAATCGATCCCACCACCTGGAAAACCCTGGTCGGACAAAGCCGCAAATACTGCATCCCCCTGGCCGAACATTTCGACAACGAACGCCTCACCCTCCGCGTTGGCGACGCAAGACGGTTGCGGTAATCCAAAACACGGGCGGGTACGGTTCTTGCCTAAAAGCCAATCAACCTTTTGTCAGGAACCTTGCCGTGATTCACCACCGCCAGCTTTTTAGCACGTCCTTGTCGTCGGACACGTTGCGCACGGGGTCCGTTTCGCTTGCGTCGCCTTCCGCTTTGCGCTCGATGCCTCGGCGAGCGTATTCGCTCAGTGAGTCGGTAAGGTATTGCGAGAAAAGGGTCTCGACGCGCCACGACAGTCTGCCCATCACGTCGCGTTTTTTGCCAGGCGCGCAACGTCCCCATGTTTTTGCCGTCTATGCGTTCGCACGAGCGGCGGACGATTTCGCGGATGAGCCCGAATACCAGGGCCAGCGACAAAACGCACTGTCGGCCTGGGAAGATGAGCTAATTCGCACATACCACGGGGAGGCAGACCACCCGATTTTCACGGCGCTTTTGCACACCGTCGAAACGTGCGACCTGCCGATCACGCTGTTTCGAGATTTGATCGCAGGGTTTCGGATGGATTTGGCACCGCGCACGTTTGCCCAGTTCGAGGAGCTGCGGGCCTACACGCGGCTCGTGTCCGAACCGCTGGGCGAGCTGATGTTGCGGATTTTTGGACATCGCGAACCAGAGGACTTGGCGTTTGCTCGGGACCTGAGCACGGGTTGGCAGCTTGTCTGTATGTTGCAAAACCTTGCGCGCGATTTGCAAAGGGGTCGGGTGTACATCCCCCTTTCCGATTTGAATCACTTCGGAATCCTGCCCAAAGGGGCCCGAACGGCACCGGCCTCTGCACATCTTTTGGGTGCCCCTTCGCGGGCGTTTCGCGACCTTGTTCGCTATCAAGTGGCGCAAGCGCGCGCGCTGCTGGAACGGGGTCGGCCCCTTCTCGATCGCGTGGAACAGGAGCTGCGGTTTGAGCTGCTCCTGACGTACTACTCTGCAAAGGCCCTGCTCGATCGAATCGACCGTGCGGGAGACGCATTGTTGCAGGGTCGCCCTGCGCTGTCGCGCACCGATCTAGCGCGCGTGGTCGCGATCGCTGCGACGAAACAGGTGCCGCAGCTTTCCCTTCGCCGCTTCCTTGAAAACGATTCATCGAAGAACGAGTAGATGATGCAACCGCGTTCCCCCGATCTTTGCGCCGCGCAACCTTTGCTCGCTTCTTTGGCGGCGGCGGACATCACCACGCAAAGCCGATCCAATTTCTTTTTGGCGTTTCGTGTGATGCCCAAAGCGCGTCGCGATGCGATTTACGCGGTGTATGCTTACTGCCGTTTGATCGACGACATCGTGGATTCGGACGCCCCTGTGGAATCGAAGGAAGCGGCACTTGCGGCCTGGGAAAAGGAGCTTCTGACTGCGTTTTCAAACGACCGCCCACGTCATCCGATCGCGCAGGCTCTGCAAGACGCGCACCGTCGGTTTGGCATCCGGTATGAACACGCTCTGCTTGTCTTAAAGGGGTGTCAAATGGACCTGCACAAGCGGCGGTATGCAACGTGGGCCGAGCTTTCGGACTACTGTTTTCACGTCGCCTCTGCGGTGGGTCTTTTGTGCATTGCGCTGTTTGGTTGTCGGCACCCCGAAGCGTCTACGTATGCGGTGCATTTGGGTCAGGCGCTTCAGCTCACCAACATTTTGCGGGATGTGGCCGAGGATGCGGCGCGCGACAGAATCTATGTGCCCAAAGAGGCGCTTGCGGAATTTGGCGTGTCGGAACAAGACGTTTTAGAAGGGAAACGCGGGCCGCACATGCTGTGGCTGTTGCGTCACCTGGCAGGGCGGGCTCGACAGGAATATGCGCTGGCGCGAACCTCGTTGCCGCCTGGGGACCGGCGCGTTCTTTTGCCCGCAGAAATCATGGGGAGCATTTATTTTGCGGTGCTGCAAGAAGCGGAACGACAGGGGGATGCAGTCCTCCTATCGGAGGTTTCGTGCAAACTCCCGAGACACCGAAAGCTCAACCGCGTGATGGTGGCGGCGGCACACACGTTGCTTCCGTCGCTCGCCCAAGCGCCCTATTGATGGTGGTTTCTGCTTGTCCAAAGGGGGACAGCGTGTGACAAGATGTCCGCGTGGCACCACAGACCAAGGCGCGCTTTGCGCACAGCATCATCGAGGAGATCAATCGGCTTCCGACGACGCCGCGCACGCACATTCGTGGTATGTGCGGTGTTTCGTGGCAGAAGATCGTCGATTCTCCGGCGGTGAGCTGGCTGGATGAAACGACGTACAACACGCTGACGAACTCGGTGCGGTCGGTGCTGGGGGACGAGCAGACCCGACGGTTGTTTCGGTTGCTCGGTCGCCGCATCATTCACAACCCTGGTTTGCAAAGCTTCATCGAATCGACGATTCGGGTGTTTGGTCTGTCGCCGCACACGCTCCTGAAGGCCGCGCCGCGCGGTCGCGATTCGCTGGTGCGGGACAGCGGCGCACTCCTTTATGAGTACCAAGGCCCACGGTATGCCCGGCTGGTGTTGCAACATTTTCCGGCGAGCACATTTCGACACGGCACCACGGTCGTCCTGTTGTCGGGGACTTTTTTGGGGTTGCTCGATGCGGCGGGCGAGGAAAAAACCGCCGAGGTACACACGACCGACGTGGATCTGAACCGAGGCTGCTGCACGTTTCACCTCCGCTGGTAGCCCACGCCCGCTTTCGACGCAGCTTTCTTCTTGTTTGGGTTTGGGATAAGACTGCGCGCATGCCTTTTCTCGACGTAAACGGAACTCGGATTCATTACGAAGACACGGGGGGACCCGGCGAACCGATTGTGTTTTCGCACGGCCTTTTGTGGAGCGGCGACATGTTTTCGGCGCAAGTGGAGGCGCTGCGCGGTCAGTATCGCTGCATCACGTATGACCATCGCTGCCAAGGCCGAAGCCCCTATGATCCGACTCCTTTTGACATGGAGGTCCTTGCAGAGGATGCACTGGCGCTGCTTTCCGCATTGGACCTTCCGCCGTGTCATTTTGCGGGTCTGTCCATGGGAGGCTTTGTTGGTTTGCGTTTGGCGGCTCGGCATCCCTCGCGACTCCGTTCGCTGCTTTTGCTCGCATCGGCTGCGGACAGAGAACCCCCTTTGAACATTCCCAAATACCGCGCGATGGCCTTTTTGGCAGAGCGTTTCAGTTTTCAGCCGCTGGTTCCGGTGCTCATGAAGATCATGTTTGCGAACGCGTTTTTGACCGACCCGCACAGGCACAAACTGCGCAAGACCATGGAAGACCACCTGTCCGGCTTGCACAACCCAAGCGCGCAGCTCGCGGTGGAGTCTGTGCTGACTCGGCGCGGCGTCGAAGATGAACTTCACCGGATACCGATTCCGACGCTTTTGGTACACGGAGCAGAGGACACGGCAGTGGTTCTGAAACGAGCCGTGTCCACGGCGCAGCGGATTCCAGACTGTCGCATTTCCCTGATCCCGAACGCGGGACACACCCTCTGCGTAGAAGAACCAGAACGGCTAAACCGCGCGATATTCGATTTTCTGCAATTGCAAAAAACGCGCGCAGGAGCGGCGTCCTAACCGCGTCTTTTTTCTATCTGTACGGCCAAAAGGAGTCGCGCTTGGGGGTCTTGTGGTTTTTTTGTTACGGCAGAAAGCCGGCGGTTTGGGCGATGTGGGCGATGGATGGAAGCACGGACGAAAACACGTCGCTTCTGCACGCCAAAATTCCGCGTCGGGCGCGCAGGTCGGAAGGAAGGTAGACAAAGGGGTTGCCGTGCAGGTCGGTGAAACGGCCTCCGGCTGCGCGCAAAACGGCTTCGGGTCCGCAGGTGTCCCACGCGCTGGCTTTGTCCGACAGGTGGACATACAGATCGGCGCACTGCTGGGCGATAAGCCCGACTTTCAAACCGACCGAACCGCAGGCCATTTCCTGCGTGACTCCCACTCTGCGGACGATTTCATCGGTGGTTTGCGACCTGTGCGAACGCGAGACGACCAGACGCAACGAAGAAGCGCGCTCGGGCTCGCGGTGTTCGATGCGCAGCGGGGTTTTGGAGTTCCCCTCCATGAGCCACGCACCACCTGAAACGTCGCCGACAAACAGCCTGCCTGTGGTGGGTTGAAACACGACGCCGAGCACGGCGCATCCGTCGATGGCCAGGCCGAGCATGACGGAAAACTCTCCGTTGCGAGACACAAACTCCTTTGTCCCATCCAGAGGGTCCACGTACCACACCCGGCTTTTCCCAAACGCTGCGCTGTGGCTCTGGCTTTCCTCGGCCACGATTCCGTCCGTCGGAAAGTGACGTTGCAGCTCCGCCACGAGCAGCTCGTTGGCCAGGCGGTCGGCCTGGGTCACGGGATCGGTTTGCGCGCGTCCTTTCCAATCGACCGAAAAATCGGTTCGATACACATCCAAAATGAGCGTTCCGGCCTGCTGTGCGGCTCTTGTGGCGACAGCGATTTCTGCGTTCAAGTTCGTCATGCGTCTTCCAGTCGTTTTCGTCTGGTCGTTTTCGTCTGGTCGTTTTCGTCTGGTCGTTTTCGTCTGGTCGTTTTCGTGCGGTCGTCCCGTCGGATCGCGCGCCGGAACATACCGGAAAAGGACCCTTGCGGCGGCAAACATTTGTGCGGATGTACGGGAAGGCCGTCGGCGAATATCATCGGAAGATGACCCAAACGCGCGCTGTGGCGCTGTGCTTTCCTCCGCATTGGTACTACGCGGCGTTGCCTGCGGATTTGGTGTACACGGGGGCGTTTTTGCGGGCGCGCGGTGTCGAGGTCATGGCGCTCGATTTGTCGGCGGGCGCGCTGCACGGGAAGCTCAAGTCGGTGCTGGGTTTTCATGCGCTGCGGCAACGGGAAACGTATTCGTCCAAAACGGCGCTGACGGACGCGACCGAGCAGGTGGAACGCGCGCTGTCGATGGTGTCGCAGCGATATGGCTGCGAATACAGTTTCTCGTCGTTGTCTTTTCCGGGGAAAGCGGTCGAACGGGTTCCCATCGCAAGACAAGTGGGCCTGTCGCTGTCAAAAAATCCGACGCTGCCTGTGTTGCAACAAGCCGTGTCCGCGCTGCTGCGTTCGGACCCGGTGGTCGTCGCGGTGGCGCTGGTGCATCCCGATCAAATGGTGCCGACGTTGGCGCTGGGCCGATTGCTGCGGTCTGCGGGCTATCGCGGTTTTTTGTGTGTCTACGGAGCGCACGAGGATGTGCTCTCTCCCGAGGATCTGCTCGATGATGTGCTGCCGGTCTCGGGAGAGCCGCTGCATCTCTTTTTCGAGGATTTCGACGGCGTGATCGTGGGCGAAGCGGAAACCGCGCTGTTTTCGCTGTGGACGGCGCTGTCAGAAAACCGCCCGCTTGCGGATGTTCCCAGCCTGCTTGCTCCCAAACACGGCTTGGTTTCCGTCGAAAAGCGAGGTCGCGAAAACCTGCGGGCGTTGGCTCGACCGGATTTTTCGTTTGCGGACCCGGCACTGTATCCCTACCCCGAACCGATTGTGGATGTGCGGATGTCTCGAGGTTGTCCGTGGAATCGGTGTGCGTTTTGCGCGATTACGCTTCATCAGGAGGGCTACCGCGCCTTGCCCGTGGCGGAAGTCGCGCAGGATTTGGTCACGGCGCACGCCCAGTTGGGAACGTCGTTTTTCCGTTTTCGAGACGATCTGCTGACCCCGAAACAACTGCTCGCGCTGGCGCGGACCGCGACGGAACTTCCGTTTCCGATTCGCTTTTCGGTGCGGAGTCGTTTTGAACCGGAATTGACGCTGGACGTGCTGTTGCGAGCGGCCCAGGCGGGCCTGTCTGAACTTTGGTTGGGGCTCGAGTCTGCGGTTCCGCGCGTGCGAAACCTGATGCAAAAAGGGGCCGAACAAGACGTGGTGTTGCGGATTCTCTCGGACGCACACACGGCGGGCATCCGCGTGCGCGCGCTGTGTCTTTTGGGGTTTCCGGGCGAAACACCAGCCGAACGGCAGGCCACGATCGATTTTCTGGACGAGCATCAGGGGCTCTTGTCAAGCTGCGCGCTGACGCCTTTTTTGCCGATGAAGCGATCGCCCATTGGCAAACATCCGTCGGCGTTTTCCGTGACGCCGCTGCCGGATGCGGTGCCTCGGCATGAACGGCTGCGGCAGACGTTTCCGGCGACGTGGCCCTTGGCACCGACCCAAGCGGAACTGGAGGAAACCCTTCACCACGCAACGGAACGCCTGGGCCGCCGCTTTTTGCAGGAATGCGTAGGCCCCACCCTCCTCCACGCCATGATCCACCACTCCGTCACCCAAAACGGCTGGCCACAGGCACCTGAAAAGGGATAAAGGGCAATTTGGGTGGGGCTTGGGGCAATTGACGTGGGGCTCGGGCAATCATCGCTGCGCTGGCAATCGGGAGGCAAAATCGAGGGAAAAAGGGATAGAGTCGGGTGTTCGTCAGGTATTCGTCAGGCATTCGTCAGGCATTCGTCAAATACTCGATCAAGGTGTGACACATGGCCCCTGCCAAACCGAGCGCAGTTTTTACCCTGGTGTCCTATTGGGCGTACAACATGACCCAGCTTCACAACCTGGGGATTCGATATCCGGGGTTCGGCTACACAGATGAAGAGAAGCAGCAACTCGAGGCGCTGGCGAAGCAGGTGACTGTCTTTGGATACATGGGGTTTGGTGTGCTCAATGCGGTCTACTTTTTGGGGCTTGCAGGCTTTGTGATGGGAGCTGGGGCGTTCCCGCTGATGTTCCTTCTGGACCCGACGCATCAATCAGGAGGGGTGTTTTTGGCGTGCATGGGATTTGGCATTGCAGTGTCGATTGGTTTGGGGCTGCCAACGTCGATGGGGCTGGCGGCGCTGACGCTTCACGCGATGGGCAAACGGCCCGGTGCAACAACCAGTTCTGAACCCCCAGCCCCAATCAACCCGAGCAACCCGAGCAACCCGATCACTGAAGCGGTGGTGTCTGCGCTGTTTCGACGGATTCGATACCAGCTTTTGCGAGCAGGCGCGGTGGCAGGCGTGTTGTTCATCCCGTGGATGATTTTCGGACTGACGGAAGCCGGAGAACACACGATCGCGTTCTTGCAGCGAGTGGTGATGACGCTATCCCCGTTCGCACTCCTGCTCTTGATCGTGTCGGCGCTCTCAAACCCCAAACCAAAACCCTAACCGCCGCCAAAAAAGCAGTTGGCAAGCAGTTGGCAAGCAGTTCGCAAGCAGTTCGCAAGCCGAGCAGCACACGGCGGACCATGTGCTTGACTCTGTTTCGTTAATCGCGGTAAAGTTTGGCCGATGCGTACTCTTTCTCCTCGCGTGTTTCGGCCCTCTTTGGGTCTCTTTTTGTCTTCTGCTCTGCTGCTTTCCGCAGGCTGCCCCAAGCCCTCTGTGATCAAGGTCCCGCCGCCCCCGCCGGGCGATTTGCTGCGCTACGTCGCGAAGCAAAACGACAAGATGACCGGCAAAGTGGACGTGCGCTTTGAGGACGGCGACCTCGGGGTCAAGAAACCGACGGTCTATGCGTTCGCCTTTAAGGAAGAACACGTTGCGCAGTCGGTCGATCCGGCGGGCAGCGTCAGCTACACGGCGACGTTTTTCGATGTCGAACCCTTGGGCGATTCGCCGAAAGAAAAGAAAGCGGGCGAGGGGTTGGCGCGAGCACTTCAGTCGGTGAAAATCGCGTACACGATGACCTCTCGGGGAGACGTGACAAACTTCGACGTGAAGATCCCGGACGAAATCAAGGACTCCAAAGAGGGCAAGCAAATGGAAAAACAGCTCGGCTACGTCCGGCTGATTGCCCAATGGGTGTACGGGGCGGATCGGGGTCCGCAATTTGACCCAGGCCACATCGAGGCGGGAAAAAGCTGGCCGATCCGCGCAAGCATTCCGATTCCGAACGGCGGCTCGAAAAATTGGGACATGACTTGCGTGTACACGCGAAAAGACCAGGGGGTCGCGTACATCAACATGGAAGGCAAAGTGTCGGGCGAAAACCAAGGCACGAAACTGTCGGGCGAAGTCAAGGGCGAGCTGCGGCTGAGAATCGGGGAAGGGCGTCTCATCTATCACGATGTCGAAACGACCTCGACCTTCCGCGCCGATGGGGCAACGACAGGCGGACACCAAGTCCACGTACACGTCAAATGGGAAGCCGAGCAACCCGCCGTCCCCACAGGCGATGGCACGGCTGTGGTGCCGTAAAGACTCTGCCGCGCCTCCCGCCCTCCTCTTCTGCTGTTTTCTCCGTGGTGTTTTCTGTCGTGTTCCTTGGCCGGACTCCATCGATACCAGCCATTTCTT
The DNA here is from genome assembly GCA_035328405.1 of Pseudomonadota bacterium. GTDB lineage: Bacteria > Myxococcota_A > Polyangia > Palsa-1104 > JAEUJZ01 > JAEUKA01. Next base: position 16,653 of record DAOLIT010000039.1, on the reverse strand, counting down.
TCTAGGTTGTGGTAAGCCGCGCTGATGCAGCTTGTGAGTTGGTCTTGCGCGAACGTGAATGTGAAAAACGGCGAGGCGACGGTTTCAAAAGAGATCGAGCGGATCGACCTTCGTACTGCGGCGGCGTGGAAAAAGTCGCTCACGGTCGAAGCGTATTTGCAGCGAGAGCGGGTGCTGAAAGCGCAGCCGTTTTCGCGCGGGATGACGGTGCATGCGCTCGTCGATTCCGAGGACAGAGGCCGACCGGGCCAACCGGGCCCAATGGATGCTGCGCGAGGCGCGATCCTCGCGAGTTGCGAGACGTATCGGGTTCCCGTCCGCATACCGGGACACACGGGGCCGACGCACGGCTGCGGCATCGCGAGCGTGTTTGTGGACGCACAACAGCGCGGGAAAGGCTTTGCGACCGTGCTGTTGCGGGAAGTCATCGCGCACTGCCAAGCCGAGGGAGCGAGCCTTCTTTACTTGATCAGCGAAATCGGCGAGCCGCTGTACCGCCCGCTCGGTTTCGAGCCGTGGCCGTGGTCGGTTTGCCGTCTGCCCGCCACACCTCGGCGTGCGAATTCGTCGTGTCAATTCCTGACGCAAAACGACTTCGATCAAAAGTCGCTCGAAAAAACTTTGTCCGCAGCGCGAACGGTGTTGCCGCCGTCTGTGGAGCAAGTGTACTGGCATCTTTCGCGCAGCCTTTTTTATGCGCAAGCCCTGCACAAAACCCCGCTTCAAACGATCGGCGCGAAAGCCCAGAACGCGGTCGCACTTTGGGCACAAGACCGCGACGCCGATGGCGACCTGCTGCGGGTGTTGTTGATCGAGCCGACAACCGATGAGCCAACGGTTCAGACCTTGATCGACGCAGCCTGTGCGTGTGCGTTTTCGGCGGGCCTGCCGAGGATCGACGTGTGGGAAAGCCAGGGTGCTCCGTTTTTGCCCCGCGACCTGCCCAGATTCGCAACGGACGACCTTCCGATGGTGCTCTGGCTGGACCCAAACCTGCGCACACAGGACCTGGGCACGGTTCATCGGTGTCTGTGGCTGTAAAACCCTGTCCCTACACACATCGAATTTGATTGGCCTCGCGTTTTTGGCGATTCTGGGCTGATGCAGACGCCGCAAAAACCCACGGTCCTTCTGTTTCACTGTCCGCAGTACAACGTCGAAGACATCCGCGCGCTGTTTCGCAAGGGGCTTGCGACGCTGGGGATTTCACCGCATGGCCGCACGCTCATCAAACCCAACTTGGTCGCTGCGGGACCGCTGTTTCCCCACGCCCACACGCGCCCGGAAGTCGCCGAGGGCCTGATTCTGGCGCTGCAAGAACGGGCCGATGACACTGTGACCGAAATCGCGGTCGGCGAGCGGTGCGGCATCACGGTGCCCTCGCGCGCGGCGTTCGCGGAATCCGGTTTTGACGCCATGCTCAAACGAACCGGAGCGACGCGGTATCTGTTCGACGAGGTGCCACAAGTCGAAATCCCGTACACGCACAAAGGCCGGCTGCGCGATTACGTTTTTACGCCCGAGCCCGTCGCAAAAGCCGACTTTTTCGTCAACCTGCCGAAGTTTAAGGCTCACCCTTGGACGACGGTCACGTTCTGTTTGAAAAACTACATCGGCATCCAAGACGATCGGCACCGGCTGATCGACCACGACCATCGGCTGAACGACAAAATCGCGGATTTGCAACACATCGTGCAGCCGCAGTTTTGCGCCATCGACGCAATCATCGCCGGGGAAGGTCGCATGCTGACGCCCAAGCCGTTCCCGCTCCACTTGCTGATCATGGCCAACAGCCAGCTCGCCCTGGATGCCGTGTGTTGTCACATCGTCGGGCTTGCTCCGCGCAGCATCGACCACTTGCGTCTGTCGGAAGACATGGGGTTTGGCACAACCGATCTCTCCCGCATCACGCTGCTCGGAGACGTGACGCTCGCCGAGGCCCAGCAACGCGCGAAAGGGTTTCAAGTCGGCCTGCTGCGCATCGAAAAATACTTCGAGGGCAGCCGCATCACCGCTTACGCCGGCCCGCCTCCCGAGCCTGAACACAGCGATTACTGCTTTGGCGGTTGCCCTGGCGCGCTGCAAGAAGCCGTCGAGGTCCTGCGTCTTTACGACAAACAGTGCGACGCGAAATTGCCCCGCCTGCATGTCGTGTTCGGTGCCTACACGGGTGACATTCCGGTCGGTCCCGGCGAAAAAGTGGTTTTCATCGGGGATTGCGCGTCGTGGACGGGAAAACTTGGGGGTGAGCTGGTGAACATTCCCAGCGTCTACAAAGACGGACGCAAACGCGACCCGCACGAAGCCTCTCACGACGACATTTTTTCCAAAATGGCACACGTTTCGATGAAGGTGCTGTGGAACGGAAGTGCAACGTACCTGCGTTTGCAGGGCTGCCCGGTCAGCGTCGCGGAACAAGTGCTCGCGGTGGTCGCGCTTTCGGACGTGGACAACCCCTACCTGGACCCCAAACACGCGCTGCCTTTTCAAAAAAACTACCTGGCGTGGCGAGCAAACCAAGCGATGCAACGGTTGCGCGGCATTCCCTACCAAAAACCGGGCGCGTGCCCGCGCGGTCAGGCGGCCCCGGACTTGGTGTCCGTTTCGCCTCCAGAGCCAAAAGGCTGAGACGGCAAGACGGGCGAGTCGGCGCACTGAAATTCCGTACACACACCGAAATGATCGGACGGAAACACGCCCCCCTCGCCGGTTCTGAAACAGACAAAAGAAGACACCGGGCGCAGCCGCTGAAGTGCTCCTGCTTGCCCGACCAAGATGTAGTCAATCCGTTGATCGATCGCCGGGTCGCGCGCCTTGCAATACGGATTTTCCGACGAAAACGTCTCTTTCGGACCCGAGCCGCACAGGTCGAACGTATCGCGAAACAACACCTCGCCGCCCGCGTCTGTCGGCGTTTGTAAGCAAACCAGTTCCGGGCTTTCCCACGGCGCATTCAAATCGCCCAGCAGAATCGGCGGCAACACTGGAATGTGCGGCGGCACCCTCGACGGAAGCCGAGACATCTCGAGGTGAAGAAATTGCTGAATGTGGCGAACTTGCGCCGCACGAACTTCGGCGAGTTCGGGTTCCCACGACAGGTGCGTCGTTACCACCGGCAAAATACCGACGTTGACCGACAAAACGACATACAGCGCCGACCGCGTTTCCGCTGAAGGTGGCGTGGGCAAAACCAGCGTTCGCTGTTCCCGAACCGGAAACCGAGTCAGAAGTGCATTCCCAAACTCGGACACAAACGGTTTTTCAATGTTGCAGGCGCGGCCAAAGCACACCCGAAACGGCTGCCCGCTTACCAACTCATCCGCCTGAGACGTTCCCGGCCCTTGCGGTCTCAAGACCTCTTGAAACGCAAGTACGTCTGCGGAAAGGCGCTGGATCTCAGCGGAAATCAGCCGCCGCCGCTCGGTCCACGGAGCATGGTTGCCCCACAAGTTCAGCGTTGCGATGCGAAGAGAAAACACCCACCCATGCTAACCAAAACCGCCCCGAGGTGGCTGGTGTGAAACGAACCGCGACTGCTCAGACAGCCCCGTCGGAATTTTGGCCTCCCGAACAGGAAACCGCGTTCAAACTTTCGCAAAAACCGTGTAACATGGCCCCGCTCGGCTTCTCAAACCACCCGCAAGGAGTGTCTCTATGGCTCTTGATCCAAATGCGATTGGCAATTTTCCCGACCTCGTGAAGCTGCTTGAAAAAGACGGCGTCCTGCACAAAACAGAGATGGCCGACCAGACCGTCCAAATCCCGACGCAGCGCGGTGAAATGGACAGCGTATTGCTCATGCGCTGGCAGGATTCCGACGGTGTGATCCAGTTTATCCAGGCGCTTCCGATGGAAGTTTCGGCGGACAAGCTCGCGATGGTCAGCGATGCGCTCACGCGGCTGAACCACGCGCTCGCGATTCCCGGTTTCGACCTGAATCACGAACACGGACTCATCGCATATCGGCTGTACCTGCCGATTTATCCGCGCGGTTCCGTGCGACCGAATGAAGTCCAGGCAATGTTCCGCTTGACCGTAAAAACCGCCGCCGATTTCTTCCCGACCCTGCGCCGAATCGTCGCGGGTGAAATCAAGCCCGAGGATGTGGTAGACGAAGCCAAGCGCGCTTGGGAAGCCGCTGCGGCGGCCAATGCGCCGACTCCCCCGACCGGTGCCCCGCCCAGCAACAACCAGCCGCCTCCCGGCGCAAACATGTACTAGCCCCCTCCCCCGTTCCCACCGTCCCTTTTCCCAAACACCAAGCCGCTTGCCTCAACAGGCGAATCTACTTTTTGCTCTCTGCTCGCACGGTTTTCATTTGTCTGCGCAACGCATCCAGCGCATCCGACACGCGCTCGTCCCGACGACCGAGCGCGATGTCAGATAAAATCGCCTGCCATTCACTTTCCAGCCGCGCCCCAAACACACTCCGAAAGTCCAAGTATTCGGCCTTGACCTCTTTGAACTTGCGATCGACCTGTTCGGGAACAATCGGTTCTTTGGTGTCCCGCTTTTCCTTGACACTTTTTGCCACAGCGACCGGTCGTTTTTTCGGGTTTTTGGGAGTCTGTTCGGGTCGAGGCTTCGCTTCCACCGACGCAGACGTTGGCGAAAGGTCCACAACAGCCAAATCCACCGGGCCGGCCTTTTCTGCAAGATCCCGAGGCTGTTCCGCCGGCTTCGGCAACGCTCCGGCATCCACTTTCCCCACAGGCCGAGGTTGTGTCCGCAAAAGCCACATCCCGCCGGCAACCACTCCGAAAAAGCCCAACACCCCCAAAAGCGCCGGGAGCACCCATGTTCGACGGCCACGCGACTCACGCAAAAAACTCGGCGTCAGCGTTCCAGGCGTCACAGCCGTCGCGCTGCGCGCTGCCTCGTCGGCTTTCGGAAGCGGCGGAACTTCTTTGTCCTGCCCACCTTCGGCCAACGGTGTCACCGTCGTCGGACCCTCTTCGACCAAACCGTCCTCGATCGCGCGTGCGAACGTCACCGTGTGACCCACACCACCGACGATTTCCTCCTTGTAGGCCGACGGATCGACCGCCCGCATCTGAGCAAACTCGTCGGTCTCGAGCAGCCGCTCAGTCCCAAACAGTTCTTCCATCACCCTCGCCAGGCGATCCGCAGAAATGGTCGGGTTTATCTGCGACAGCTTGCGCTGGAGAGCGTCCCGAAATTCCTCTGCAAGTTGGAAACGATGTTCCTGTTTGACCGCCAGCGCCCGCGCCAAAATCGCATCGATCGAAACATCCAAACGGTTGTCCCGCGACGACGGCGCAAGATAGTTCCCCTGACAAACCGCACGCGCCATTTGGCGATAGTCCGTGCCCTCGGGAAATTGATACAAGCGTTCGCCCGTCAGCAGTTCGTACAGCACCACACCCGCTGCGTAAATGTCGGTGCGCCGGTCGATCACCCCTCCCCGAATCAGTTGTTCGGGGGCCATGTATCCGAATTTGCCAAAACCGACGTTTGGATTGGAATCCGCCGTGCGCAGCGCCGAACGCGCGATTCCAAAGTCGATGATTTTGACCTCACCCTCGTAGGAAACCATCACATTCGGCGGCGAAATGTCGCAATGAACCAGAGCCAACGCCTGGCCCTGTTTGACTTGCCGCCTGTGCGCGTACGCCAAACCCGCCGCCAAATCCCGAGCCACAAACAAACACAAATCCACAGGCAGCCGCGTGCCCGTTTCCCGACAGCGGCGCAAAATCCGGCGCACGTCTCGACCGTCGATAAACTCAATCGCCAGAAAGTACTCACCATCGACGCGGCCCACCTCGTACACCTGCGCGATGTTGACGTGATTCAGTTTGATTGCGACCTGCGCCTCGTCGATAAACCGCGTGATGAATTCTTCGTTTTCGGCAAGCTGCGGAAGAATTTTCTTGATGATGACGAACTTCTCAAAGCCCCGGATCTCGCCGACTTTGGCCAGGAAAATCTCGCCCATGCCGCCACGAGACAACCGCTTGAGCAGAAGGTAACGGCCAAACGCAACGGGAAATTCACTTCCCGATGAGCGATCGGAACCCTGATCGTTGGCGGCTAAAGACATGTTTCCCCGTTTTGTCGCTGCGAGCGCCTATTTCGTCGCGCAAACGTCTTTTTCCTTGACTTTTCGCGCAATTTCCTTCAGCCGGTCCTGCGCTTCACTGCGAAAGCGGCTTCTGGGAAAGCGACTCAAAAGCTGTTCAAAATACGTGCGGGCTTCCCGGCAATAACGAAGGTGCAGGAACGACTGGCCGTTTTTGAAAATCGCGACCTCGACCTCTTCGCTCGTCGGGTATTTGTCGAAGACGCGGATGTATTCCGTCGCAGCCTCGCGATATCTCGCTTCGGCAAAATACGAATCGCCGATCATCGACTGCACCCTGGGTGCCTTGGCATCCTGGGGATACCGAGCCAGAAATGCGGCCAAAAGGTACCGTGCGTCGGCATATTTTCCAGCGAGATGGTGCTGATGCGCCTGGGTAAAAAGCGGCTCTGGACCGTCGGGAATCGGCGGATTTTTCGATAGCGTGTTGCTGATTTGACCGAGCTTGGTTTCCGACTGGCTGCGGTATTCGCCAAAGTTGCGCTGGATTTGTTCGATTTGCTTCTGGATGTCCTCGAACTTGCCCTGCACCTGCATGATGTCGAGCTGTACGCGCTCCGCTTTTCCCGACGCATCGGCCAAACTGACCGTGATGCGTTTCGCCTCGTCGAGCAGCCGCCGAAGTTCATCCGCCTGTTTCTGCATCTCATTTCGCAGTTCGACGGAAGACGCCTCGGCTTTCAGCGAACGCTGCTGAAGTTCGGTGATCTGGTCCTGCATGCGCCGCCCCTCGTCGGTCGTCACGCAGGCGGAAACCATACAAACACAGAGCAGAGCGCGTGTCTTCATCGGAACGTGACCTCGACTCGGCGGTCTTTTTCCCAACTTCCCTCGTCGGAGCCGACCGAATCAAGCTCGCCTCGAGGCACAGTATTGATGCTCTGTTCGGAAATGCCCAAATCGCGGAACCGACGCTTCACCGCCTGAGCCCGTTTTTCAGACAAATTCAGGTTGTACTCGACGGTTCCCCGAGCATCCGTGTGCCCGATGATGCTGATAGGACGCTTCACGCGCTTTACGCAATCTGCGTTCGCATCGACGACGGGCGTGTTCGCGGGAGAAAGCTCGTACACGTCGATGCCAAAGTACACAGTTTGCGGCGTGCAGACTTCCCCGGCCCGTCGGCCTGATGCCGGTGTGCAGCGCCCCGACACGCAGTCCTCGCTTTCGGAACACTCATCACTCGTTTTGCAAGGTTTGCGCTTGTCTGCCTCGCATTTTCCGGCGTTGCAACGACCCCCGGCGGGACATCCGCTGTCGTCTTTGCAAGCAACGCACCGGTTTTGCTCGCACAAGCCAGTGGGACAATCTGCGTGCTTGTCGCAGTAGCCCGGCACGGCTTCGCAACGACCGGCATTGCAGGCCTTGCCAGGTCCGCAGTCGTTCCCTGTTGGGCGACAAGCCTGACATTTCCCGAGGACGCACCACTCGCGGTTTTCAGCGTGACCCGGACAATCAGTGTCCGCTTCGCAATTTGGGTAGTTGGGTTTGCACCCAATTTGGAACCAGAAAAGTGTGAACAGCGACGAAAGAAACAGTGAACGCATGGCCCTTGTGAGTCTCTTTTGCGCATTCTGTGCGCGTTGAGAAGTGGCCCCATCATATACCAATCTCTGCGCCGAGCAGACCGCCTTTTCCGACACTCGCGCGCCTGACGCAGCGAGCGTTCCGAATCGTGTATAGTGCGCCGCACGAATCGGAGTACCAAACGATGGGATTGCTTGACCTTTTTCGACCTCGCTGGAAACACAGTGACGCGGCTGTTCGCATGGAGGCCGTCAAAGACCTGACGCCCGACGACATTGTTGAGCTCGGCCAAGTGGCAAAGCGCGACAAAGACGTTCGTGTGCGTCGGTTGGCGCTCAAAAAAATCAGCGATCTGTCGCTGTTGTCCGAAATGGCGGAAAACGACGGAGATGAATCGCTCCGAAAGGAAGCCGCCGAGAAGCGAGGCGCTCTGCTCCTCTCTTCTGCGGTTTCTGATGAGGACGAATCGACGAGTCTCGACGCAGTGGCCCAGCTTTCTCCTCGTCGTCTGCTGGTCGAAGCCGTGTGTCGAGCCACGTTTCCATCGGTGCGACAAGCAGGCCTTGAACGGCTTACAGACGGGCCATCGTTGGTAGAAGTCATCAAAAAATCCAAAGACGCGCAAATCCGAAAACAGGCGCTCGAGGCCATCGCAGACAACGATGAAGCCCTGTTGGATTTGGCATGCAGCGACGGAAACAAAGATCTGTTGCTCCAGTCGCTCGAAAAAATCACAGACCCAGAACTGCTGCATCACATCGTTCAGCGCGCGAAATCAAAACCGGTGCGCCAAGCGGCCATCCAGCGTTTGCCTGCGTCGGAAGTGCCGACGAAAACCGCCGTGGCAAAAAGCGACAAAACGCCTCGGCCTGCCGTGGTTCAAGTCGTCGATCCTGTCCTCGTTGAGCGCGAGGATTTGTGTCGCAAACTCGAAGCCGCGACCAAAACGGAAGATTTCGAGGCTGCGGACGAATTTTTGGCCGGACTCCGCAAGCGTTGGGGCGAATTGGGAACCCTGCCAAATGGACACGCTTTGGCGAAGCGTTTTGAACGCGCAGCGACGCGATACAACGAACGCAAAGAGGTGTTTCAAAAGAAACTGGCCGCTCGCAACGCAGGTCATAGGGAAGCAACCCAGTCGGCGGCGGCGTTGGCCTTGGCCGAGCGAATGGAGCGCCTGGAAAAAGAGGAAGCACTCGCCAAGCAGCACGCGGAGGAAAAGCGAAAAGAGCGGCTGGCACGCGAGGCTGAAGAGCAGCAAAAAGAGGCTGAGCGACGGTCAGCGTACGAAGAAAAAATGCGTTCCGAGCGAGAACAGCAACGGCAAGCCCGTCAGGCTGAGCGAGACGCAGAGCTTTTGCAGGAAACAGAAAAGCGGAATGCGCGGGAACAAAAGCGCACCGAGGACCAAGAGAAAAACCTAACCAAACTCAATGCGCTGTCCGAAAAACTGCTCGAGATGGCGGGACGCGAAAACCTGACGCTCAAGCAAGCAGAGCAAGCACTGAAAGACGCGCAGCAGGCCGTTTCGCAGTGGACTTCGCTCCCGACGGAAAAGAGGCGAGATGCTCGTCGGGAATACGATGAGGCGCGCAGCAAGCTGGTGATTCGCGTGCAAGCGTTGCGCGAGCAGCTCGATTGGGAACGGTGGTCGAATCTTCCCAGGCTTGAGGCGTTGTGTGCACAAGTCGAAGAACTCTTGCAGGTCGTCAAAACCGACGCTGACATTGATTTTCAAGCGGCGGCGGACCATTTGAAGAAACTGCAAAGCGAATGGAAATCGGTTGGGCCCGCTCCGAAGGAAAAATCCGAGACGCTGTGGCAGCGGTTCAAAACGGGTGCCGATTTGGTGTTTGAACACTTGCGTTCTGTCGGTGCAGCAGAGCGCGAACAGGCCATGGCTGCGCGAGAAGCACTCATCGAAAAAATTTCTGCACTCGTGGCCTCTGAAACGGTGGATTTTCAGGCCGCTTTTCAAACGGTTCGCGGTTGGCAAACAGAGTGGAAACAACTGCCTCCGATTCCACGCGCTTCCAGGGATTTGATCGAAACTGTCAGGAGCCGTTTTCACACGGCTTGCGACGCTTTTTACGAGAAACGCAAAGCCTATCTGGCGTCCATCGGTCAGTCTCCCGAGGACAACCTGCGAAAAAAAGAGGAACTTTGCAGTCGCCTCGAGCGTCTTGCGAATTCGTCGGACATGCAGGCAGCGACGGAAATACTCAGAAGATGCCAGGCCGACTGGAAACTCATCGGCCCCGCCCCAAAAGAACAGGACCGAGAGATTTGGCAACGGTTCCGCAAAGCCGGTGACGCCTTCTTTGCCCGTCGGAAAGCCATGTATGAAAAGCGCGAGGGCGAATGGCTCACCAACCAAAAGAAAAAAGAGGAAGTCTGCACAAAAGCCGAAACGCTGGCCAATCGGGAAGACATCCCGCAGGACACGGCGGAAACCGAACTCAAACAACTCATGGCGGAGTGGAGACGAACCGGACCGGCCCCCAAGAAAGCACAGGACGAACTGTGGAAACGCTTCCGGGCCGCGTGCGACAAAGTGTTCTCTGCCGGACGCGATGTGACGATTCCGGCAGAAGGTGCTGACGGCAAAAAGTTTGAAAACAGACCTCTTGGAGCGTTGCTGTCGCAATTGCAAGCGGAACACGAAACCAGCGCCAAACAGACTGCTGAAGAGACAACGGCATCTGACCCTGGCCCTGACCCCCATTCCACGGCCCCCGATTCAAACGCAGCGCCAACGGCATCTGCCGTGTCTCCGAGTCAGATTTCGGATGGCTGGGCACGGACGGCCACATCGGAATGGAACGAAATCGAGGGGATCATTTCTTCTGGACAGACGCCGACTCCCGATGAAGACAAGACCCATGAAACTGCCGAGACCCCAAAAACCTAACTCCGGCTCTGTCTGCACCTAAACCCTGCCTCTTTTTGACGCTCTCTTGATATGCTGCCAGCATGAAAGTTCGTCGCTGGCTTCGGTTGCTCTGCCGCATTGGAAAGGTTGCGTTCCCCGCAAAGGGACTTGCTTTCCTGGGCTTTCTCCTTTTGTGCGTGATGGGTTGTTCCGGCTGGGAACCCGAAACGCATGTCGTGCCTCCTGCTGCGCCGTATGTACCCTCCCCTCCTGCGATTCACTTGATCATCCGAGATGGAGACAGCCTTTCCCCCTTGCCAGCTCGCGCCATTGTGTATCCCTTGGCCGGGACCCCAAAACCCAATTTCAAATCTGACGGAGCGACGGCAAGCGTCTATGCTCCCGGAGTGATTGGGTCCCCTGAAGGAGTCCTCCTGATGTCTGGGGAAGCCACTTTTCCGATTCCAGTTGGTACATATGAATTGTGGATATTGCAGGGAACAGAATACGAGATCGTGAAGAAAGCCGTCTCTGTCACCGAAGACAAGATCACAGAAGTCGATGTGACTCTTGAACATACGGTAAACACGGGGGATTGGCTGGCCGCAGACATGCACATTCATACCCAGCGGAGTTTTGATTCCAAATTGCTTGCTGCGCACCGTGTGATTTCGGAAGTGACCTCGGGAATCCAAGTGATTGTTCCGACGGAACATGGTTCACACAATGACCTGAGTGAGTATGTGAAACTCCTGAACTATTCCTCACGCGCGGTGTCGATTCCGGGCAGCGAATACAACTTTCAGGGGGGCCATGCAGGCATCTATCCGGTCGTCTACGATCCAACTGGATTCCAGGGAGGAGCGCCCCCATGGCAGGAATGGCCGAAACCGAACATGGCCGACCCAGAAACGTATTTTCCGCTCATCCATGTGCAAAATGGGAATCCCCTGATCGTGATCAACCATCCGCGCTTGCCACCTGATTTGGGATACTTTCTGAACATTTCTTGGAAACCTGGAATGGTTCTCAAGACAGCGCATCTTTTCGAGGGAATTGAGGTTCTCAATGGTTATGCGATGCGCCCCTTTGACGTTGCAGATTTGCTTCATGATTGGTTCACGCTACTGAATCAGGGGTATCGGATTGCAGGTCTAGGAAACAGCGACACACACAGAATCGATTGGCTGCGAGCGGGGTATCCGCGAACGTGGTTGGGACTTCCCACACCAGACCCCGCAAGAGTCCTCCCTTCGGACTTGAGAGAGGCGATTTTGGCGCAGCGAGCCATCGCAAGTAACGGCCCTTTTGTGCAGCTCACCATCGACGGAAAAACCCTGGGACAAACCGCCCGAGCAGAGAGCGGAAAAGTCACTGCAAAAATTGTGGCCGATGCTCCAGCTTGGATCGACTTGACGAGGCTCCAAATCTACACAAACGGAGCCTTGACGAAGGAAATCCCCATCACAAACAGAGCCCACCCCGCACTGCAAGCAGAGCTTTCTTTGAACGTGCCCACAGATGGTTGGGTGTTGGTGCTCGCACTGGGGGATCAAGCTCTTCCCATTGATGTGATCGGCGCTGTCAACGGCGGACAGGCGTTGCCGATTGCCTTTACCAATCCCATCTGGATCGACGCAGATGGGGATGGCAAAGTGACGCCTCCGAATACCGTTCCCGCACGCCCACTGCCGTGGAAACAAGCCGCTCTTTCCAAAGAGGAACGCCCGAGAATGTGGGAAACCATCCACGCCCCGCTCGATTGTGAACCGTTTGACTATCCAGAGTGGCTCAATTAGGAATTTGTCATCGAAAGGGGACAGAACGAGGAGACTTCCTCAGCAATCAGGGCGACGACCTGTTCGAGAACGGGGGCCAGCGACGACGAAATCCCCTCTCCGAAAGCAAAATCCGATGCGCCGATCGCGTACAGAATCACGCTTTGGGGAAGAACCCCCAGCGTTTTGCAGAGCGCGAGTACCTCTGGCAATGTGATCGAATGGGAGGACGTGTTGGGAAGCTGTGGGAGTGTCTGTTCAAGCGCATTGATCCGCTGAAATTGCCCGACTGAAATTCCGATTGCGGCATCGATTAGAATGACTCGATCAAAGCCGGTCATCTGTTCCACCAGACGGCTGAGATCGGAATGAAGCGTCAGGATAGGAAACGGGTTGGGAAGGAGCGTCCGCAGGCGTTCTGCGACGACACATCCAACTCCGTCATCGCAACGAAGAGGATTTCCGATTCCAATGATGCGGGTTTTGAACAGGGGAAAGGAGGGCAACAGGACTACTTTTTGGGGGCAGGCTGACCGGGTTCGCCAAAACCGGCGAACAAAGCCGCAGCGGAAAGGGTCGAGCGTTTGCTCTCGATCTTTTTCCGACGCTGACCGGCCTTTTTGTGGGTTCGTTTGCGGCGCGCTTCAGTGCTGGTGGTATTCGACATGAGGAGGACTCCCGTTGGTATGAAAGTACGGCTTTGCGACAAAAACGCCGTGAGGCCCCGCAGTCTGTCTGCCTCGTCTCAGCTTGTCAAGCGATTAGAACGACCCCCAAAAACGCTCCTCTCGTCGCCTCTTCTGATCTGAACCGCGTGTGCTCGAAAGGCTTCCATGATGTGAATTTTTTGTGATTTTAAATACACAAAATAATCATGAAACCTGGAAAGGTCAGGTCAGGTTTTCGATGGAAAGTCAAAGTTTCCGAACTGAATTGGTTTGAATTTCTTAATTTATCGATATTTATATGTAATCTGGCTTGACATGTTTTTGTTGTATCAAAACGGCCTGCTTGGCTAGACTGATGGGGCCCGTCGCCGTGGCGACTTGCTCAGCCGCTCGGAAACAGACCATGCCGCCCTCGAATCCCAAGCAACCGCCGGCAAAAACGGCGGACGGTGCCGCAGGCAAAGCGCAGGATCGAGCGCCCCGGATTGGTGAGGTGCTTGCCGACAACTACCGTCTGGTGCGCGAAATCGGACGGGGTGCCATGGGCGCTGTGTACTTGGCAGAGGATCTGGCGCTAGAACGGCAAGTTGCGGTGAAAGTGCTACTCCCAGAGCACGCGGTACACCCCGGACAAGCGGCTCTTTTCCGTCGAGAGGCGCGCCTCCTAGCGGCTGTGCGGCATGAAAACGTCGTTCACGTCCACACATTGGGGGAACACCGAAACATTCCCTACATGGTGATGGAATACATCGTTGGGCCGACGCTCGCGTACTACTTGGTGCAGGCGGTGCGTGTCCACGATGCCATCCCGCTAGACCTGGCGATCAGTTTGGCCCTTCAGTTGTGCCGAGCCGTGCAAGTGGTCCACGCGGCGGGAATCATCCACCGCGACATCAAACCGGCCAACGTGATGGTCGCGCCGGGGCCGCGCGCGATTTTGATGGATTTTGGTCTGGCGAAAAGCACGGACTCGCGAGGCTCCGGGACGCACATCATCGGAACGCCGGACTATCTGGCCCCCGAACAAATTCGGCAACGGCCACGCACGCCCGAGGAAGCACGTCGGTGCGATGTGTACGCGCTGGGCATGAGCATTTATGAATTGATCGCAGGAAAATTGCCGTTTCCAAGCGGTGAAGTGGCGGACGTTTTGCGAAAGCATCAGGAAGAAGATCCGATGCCTCCGTCGGTGTTTCGCCCGGATCTACCCGATGTGCTGGACCGAACCATTTTGAAAGGCATCTCACGCGATCCAGCGCATCGTTTTCAGACGTGCGACGAGCTGATGGCCGCACTTTTGGGCGCACACCGCCAAACGCTGCGCAAAGCGCCTCAACGGGTGTTGGTTGCAGACGAAGATCCGCTGGTGCTCGACCAGCTTCGGAGTTGTGTCGAAGCCGCTGCGCCGGACGCGGAGGTTGTCATGGTCAGCGACGGAGAACAAGTCATCCAAGAAGCCGAAAAACTCTCGGTTGGGCTGCTGATTATGGATTTGTCACTGCCCCGCCTGAACGCGGTCGAGGTATGCGCAACGCTGCGCGGAATGCCGGCGACACAGAATTTGCCGGTTGTCGTGCTGTCCACTCGCTCCACCCGAGGAGACCGGGCGCTTTTGCGGCAATTCGGCGTTCGTGCAGTAGTCCAAAAAAGCCTGGGGCTCGACGGGTTGACCTCGATTGTCCGCGCCGTGATCAACGAACGGCCCATTTGACTTCCCAAAACCCTCCGCGCAAGTGCTTCGGGGGTTGGTCGAATGGGTACGTGGGTGTAGGTGTTTTGGTTCAGGGGGCCGTGCAAACCTGCGTTTGCGGGTCTTTGGCAGAATCGGGCTGTCGGATGAATTCCCAATCCCCCCTTCTGCCGTACTCCTGACCTTGATTGGCAGCGATCTGTTGTTGCAAACCGGCGACCTCTGCATTTTGAGGAGTGACACTTGGCCCGCCCAAAAAGGTATCCAGCAGAGGCAGCGCGTGGCTCATTCCGTACCCGTATGTTCCCAAGTCATAACGGCCATCTGCGGGCGCTCCGTGAACATCCGCAAAGCATCCGTCTGGACGTTGGTTCTGTACGTGCATTCCGTCGGCGGTATTTTGGGCCCAGTTTCCAAACGATCCAAGCCCCGTCCCAAGACCCAAGCCCAAAAGCGGATTGATGGCACCGCCAATGGCCCCGGCCCACGGTGCAATCTGGCTGGCCTTTTCTCCCACCCAGCCCAGACCGTTCTTGACTTGGTTGTTGAGCGATCCGCCTCCGATGAAATTCGCCATGGCAGGAGCCAGAGCAAGAACGTCCCCAGCTTGCGTTCCGTCCCGTTGGAGCATGTCCATCATGGCCGGAAGCCCTGCCGCCATCTGTTGGTTGTTCTGCGCTTTCTCGATGGCCTCCTCGCGCGCCTTTATCTGTTCGGGCGTGTTTTGTGGCATCTGCTGAGCCGCAGCCATTTCTTGGTTCGCCTTGCCCCCCATCCAATTGCTGCCCAACTGCGCGAGCCCATCTTGTACTTTTTCGTTCCCAAGCAACTTGGTCGCGCCGTCCCACAGACCCCCAGCCAGATTCGCCCCCGCACCGATCAGGGGACCAATTCCGGGAATCATCGATCCGACCTTGCCAACTGCGTCAATCCCGCCCGAAACCATGTTGGGAATCTGGTTCACTAGACCATTCCGGGCCCCTCGCGCCATTGGATTGTCTTTGAGCGGATCGTAAATGTTCTTGGCAGGGTCAGCGGCATTCATGATGGACAGGGTATCGACCCCCGGATCGTCCTGTTTTTTGGAAAAGGGGTTGAGCTTGTCCCACCACGATCGGTTGTCTTGACCTTTGATATTTCCCGAATAAACACCATCTGCACCGAACCGATCCGCTCCTCCCATCGGTGCGAGCGCGATGATCTTGTCGAGGCCGTCCTGCCCACCATATTTGTGCGCGTATTCCAACACCGCGCCGCCCCCCTGTGAGTAGCCGGTTGCGACGGTGTTCACGTTCTTATCGAGCTTCCCAAGCATGTTGTGAAGATTTTCAACGGCATCCATCGGCTTGGCATCGTGTGCCGCGATGTTTTCCGCTCCGTTGTTGTACGGAACCATCAGGGCAAACACCTGCGCTTTCGCCTTCTTGATCTGTTCTGGGTCGGCGCTATCGGGATTCTGTCCGCTCTTTTTCGCGAGCGTATCGGAAACAGACTCTGCAATCCGCCGCGTTTGAGCCACATCGCCACCGACGCGATAGTCACCAATTCCGGTATTCCCCCCTGCTTTGTCTACTGCTCCCCCTGTGGACCACTGCATCTCGGTGGGCATGACTTCCAAAATGAACGATGACCCTTTGGTTTCATTCGCCATCTTGATGTAGTTGTCGATCGCCGCTTGCTCGAGCTGTTCCTTCGGGAGCTTGCCAGCTTTGACCTGCGCTTCCATCTGTTTGTACACGTCGTAGAGTTTCCCTCCGTCGATCGTGTTTTGCATTTTCCAGGCTTCCGGCGTCATGGGCAGGCCGGTTTGGGTGTACTGTTGGGTGTTTTTTTCATCCGCACTCGCCGCTTGGGATGGAACAGAGGGGTCCAGTACTTCCATCTTCTTGGGAAGAGCGGGCAAGTCATACTCTTGGGCCGCGCCGAATTGCCGAACAGGGCCGCTGTCTTTGGCTTCCTCTTTCTTCCCCCCACCGGCGGTCGTACTTTTCGGCCCACACACCCCCAATCGGTGC
>DAOLIT010000038.1:1952-48899 GCA_035328405.1 Pseudomonadota bacterium | reverse complement strand
TGCAATTCGTTTTGGGGGCGGGGGAGGGTAAAAGACCTCTTTGCAATTCGTTTTGAAGGGGTGAACGGCTTTTAGGGCTTGGGAGAAGCTGGATCTGGAGAAGAGGGGGTGGCGGCGGGCTTTGGGGACTTGGGCTTGCCGGTGGCCATGCGGGACTGGAGCGCGGGGACATGGTCGTTTATGGCCTCGCCATAGAGGTAGAACCCGGCCTTGCGCAACAGGGCATGGCGGCGAAGGACGAGGGTATAGAAGCGGTCACGCAGATTGCTGCTCTCGGAGGTCTCGACCGGGCGGGTGCGACCCCCCTCGGGCGTAATGGCGTGGACGAGTCGGTTTCCCAGGGCACCGATCTCGGCCAGCTCGGCCTCGGTGAAGGGGTGCTTGCCGGCGAGCGGTGTCTTGAACTCGCGGTACAGGGCTTCGAGTGCAATGCCGTCCATGGCGGCGTCAAAGTTGCCGGTTCCGGCACGGATTTTCTGTACGCGATCGGGGGGCAGCAGGCCGTGGAGCGCCAAGCCCTCAGCGATGAGGAGCATGGGCTCGCGCAAGGCGCGCAGGCGACGAAGGTTTTCGGTGGTATCAGCCCGGTTCGTGACAGAGAGCACCTTGTCATTGGCCAGAAGGAGCGCGGCGCACAGATCGGGCAGCTCGGCGAGCTCGGCGAGCGGCAGACCGGGAACCTCGCGTTTGAGCCTTTCTTTCTGGCTCAGGACCGCCTCGACACCCAGCTTGACGTTGTTCCATGCAAGCGGCACATCCATGCGGCAGGGCTGCACCTCTTGGGCAGAGAGTTTCTGCGCATCGGGCAGGTAGTGGGTATAGGCTTCGGCGGGCGTTCGGCTGACGGACGGCTTGGGGCTCGCGGATTCGGCTGCGGGGTTCTTTTCGGACTTCTTTTTGGTGCTCATGGGCGCACTATAGCTCAATCCAGGGCCCGCCAAGCCTTTGGTTCATCGTCTTTGCTTTCGAGGACAGCGCGCTTTACCGAATGCCCACAAGAAGAACCTGCGTACCCAGCCCCCGAAACCACCCCCGCCAGCATCCCCCTAAAACACCTGCTCCGCGCCCAAGACCAGATCCCCTAAGTGGTGGCGTCGGCTTTCGGTCCTCTATTGGTGAAGCACGAAGGAAATCGCGAGGCTTGTCCACAGCACAAAGAGCGCGGACAGCGCCAGCAAAAGGCCAAGCCACATCACCAACAGGCCCACCACGTCGCGGCCTCCCCTTGCTTGCCTTCGCTGTGTGCGCGTCCTTGCGGCGAAAAAAAAACCAAAGCCCAACCAGCTTCCGAAAAGCGCCAGGATCGCGTCGATCCACCAAGCCGTCATGAATCGGCCTCGCTGCGGCTGTATTTGAGGAGCAGAGAGCACAGAAAGCCGAGGCTGAACGCCATGCCAAGCAGCACCCCTCGGAGTCCGTTGAGGACATCGTTTCCGTAGGCTCTGTACACATAGTCAATGCTGTCCGCAGCGACAAAACCCAGCGCGGGGGCGTTTGGACAGCTTCGGAACACGCGGTCTTGTCCGCACGACAGGACGATCACTTCCTGGTCAGGCCGCAGCGCCATTTCCTTGTAAAACAGGGTGCCCCTGGGCCTTTCCAGTCTGGGACAGCGTTGACGAAGCGGTTCGGGGAGGTTCCCGAAAGAGACTTCTTTGGACGAAAGGGGTCCGAGATCAATCCCGATGCGATCGCGGTGCAGGTCTTCAAACGGGTCGGTGTGCTTGAGCACTTCGATCCGTTCGCCGTGATGAAACAGTTGAAACAGAAAACGCCGCGAACCTTGTTGAAAAAACAGATCTTCGTCCTCCCCAAAACGGCACAGCACACGGGTTGTGGTGCTGCGGCCCGAACGATAGTGGTCCTCGATCCAGCCGTAATACAGGGCAGCGGTTTCTCCGTTGGGCGTCGTCCGGGCTTTCTGGGTTGCAAGGAAGCCGCGATAGAGAGCGGGCGTTGGTCCGAGTTCGTCGGGTTTCTTTTCGGGCACCTGCACGAGCGCCCAAAAGTCCTGCATCCCCGGCCACAAGACCCGCAACGTCGCGTAGTCCCACAACAGCAAACTCCCGATCGAACAGACGACGAAAAAGGTCATCTTCAGAAAACGGACCGCCAAGCTGTCGGGTGCAGACGACGCCACTTGGAAACTTTTGTATCACACTTGAAACCGGCTGCGAAACTGCGATAGGGTCGCACGTTCTCGTCGGAGTCAACCAGGTGGTCGCTGGCTCGTCCCACACCGGGCGAGCGGGAGGAAAGTCCGGGCTTTGCAGGGCAGGATGCTGGCTAACGGCCAGTCAAGGTGACTTGCAGGAAAGTGCCACAGAAAACATACCGCCAGCCGGTTTTGCACACGCAAGACGGCGGGTAAGGGTGAAAAGGTGCGGTAAGAGCGCACCGGGCGTTTGGTGACAAACGTCGCTTGGCAAACCCCATCCAAAGCAAGACCGCGCAGAGGGTGAAACCACAGTTTCCAAGGCGGCCCGTTTTGCTCCGCAAGGAGACCCTCAGGTAGGTTGCTCAAGCTCGCTTGCAAAAGCGCGCGTAGATGAATGACCGCCACGCCTCACTTCAATCAGGCGAACAGAACCCGGCTTACGGTCGTCTCCGACGAGAACACTTCTGCTCTCTGGGGCTTTGTGCGCTACCAAATGTTTGTGGTGATAAAGGAAATCTGTTTCTTGCACTTTTCCACAGAGGCGTTCACCTCGACTCGCTGTGAGTTAATGGTAGAGGAAAAGCCAGGCGTCATCTCTTTGATGGGCATCGCCTTTGCGGACGAAATGCGGCCAGAGCCAAGAAAATCGTCGATCGGGACAATGTGATTGTCTGGATCATGCGTGGTGAAATGAATAATGTTACGAGACACAATGTCACGTACCTTTTCCAGGTAGGCCCTGGTTTGATTGTTTGGATTGTGGCGGGAACCGGCCTTGGTGGACCAACCACAATGAGTCACTAGAATGAGTTGGATTTTTGGTACAGGCAAATCTAGACCGTTCTTTGTCTTTAAGAAACTCCGAGCGGGGTCGGACAGCATTTGCAAGAGAAGCTCCAGAGACTGCATCGACTGCTGATCTGTTCGGACAGGAACCAGCAGCGCGTCTGCGGCATGCCAACTCAGATGCGTCGCACCAGAAAAGAACGGCGATGTGTCGATTAGACATCGCTTTGTGTTTGTGTCTTTCATGGCCGCAGAAACTATCTCTTTAAGGCTCAATAGCAGTTTTGTTTTTGCCAGGGCAGATTGCGCAGGAGGAAGCCCACGGGTTTGAGAAATCGCGCCCTCGAGAGTGGATGGAAACTCGTATAGGTTTGGAGAAGAAGAAATGAAATACGCGATTTTCCCTTGGAAGTAACCGTTTGTTGCAGAGATGTTCCGACTGATTCGACTGGCATGGCCAAGTCCTGGGACAATGTATGGAAGCAATGCGTCATAGATGCTGACGCCAGCTCCATAGTAATTTGGATCGTAGAACGCCGACAAGTTACCCTGTGGACAGGTATCTACAGCAAGGACATCATTTGTGTCGAAAGACAAGTTAAATGCCAGGGTCGTTTTTCCAATGCCTCCACGTAGGTTGCAGACAGAGTATATGCTGTACCTAGGTAATCCTAAATTCAGGAGTGCACCAATGTTTGGATATAGTTTGCTGCTTCCGCTTTTTTCCCAAACCTTCTCATCTGTTGCATAGTAGGCTTCTTGTCGTGCAATGATTTTATCCAAATTGGACATCACGATACCTCGGTCTTGCGCAACGCTGAGGAGTTCATCTTGCTTGTCTGAGGGAAGCAGGGTCAACACGAGATATGAGGGTACATGAAATGGACCTGACACCATCGAATCTCGTGCGTTTCATTGTATCGACTTCACCTTCATTAGAGCCTGTGAAGCTATCACTATGATGGGACGCACGCAACAAGAAGCTGATTGGGTGTGCGCGAGCAGGAATGTTCGCTCTGCCGAGGTTTTGGAGGGTGCGCCCTGCTGAGATGACGATGAGATCACGCTGAGATGACGATGAGATCACGCTGAACAAAAAGGGGGGCCGTGTTGCAACGCTTCTTGCGCAGGGGGTGGGGGTTCTGATTTGATGGCCGAATGCTGACGACTTTTTTCCAAGAAGAACACGAACAGTTTCGGAAGTCCGTTTGCCAGTACCTCGAAAAGGAAGTGGCACCCCACGTTGAAGAATGGGAGAAAGCAGAGTTGTTTCCGCGCGAGGTCTTTCGTCGGTGCGGGGAACTCGGTTTTTTGGGGGCGCATTATCCCGAAGACGTGGGCGGGTCGGGGGGCGATTGGTGGTACGCGGCGGCGTGGGGCGAGTCGCTGGTGCGGAGCCGTTGCGCGGGTTTGGCGATGGCGCTGATGGTCCAAACAGACATGGCGACGCCGATCATCTGTGAGCTGGGCACGCGCGAACAGAAGGATGAGTTTTTGGCACCCGCACTTCGCGGCGAGAAAATCGCGGCGCTCGGGGTGTCCGAACCAAATTGCGGCAGCGACGTGGCGTCGATTCGGACCACGGCTCGCAAAGTCGAAGGCGACTACATCATCAACGGTTCCAAGTGCTGGATCACCAATGGCACGCGCGCAGATTTCATCACGCTGGCCGTGCGGACGGGGAAAGAGGGGTCGGGGTTTGGCGGGATTTCGCTGGTGACGTTTCCGACGGACACGAAGGGTTTTAAGGTCACGCGGAAAATCAAAAAGATGGGCAACCATGCCTCGGACACGGCGGAACTTTCGTTCGAGGATTGCAAAATCCCGGCGCGGTACCTCTTGGGGGAGGAAAACCACGGCTTCTACTACATCATGATGAACTTTCAAGGCGAGCGATTGATCGCGGCGGTGAGCGGCGTCGCAGGCGCGCAACAGTGTTTGGACGAAACGATCCAGTACACGCAAGACCGGACGGCGTTTGGCAAGCCGATCCTCAAGTTCCAGGTGTGGCGGCATACGTTCGCCGAATTGGCGACGAAAATCGAGGCTGCGCGCTGGCTGACCTATCGAGCGGTGGACCTTTTCAATCGCAAAGAGGAAGCGGTAAAAGAAATCACGATGGCCAAACTGTTCGCGGGGGAATTGGCCATTCAAGTGGCGGATCGCTGCCTCCAAGCGCACGGCGGCTACGGTTACGCAGAGGAATATCCCATCTCGCGTTATTACCGCGACGTGCGGCTCATCACCATCGGTGGGGGCACAAGCGAAGTGATGAAGGAAATTCTGTCGAAACGAATGGGGTGGGGTTAGGAACTCGGGTTTGTTTATCGGCGGGTGGATTGGGTGAAGAGCTGAATGCCGGTGGCAGCGGACCAGACCCACGCGATGATTCCGAACAAAAGACCGAGCCACCACTTCATGAAAAGCATCGTCGGCAACGCGGCAATCGCGAGGCCGAGCTGGACGAAACCCGTGCCGTAAATGCCTCGCATGATCGTGCCGGACCCCGGAATCACGAAATTCATCACCATCTGCGTCATGCCTGCGGGGTCTGCCCCTTTGGAAACCCCCGGCGTCAGGGTTTGCCCGCCAGGAGGTTGGAGTGCGTTGGTTTCGGGGTTGGCCAAGGCGGTTGGGTTGTCGTGCGGACTCATGATGGGCTCCATTCCTCGATCCAACTCCGCGAGTTCGCGTTCGGCACGTTGCGCGGGGGTGAGTGTTTGTTCCTGTGCCTGGCTTGCGGTGCGTTGTGCAGGGGGCCGCAATTGCATCTTGGCAGGTTGTTCGCTCATGAAACTGCTTCCTCTTGAAATGACCGGATGGGACCGATTGTACGACGCGCAGTGTCCTGTCGGTTAACCCAGTTCTTGGCCCAGCGTTTCCCACTCTTGCAGCAGGTCTTTGAGCGTGCGGTCTGTGTTCTGTTCTTCTTCGACCAGGCCGTGGAGTTTTTTCCAATCGCCCCCGTGTTCTTGCGACAGCGTTTCGCGGAGTTCTGACAAGCGGGCCTCAAGCTGCGCGATCTCGTTTTCGATTTGGGAAAACCGCTTGAGCTTGCGTTCCTTGTCTCGTTCAGCGGCGCGTTTGGCTTCGTACTCAGCGATGCGTTTCGCTTTGTCCGTCGAGGCTTCGGTTGCAGCGGATTTGCCTTTTTGGCCCTTTTTTTGCGCGGTTTCTTGTTCTTGCAACCGCTTTTGTTCGGCTCGTTCCTCGGCAAAGCGTTTTTTGAAATCGCTGTAGTTGCCCACATGGACATCGATCGTCGCCGTCGCTGGATCAATGTGGAAGACCTTGGTGATCACTTTGTCGAGGAAAAAGCGATCGTGGCTGACGACGAGCAGCGTTCCATCAAATTCCAGGAGTGCTTCCTCGAGAGTTTCGCGCGCCGGAATGTCCAGATGGTTGGTCGGTTCGTCGAGAACCAACAGGTTCACGGGCCGCAACATCAGCTTCGCAAGCTGCAAACGGTTGCGTTCTCCGCCGGACAGTCCGCGCACTTTTTTGAAACCGTCTTCTCCCGTAAAACGAAAGCGGCCCAGGTAGGCGCGGGCGCGGTCTTCGTTGAAATCGCCTCGGATGGTGCGGATTTCATCGATCAAAGAATGGTCGTCTTGCAGGTCAGAGAGCTTTTGGTCGAAATAGCCGATACGAACCTCGGGTCCGACGAAACAGCGCCCGGACAGACACGAACCTTTGCCGATGAGGGCTTTGAGCAGCGTGGTTTTTCCCGCTCCGTTTGGGCCGATGATGCCGACTCGTTCTCCTCGGTAAATCGTCGCGGAAAACGATCGCAAAAGCGGCGCTTCGCCTGGAAAACCGAGCGTCACTTGATCCGCCTTGAGCACTTCTTTGGCCCCGCGATGTTCAGTCACGGAAAAACGCAAACCCAGCTCGCCGGCCTCGGCCCAGGTGTCGCGGTGGCGCTCCAGTCGGTCCACTTTTTCAAGCATTTTGCGTCGGCTTTTGGCCTGATTCGTTTTCTGCCCGGCGAGGTTTTTGCGAATGAAGTCCTCGGTGCGCGCGATTTCCTCTTTCTGCCTTTGCCACGCGGCGTTGAGGGTCTCGTGCCGCTCTTTGCGCGCCACCAAATAGTCTTCGTAATGCCCCGGATAGCGGACTAGCTCGCCATCCTCGATGTCCACGATTTCGTTGCAAACGGCTTGCAGGAAATAGCGATCGTGGCTGACCAGCACAAACGATCGCGTCGCATCCCACGCCGTCAGTCGTTCTTCCAAATGCTCGACGGCTTCGACATCCAAGTGATTTGTCGGCTCGTCGAGAAGCAGCAGGTCCGGTTCTGCCAACAGGACTTTCAGCAGCTCGACGCGGCCACGTTCACCGCCGGACAACGTCGATACGGGCCGGTGGAGGTCGTTTTCCGAAAAACCCAACTCTTGGGCCAGCGCCCTTGCCCGAACCTCGAGGGTGTAGCCGTTGTGGTGTGCGTATTCGTGTTCCAGATCGCCGTATCGGGCAAGCAGCGCGCGGCTTGCGTCCGTTTCGGCTTGACCTGCGTCGGACAACGCAGCGATCTCGTCGTGGAGCCGCGAAAGTTCGGCGCGCATCGCCAAAAGCTTTGCGAACGGCAGAAGCAGCGTGTCCCACAACGTGCCTTGGCCGGAAAACTCCTGCGATTGGTGCAGGTACGCGAAGTCTTTTCCGCGGGCTCGGACGACTTGACCGCGATCGGGAAGAAGTTCCCCGCCAAGCAGCCGCAGGAGCGTCGATTTTCCGGCACCGTTTGGCCCCAAAAGGCCGATTCGCTGGCCGGGATTGACCTGAAAACTCAAACCCTCGAAAAGTTCTGTGCCGGGATAGCCGAAATGCACGTCGGCGAGTTGCGCAAGCATCGGGCGATGTTATAGCAGCCTCAAACACACACGATGCAGGTTGTTATCCGACACCGTTTCTGCTCGCCGATGGTTTCGTGGGCGATCCGGCTTCGCACAGCGCCAGTTTTTTTGCGCGAGACCACTTTTTGATCGCCGCTTCTCGACGGAGCGCCGCGCTTTTGTCTTGCGCGGGTTCTGCATAGACAAGTTCGACAGGCAAACGGGACCGCGTGTATTTGGCGCTGCCCTTTTGATGTGCGCAGAGTCGCCGCTCAATCGACTTCGCACACCCGGTGTACAGCGTGTCGTCAGCACAGCGCAGCACATACACCCACCAACCGATGCGTCCTTGTTCCGAATCGTGGGCGTTGATTCCGTCTTTGTTTTCATCGGCCTGTTCGTCGGCCTGTTCGTCGGCCCGTTCGTCGGCCCGTTCGTAGGCAGTTTCGCTGGGCTGGATGTGCGCCACGGCTCGATTGACCTCTACACGAAGCGGATGCTAGCGTGCTTTCCCCTGAGCATGCGAGTCGATACCAAAAGAAAGCTGTTTGTAGGGGTGCGCGTCGATGGGCGAATGCGGGAGCAGCTTGAAAAGTGTCCGCCACGCGACCGTATGTATTTCGAGTCCACCGACGGGCGCTATTTGCAGGTGTACCGTTCGGAAAAAGACCAGTTCATCGGCAAAGTATTCGAGCCTGGACTTGAGGCGCGCAGCGTCGAAGACATCCGCCGAAACGTCTGGTCTCTTCTTCAGCGTGTTTGTCCGGGAAGGCGCGATGAGGGAGAAATTCGTTTGTATGCGTTGGATTCGATCGAACCGACCATGCTCGGGGAACCCGCCACGCCGCTGTTTGACGACGACGAGACGTTGTAGGGGGATGTACGGGATCTAGTTCGCGGCGGGTTTGAAGACGAACGGGTAGGTGACGGTGACGATGCCATTCGGAGGCTTCGGGAACTCCCAACGGCGCACGGCCTCGGCGACGCACTGTTCGGTGCTTCCGCTTCGCAGCGTGGACGCTTCGATAAGTGCGCTTCCGACTTTGCCCGTCGGTCCAATCAAGAATTTCACTTGCACACGTCCTTCCAGGTCTTTGTTCCCCAGCAGGGCTTTTTCGTAGCAGAACTTCACTTCCTTCGAGTGGTTGCGAATCACGCGGCGGATGATTTCCCGATCCATTTGCCCAGAATTGACCTCGACGCGACCGATTTCCGGCGTCGGGGCTTGCGCCAGGTGACGACGCAGCGCGGGACCTGCGGGTCGTTTTCCGCCGCCGGGACCGCCTCCGCCAAACGGCAACCCCGTCGAGATCGTTCCATCGCCAAACCCACCGCCCGGACTTGTACCCACCAGATTGGAAGGGCCTCCGTTGCCGTTGGGATCAGCCACCAGACTATCGCCTGTCAAACCGTCGAGCGCCTCTGCCGCGCCTGCACCGAGTGCTGGGTCTCGCGTGATCACGCTCAGCATCGAACCCTGCCTCATCAGACCGACGATTCCTGTGTTGCTCGCCTGTTCTCTGGCCGTGTCTTGCCGTTCTTTAAGCGTCCGGGGCCCTGGCTTGGTGGTCACGACGGCGTGGGTCTGCAAGGGTTGTGCATACACGGGTCGATTTCGGGTTCTCGACTCGTTCCGGTTCGGAAGTTCTGGGGTCGGTTTTTCCAGTTTTTTCGCTTTCAGCCAATCGGGATTCTCGTCGAGTTCTGGCTTGGCGGAAAGCTTCACCAGCCGTCGCGAATCGAAACCATCCAGGGTCAGCGACCGTGCTTCAGGAGGCACGGCAAACAAAAGTCCCATGAACGCTGCCGCCGATGCCATCACCCCACCCGTATACGACTGAGTACGCCAATCCACGCGCAGCGGCACCGGATAGTGCCGAGGTTTGCGAACCGACTGAATGCGGAAAGTGGCCCCGCCATGCGCAAGCTCGAACACAGCGCCCTCGGGAATGGCGATGGATGACGTGTTGAAAAGCCCGTCCACAGGCGAGTGCTTCACGGTTTGCTTGTATGCATGCACGTCGGTTTTTTCAGCGCCCTGCGAGACTGTTCCCTTCATGTTTTCACACAGGACCAATTCAAAGGAATTTCCATCGCTGCGCACGATAGGGAATTTGGTGCTTGGCAGACCTTCCGCGCTGACTTGATAGCTCGCGCCGGGATCGATTCCCACACTGTATTCGCGGTCCCCCTTTTCACTGGAAAATCGGTGCAAACCGTAAAAGAGACCCGCAGTTCCCAGCAACAGGAATCCCCCTGCCGCAACATCACGAGCGCGCTCCTGACCTCGATTCTGGTGCTTGGGAGTCTGTTTCTGCGCAGATTCCGCATTTTTTTCATTCCGAACTTGTACATAGCTCGCTCCAAAGAGCGTCATGACGGTTCCCAAAGACAGAACAGAGGCTGCCAAGATTCCTTTTGTCATTGAAGAGATACGCCCCGCAGAAGGATTCGACAAATGCTTCACTTCTTGAACCGTTCCATCAAAAAGAGTCGTAATCTCGACGGCACGCGCACCCGATGGGTCTTCCGTTTGCGAGGTCAGCTTGGCTTGAATTTCAGCAATGGGAGTCTGTCCGAAAGCCGCGTCCGAAGTCATTTTTTGCGAACCAATGGAACCTTGATGAATCGTTGTCATGGGAGTGCTCCTTGTGGATTTCCTAACCCGTTCGTGTTCGTAAACATAGACAAAGGGGGACTCCAAAAGTTCCAGAACAGAGCAGAAAATATGACTCCTTTTTTTTCCGAATCGAAATCCGAAACGGGCAGGAATTCCACAAGGTTGGAACGCACAAAAATTCAGATTTTTTTATTGGAACCAAACGAAAAGGAAGGACTCTAACGCGGCCCCCTATTGCGCCTTTGCCCGACCCATGAGGAAGCTTGCTCCCCCACGATCGTCTCTTAAAACTGCAAGAAAATGCGTTTTGTCGTCGGGGGCTTCGAGAGCGACACGGGCGGCGGGCGGTTTCCATGGCAATGTGGTCGTATTTTTTTGCGGACAGTCTGTTTCGCAATCCAGATCCAAAAAGTTTGCGCGGCCTGTTTCGAGCGTCCCGGAAGTCACAAACAAAGTGACGGTGAGAAGTTCGGGTCGTGTTTGTTCAGGATTGCGCGGATCAGGCTCCTGTTCTTCCGAATCGGGAGCACGTTCAAAAAGGATTTGCAATTCGGGCCGATCTTCTTCGGGCGTGTCCGCTGAAAGCTTGGGATAGGTGGCATTCGGCAGGGTCAGATCGGCAAAAGTACCGTCGAAAGCAGACATCGAAAGTCGCACCAGTTGAGGGTTGCGATTGGGCGAGTCTGTGGGATTCACTTTGACTCGTTTTGTCGCAACTGCACAGTGTGCGGGATGTGGTGATACACCGCTGTTGTTTGCGACGGCTTGTGCACAACCGGAAGCACCCCCTTCAAACGCTGCATCGGCAGCAAACAGGGTCACGATGAGGACATAGGGCGGATTGCGACGTGCGTCGGCAAAAACTCGAGCAGCGGGTATGCCGAGCGCCGTCTTTTCGTCCGTTCGGTTGTCGAGATCGACAAACTGGCTCGTTTCAGGAAACACACCGCAGGGCAAAGGCGTCGTCAACGCCTCGTCTTGGACGCAAGTTCGGTAAAGAACCGAGAGACCACGCGGTTTCAGGGTCAAAACGGTCTGTTCGCTCTCTCGGGTCGTTTCTGCAAATCGAGGGTGTGTGACAACAAGCGAAGTGACAATGCTGTGTTCGCCCTGTCGAATTTCAGGAGGCGATGCCACGACGGCCAGCACGCGGAGAGCACCGCTTTTGTCGTCGGAACTGCCCGGTTCAATGTTGCCTCCCGAATCGACAGGTTCCGCTGAAATTTGCCAGTAGGGAGGAAACGATGGTCCGCACGCCGTCCAAAAACCGATTCCAGCCAACAAGGCGATGCGGACGGCGAGAGCAAGCGGAAAGAACAGGGACTTTTTTTCCTGCCTGCGACGGAACGAGAGACCATCCAAGCGAGGCTTGTCAGGTTGGGAAGCCCGATGGGAATGCCGAGGCGAAGGCGAAGCAGGCACGGAATTGGCCGGCAAATTGGCCGGCAAATTGTATCGAGCAGGCTGCACAAGCATGGGAGACATCGCAGACACTGTGGACTCGTTGTTTTGCTGGTTGACAGGGTATAGGCGAAGCTGGTCTCCTTTCAGGCAAAATGTCGCTCAATCGTCAGGCTGTTTCTTTGCACGTATTGTCTCGGCGAACAGGTTGGCTTGTGGCCGCGAGCCTTCTGTTTTGTGCGGCGATCTCCGCTGCATCACCAGCGATTTTGGTTCTTGGCGTCAAGCGGGAGGGGCACGTGGCCGTCAAAGCGCGTGCGGCGGTTTCGCAGCAGCTTTCGCGAATGGGCGAGACGGCTTTGGCACCAAATCTTTCGCCCGCAGAATTGTCTTGCGAGGAGAAAAGTTGTTTCGTGCGGCTTGGCAAAGACCACGGCACGCAACTGTTTTTGGGCGGAGAGATCTTTCCCAACGATCGCAGTTACCTGATTCGTCTGTGGATGTATGACTTGGTAGGGGATGTGCTGACGCTGCTCGAGGAACGCTGCAACGAATGCGGGGAAGCGCAACTTATCGAGGCTGTTTCACACGGAGCCGGTCGTCTGTTGGATGCTTTCGCGCTGAAGGCAAGCGCATTGGGAACGGGGGGCGCGGCAAGCGTTTCTTTGGGCGGCACGGCCTCGAAAGCAGCGGAAACGGGTTCGGTGACAAATGGGCGGACGAAAGCTGCGGAAGGTGTAAACGGGAGACCGGCCAGTCAAGACGAGGAACTGTTTTCCAAACCCAGTTGCATTCAAAAAACGTATTCGTTTCAGCGAGGGGTTTTTGCAGGTCTGTTTTCTGCGTTGGGCTTGACTGGTTTGGCCAGTGGAATTGCGCTGTCTGCACTCGACGGAAAAGTCTATTTGCCAGCAGATGGTGGGGCGTATCCGAGCGACTTGCTCTATCGGTTTTCGACGGCGGCGCAGTCTCTTTTTGGGGTCGGCGCGGTTGGGACATTGGGCGGGGCGTTTTTGTTTGCACCCTGGGAGCGGCTGCACAAGGAGTTGCCAGAGTGCCCCCGTCCGCAACAGGGGAGATGGACGTTTCGACGAGGCGTGGCGGTCGGGGCGTTTGGCGGAATGTCGCTTGTGGGCGTTGCAGTGTCTGGTGCATTGGCGGGTCTTGATGGAAAAACCTGGGGCTTTAACCAAATCGGGACGCCATTTCCCTATGAAACCCGGACGGCCTCGCAGGTGGGCTTTGGTGCAACGGCGGTGATGGCGATGGGTTTCGGTTTGTCGCTCGCGATTCCCTAGATGTCATCGAGGTCGGCGTTGTCTTCAGGGTCTTCAGGGTCTTCAGGGTCTTCAGGGTCTTCGGGGCGGGGGCGGATATTTCGTCAGGGTGACGTTGTCTGTGCGCGCTATCGGGTGGACCGGTTTTTGTCCGGCTACGGCCTCGAGGAAAACTACGTCGTGCGGTCGCTGCTTGATCAGCGCGAACTTTTGCTCAAGGTGATCGCCTGGCCAGCGGGATCGCTGGAATCGGTACAGGCCGAGGTTCCGGCTTGGGAAAACACGGCGCGCATCGTGGCGTCGCTTCGGGCGGCCACGCTTTCACAAACGCTGGAGATTGTTCCGCTGACGGAGCAAGGGGTGACGCTGCTGGTTCGTGAACCGGTGGAACTGGTCGGCAAAACGCTGCTCGAGTTTTTGCAGACGCTCAAAAGGCCGCTGCGCGAAAACGAAGTGCTGGATTTGGCGAGCCAGCTTGCCGAGGCACTGGATGCGCTGCATCGCGCCCAGGTGTTCCATTTTGCGTTGTCGATGCGCCGGGTGGTCGTGCTGCAACAGGGAGACGGCCTGCGCATCAAGCTGTCCGATGCGGGCTTGTATCCGGCCAAAATCGCGGCTCGGTTTGCGGAACCGGGCTATTTGGCCCCCGAGGTCTTGGGGCAAGCGGCGTGCGAGGCTCGGGCCGATCAGTTCAGCTTGGCGGTGCTGCTGTACGAGCTTCTGTCGGGCCAGCCGGCGTTCATCGGGGGGGAAGACGAACCGCGCGAGGTGGTGGCTCAGCGGGTGCTTTATGAAGATCCGTTGCCGCTGGTGCTGAGCAAAAAAATCGATTCGGCGCTGCAACGGGCGCTCAGCCGTTCGCCGATCGTGCGATTTGGTTCGGTCCGAGATTTTGTCGAGGCGCTGGGCTGTTCGGTCCAACGGATTGCGAAACCGACGGGTGCTCGTGTTCGTGCGGTGTCTCGCAAGCCCCGAGTTGCATGGACCCGATTGTGGTTGCCGCTGGCGCAGGGTGCATTGTGGGCGGTTTGTGGTTTGGGGGTGGTTTTGGGTGTGCGCAAGCTGCTCACCTCTCAAAAGGGAGTGGTGATTTCAACCACAAAGTACGATTTGGCGACTGCTGACCTCTTCACTTCCGACCTAGTTGGGTCCGATCAGGGGTCGCTTGGGGATTTGAGCCGGGCCGAAGAGACGCCTGACATGAAGAAAGGGAAGTCGCTGGGTTCTCTGTCTGGCCATTCCGAGATGGGGACAAACGGGACAAACGGCGCAAGGACGGACCGATTGGACTCGGTGCCCGCACGCAACACCAACGGGATGGGGCTCGTGAGGAAGACGGATGCCAAAGTCGAGGTCGTGGCCCATGACGGAAAATTGACCGAACAGCAAGAGGACAAACTGCGCGGTTGTTTGCGGTTGGTTCTGCGGCCTGCGTTGCCGTATCGAATCGTCTTGCAAAACATCAACGGAAAGTTGCTGGTCGAGACCAATCACACCAGCGCAGAGTTCCAAATGAGCAGAGACTTTCGGGATTGCTTGAAATTGCAAATCAGCGGCATAGTCAGTCCCAAGGTCGTCACGATCAGCGGAAAGCCAAAGGAAAAGACCACACCATGAAAGGGCGATGGCGGCGGGGGCTGCTTCTTGTTGCGGGGATGTTTGTTGCAGGGTGTTACGCAGAGGACATCGCGGATTTGCGCAAACAGATGGAGAAAATCCAGCACTGCCAGATCTGCACGCATCGGCAAATGCAAAAAGGGCTTGCGCTTGCGCTGTGCAAACCGCCGGTGCGGCAACTCATCGACGATGTGGCGCAGGTCTGCAAGCGCGAGGACATTTGCCTCGACCAGAAGATTGCGACGCTGGTGGGGGACGCCGATCCGACGCATTTGGGGCAGTTTGTGCGGCTCATGTCTGCACAGGTTCACACGGCGCTGTATTTCACTGGAAAAGACACACTTATCGATGGAGTCGAGGGCGTGTATTTGCAGCGGCTCAGGCGTACGTTGCAGCCGCAGCCGCCGTGGCTGGAGACCACCAAGTTTTTGGTGGTCTCGAATCTGCCGCCACAACCATCGGGGCCGGTGCTCGCTGGCAAACTTTCGACTCAAGATCCGAACGTCGCACGGGCAGAACGACGGGGGCTTCAGGTCATCGAGAAGATCCTGGAGATGAGTTTTCCGGGTGGGCAGAAGCTGCGGCGTGACCAAGTGTTGCACTGGATTTATTCGTGGTCGCTCAAGCCGCGCGAGTACCTGTTTGCGGACGACCAAGTTCCAGTTGGGAGTCACATTTCCCAGAGTGTGTGGGTGTTCCGCATCGATTGTGCAACCCCCAATGAACCCGTGGATTCGGCGGCTTGTGAAGATTGTGGTCCGTCGGCACCGCGCGTCCCGGATGCGTTCAAATAGGTCATGCTGCGCTGCGTCTTTTTGACTTTTGGGCTGCTTCTTTTGGGGGCCACCTGGGCCTTCGCTGAAGCGCCTGGGCCGGTTCCCGAAGAACTCCTGTTGCGCCGCCAGGAAGCGCAACTTCTGCATCGCAGACTCGATCTGTCAGGGCTGCGCGTGCTGCGAAAGAATGAATTTGTGCCTGCGCAGGTGCCGGTCGGGCGCCTTGTGCTGGTGCATTTGTGGGCGATCGAATGTCGTCCGTGCGTCGAAGAACTACCTGCGCTGCAAGGCTTCTTTTCGGCGCAGGCCAAGGACCCGCGCGTGAAACTTTTGCTGGTGAGCGAGACGAAGGACAAAGCGACCTTGCTTTCGTTTCTGTCGCAACGCCGGGGCTTTTTTCCGAATGTGGACTTGTACCAAAACGCCCAAGACAGCGTGCGGGGAAGTGTGCAGAATTTCGCTCAACCGTTGACGTTGCTGCTCGACGAGCGCGGGGTCATTCATCAAGCTTTCGTCGGTACGTTGCGCGCACGGCGAGGCGAGCTTGTCGATGCGGTGAATCGCTATTTCTCCTCCCTGTGAACAAGAAAATCGAAAAAGGGGGGATGGGTGCAAACGCGCTGTGATTTCGCGGGCTTCTGCTTGACCTGCGGTGGCAAAAAGAGGTACTCAACACCGTCTGCCATGCCTCAAACCGAAACGACTCCACACAACGAAAAACAACTTGCCGGCCAATGGGTTGCAGTCGCGCAACCAGGATCGGGAAAGGATGCTGGGCCTGAACCCGTCCTGGTCGATTTTGATCCCGAGATTGATAGGCTGTGCCAGCGCCTTGCGGCCTCTGGGCGCAGCGGACTCACCATCTTCCGCTACCCGTCGTCCTAAAACGAGCTTCCTCAAACTCCCTTCCCAAAACCTGTCTCTCCCTGTTTTTCATTCGGGAGAATCCACCTAGAAACGCAAGCACCACTTCCGTTCAATCGTTTTTGAAACGACCGAACAGGAATGAAGGGGGATGATTGTGGGAAGCGAACTGCAAAGACAACGTATGCGGTTTGTATTTTGGAAGGGGGCTCGGAAACCACCCACTGGGGTTCGCGTGGAAAGCCCCAGGGGGCGTGCCGAGAACCGACTTAGGGCCGGTTCCTAGGTGAGGCTACACAGGCTGTCGCGGAAGGTTCGCGGCGTCGGGTGGGGCTGGCAGGTGCCGGGTTCGGTGCCAGGGCGGTTGCAACGACCACTCTTGCACTGTGCGCCGCTCGTGCAGGATGCGCCGTCGTTTTGCGGGCCTCCGCACACGTTGCTGGGGAGGCACGACAAGTTGGTGTCCAGCGGATCGCACGGCTTGGTTCCGCTGCAAGGCTGGCCCGCTTTGGAATAGTCGGTACACACACGCAGGGTCGCGTCGCAGAATGCGCCGGTCATGCATTGTGAGCTGGACGTACAGGCCTGTCCGGCTGGAATGCGTGCCTTGCATGTCGGGGCACCCATCGAACTGTCGCAAAACGCGGCGGGAACACAAGTGACGGTTGTACACGATTCGCCCACTTTGGCTTTCGCCATGCAGGTACCGCCCGATCCGCCCGAGCAGAACGTGTCCGCAGAGCAGGTCGAGATGCCGTTCGGGTTGTCACAGAGACCGCCAGCAGGCGCGTTGCCGACCACGACCAAGCTGCAAGAATTGCTTGAGTTCGGAACCTCGGTGAGCGCGCGGTCGCAGACTTTGTTTCGTTCTGCTTCGGTCGCCAAACAAGCCGCGGCAGCACTGGCGTCATACCGGAGCAGCCCGGCGGCAATGTAGTCCTGAATGCGCGAGTGGTTTTTGAACCAACCCTCATCGCCTCCGTCAGAACAGACAGAGCCGCAACAACGAAGTCTGGCTTCGCAGGTGATCTGATTCGCGGTGGTCACAAACTCGCGGTAGGTGCTGGGCGAAGTGTTCGCCGGGGATACGCCACACGCTCCACACAAAAGAGCGAGGCCAAAGAAACCGAAAAGACGCATGGGTTACCTCCAAAGGGATAAGAGAGAGAAGGCTCTCCCGATCTTAAAACACACCGAGCAGGCCGAGATTGCCAAAGAAGCTCACGTTGGACAGATTGTCGGCACGCCGCCCGGTTGGCGTGTCTTGCGACGCAAAGTAGTGATCGCCTTGCAGTCCGGTCGTGAGTTGCAGCGCAAACTGCGGAATGAAGTAGAACCGCAGTCCCGGCCCGATCTGATAATTCAGGTGAAAGTTGCTGTTGTCGTAGGTTGCGAGAACATCGCCGGGAAGTTCAGGGTTGTTCTTGCGGCTGAAGAAGCTCCGGCCCAGACCAAACTGCACAGAGCCGTACAGTTCAAGCCGACCTGCTGCCGCTCTTAGGGCCGCAATCTGTGCGCCCGGAGAAATCAGGAACGAGGTGCCATCGACCACCTGAGTGGATTCTCCCGATGGAGACGCCATGGTGGTTTTGACACCTACGTGGTCCACGGAAAAACCCAACCCGAAGATGTATCGGTCGAGCTTGTATCCGGCAAACAGCGTACCGGCGACGCCGTTGGTCCCAGTTGCGGAGGTGCCATCGAGTTGAATGATCGGGATTCGCGTAGAAAACCCGAGCGAAACAATGAGACCGCGATCTTTCTGCTTCAATCCGCCAGAAGAATCGCCTGAGGAAGACGAATCCGTCGTGAGGCTGCTCGAAACGGCGGCGGATGCAGTGGCTGTGTCCGTGCTTGCGGTTGAAGTCGCTGACGCCGCGCCATCGGATGGCGTCTGTGCCCAAGCTGGCACAGAAAGCCCCAAGGCCAAAACAGGAACGAAAAAGGGTGAACGGTGCATGGATGACTCCTTGTTAAGGGCGGCATCCTATGCGCATTTTCCACAAAAGGGGAAGGGAAAAGTAGGTTCATGCCTCTTCTCAGGGACAGGTGGCGCACAGGTGGGGCATAAGTGGGCAATCTGGCATTCAGGTTTCTTGGTTCGTTCCTTGAAGTGCCGTGCCGGGGCTTTTGCAAAACAACCATGCGAACCGACCAGCGTGTGCAGGTGTGTGATAGTGTCGCGCGCATCGCCAAGACCCTTGTCTTTGCGATGCGGCCAGACCGCGTGCTTGCACAGAAACAGAAAAGGACATGGTCATGAATGTTTCGGACTCTTTGCCTGCGTCCGTCAAAGAATGGGTGACTTCCGTTGCCAAAACCACGAGGCCAGATCGCATTCATGTGTGCGACGGCTCTGAAGAAGAAAACAACAGGTTGCTTGCGGAAATGACCCAATCAGGGGTCCTTTTGCCGCTCAAACAAGAGACGTTTCCGGGGTGTTTTCTTCATCGATCGCATCCGTCGGATGTGGCCCGCACCGAGCACCTGACGTTCATTTGCAGTGACACCAAAGAGGAAGCGGGCCCAACCAACAACTGGATGTCTCCGCAACAGGCGCAAGAGAAGGTGTGGCCTCTGTTTCGGGACGCGATGCAGGGTCGCACGCTCTACGTGATTCCGTATTTGATGGGACCCGATGGCTCTCCGATGAGCCGCGTTGGCGTCGAAATCACAGACAGTCCGTATGTCGTTGCGAACATGCGCATCATGACGAGGATCGGTCCTTTGGCCTTTCGGCATCTTGATCGGTTTGGGGGTGAAATCGTCAAAGGTCTCCATTCCCTTGGGGATTTGTCTCCAGAGCGTCGTTATATCTGCCACTTTCCGAAACGCCGCGAAATCTGGAGCATCGGTTCGGGGTATGGCGGCAACGCGCTCCTTGGCAAAAAATGTCACGCGCTGCGAATTGCCAGCACGATGGGCCGCGACGAAGGGTGGCTTGCCGAGCACATGTTGATCTTGGGCATCGAGCATCGCGGCCAGACGACGTACATCGCGGCAGCGTTTCCTTCCGCGTGCGGCAAAACCAACCTCGCGATGATGATTCCCAGTCTGCCGGACGACTTCCGAATCACGACGGTGGGCGATGACATTTGCTGGATGCATGTTGGGCCCGATGGGCGTCTGTGGGCTGTCAATCCAGAGGCAGGTTTTTTTGGCGTCGCACCGGGCACGGGGAAACACACGAACCCGAACGCGCTGGCCACGCTGCACAAAAACAGCATTTTCACAAATGTCGCGCGGACGGCGGACAACGAACCTTGGTGGGAGGGACTTACGCGGGAACCGCCTCCGGGTCTCATCGATTGGAAGGGGAATCCCTACGATCCGAAAAGTGGGGAAAAGGCCGCGCATCCGAACTCGCGTTTTACGTCTCCCACCGCACAGTGTCCCAGCATCTCGAGCGAGTTTGAAAATCCGCAAGGCGTGCCCATTTCGGCAATCGTGTTCGGAGGCCGCCGCGCCAAACTTGCACCGCTCGTGCTCGAATCCCGCAGCTTTGCGCATGGTGTGTTTTTGGGGGCCACGATGGCATCCGAGACAACGGCGGCAGCGACGGGGCAAGTCGGCGTCGTCCGCAACGATCCCTTCGCGATGTTGCCGTTTTGTGGCTACAACATGGGCGACTACTTCGCACATTGGCTGCGGATGGGCGACCGATGCGGCCCCGGTCAGGCCCCCAAACTGTTTCAAGTCAACTGGTTCCGAACCGGGGATGACGGCAAATTTTTGTGGCCCGGATACGGCGAAAACATTCGCGTACTCAAGTGGATTGTCGAGCGCGTGCGCGGCCAAGGCCAAACGGTGGACACACCCATCGGTCTTTTGCCCACCACGAACGGGATCGATACATCTGGAATGGGGCTCAGTTCCGATGCGCTTGCGCAGCTTCTGTCCGTCGATGTTGCCGCTTGGAGGCAGGAAGCCGATCGCAGCGCGCAATTTCTCGCTCAGTTTGGAACGCATCTTCCTCCTGCGTTGGAAAGTGAGCTGTCTGCATTGCGCGCGAGGCTCGGTTTTTAGACACGAGGAGAGGCTGTTTCCATGCGTTCCTTTGCACACCCAACCGTCGGTGTTTGTGCCGCTGTGTTGTGCGGGCTGTGGGCTTCGGCCCTTGGTTCGCTTCATGCGGCACCACTGCGCGTCATCGTCTCGTTTTCGGGAAGGTCTGCGCCGCTCAAACCGCCGGGGTATTGGCTTTGGGAAAATGGAGTTGTGCCGGCTGCGCCACCGTCGCCAGACCCGCGCCAAGAGGCCGTGGTGGAAGTGTTCCGCGCACGCTCTCCCACACAGCCGACATTGCCTGTTTCGCACGCACCGCTATTGCCAAGAGAGCAAACCGTGTTTGTCGTTGGAAAACACCTGCCGCACCGGCTGCTCTTGTTGGCCCCGAGCGGTGCCCTTTTTGTCGAAAACCAAAACACGACCGCTGTGACGCTGGAACTTGTTCCTGCGCTGCCCGGTTTGCCTTCGATTTCCGTGCCACCCAAAACCCGAAAAGCCGTGCCTTGGCCAGCCCAAGGTGAGCTTTCGTTCGGCATGCCTGACCAGCCCGAACAGCGAACGACTGTGCTGTGCCCGACGGAATATGCGTCTCACCTGGTTCTTGGCGAACCGCGAGTCATCGGCGTTGCCTCATTCGAGGTCGCTACTGGTCCTTATGTCGTCAAACTCCGCCTACCGAGTTCCCTGGCCTGGCAAAACACCGTGGATGTTCCCGACGGCGGAAAAGAACTGTCGTTGACCGCGACGCTCGGTCCGTAACGAAACTTCCGTGGTGGCCTACTGAGGTGGTTCAATGCGTCCAACGCGACTTTGCTTTCGGCTCTATCTGCTTGTGGCTTCGCTTTCGCTCGTGTTTGGCAGCATGTGGGTGCTTGTGCGCGTCGGCGCAGCGTTTCAAGAACAGCAGTCGGCCACCGAGAAACGGCACGCGGACGAACTTTCACGAGCTCGCCAAACGCTGGAACAGGCGTTGAAGCTGCACGCAGCGCACCTGCTCGCGACCGCGACGCAGCTTGGAGCTGACTCGACGCTGACCGAGGGCCTGACCCTGGTGGGACAAGGTGTAGCAGAGCCTGCGCTCCTTCAAAAAACGCTGGAAAACCGGCTTGCCGCGCTTTCCCAACATCGAGGACTTTCTGCGGCATGGCTTCTCGACGCAACCGGAACCGTTTTGGCTCAGCACGGACAGGGCCCAAACGCCCGTGGCGAATCGCTGCGCGGCCTGCCGGCAGTGGATGCGTCGTTGCGGGGTTATCGCCTGGACGATTTGATGGTGTGGGATAGGGGCAAGGAAACCCAAGTGAAGGTCGTCGCTGCGGTGCCCCTCGCGACCCTTTCACGCGATCGCTTCGCCGGAGTGCTGCTGGCGTTTGCGGATTTGCCCGTCGAAAGTTCCACCGAGTTTCTGACCGCGTGGCAGCTTGCGAAGTCCTGGCTTTCCCCACAAAACGCGCTTCCGCAAGCCCCGCCCGATCTTTGTTTTGCGCGGCCCGGTTCCGTTCCGCACGTCGTTTTGTGTGCCTGGAAAAAAGCACCCGGTCCGACGGTGAACGAACCGCTGCCCGCAGGGCTTCAGCGACTGGCACGTTGGGTACACACACACCGTTTTCGGGGATTTCTGATCGGGTTCGTGTTGGCGCTGGGAATGTTTGGACTGGGTCTTGCCCTGTCCCACGAGCACCGCCTTCCTGTTTCCTCTGGCGTTCCTGCTCCCGATGCTGCGGCTGCATTTCCGCCTTCCTCCCATGTGCGCGTGTCTTCCTCGCCCAGCGAGGCGTCTTGGAGCCTGCTGTCCACGCCCAAAACGCTCGATCACCTGCCCACTCTTTTTTCCGAGTTTGTCATCGCCAAAACTGCTGCGGGCGAATCGCTTTCCGGGCTCAGCTACGACCTTTTTTGCGCCGAGCTGTCCAAAACCGCCACCCAAGTCACAGAGCAAACCGGCTGCCAGACGGTTTTTTTCCGTGTTTTACCTGACGAAAAACCGGTCACGATGCGCGCGACCCCTACTTTTTGAAACGCAAAACGGGCGCGCGTCCACGCCAAGCGGCATCTTCAAGCAAGAGTCATGAGCCATTCACACTCCGATATCCCCGAAACTTTTGCGCGGCTTCCCCTGTTTCCGCTGCAACAAGTCCTGTTGTTTCCTTGCGCACTCCTTCCGCTTCATGTTTTTGAGCCCAGATACCGCGCGCTGACGGCGCATTGTCTTGAACACGATGGGCTGTTTGCCCTGGCTCAACTGCGTCCGGGGTTTGAAAGTGATTACGAAGGTCGTCCCCCGGTTCGGTCCGTTGCGGGGCTTGCCAAAATCGTTGCCCACAAACGCAATTCCGATGGCACGTACCACATGCTGGTTGAGGGTTTGGGCCGCGTCCGTTTGGGGCCCGAACTGCCTCCTGAACAGCCTTTTCGCGAGGCTGCGGCCCACGTTCAAAAAGACGTGCCCGACCCTTCTGTGTCTCTCATCGAGATGCGCCAGACCCTCATGCCCCTGCTGGATGCGATCGCCCCGCATTTTGGGGACGCTGGCCATGCCCTCCGCAGTTTTTGCGAGGAAATCGACCGCGCTGCCTGCCTCATGGATGTGCTCTCCTCTGCCCTGATTCACGCCCCTGGTTTGCGCCGCCGTTTGTTCGAGTGTTCCCACGTCAAAATTCGAGCGCACCTTCTGTCCCGAGGCCTGGCGCGTCTCCTTTCCGAGCTAAGACCCAAAGACCAGAGTTTTCAAAACTAGGAATACGAAAGGGAATGGGCAAGGGGGAGCGGAAGGAGTCCTGGTCTCAAGGATTCTCGTTCTCTGTTCGCAGATAGGGTGTCAGCATCTTCTTGAAATCCGGTCGGAGCCCAAGCAGCTTCTTCATTTCTGTTTGCGTCGTCCTTTGCAATTCCATTCCCTCCGAAGCAGGCAGCGTTCGCGCTTTCAAAGACAGCAGAATCAACTTTTCTGCTTCTCCTTTCTTCATGTACAGCCTTGAGCTATCCGGCGTGCTTTCGTACAGCGCAAGAGCCATGGCGATTGCGGCGGAGGGTGTAGTTGGAATTCCCTTTTTCTTAAGGAGTGCGAAAGGAGGCAAGGAAGGGGTTGACAGAAGGTACTCTGTAAAGTGCCGCAAGGCCATCGCTCGGAGGTCCTTCCGAATCATAGGGGTTCCGCCAGGCAGAACATTTTCCAGTCGCGTATTGTCAAAAATCGAAGCAAGAGCTGATTCGGGGTTTTTCTTGCTCTTCGTCCATTCTTGCAACTGACAGGTTTCCAGAAATGCTCGCAGATCTTGCCTTCGGCCTGGCTGAAACCCCGCAAACAGAGGATCATCCAGTCGCTTCAGGAGGGCCTCCACTTCGGACAGCCGGTCTGCGTCCCCTGTGTCCAAGGCAAGCTCCTTGAACACGCTCTCTTGGAACGCAGCATGGACAAGGTTGTCGTTCGGGTACTTTTTCAGAAGTCCCTCCCGCATGGCGTGTAGTTCGGAGCGGAGTCCTTTTACATCCTGGCCCAACCCGGAAAACCGCTCGATTTTCGCGGCAAGCAGCTCCTGCAGATTGTATTTGGGAAGAATGGCGTTCGGTGTCATCTTCATAGTGGATTCAAGCACTTTCTGACTCTCTTCCCACATAGCCGAGGGGTCGCGACCCCGCTCTTGTTCCAGGGTCGCGAGATACATCAGAAAGGCTGCCAACGCATTTTGATAGTTGGACATCTTGGGCTGGATTTGTATCGCGCGCTTTTCGTATTCGATGGCCTGCAGAAGCTCAGGTTTTCCGTCTTCTTGTTTCATGACCTTGCGTACACTGATGGTTTGGAGGCTCAGGGCCATCCTGTGGATGAGCCCTGCATTTTCTGGCTCAAGTTCCAAGGCCCGTTTGATCGCCTCATATCCCCAAAGCGCATGGTTGTTGTACTTTTCTGCATCATCTATGAAATGGTTGAGCATGGCTTGGTGATATCGGTTTTCGGTCATGAAGGTACTGGCTCGCACCGGCAGAATTTTTTTTGCTTCTGCGATGAAGTGCCGTGCGTCCTCCTCGCAGAACAGTTCCGGTTGTCTCAAAAAGGTCTGCCTAAACACGCAAGTGACCGCAAAAATGGTCGCAAGGTCGGCGGTCCTCCCTTCATTTGGATTCAGCGCAAGTAGAGTCTTCACATACTCCATTTCACGTTCGTATGTGGACCGGTACTCCTCCTGAGGAGCCTGTCCGCTCGTATGAATGTCCAGAAGGTCTTTCACCAATTCGATATGTGCTGCATAGAACCCCGGATAGCTACGGGCCATGCTGATCGACTCTTCGACTTGTTTGAGAAGCAAATTTCGTTTCTCGGGGCCAAAATCTTGATCTTGTTCCATTGCCAGATCTTTTTGTTCCCCGACCAACGTTAGTTTCTGAACGATGGGTTCGAGTTGCCACGGGTTCTCCTTCGCAGCCACTTCCAGCAGGGAGAGTGCTTGATCTAGTTTCGGGGTGTCTGCATAGCGCAAAAGGAGTGCCTCTACGTAGGGCTTTGCTAGCGTATCGGAGTCCTTCACCATTTGCAGGGACTTCCGTGCGCGTGGAAGGTACTCTGCATTCAGTTTCGCCATTTTTCCTTTTCGCTCTTCAGGGTCAAAGCGACTCCGAGCGTCTTTGACTTCTCCTCGATAGATGTTCAAAAGTGCCTCTGCGAGCGAAAGGTGCGTACTGCTGCTGTTTTCTCCCAAATCCAACGCGCGCTGCAAATGCTCGACGGCGCTGGCGTATTCTTCCAAGGCCAAATGACCTTGACCAATCGCACTCTGAATCGTTCCGTGCAAAAAGGGGTCCGCCACTTTCATCTGTTCTTCCAGTTCAACCAATTTCTTTCGCACCAGGTCGTATTCGCGCCGCAAATCGTGCGGAGGCAGACTGTATGCAACGCGCAAAAACAGTCGCATCTCGGTCACACTTTGCCCAAGCCGCGTCGCCAGTCGTTCCTGTTCAGCGGCTCGCGCGGCCTGCCGGAGTCGTTGAGCACGGGCTTGTCCCCACATCCCAAACAGAGAAACAATCGCGACGAAAATCACGGTTCCCACTGCAACAGGGCCTTTATGAACAGAGGCCAAACGGCGGAGTTTGTAAAGAGTTGTTGCCGGTCGCGCCAAAATGGGTTCCCCTCGCAAGTATCTTCCCAAATCGTCTGCCAACGCCTGTGCAGAATCGTATCGATGCGCTGGTTCTTTGCGCAAACACTTGTGCGTGATCACTTCCAAATCGATGGGAATGTTGGGTTCCTTTTGGCGAATCTGCGTGGGCTCCTGATGCAACACCGCCATGAGCAAATCCACTTCATTTTCTGCATCGAACGGAGGTTTTCCGCACAGCAATTCATAGAGCATGGCCCCAATGCTGTAGATGTCTGCACGACGATCGAGACTCCGCGCCATTCCCCTGGCTTGCTCAGGGGCCATGTAGTGCGGGGTTCCCATGATCACACCCGTCTGTGTAAGTCGCTGCGGCCCAAGGCAATCTCGGGCCAGACCAAAGTCCATGAGCACGGGACGGTACGTTCCGGCACGGCTCTGTGCAGACTCCCCTTTGGTTTCGCACAACATGATGTTTGCGGGTTTCAGGTCTCTGTGCAGAATTCCTTGCGTGTGCGCGGCTTGTACCGCGAGTGCGATCTGCGAAACGATGAGTACCTTCTGTTCTATGGTCAGCCGATTAAGGACTTGATTGAGAGGGGGTCCGTCGATGTACTCCATCGCGATGTACGGTTGATGTTGAAATTCCCCTACCTCGAAAACTTTGCAAATGTTTGTGTGGTCTAGCCTCGCTTGGGCCCGCGCCTCTTGAAGGAGTCGCTCTGCCGCATCCGCGCTGGGAACGCGCAAAAATTTCAGCGCGACCATACGTCCCAGCTTCCGATCTTTGGCGAGAAACACAGTTCCCATTCCCCCCTGACCGAGCGGGCGGATCATTTCATAACGATCCCAGCCTTTTAGGGGGTCCGGCATGGTGCCCAAAGGTGCCAGCAACATCCGGTCCCCTATCGAACCTGATCCGTGACCACGACCGCTGGCGAGCGTGTTTGCAAGCGCGGGATCTTGCGGTGTCTGGGGACCCATTTTTTCCGACGCGGAAATCGTTGGTGCCAGCGCCGGATTTTGCACAAGCGGCGGTGTTCCGTCTCGAGTCGGTGCAAATTCAAACGGAACCACACCGGACGCTGCATTCGTGTCTGGCACCCGCGTGCCATCCACTGTGTCTGCCATGGCCAAAGACGGAACGCGATCATCACCCAGTTTTTTCGACATAGAAATATCCTGGCACAGGTCAAGAAGAGGTGGGACTCTGCTTCAATCAGACCCCCAAGCGTAACGGTCAGAGGGTAAGGGTCACGCACGGCTCGGCGCAATTTGCGTCGGAAAAACCGATCCGGTCGTACACAGAGTCATAACGGGAGCGAGACAGAAGGCGGATGTCTTGAAAATAAACGGACAGGATGTAGTCGTCTCCATCAAGCAGGAATTCCGGGCGGTTTTCGATTTGGACAACAAGGTGTGCTGGCGTCGTTTGCGTATCCAGAAACAGATGCACAGACAGAGGCCCAACAATGCGGCCCACATACTGTCCAGCTTTCTCTGTTTTCCAAAGCGAACTCGAGGCCGTGACACGGTTTCTTTCGACGATAACAACGATTCCCAGCGGGTCGTAGCCATCGAGTGACAGGGGGCCATCGTACACGGCACCGCTCATACAACCTTTGGGAACGCAACGGACCTGAGTTGCTGTGCCCGACGGGGCTAGCCCTCCAAATCCCTCGCATGAAACCCATGCGCAGGACACGGCACAACAAACAAGAAGGCGGACCCAATCCATCCAGTGTTTTCGTGAAGAGGCCATGCGGAGACCGTCTGGGCCATGTTACGCCATGTTAAGGAAGGTAGGTGAAACGAAGCTCGAAGTCGCAGATGTGGTAGATGTCGCCTTCGTCAATGCGCTTGTGATCGACGTGCATGCCCTTGAAATCGACACCGTTTGTCGAACCCAAATCTTTGATGTAATAGAGCCCGTTTCTGCGCAGGAT
This sequence comes from Pseudomonadota bacterium, assembly GCA_035328405.1. Classification (GTDB taxonomy): domain Bacteria; phylum Myxococcota_A; class Polyangia; order Palsa-1104; family JAEUJZ01; genus JAEUKA01. Next base: position 21,518 of record DAOLIT010000038.1, on the reverse strand, counting down.
CACGGCGTGCTGGCGCGAGACGTTGCCGTCTTTGAGGGGCAGGTCGGCGTTTTTGCTGCCACGGCCAATGACAAACTGTTCTTTGTCGATCACGATGCGGTGGCCTTGGAACCACAAATACAAAACGGGATGCGCGCCGTCTGTTTCCGGGGCGGTTTGGGGCGGAATTCCGCTGGCTGCGATCTGCGGATTGGGAGTTGGCGGCGGCGTGAGTTGTGCCCGTGGCAGAGTCGAGGGTGCAGGGCGCTGGACGGGAGGCGGATAGCCCGCATTGGTAGACGGAACCTGTGGCCGTTCCATCGCTGTGGTGGCGCGTTCCCTGCTGGCCGGTCCGGTTGAAACCACCTGACTCGCCGGAGTGGAAGGCGTCGCGGGCGGCGCGTGAACCGGAGATGGCGTGGATGGTCTGGCTTTGATTCGGTCTGCGGAAACGCTGCTCGCGGCAACCTGTTGACCGGTTTCGCGACCGCCGGAAACGGTGCTGGCGGGAGGCTGACTGCCCGAAGTCGCCGTGACTTGGTAGTTTTTCGAGCGCGCGTACAGGCGCATCGATTCGTTGATGAGGTAGTCGAGCGAACAGTCAAAGTCGGCGGCCATCGCCTCAAACGTCTCCCACAGCGCGTCTCGGCAATAGAAGTGGCGCATCGTCTTTCTGCTCTGTTCCATTCCGACACCTCACTGCATGGTCGTCGTGCTTGCCCACCCAGAGGCCGTCACACATACGAACTTGTGCGGCCACACAGCCTGGGCGGTAGCCTAACCGCCTGCCCGAGAAAGGTCAAGGATGCTCCGAGAGAGAGACGGTCCGTCGCTCGTGCAGCCAAGCGGCTTCAAGAGCGCCCAATTTGTTAGGGAATTGGCGGTTTTTCCACCGCCGTGATAACAAGCGGCGACTTTTGAGGAGCCTATCGAATGCACCGGTCGTCCCACACGCACACTTCCCTGCACCTGCCTTCACACGCCGACGCGCAAACAGACATCATGGTTGTGTCGCTCGGCCAGACGAACAACAAAGTCAACGATGAAACCAGCAACCGGCGGGCCGGGCTGCGCAAACCCCGCTTGTCGTGGCTGCGAGTCGCATCACTGGTCGCGTTGTCGGGAGCGGTCGCTGCTCCGTCGTCGGCGCTGGCTGGCGACTTTGTGGACACCCGGCTCAACGTGACGCTGACGAACGAAAACGTCCTGGCCGCACCGGGAGAAACGAATCCTCCCGTCCCAGGTTGGCGGTTTGATCGGCCCAACCAACTGGGTGTGCTCTTTTTCGACAACTACGACACGCGGTTTACCGGCTATGAAAGTTTGACGCACGTTGTGCTCTACAAAGCCATCCAGCGCCAAAGGTGGGAAGGCGAGGCCGCGTATGTGTTGCGGCTCCTCCAGTTTTCCGATGTGAACCTTTCGTCGATTGACGACGGCAGTTACATCAAAGTGAACTACTACTTTGATCCCACACGGACCAAGCGAACGAACGTGTCTGTGACCGCATTTCCCTTGAACTCCGACCGAATGCGGCTTGGGTATTCCTGGCGTTTGTCATGGGGCGGGTCGCCGATTTTCTTCAAGGCCAACCCCGACGTTCCGACCAATTTGAATCCACCCCCTACGCCTCCGGTGCCGGGTTTGCGTGTCCAGCTTGCCGATGACAGGTGGTATGCGTACTTCGGCGCGAAAACGTCGGTCTTGCGTCAAGAGCAGGATCAGGAATTGCACTCGGTGTATGGGCTTTTGGGTGGGGCCGGAGTGGATTTGTGGCCTGGACACCTGCGTCTTGAGGCCAACGGAGGCTTTTTCGATCGCGGCACCATTCCGCGTGTCCTGACCCAGCGATTGCCCGTCCAAACTTATGGTGTTTCGGTGCAACTTGCTGCGTGGGATGGGTTGTCTCCGTCGATGTCAGCCGATACGGCCCTGTACCGCAATGATCCAAACAGTGCCGCCCGGTATTTGACCAAACCGTTTTACACCCCTGGCATCTCGTGGCTGCTCATGAGCGAATTTACGGCGGAAGCGACCACCCTCGAGAACCCAGACCAGGCGGAATCGAGCCGCGCGCAGTGGGGGATCGCCGGAGACGTAAACTTCCGTTTGCAATACGGCAACTTCCGCTATCGCATTGATGCCATGTATCGGTCGCTGCAATACCTGCTTCTGAACCAACCAAGTCTTGTTCCGTTTCAGGATTTTCCGTCGAGAGATGGCGTTGAAATTCGGCCCGAATTGTTTGTGGCGACCGGCGCAGACTACTTTGTCGAACGGTCCGGGACGACGATTGGCGTGACGGTGGGTCTCGATCGTCCAGCGAGTTACAAACCCCCGACTTCGTCCGTGAATCCGATCGATTCCTCTCCGTCGATTTTGGTCGTGCGAAACCAAGGCGATGTCGTGATTTTGCCGCAGGGCCAAGACGCACTCCCTGCGTTTGCGACCAAGCTCGAGGCTCGCCAGGATTTTCTGGAACTGTTCGCGTTGATCGTCCAAATGTACTACCAGTACGATCCCAACGGCACGCGCCTGGTAACCGATCCGGCGACGCAGCTCAAACAGCGTGTCTTTGAAAATCCGAATCGGCTGGGCTTTAACTTCACGCTTCAAGCGCGGTTTTAACCTTGTGGAATGGGTTGTTCTGACCTTGTGGACTTGAGGGGTTTCGATGAGCAAAAAAATGTCTGATGAACACAACACCGACGGCGAAAAGGGCTGCGGTTCTTGCGACAAAGAAGAGAGTCTTTCGCTCGTTCGAGCTTTGGCACAGGTCATGCGCGACTTCGATCTGTCTGAAATCGAGATGGAATCCCAAACCGCGCGCGTCCATTTGATCGGTCGCAAAGCAGAGACCATCGCGGTTCAGGTGCCTGCCGCAAAACCGATTCCTGCTCCCCCTGTTTCCGTTGCTCCCGATCCGGTTGCTTCACTCCCAACCACTGGAAAAGCGACTCCCATCGACAAGAACATTGCCGTCGTGACAGCTCCTCTTGTGGGCACCTTCTATCGTTCAGCGAGTCCCGATTCCCCTCCATTTGTCGAGGTCGGCCAGCGCGTCAAAAAAGGCCAGACCCTCTGCATCATCGAAGCCATGAAACTCATGAACGAACTCGAAAGCGAGACCGACGGCGTGGTCGTTGCCATCATGGGAGAAAACGGTCGCCCGGTCGAGTTCGGTGCTCCTCTGTTTCACATCAAATCCGCGTAGTTCCGATCCAGAAACTCCAGCGCGAACTACGAACCCCCGAACATTCTTTGGATTGCGCACAGAGCGGCTTTGAGCGACGGAGCAGCGAACAAAATCCAACCAAAACATACGAAGTGAAACGTCCAAAACCAGCCGAGCAGAGAACGCAACCCAGAGATTTTGCGCGTGGCCGGAGTCCTCCGTTTCCTGGCCCTGTGTTCGATTCCCAAACCGACTCCCTGCCACAATCCCCACACCACAAAGTGCCCTGCTGGTCCATGCCACAGACCGCACAAACCCATCACCAGCAGCAGATTGAACACGGCGCGAACGCGCGGCACATGGCTTCCCCCAAGCGGAATGAACAAGTAGTCCCGAATCCAGCTTGACAACGAGATGTGCCACCGTCGCCAAAACTCCGAAAGACTCGTGGCAAGGTAGGGCCATTGAAAGTTCTCGGGAATCCGGTATCCCAGCAGCAGAGACACCCCGATCGCGACATCGGAATAGCCCGAAAAGTCCGCATAAATCTGGCCCGCGTACGCATACATCGCAAACCACAGACCTTTGGCCGTGACGAGTTCGGGGGTGCCCAGCCTGGACGCAAACACCGCCAACGAATCGGCAATCAGCACCTTCTTCAAAAGACCCAACAGAATCCGCCAAAGCCCTTGTGCCAGTTGTTCCTGTCGGTTCGTGAGCAGGTCAGGAGAAAACGCCTGATAACGCTTGATGGGGCCCGCCAGCAGCGTCGGGAAAAACAAAAAAAACAACAGAAAATCCAACATCCGCTTTCCCAATGTCGGAAGCGGGTGGGGCCGCGTGATGTTTCGTTTGTACACATCCGTCAGGTAGTGAACAAACTCGAACGTGAAGAACGAAATCCCGAGCGGAATGTGAATTGAAGCGGCCAGCGAATCCGCACGATGTGTCAAAAACGTCGAGGCCACACCGCTTGGAAACAGGTCTCCCAACGTGGACAGAAACAGCACGCTGTATTTGTAGAAACACAAAAGACCCACGCACAGACCGATTCCCAACGCAAACAACCACCGATTCCGTTTTGCAAACAGAAGTTCTCCGATTCCAAACACGACCAACCCACAACACACGACCAAACACGCATGCGCAAGCGACCCCCACGCATAAAACAAAAGCGAGCACAGACACAGAACTGCTGGCCGCGATCGCTGCGGAAGCACCAAACACAGGGCCACCGAAAAGACCACCAAAGCGCAATAGGACAGACTCAGCAGAGACACTACTTTCTGGTTCCCTTGTCGTTGTGGTTGTCGTTGTCAAAGAGTTTCAGAAGGTCCCGCGCAAGGAGTCTAGCCAGGACGCGGTTTCCGTCGAGGTTTTCGTGGTCAATGTCCACAAAATGTTCGCTTTTCAAATCGGGATGCCGGTCGTAATTCACAACAGACAACAGATTGTGTTTCGCAAGGTTCTCAAGTTCGGATTGGAGTTTTCGATAGTCGTTTCCATCAGAAAGGGGTCCCAGCAGAAAGTGGTTGTGCGGGGTCACAAAGACCAGCACAGACACTCCCTTTCGTGTGCCCAAATGGGAAAAAAGTGCCTCGGTTCCGCGCCAATTCCACGCTTTGGGAGACTCCCTTTGCAAAAAATCACAGTCCGCACGATACGAATCTCGATCGATTCCGCGCATGTTCCAGGGAAGGTTCCGCTGTTCTGCCGCGTGTTGCGCCCACATTTTTGTGTGGGGGTCTGTTTCTCTCCTTTTTCCGAGCGACACCAACCATTCCCGCAGACGAATCCGCACAGGACCCCCGAACCAGTTTTCAGCGATGCGCCTTCTCTGTTGAAACAGATACAAACGCGCGGCCAGCTTTCCCAAAAACGCATCCGAGGCCTCCCACAAACCCGGTTGTGCCCCAGCAGGGAGACCGAGGCTATTTCTTTCCATCGCAGGTTCCAGGGCATTTGCAAGACATGGATAGTTCATTGCCTCTGCCGAAAAACGCCGAGAGAAAAACACCGGATTGGTACTGACGACCAACACCACGTTCTGTAACCCCTTTCGCGTGTGCAGGAGCCGTTCTTCCAGTGTCCTGACCGCCGCAAGTTGATCCCACGCGCGGGCTGCCGATTTGGAATACGAGAACACCCGAAACCGCCGTGAGGTCGCATTCCGGGCAAGTTCCTGCGGCAAGAGATCCAGCAACCTTTCGCCTGTCGCATTGTTGTCCGAGGCCAAAACAGAGTCCCCGAGCAGCACGATGTCGTAGACCTCTGCGTCATCCTGATCTTGTTCCCTCAGTTGCTTCAAACGGAGCAATTCTTCGTCGGCAAAACAGCCAAACGGATTCCGAACATCCGAAAGAACCCGCTCATCTTTGGGATACACAACGCGCAGTCCGATCTCGAAAAAAAGCAAGAACAGAAACGCAAAGAAAAAAGGACGCAACCGCCTCATCAAGACCTCAAGCAAGTCCCGAAAAGTGGCCCGAACAATTCCCAGAAAAGTAGTTCGAGATCTGGCAAAAAGGGGTTGGTGTTCCTGCCTTTTCTGCGACGCAAAAATAGGCCCCTGAAAAAGGATACAGAGACTCCCCAAACCAATCGGAAAGCCGTTCATTCCAACGCGAAATCCGATTCCCAAGGCGCGGCACATGGAACACAAATCGATCTACAAAAAAGCCAGACAAGTGCAGGAGTTTCCTCAGATTCGCCAAGGAAAAGCTATACAGGTGTCCTTCCGTTCCCCCAAAGTAATCCATCCGCAAGCGTGCATACAGACTGTCTTCAATCGGCAAACCAATGACGAGTTTTCCCTTGTTTTGTAGAATTCGATTCGCTTCCCGCAGCAGGTGCAGCGGCGTCGTGACGTGTTCGAGAACGTGGCTGAGCAGAACCACCTGAAACGAGGCATCGGGAAGCGGGAGCGGAAGACAGTTCAAATCGTGTTGCAGCGTTTCAAATCCCAATTTTCGGCAGGCCAAAACGGACACTGCATTGCAGTCCACACCGACACTCCCGACCCCTGAAAACTGAAGGTAGTGCCCGGCGTTGCACCCCAGATCGCACACTTTCTTGTTCGCAAGTTCATTCATCACAAGTGAAAAGGAACCACACAGCGGAACACCCAAAAGGCGGGGGTCGCGTTGACTGTGCAGGCTTGCTTTTTGCAACTCTGTTTGCCCTTGTGGGGGCTCTTGTGTGGGCGATTCCGAACAGACGGGCGCAGAAAACGGACCAGAAACCCCGTGAAAAGCCTTGTGAAGCACGCTGCGAAAATCCATGGCCCGATGATGTTATGCAAAGTTCCCCAAACCGTTTCAGTTTTTTGGTTTGGTTTTGGGGCGGGTTGATATATTCCGCGCATGCGACTCTCCAAACCTGCACTTTTGTTTTGTCTTTTTTCGTCGCTCCTTGTGGTTTCTTGCGCGGTCGATCGCGACGGAATCGACGATCCTGCTGCAAAAGATCCGAACGACAAACCGAACCCCAAACCCCAACCGGGTCCGCCCCCTGTGATCGGTACGTTGCAAGGGAAAGTGTTTGCGCCTGAAGGCACGATTCCCATTTCGTCCGCGCTCGTGTACGTCGTTCCGTCTCCCCCGAAGGCCATTCCAGAGGGCGTGTATTGCGACAAGTGTGTCCACATTCCTGATGGCACACCGCACGTGAAGACCGCTGCGGATGGTTCTTTTTCGCTCGATGTGAGCGTGGGAAATTATTATTTGGTGGTGCAAAAAGGGGCGTTTCGGCGGGTCCGAACAATCTCGATTGTCGAGGGAAAACAGCAAGTTCCTGTTGAAAAAACGACGCTCCCGGCGATCACAGACAAAGCGAATGGGGATGACATTCCCAAAATTGCTGTTGTGCTGGGTGCGTGGGACCCAATCGAAGTGGTTTTGGCGCGGATGGGTTTGAAAGCAACCATCACAAAGGACCTGCTCGGAAAGGCGCGCGTGCTTGCAAAGGATGCTCCAGCGTTTGCCATTTATGGCATTCAGGGGCTTGGTCTTCCGTCCCCCTATCCAACCCCTGAAAAGCTGCTGACAACCCCGGAAGAAATTGGGAAGTACCACATCGTGTTTTTGCCGTGTTCAGGTGGAACATCGGATTCGGAACCGAAGTGTACGGGAGTGTTCAACACAGACAGCCGAGTGAAGACGACGCTCGCTGATTTTGCCAAAAAAGGGGGTCGAGTCTATTCGTCGGACTGGTCGTATGAATATGTCCGCCAAGTGTTTCCCCGTCACATCAGTTGGAGCGGAGAAAGTTCCACCATCGGAAGTGCATGCATGGGGGGCGGCGGCGACCAGAACGTGACAAGGATGGATGCAGGACTTGACGCTTGGCTCTCTGCGCAAGGCAAGACGCTTTCCGATGTCAAAGACGCGTGGACACAGATTTCCTCTGTTCAAGATCAGCAGGGGCCGGATGCCGACGGAAAAATGACCAAGATCAGCCCGAAAGTATGGGTGCAAACGGGGTCTCCGGTCACGGCGAGCGTACAGTATGGTTGCGGTCGGGTGCTTTACACGACGTACCACACGCAGCCGACGAGCGAAGTCAACAAACCCCTTGAACCGCAAGCCCTCGCACTCCTTTATCTGATCTTGGAAGTCGGTGTTTGCATCGATCCGCAGGTGATCGGGTAAGACAGTGTGAACTGCAAAAAGGGTCGGTGATGGGCGTGCGTTTGAATCGGCATTTGTTTCGGGAGTACGACCTGCGCGGTGTGGCCGACCGGGATTTGCCAGACGATGTGGTGTTTGCGCTGGGTCAGGCGGTTGGAACGGCGCTTGTGCGTGAAAAGGGGCTCGAAAAGGGGCTCACTAGGGTGAAAGGAGGGCGACGGATTGTCGTTGGAAAAGATGCCCGCATTCATTCCGCTCGGATTCACAAAGCGTTTGTCGCGGGCGTGCTTGGAACAGGTGTTTCGGTGGTGGATCTGGGACTTTCGCCTTCTCCGCTTTTGTACTTTGCGGTTCATTCGTTGGATGTGGATGGGGGCGTGCAAATCACTGCAAGTCACAATCCAAAAGAGGACAACGGTTTCAAAGTGCTTTTTGGGAAAGAGCATTTGTGCGGAGAACGGCTGCTTGCTCTTTTGCAGTTGTGTGAAACAGGGGATTTTGAAAAGGGAGAGGGGACGCTTTCAGCGCAGGGAATGGAGGATTCCTATCTGCGCTTTGTGAAAGACAGAATTCGGTTGGGGGAGCGGCGTTTTCGGGTGGTGTTGGATGGGGGAAATGGGGCAGGGGGACCGCTCGCGCTGAGACTGCTCGAAACGCTCGGTTTTGAGACGGTGGCCATTGGATGTGAACCGGACGGACGCTTTCCTCTTCATCCACCGGACCCGACGCAACCAGAGAATCTGCGGGCGCTGCAAGAAGCGGTGCGTGTTTCGGATGCGGAAGTGGGGCTCGCGCTGGATGGAGATGCGGATCGGTTGGTGGTGGTGGATCGGAAGGGAAGGGTGATTTCGGGGGACCAACTGTTTCTCTTGCTGGCGCGGGCGATTTTGAAGGAGGAAAAGGGGGCGCGTTTTGTGTGTGAAGTGCGGTGCAGTCGCGCGGTGCTGGAAGAAATCGAGCGGGCGGGAGGACAACCGGTTGTCTGGCGCGTGGGACATACTCGGATTCGCGAAAAAATGGCTGAAGTTCAGGCTGCGCTGGGGGCGGAAATGTCGGGACACCTGTTTTTTGCACATCGGTATTTGGGTTTCGATGACGGGATCTACGCAGCGGCGCGAATTTTGGAATGGTTGACGCAAACAGAGGACCCCCTTTCGACGTTTGTGGATGCGTTGCCTGTGATCTGCATGACCCCCGAAGTGCGTGTGGATGTGCCGGATTCGCTCAAATTTGGGGTGGTAGACGAAGTCGCGAGCGCATTGGGGCGGCTGCCGGACGTGGCGCTGAGTCGTTTGGATGGTGTGCGCGCGACCTGGAAAGATGCGTGGGCGCTGGTTCGTGCGAGCCATACTCAACCGTCGGTGTGTCTGCGTTTCGAGGCAGAAAGCGAGACCCGTTTGCAGCATGTGCAAACCGAAGTGTGCGGACTCCTTGAACGCATCATTTGTTGCAAACAGACTGAACGGGAATCGTCGTGCAAAACCGATGGATGCACAGGCACGACAACAGTCAGGGAGGGACACCATGGCGGATGATCGGAACGATTCGGAAAAAGAGGGGCGCAAAAAGGAACCGCAAGGGAGTTTTGCGTTTGTGGGACCCAATTCGCGTTCGGTGTTTGACCCTGTGCCGCCGAAAAAAGACGAACTTCCCAAACTTGTGGTGCGACGGGTCCAGGATGGTGAGGCTGGCGCGCGAACCAAGAATGAGGGGCCGGTGGGACCCAGGATGTATTCGGTCGGGGAAATCGTGGGGCAGGCGGCGAGGCTGCTGGATGAACACTTCGCGAATGTGTGGGTGGAAGGGGAGATCGAGGGGTTCAAACGGCATCAGGTGTCTGGGAATTGCTATCTGGCGCTGAAAGACGGAACGGCGCGGATCGAGGCAATGCTGCGACGGCAAGTGGCGGCACAACTGTCTGTGCCTCTGCGAGATGGGTTGAAGGTTCAGGTGCGGGGTCGGCTGACGCTTTATAAGGAACAGGGCCGGTTCCAGCTTTACATCGAAGAGGTGAGGCTGTTTGGCGAGGGCGAACTTTTGCAAAAGTTCGAGGAACTGAAAGCAAAACTGGCAAAGGAAGGCCTGTTCGATGCGGCGCGAAAGCGGCCTCTGCCGAAATTTCCGCGTGTGTTGGGGGTGGTGACTTCACAAAGCGGAGCGGCTCTGCAAGACATTCTGAAAGTGGCCACGCGGCGGGGAAGGGTGTCGGTGTTGGTGGCACATTGTGCGGTGCAGGGGCCGCAGGCTCCGTCGCAGATCGTCGATGCAATGGTGCGGTTGGCTCCGCACGCGGACGTGCTGATTGTGGGACGAGGGGGCGGCTCGGTGGCGGATTTGTGGTGCTTCAACGACGAACGGGTGGCGCGGGCGATGTTTGCGTGTCCGGTGCCGGTGGTGTCTGCGGTGGGGCACGAAGTGGACTTCACGATCGCGGATTTCGTCGCGGATGTGAGGGCAGCTACACCGTCGGCAGCGGCGGAATTGTGCGTGCCAGAGTTTGCGCGGCTTGGGAAAGATTTGTCGACGCTGTCTTCGCGGCTGTTTGTGGCGGGGCGGCGGATGCTTTCGGGGGAACGGCAAAACCTTGACGGCTTGTTTTTGCGGGGGCAGGTTGCGTTGGAACGGCAAGTGGCGCAAAAGCGGAGGGGTCTTTCGGAACTCGGGGACCGTTTGACTGCGCAACATCCGCGCACGCAGCTTTTGCGAAACCGGAACACGCTGAGTTTGCTGGAAAAACAACTCGATCAGGGGATGGAACGGGGGCTTGTGGCGCGAAAGACGGCGCTGCAACAAGCGGTGGGTGTCGGCGGCGAGCGGCTTCTGCGCGCGATGTCTTTGGCGCTTGGGGGGAGGCGGCAGGCGTTGCAGGGAATGGCGGGAAAATTGGATGTGTTGTCTCCTCTTTCGGTGCTTTCCCGAGGCTATGCGGTGGCCAAAGACGAAAGGGGTCGCGTGCTGAGGGATGTGAAGGATGTGACCGTTGGCGCATCACTTTCGGTGCAGCTCGCGCGTGGGAAACTGGGCTGTGTGGTGTCTTCCATGTGTGGGAATGCGATGTCGGAAGAGGAAGGAATTTCCAAAGGGGAAGGCACACCAAAAAACGAGGACGCATCAAAAAACTGAGTCTTGCCTGGCGTTGCGAAACACGCGGTTCCGTCGCTGTTTTGGAAATTTGCTGGGATGGCACGGCGCTCGCTAGAAAAGGGGAGCGAAGCCCTCGCAATGTGGTTGCGCGGGTGTTGGACTTACGTGAGACCTTTTGACACCTACTTGGGAGAACACGAAATGAAACGCAGAACGACTCTTGTTCCTTTGTTTCTGTTTGGCGTTGTGACGGCTTGCGGCGATAGCGGTTTGCAGGACCCGGCAGGCATCCAAGCGGAATTGCAACTGTCGAACTTCGGAAGTTGCGAAGATCTCGAGCAGTACATTGAGGACCAGGCCGTGTTTGAAATGAAGACACGGCTCGATGCCTCGAAACGGAGTGGGAGTGGGATCGACTTGTTCGGTCGAGCGACCTCGAGCACGGCGGAATCGGCACCGATGGCCGATGCGGCAGGGGGCGCAAAGTCGAGCGGGCCAAGCGCGTACACCAAGACCAACACCCAGGTTGCGGGCGTCGATGAAGCGGACTTTGTGAAGAACGACGGAACGCGGATTTTCCAACTGGTCGGTCAAAAGTTGTACGCAGTGAAAAGTTGGCCAGCGAACGCGATGAGCACGCAGTCATCGATGAACATCGAGGGCTATCCGACGCAAATGTACCTCGACGAGAAAAACCGCGTGGTGGTGTTTTCGTCGATTTACACCAAGTACGACGGGTATCTGGAGGATTGGGTTTCGACGGGCGGAAGGGGAATGGGAGATGTTGCCTGTGGACCGGGGTATTGCGGCGGTTGGTATGGCAACACCACCAAGGTCACGGTCATTGATGTGACGGACCTGACGAATCTGAAGGTGCAAAGTGAGTTTTATCTGCCGGGCAACTATGCAAATTCGCGGCGCATTGGGAGTTCGGTGCGGCTGGTCCTGTCGGATCACTTCCGTTGGCCGCAGGCCGTCAAGTTTTGGCCGGACTACTCCATCAATTACAACGATTGGAGGACGTGGAATGCAGAGCTGGATCGGCTGAAGGAATCGAACGAGAAGCTGATTCGCGAACAGACGCTCGACAAATGGCTGCCCGCGCAAAAAGTGAAATTGGCGGATGGTTCGCTGAAGGCGCTGGGGTATCACTGCGGGGATTTCGCGAAACACAATGCTCCAACGCATTTGGGAATCGCGACGGTGGCGACGATCAATTTGGACAATCCGCAGGCGGCTCCGCAACGGGCCTCGATTTTGGGTGAGGTCGGCGAAATTTATGCAAGCCAGACGGCGATGTATCTGACGAACCGGCATTGGTGGTGGTGGCCCCGGTTTGAGCAGCGCGACTGGACGTACTTGTTCAAATTCGATCTGGTGGACCCGAACAAAGCGCGCTTTGTTGCGGCGGGCGGCGTCGATGGGCACATCGTCGATCAGTTCTCGATGGACGAACACAAAGACCATTTCCGCATCGCAACGACGATCGCGGTGCGTGTGCAAGATCCCAAAGACCCGCGCAATTTGTGGGGCAGGACAGAGACGACCAATCGCATCACTGTTCTGCGTCAGGATGGCGGCAAACTCCTCAAAACGGGACAGAGTGAGGAATTGGCCAAAGGGGAGCGGATTTATTCGTCTCGGTTTTTGGGAGACAAAGGTTTCCTGGTGACGTTCCGCCAGGTCGATCCGTTCTATACGTTCGACTTGTCGAACCCTGCGGACCCGCGCAAAGTGGGCGAACTAAAAATTCCGGGTTTCTCGACGTATTTGCACCCGATTGATGCGAACACGTTGCTGGCCATCGGGGTGTATACGGCGGAAACGGGGGGCGGTCCGCGCACGCTTCAGCTCAGCATGTTTGACGTGACAGATTTTGCGAATCCGCAACGGAAATGGAATCAGCTTGTGGGTTCATCCTATGGGTGGTCGGAAGCGACGTATGAACACAAAGCGTTCAACTACTTCCCCGAGCGCAAGATGCTGGCGATTCCGTTCTCGGATTATGGGTACTCTGGAACCGATCCATGGGGCTCGTTTCGGAGTGAATTGCGCGTGTTCGATGTCGATGCGGCCAAAGGTTTCACGCTGCGCGGTGCGGTGTCGATGAATGATGTGTACAAGACGGCAGGAACGCCTTCGTGGACTTGGTATTACAGCCCGTGGGTACGTCGCAGCGTGATGGCAACGGATGCCGGAACGGATTACGTGTACGCGGTCAGTGATGCTGGCGTGCGAGCGGTTACAGGTGCGAATTTGGGCACGACGCTCTCGACGGTGGTTTACTCGCGGGCAGACATCACGAAGTAAATCCACGTTCACTTCCGGTCTGTCGCCCTTCTGTCTTCCTGCTGTCCTCCTACAGTCTCCCTTCAGTTTCCTTTTTGTAGTTCCCCTGTGCTTTTTGAAAGCTTCTTTCGCCTCTGTGAAGGGCGGACAAAAACCGTTGGGCTTTGTTCTGGGGCTGTGATAGGAACCCCGGACAGCTTCGATGACTTCCCCTCTTTTGCAAGCGAAACCCCAGGTTGCAGGAAACCGCGCGTGGCTTCCGCACATGGATGGGTTGCGCGGTCTTGCGATGGTGTGGGTGGTGCTGTATCACGCCTACGTTCGGTGGCCCGAGCTAGTGCCGTATGGAAACCGCTTTGCAGACGTTCCGCTGGTCGCGATCGGGTGGCTGGCTGTGCCGCTGTTTTTTGTGCAATCGGGATATCTCATCACAAGGACGATGTACCGCTGCGACAGCTTGGCGGACTTTTTTGCAAGGCGTTGGTCGCGGCTGTTTCCGGCGATGGCGATGTGTTCCGCGCTGTTGTTTCTGACCGCGCCCCTGTTTCCCGAACGACCGCAAGGACAGCCGTCTTGGATCGATCTGCTTCCCGGTTTGACGTTTGTGGATGATGCGTGGTGGTCCAAAGTCCTGGGCCAGCGGATCAAACCGATGGAAGGCTCCTTTTGGACGATGTATGTCGAAATCAAGTTCTACGTAGCGGCGGCTCTGCTGCACAGGTGGAGAGGCGAACGTGCGGTCGTGGTGGGCTTGGGGGCGCTCTTTTTTGTGGGTGTACTTCTGTGGTTGGGAACGCATCGGCTGGGTCTCATCGAGAGCCCGCGCATCGAAAAACTGATGGTGCAGGGTTCGCTTCTGCATTTCGGTTGGTTTGCCCTGGGGGCACTCTTCTGTTTCTGCGAGCGACAGGGCCGTGGGGTTTACAACGTCTGGTCGCTGTTGCTGGCAGCGGTTTCGTCTTTTGTAGTGGCAGAGGGAGTCTTGGTGCATACCCTTTGCGGCCTGGTCTTGTGTGTTGCGTTTGCCGCGTCGCTACACAACCGGTCCGTGCAGCGCGTTCTGTCCAATCGGGTGTTCTGTTTCTTGGGTTTTGTGAGCTATCCGCTCTATTTGCTGCATGAAAACATCCTGGTTTCGACGTTGATAAAACTTGGACGAATTGCCCCGAGCGCCGTGCATCCCTTTTTGCCGTTTGTGGTCTTTGTCGGGCTGATGTCCGTCGCGTATCCGATCGCCCGCTTTTTTGAACCCTGGGCCGAATCCCTTTTGCGGTCACGCTTGTTTCGCCGCGCCAAAAGCCGATCCAGATGAAGTCCCACAAGAACCCCAGCCGGTTTTAGCCTTGTGCGACCGAGTGGTGGGAAAAGTCGCCCCGAACAGCGGCTTTTTTAGTACCCTCGCGGCCCCGTTTGAGTCGTTTGCGAACGTGATACGACAAGACCCCGCTTGGGGAACCCGTTAGGAAAAGGAGACCGCTCGTGTCCGAAAATGCCTCGCCTGATTCCTTTGTTGAACCGAAGCTCATCCCACTGTTTACCGAAGAACAAATTGCCGCGCGCGTGTCCGAACTTGGCCAGATCATCGCGCAGGAGTACGGCAAAAAACCGCTCACGCTGGTGACGGTCCTCAAAGGCAGTTTCATGTTTGTTGCGGACCTTGCGCGGGCCATTCAAAAAGCCCAGGTTCGTCTGGGTTTGCCGAGTTCGACTGTGACCTGCGAATTTTTGGGCCTGTCGAGTTATGGCGATGAAACCGTCACGTCTGGCGTCGTGCGCATCACCTCGGATTTGAGCCATCCGATCGAGGGACACGACATCCTGGTCGTCGAAGACATCGTGGACACCGGCCTGACCATGAGTTATTTGCTCGAAAACCTGCGCACTCGCTATCCAGCCTCCATGCGGGTTTGCGCGCTCCTCCACAAACCGAGCCGAACCAAAAAAGAAGTGCCGATCGATTACACCGGTTTTGTCATCGACGATTTGTTCGTCGTCGGGTACGGACTGGACTACAAACAGCGTTACCGAAACCTCCCCTGGATTGGTGTCCTGGCCCCCTGAACCGCCGAAAGACCGCGCCGTGCAGGTGTTTTTTTTGACGACTGAATGTCTGGGGCCTCCGTGGCATGGGGGGCGCATGCGTTCTTTGTCCCAACTTCGTTTGCTTCTTTCGCAGCCCGAGGTCACGTCGCTTCAGCTGTTCTCTTTGAGCGAAACCAAAGTACACCCAAAGGATGCGGAAGACCTGTTGCATTCCCTCGGCAATCCCCCGGCTCTTCAGGTTTTGCCGCCCGTGTTTCATCCCATTCACGCGCGAAAGCACCCGCTGCTGCTCCTGTCGGTTTTGGCCCGCAGACTGTGGCATGGCACGCCCTATGTTTTGGGCAAGTGGTACGCAGGTTCCGTCGAACGCGCGCTTGCTGCCGCACTGTCCCCTTGCCCGCAGATCATCTATGTCGATCATGTAGGAATGGCGGTGTACCTGCCTCTTGTGAAGCAACATTGTCCAAAGGCCCGCGTCGTGCTCGGTTGCCACAACATCGAGAGCGAGTTTTTTGTTCAGTTTGCGCAAACCTTGCGCGGACCCCTGCGCTTCATCGCCCAGCAAGAAGCGAAGGCCGCCGCTCGCCACGAAGCCGAGGTGCTTGCGCAGGTCGATCAAGCCATCACGATTTCCAAGCGCGATGCACAGGAATTGCGAACCCTTTTGCGGCAACACACCGGTCGTTTTGTCCAGCCCATTTGCGTGCCCCAGGTCGTCGAGCCCAGCCCAGTTTCTGCCGCGCGTGGTCCCGCGTGCCGCGTCGTGTATGTCGGCAATCTGACCTGGCAGCCGAATGTCGAGGGACTCTCTTGGTTTTGCCAAACGGTCTGGCCCCTGGTGCGCGCGCGTTTGCCCCTTGCGACGTTTCGCATTGCCGGTTCAGGGCTTTCGTCCCATGATCGTGTCCCTGACGCCTGGACCGGGCCCGGCATCGAGCTCGTCGGGTATGTTGACGACCTTGCCGCGTTTGCCAAGCAAGCCGATGTGTGGGTCGCGCCCGTTTCGGGGGGCTCAGGCGTTCGCATCAAATTGCTCGATTCCCTGCGATTGGGAGTGCCCACTGTGACCACCCAAGATGGAGCAAAGGGGTTGTCTGTTCGTTCAGGACGAGAACTGTTTGTCGAAGACCACCCCGATGCGTTTGCGCGGGCCATCGTGCGTCTGTGGGAAGAACCCGATTTGGCCCAGCGCTTGCGCGAAGCCGGTCTTTCCTACCTTTGCACCCACCATTCCCCCAAAACCGCCCACCAAGCCCTCCGCCTCGCCCTCAGCCTCCCATAATCCCCCACGGCTAACCCAACGAATCCCCCCTTTCCGAAGGGTGGGTGGCTTGGGTTTGGGTTTGGGGGTCGATGCTGCCTTCGGGGATGGTTGCAGCCAGGGTTTTTTGGGCGGAATCATCGAAAACGCCGTCGGACAGATAGTTTCCGAGCGCGTCCATGTAGGCCCGTGACCGCGCGACTGCTTCTGCATAGACATTCGGAAAATCGAAGGCGTCATACAGGTCCGCTTTCGCCGCCAGCCGGTCCTTTTCCGAACACACGCGCGGCCCAAACAGAGGGTTCCCCAAGAGCGCGCAATACAGCAGGTAGCCGCTCGTGTAGCTTGCAAATTCGGCCTGACTCGGTGTTTCCCCGTGAAGCGACCGGAGGGTGTCCGACACGACGCAGGCGGCAAGGTTTCTCTGCCCCAAAAAACGCGCGTCGATGGTGATGTACGCACGCAATTTCGCAGTTCCCAAAAGAGGCATCCCGAAGCGTTCCGCATGAAACGTCAGGCTGTGGACCGCCTCGATGAAGTGGTGTTCCTGGCTGCTCTGCCGACCCGTTTTCTGCGCGAGCTGCCCCGCCAGCCGGTTCACTTTCGGATGCATCACCGTATCTGCCGCCGCGTGGCAGATGTACCCCATCGCCAGCGCAAGCAGCGTCTGTCCCGCCTCCCGCGTCGCAATCGCCCGGCTGAGCGTGACCCCTGCCTCGCCGAGCATCCTGCCGAGCGCGATCGGTTGGTTGTGGTGCAAAAGGTCGCCAAAGTGCGACACCGGCTGCGGCCTCCCCAGCGCAAACCGCAGCGCCGCCAGCCCAAACCGCTCAAAGTACGGGAAATCGACGAACATCGTGCCCACCCGCGCCGCAGACAGACCGGCCCCCGCCGTCGCATCCTTCACAAACCGGCTCGCTTGGGAAAGCGAATCCGAAAAAACAGACAAATGAACCGCCTCAACTGGCATGGCGTCATCCTATCCCGACTTCTTCCTCTACGAATGGTATCCCGGCATCCCGCCGACCCAGTCACAAAGACCTGGCCGCTCGACGCGCGGTCTTGATCGGTTTCCTGGTCGGGGTTGCGCGATGGGGTGGTAAGGTGCGTCCGTGCCTACGCTGAGCTTGCGCGCGAAACTCATCGGCCTTTTGTCTGTGCTGCTGCTGTTGGTTTTGGCCACCAGTACGGTCGCGGGCCGGATTTTGCTCAAGCGGCGCGTCGAGGATCACATGCGGCGCGAAGCCGCAGCCACCGCGCGCGATTTGGCCACGCACCTCGAGGACTACCTCAAGCGCGAGCGTTCCGACGACGAAGTGAAGGCCCAACTGGAAACCCTGCGCGGTCGCCACCGCATTTTCGAGTTGGCTCTCCTTATCGACAGTGAATCCGGCGACAAGATCCAAATCGTTTTGCCCGCCACCGGCCACGCCGAAATTTCCCGTCCCGAGCGTCCCCGGCGTCCCCGCCCCGAGCGCGTTCTGTCCTACGAAGCCCGTCGCGCTCTGTGGGATCAAGGCCAACCGGGCCGGCCTCCCCTTCTGCGCGGCGTCGAGCCCCTGTGGCGCTTGCCCGATCGCCTGCCGTCCAGCCGGTGGGCCAAGGCGTTTCCCGTGCTGCTCCCCGCCTTGCCCAAGCCAGGCCGCAACATCAGCACCAGCGAGGACAACGCAGTCTGTCGGCAATGTGTCACTGCACGCGCCGACCTCGATCCGCTCGGTCCCCAGCGCGGCAAATTGCAGGTCACGGTCCCCCTAGACCGATACGATCAGGTGCTCAGCGACCAGCTTGGCATTTCGGCGGTGACAGCCTTGGGGGCCCTTCTGTGGCTTTTGTTCGCCACCATCTACATCGTGAACCGCGTCGTCGCCCGTCCCGTGTCCGATCTGGCCGCCGCCATGCGCGAGGTCGAGGGCGGAAACCTGGGCCGCCGCGCTTCGGTCATCCGCCGCGACGAGATCGGCAAGCTCGCCCACGGTTTCAACGCCATGCTCGATCGCCTCGCCAAGGCCGACGAGGAGATTCGCGCCTTGAACGCCCGCCTCGCCGACGACATCCTCGCGGCCACCCGCGACTTGCAGCGCAAAAACGAGGCCCTCCAACAGCTCAACGGCATTTTCCTTCAAATGCAGCGCGAGCTTGGCGACAAGGAACGGCTCGCCGCCCTCGGCCAGCTCGCGGCCCAGCTCGCCCACGAAATCGGCACCCCCCTCGCCGCCGTCTCGGGCCACTTGCAGCTCGCCGCCTTCGACAAGGAATTGCCCGCCCCCTTGCGCGACCGCCTCCAAGTCGCCACCCGCGAGCTGTCCCGCGTGTCCAAAATCATCCGCGACTACCTGGACCACACCCGCGCCGGCAAACCGACCCTCATGCTGGCCGATCTGAGGCGTCTTATCGAAGAGGCCGTCCGCGTCACCTTGAGCGCCCTCCGTCGCCCCGGCATTCGCATCCAAACCTCCGTCCAGTCCGACGCCGAGACCCTCATCACCGACCCCGGTCTGCTCCGCCAGGTGCTCATCAACCTGCTCACCAACGCCATCGACGCCACGACTTCCTTTGGGCCATCCCCCTCCGATTTCGGCGCAGAGTCCGAGACCAAACCCATCGGCACCGTCGTTGTGTCCGCCCATTGCGAGGGCGAAAGCGTCGTTCTGTCCGTTCGCGACGAAGGCGCTGGCATCCCCCAAGAAGACCTACAGCGCATCTTCGAGCCTTTTTACACCACCAAAGGGCGTGGCAAGGGCACCGGCCTCGGCCTGTCCATTTGTCGCGAGCTGACCCGCTCCTTGGGCGGCAAAATCACCGTCGAAAGCACCCCCGGCCACGGCTCCACCTTCGCCCTCCACCTCCCCAAAGAACCCCCATCCCATCAGAACGAACCCGGTTCACCCGCCAAGGGACCTCCAACACCCACACAGCGTGCTCCCGGAAGCACTCCACACGGGTGATCGACCCGTTCTGAGTGCTCCCCGAAGGACTCAAACCAAGACCTCACCTCGATCCGAGTGCTCCCGGAACATGGAAAAGCATGACGTCGCCATGGAGCTCCAGGTCCCGGAACATGGAAAAGCATGACGTCGCCATGGAGCTCCAGGTCCCGGAACATG
>DAOLIT010000038.1:0-1852 GCA_035328405.1 Pseudomonadota bacterium | reverse complement strand
GAAAAGCATGACGTCGCCATGGATCTCCAGGTCCCGGAACATGGAAAAGCATGACGTCGCCATGGATCTCCAGGTCCTGGAAGGTGATTTCGGCTCAAAAAGCCGGTTTGGAATGGCTCGCACGATCGCGATTTTCTCTTGATTTTTCTCGCCAACATGGTCACGATTCGCCCAATCGTGAGCAATGAATCCTCTCCATCTTTGCCTGAATGGCCCTCGCATTTTCCAACAAACTGCCCACCTGCCGATGCGTTAGACTTGAATGGGACAGTGTTTTTGTTGATTGCAACCGACCCCCCCACAGATGAAGACATGAAATGTGCAATAGACAGGGGTACACATCGAAACAAGCCAGAGTGCCTTCGTGCCGCTTTGTCTTGTGCGGTTGAATCGGACCATTTGGAGGAAGTTCGGCAAGCATCCCCGCGTTTGAAACATCACAAGCTGGCTTGTGCTTCCTTGAAACCGCATCACGGAAAAATCAAGCAAACCGGAAGTCCTGGGCATCATTCGATGTGGATGCGGGCCCAGCACTTGGCCATTGGATATCAACTATTTTCGCTATTTTCGGTGTTGTCGTGATGAAGCGAACGTGGAATGCAGCAGTCCGGGCGATTGACCCTAGAGGCTATCAACTTGAACAGGTCTTGGTCGAATATGACGGGCCGCAGGTTGCGACCTTTCGCGGGCCGGAAGGTCTGTGTCTGGGAGTCGCAGCCGATGAAGATGAACATTTGATTCGGTGGATCTGCTCGCAGATCACAAACACGGAATACCGAGCACTGTTGGATGGCGCGGTGTCCATTCGAGACGCGCTCCTAAAACCACAAGTGTATGTCCTCGATGTCCATTCCGATGGACGGGTTGTGTCCGAATGGCAGTTTGAGGGCCCCGCGCTCGACGAATCGGTCATCCCCGACCGGGATGCCAAGCTGCCGAAAGCGGTGCGCCAAGCCCTGGCCAGCAGCCCACTTCAAACGCCGGAAATCCGCATTGATTCGGTGCGGACCCAGAAAATCGGGTTTGCGTCTTTGGCTGATCTACTCAGTTCCGTGCAGCGGCTGTGGCTGGCCATCGCCCATGTGCGCGAACAAAGGCCCCTCGGCAATAAGGGCAGATGGAGCCCTGCGTTGACTGAAAAATCCATGCTGTCTTTGTCTGGTGCTGCTGCGGGTTCATTGATCTTGCAAGTGGAACCTGCTGACCCTTCTACGTTTGAAACGGTCGCAGAAACATTTGAATGTTTGACGCAGGCGAGTGATAGCGCAGAAGGGTTGGCCCGCGAGTTGAATCCACTTGGTCCACGGGTCCAGGGCAGGTATGCCGAGTTGTTGTCACATCTTGCGAAACATGGGCTCCAAATGTTGTCGCGTCGTCCTGGTGGCGGTTCTGCGTTCTTGGCATCTCATTTTGCCACACGCATTTTGTCGTCCTTGCCAAAAGAAAGCACCAAAGAACCGCACACGATTTCCACAGAAGGGTATTTCATCGCCTTTAATACACGCAATCAGACTTACGAGTTTTACGACATGATCGGCGATGAGACATATCATGGATCTGTGCATCCAGAGGTCTTTCGTGACAATCTATCGGTGGGGGTTGGTTCGGGAACATTCCATCGTGTTGAGATAGAAGTTGTCAATTGCATGACAACGACCCCAAAGAACAGCAGAATATGCACCCTTCGCTCCATTGAAAAATAGATCGCCCTCCGCTCGCGTTGGGCTGTGCGTTGCAGCGGGGAGCGGTCTGTGGTCCCCGAAGGACTCAACACGGGTGATCGACCCGTTCGGGCAGGTTCTGGAAGCACAAGGTGGGGGGCAGGCAGGGGTTTTGGGGGGAAGACCCGGGG
>DAOLIT010000037.1:0-51584 GCA_035328405.1 Pseudomonadota bacterium | reverse complement strand
CCGTCTTGCCGCCGAGTGCGTGTTCGCCATTCCGCACAACGACAGGAGGTGATAGCGCTCGTTCCCAAAGTAATCCTCGACGAGGGTGCAGACATCGCGCAGCGATCGGGACAGTCTGTCCAGCTTCACCACGATCAGAGTATTCGCAGTCCCTCGTCGTAGCATCGCGAGGGCTGCTTGCAGTCCGGGCCGCTCCAGAGTCCCCCCAGAGAGCCCCTCATCCGCCTTTATGTCGATGAGTTTTATGCCGTTGAATTTGCAGTATGCCTTCAGCTTATCGCGTTGTGCGTCGAGGCTGACACCCTCGGTGACTTGCTCCTGGGTACTGACACGAACGTATCCGATGGCGGTCTTGTTGCTGTTTGTGGCACGGTGTGTGTTCATGGTCCGCGTAATACGTCCTGTTCACGGACCTCTGATCCCATTACGAATCGACTCCGTTAACTTACAGGGGGAGATGGAGGCATGGGTCATGCGGAGTGCGAATGGGAAAGACGTTTGGGGTCATCGGAATGATGCGAACGGAGTGAATCGGGGGGTGCGGCGAGCGGTGGGGTATGTTCGCGTGTCCACGGAGATGCAAGCAGCCGAGGGGTTGTCTTTGGAATCCCAACAGGCGGCGATTGAGGGGTACTGCGCGATTCACGGAATCCGGCTGGTGAAGCTCTGCAAAGATGTGATGTCCGGGGGAAAAGATGTCCGGCCTGGACTCGGAGAGGCGTTGAGGACGTTGCAAAGTTCTGCCGACGTGCTGGTTGTTCTGAAGTTCGACAGGTTGAGCCGCAGCATCAAACATTTTTGCGAACTATATGAAACGTACTTCAAAGACGGAACCAAGGAACTCATCGCCATTCGAGAAGCGATCCGGCTCGATTCGTCGCTTGGGAGGGCTCTAGTCGGGATTCTGTTGGTCTTTGCACAAATGGAACGGGAGGCAACGGGGGAACGGACCAAAGAAGCCATCCACCACATTCGGAAGCAAGGGTATCACTTCGGAAAGGTGCCCTATGGGAAGCGCGCGATTCCTGCGCCGGACAACCCAAGAATGAAAATCCTCGTCGAGCATGAGGCAGAAAAGAAAGTCATCGAACAGCTTTGGGCGTGGTCGCAAGACGGAATCGGTATCACCGAAATGGCGCGCAGACTGAATGAAAAAGGAATCGCACCCCCACAGGGAAAGGAATGGACACGGAGCCTGATCTACAACCTCCGTTTCCGTCTAAAACACATCCTCCAGAAACCCCACAACGAAAGACCCCATTCCGATGCTGAAGTCCGCGAGCGGATTCTCGACCTACGCGCGCACGGCCACACGATCCGCCAAATCGCGTCGATTCTGAACGAACAGGGGTGGCTTCCGCTGAAAGGCCGCTGCTTCACAGAGAGTAATGTACAAGGACTCGTCCGGTCGAGCGATGCCGCAAAAATCCTGACCCCCAAACACTACTTACAAATGATGCTGACCAACATGGAACGCGCCCACGTCTCACAGAATCCGAGCGAACCGTTCACGCAGCCCAGCCTCGCAGAACTCGCCAAACTGCTGAACGAAGCCGGATACAAAACGCCAAGGGGAAAAGACCACTGGTGGCCCGCACAAGTCGCGCAGGTGATGGAGGGGCGGTTTGAGGGGTACTATGCGACGCAGAGCGCCGAGGCCGAAGTGTTTTGCTGAGGTACGGGAGCTGGGGCAGTCCTTGGCAAGCAGGGCCGCCTGCAAGTCGGCGCTCTGACTGACAGCGGCAGGGGGAAGATTGGCGACGTAGCACGGCCAGCCTCACGAATGATCGCCAGTTGCCAAGCTCAGCGCGTCCAGTTGTAAAACCGTCCTCCATGGCGCAGCGGTTCAGCATGTTTCTGAGAAATTCGCAAGTGCATTCCCGTTACAGATGAGACGGAGCCACCAAGCAGTTTGAGTGGAAGCACGCCGTCGAGACTTAGGTTCTGGGCGACGAACACCAGGCCGTCGAGATCGAAAACGGCTCATGGAGGCCGAACTCGACGAGAAGAGGGGCCAGGCTGCGCTCGGAGCGGGGACTCTGGGAGGAACCCGTCAAGAATTGTAAGCTAATGGCTTGAAGCGTCCGGAGGGACAGATGCGACCGATCTCACTCGTTCGGTTCAATGCACTAGCCGGCTACTGCCGACTACCCGAAACAGTTGTTGCCTACGAAGAGCTGGCTTGGTTTGAGCATGCCAACGAACGAATCCTGGGAATGATCGCTCAGGATCGACATGACGGAGAGTTCGCCGGCATCATCTACGGACGCGACCAGCGTGAGCGATTTCGGGGGATCTATGTTGTCCCCGAATTCGAGACTTCAGTGAGGCGTGCGAGGCTGCACCTTCGTCACGCAATGGAGCGCTTGGGGATGGCGCCCGATGAGGCGTTTCACCAAGGGGACGAGAAGAAGGGATCACCTCTCGACTTCTTCACCCCACGCGTTCCCCAGAAACGGCTGCATCCGATCTTCCTAGACCTGCTCGAAAAGGAAACGCGCTCTGCAGCCCGAGGAATCATCAAGCCCATGATGAAATGGTACGAAGATCCAGACGGGAACTTCGTCGAGCAGTTCCAGACTACAGCGTTCGATGCTCGCCTCTGGGAACTGTACCTGTTCGCAATGTTCAGAGAGAGCGGCTACATGATCGATCGGCGTCACGCTGTGCCGGACTTCGTTTGCCGCGGATTGCTAGGGGACCTAGCCGTTGAGGCGGTAACTGTGAACCCCAGCCCCAAGCCTGGCCCAGATCTGAAGAGTGAGCAAGGAATGGACGAGTACCTGCGGGACTATTTGCCCATCCGCTTGAGTAGCTCCCTCACATCGAAGTTGACCAAGGCGTATTGGGAGCAGCCGCATATCGCGAAGATGCCTTTCGTGTTCGCGATTCAGGACTTCTCAGCCCCTGGAGCGATGTTAGCGACGCGACCAGCCTTGCGCCGGTACCTGTACGGCTACGAGCAGGGCTGGACTACTGACCCCGAAGGGCGCCCGCACCCCATACCCGAGCGAGTGTCGGTTCACCGATGGGGTGGCAAGCAGATTCCATCTGACTTCTTTTCTCTGCCGAACTCCGAGAACGTCAGCGCAGTCCTGTTCAACAGCAGTGGCACGATCTCCAAGTTCAGTCGAATGGGGGTCGTAGCTGGATTTGGTTCGTCAAGGGTGCGAATGGTCAGGATGGGGGTGGCTGTACCCGCGAACCCATCGGCGGCCAATCTGCGGAAGTTTCGGCTACCCGTCACCGAGGCTGGGTACTCGGAGACCTGGATTGAAGGTTTAGACGTCTACCACAATCCGAGGGCCAAGCATCCGCTCGACCCCAAGATGCTGCCAGAAGCCGCTCACTACTTCTGCCAGCCTACGGGAGAGTTGCGCGGCATCGCACCTCCTTGGCATCCTCTCTTCTCGGTCACCGACGTTTCGCTGATCGACCGGGACGATGAGACGGAAACCATTTGAGCACATATAGAGATCCTTGGCGGTTCAAGTAGCGCTGCTGTCAGTCGAGGATTCCGCACGTCTGGCCGCACGTGCGGCCCGTGCCTTTGCCCGCTGTTCATCCCGCTCCTTCGCCTCATCGGGATCACATCCCATGCAGACATCCTCCGAATCATGTTCATGCCAGGCACGAAACGCCTTCTTAGCCATCCTCTCGATTGAAGCAAGGCGGAACTCGAAGAGCGCTGCCTGAATGATCGGAGCAGCGAGGGTTTGCAGTTTGATCAGCGTCGGCCAGTTAGGCACAAAGATCAACTTGCAGGCCTGCATGTCTCCCCATTCGGCAAGGAACTGATGCCCATCACCATGGGAACGCTCGTACCATGCAAGGTAAGGTAGCATTTGTTCCTCGTCTCCGATGTGCCCCTCTGCTGGTATCCTGAAGCCGAGTCGTTGGCGGTATTGAGAGAGAGCCTCTTTCTCCTCCGGCTTCGTGGGCGGCTCGAATGGGGCAAGGTCGCCCGTCTTAGTCATCTCGAAAATCCACTGTGTCATTGGTTCCTCCCTCTCAGGTCAGGCATGTCTGGGTTGGCTCTGGGCACTTGGTAACGCCCGGCTTTTGTAAGACGTTCTTCCAGGTATAGCCACGCATTTCTCTTCGGTTGTGTGACCCGAGTACATCAAGGTCAAACCGTTCGGGAGCGGACAGGGAGCGAGGCAGTTGCCCACAAACTACTGGCCCAGTGGTCCCTGCCTTTGCTACGATGATTGCGCACCATCCTACTCAATCAGATCGGCCTAGCCCGTCGGTGAGGTCGGTCCTTTTGCACTGGGTCTATCACGCCATGAGCAAGAAGAAGAACCGCGCCCCGTCGCCTACTGCCACGTCCACCTCTGCCCCACCAGGGGACCGCTCGCCCTGGTATACGACGCTGAAGATTGAACAGAATGGGCACTTCGTCTACGTGACGACGATTCCCATCGACGAGCTGTTTGAATACTGCGTCGTTGAGCGGCGACATGAGAATGCCATCGATGGATTTCAGCGACGGCTCAATCGCTCGCGGGCCGAGGAGATTTCAGAGTACCTCAACACCGAGGGCAACTCGATTCCCATCAACATCGTCTTGTCGGCACAGCCCGAGGCGGAGTTTCGCCATATCCGAGAGAACAAGGGTCTGTCCTTCAAGCGCGTTCCGGGCGCGTTCGTGATCCTCGACGGACAGCATCGAATGTGGGGCTATCAGATGTGTCCGGCGCGTCATCGCGTCCCCGTCGCGATCTACGAAGGGCTGTCGCGTGCCGACGAGGTTCGGCTGTTCGTCGATATCAACACCAAGCATCAAGGTGTTCCGAAAGCGCTGATCCTCGACGTGAAGGGACTCGCGGGCAGCGAGACGGACGAAGAGAAGCTGCTGCGCGAACTATTCGATCGATTGAACACCGATGAAGAGTCGCCGCTGTGTGGCAAGCTCAGCGCCGCCCAGGCGACGAGCGGTAAGCTGTCCCGGACTGCGTTTAATACCGCGCTGATGCGTGCCATTCGTGGCGATTCACTACGTCGGATTACGTCAAGAGATAAACAGTATGAAATTGTCCTGAAATTCCTTCGCGCCTTTCAGGATGAATTGGAAGACAAAACACTTCTACTGAAGCGCCATTTTTTCTCTGCCATCTTTGATCTGTTTGATGAGATCGTGAAAAAGGCGAAGAAGGAACACGGAAGCGTCACGCCTGCCAGCCTAAAGTCCATTATTCAACCGATCTGCAATCTGCCAGAAGAGCGCCTACCAAAGACCCAGAAACGTGAGAGCCTTGTCGATGTGATGCGCAACATGCTTAACAGCGACACAAGCATCTCAGACGACGATATCTGACAATCGATTCAATATCGTCGTAAAATCGAACCAACACTCATCCCACACGGTCCCCCTTACCAAATTTCGCCGATCGTGGCCACGACTACATGTATGGCGTGGCCACGATCGGAAAAAATCGCTCAGATCAAAATAATCTCTCGACGGGAGAATGATCGCGATCGTGGCCACGGTCAGGGTCAGCGTGGCCGCGCTGCACGATCGTGGCCGCGCTGCGGTGGCACTTGTGATTCCATCCTGCGCGGATAGCACATATCATGATTGTTGTTATGTAGATGATGTTCTGTTGTTCGTACTCGGTGGTGTAATCGCTGTGTAAGGTTGGTCGTGTGAGGCTATTTTAAGCTTGTTTTTCTCACTTCTACAAAGAGCACTCCGATACCCACAAGTGGAAGAACGGCCAGGATGGTTAATCCGCAAATGGGCGACCACCGGACCCACAGCGCGCCGATCTCGCCGGCAAGCCAATAGCCGACTGCACCGGAGACAAACCAGACGCCGATGACTGCGCCCACGAATCGCGGTGGGGCGAGTCGGAGCACTTGGGAAAGACCGAGTGGACCAATGAGCGTTTCGCCGATGACCAACAGCGTGTGACAGGCGACCAGCCAGCTCATGCGGACGAGGTGGGTCTTGCTCGGAAGGACGGCGGGAAACAGAACGAGGAAGGCCAAGGACGTGGAGAGGAGTCCGACCGCGACGAGGTGCGCCGTTTGCATTCGACGCTGAAGGCGTGGCAACAGCACGAGCTGGGCGGGCGCAAGAAGGAGCACGAGCAACGCCGGAAGACCTGCGAACCATGACGGAGGCACTGTGAAGCCATGCACGACGCGCTCGGTGTGCTGCTGTGTAAAGAGGAGCAGCGCGCCCTCGACCTGGCCGAAGCAGACTTTGAACAGCAACATGGCCAGCGTCAGCGCGGCGATCGTCTGGACTCGCTGCCAGGTGAAGAGGTGAGCGGTGGGCATGGTTTTGGGCAACGGTTTGTCGGTCTGCGTGCGGACTGGTACATCGCGACGACCGATGGACAGGCAGGCCCGCCCCATGCACACGATGGATGCTGTGATGGCAAAGCAAAAAGTCCAGCCCCAGTGCTGTATTGCCAGTCCGGCGATGATGGCCCCAGACAGCGCTCCGACGTTGATCAGCAGATAAAGCCAGACCTGCGCTCGGTCGAGCCTCGGGTCGGGGGGGAGGGCGAGGCGACGGAGGACCGCTTGCGCGCTCGGCTTGAACAGACTGGTTCCGAGGACGAGCGTAGCCACCGAAGACCACAGCGCCAGCAGCGACGGAATCATAAGGAGTGCGTAGCCCACGACCAACAGGATCAGACTGCCCGTTAGAGTTCGATGATGACCAAGCACTCGGTCAGCGACAATTCCTCCGGGAAGGCTGCCGAGGTAGCCAGCGGCGGTGATGAGCCCGGCCAGGCGCAGCGCCTCGTCACGGGGATAGCCGTAACGCTCACACAACATGAGCACCATCGACGACGCCAGCATGTACGCGGCGCAGCGCTCACATAGGACAGCGAGACAAAGGGGGAGAAAACGGACGGGATATGGACGCATGGACAACACTCCTTGAGTGCGTCGAGCGTCTACAGAACAGCTCGGTAAAAGGAGTTCGCGTGTCGCTGGTAAAACAAGTGACAAAAGGCGACACAGACGTTGCCTGTGGGGGTCACTGCTCGTTGCTGCTTTGCCTTGTGCGCTGGTAAAGAAGCAACAACCTCGGGTGGTATTCGTCCGCGTAACGCCACTGGGCGACGGGCAACCAGCCTTCTTTGTACATCTTGCAGTCGAGCTGTTCTTGATCGTACCGCTTGGCGTACAAGACTGAAAACTGCTTCGTCTCACCGCTCAACATGTGGACGGTGGCTCTGATGTCGGCGGCATAACTACCGGGGACGGGGCAGGCATCGAAGTCCAGAACAGGCGACAGATCGACCGTCTTGATGCTGGGTACATATCGACGCAGTAGCTCTAGGAAGATGCGATCTTGCGGAAGCTTCTCATCGGCTTGGATCTGATCAGCCAGTCGTCGATCGTTTCGCAAGATTGCATGATGCTGATCCGCTGGAGCCATCGTCGCAGGCACGTTCAAGAGCAGGAAGTCTCCCGGCGCAAACCCAAGGAGACTGTTACGGACGAACATGATCTCGTTTTGCAAGTTGGCGAAGGTATTGCCGAACATGCAGACGACCCGGCGACGGTGTGACCGTTCGGGTGAATGCAGCAGCGGTGTGTACCGTTGCAAGTTGTGAAAGTTGCCCTGAATTGCATAGATCGACGCCGTGGGCCTCTCGCTGAGCACCTCTGCGGCTAGTCGGTAGGCACTCGTGCAGAGAGGCTGGCTTATGTCGAGCAGGTACAGACGAAGATTGCGGCTGCGGTGTAGATCCAACAAGCGCTGCATGAGTCGAACTTCGTCCTTGCCATCGCCACAACCCAAGCCAATCACATCGAATCCAACCGGCCCGGCCAACTCTGTGATGCGCTCAGCAACGCGACCGAGCGGCATCAAGTTGCGTGCTGTCGTATAGACCTCCTGCTCTGCGATGGCACACCACGCAGCAGCGCTGGGATGGTCCAGGTAAAGGTATGTCTGCTCGATGTGACCACCGCGCCCGTTGAGTTGCATCGTCAGCTCGTTGTGCAGCTTCAGTGCGTCGTACTCGGGGGCCAGCCAACAGTTCGGCGAGAAGTCCTGCACCCTTTGTCTGCGACCCGTGATGTGCTGCCCAATCGGACTTGGGTCGATGCGCAGCTCGGGCACCGACTGAAGGTGCATGATCGTCATGCGCGTTGGTGGCCTACGCGCCGTCTCGACGTTCCGCAGCGTGCTCTCGGAAATCCCCGCCCGCTCAGCCAGCACTTTGCGAGTCAAACCCGCCGCCTTGCGTCGCTGCTCAAGGTCCTTTCCCCATGCTTTCAGCACCCGCGATTCGGTGCTCTCCGGCTCGATGATGCCAGCGCTCAGGTGAAGCTCCGTCGCAACATCGGCCTGCGGGCAAGCGGCCTGCTCCTTCTCTGCTTGAGGTAGCGTCTCTCGCAGCGTCGCCACCGCTCGGCGTAGTGCGTCCCGCTGCTTCGGTGGACACTTCTTCATCAGATCGCTCAGGGCATCGATCGTCCCCAAAAACAAAATTCTGACTGGAATGGCATCAAGCTGCTGCTCCACGAAATCCTCCTACGGAGCTTGACAGCTAGGAGCCCGTTGCTGTAAGCATTTGCTGGGCGAATGGAGCGGTGAGATTGGTGCGGATGAGGACGGCGAGCTGGCGCAGCGCTGAAAAGAGGGTCTGTGCAGCTGCGGCTGCGGGGCCGTGCGGAGACTGCCTCTGCGCCCGTCGGGCGTTGTGCAGCTTCAGCAGGTTGTGGGACAGCGCGATCAGCGACCACTCGTGCTGCGCGCTGTGCAGGCCGCGCAGGCTCAGCCGTCCCAACCCTCGGTTTTTGATCTGCCCGATCACCGGCTCGACGATCGCCTTCCTTCGTCGGTACAGCGCGTCGCCTTGCTCGGTGGAAAGCTTCACCCTCATCGCTTCCTTCATCGCGCTCGCGCTGGGTTTTCCGTCGGATGGCGGTTCCTTTTCACCGTGAGGAGTCCGCGCCGGCGCGATGTAGACATCGACTCCGCGAGCTTGCGCGCGACGCACATTCGCATCGGAAAAGAATCCCGCATCAGCCAGCGCAGCGTCGGGAATCTGCTCGCAGCCGGCCAGCACGCGGTCGAGCATCGGGATGAAATATTCCGTGTCGGGGGCCTGATTCGACAGCCCCGCGGCGACGATGATCTGATGCTCGCTGTCGACGGCAATGTGGCCGTTATACGCCTGCACAAATGCGCCCTTGTCCACCATGATGCGGCTCTGTGCATCGGTGAAGTTGCGCTGTGCGGTGCCTTTCGGTGTGCCGTGCTTGTCGACGGGAATTCGATTCTTCGGAAGCGCTGCGGGAATCAGCGGAGGCTTGGGATCTTCCTCGCGATCGTCTGATTCCTTTTTCCTATGCGACAGCGCAGAGGCCGCTTCAATGCGTGCCATCTCGTCGAGAGCGATGGCCACTTGCGCATCCTCGGACTGTGATTCCTCTTTCTCTTCTGCTTGCGCGGCAGCCTCCGCCTCAAGCTCTGCTTGCGCTGCGCGAATGCGCGCAAGGCGGCTCTGCGCGTGACGAAGCTCCTCCGGAAGCTCATTTCCTCGACGGCGCTTTCCGTACTGCGCGTCCTCTTGTGCATCCGCCGCTTCGGCTGCAGCCAGCAGCTCTGCGACCTGTTTCTCCAGCCGCTCCTGTTCCTGTTTCATGCGCGCAAGGCTCATTGCTTTGTGTTTCGATGCGTTCGCTTTGAGCTTCGTCCCGTCGAGCGCGACCACTCCAAGCTTCACCAATCCCATCCGCTGACACAGCTTCAGCACCTGCACAAACATCGCGCTCAGCACCGGAAGATGAATGCGCCGAAACTCGCTGATGCAGGTGTGATCGGGATGCGTATTGCCCGCGAGGATTCGGAACGCGATGTCCTCGTGCGTGCGCTGCTCGATCTTGCGCGACGACGGCAAACCGACGCAGTAGGAATACAGAAGCAGCGCCGTCATCATGCGAGGGTCGTGTGGCGGAAAGCCGCGTCCCTCGCGCTCGTAGTGAGCCGTGATGAGCGACAGATCGAGCAGCGCGACGGTGTCCAAAATGAAATACGCGAGATGGTCCGCCTGCAGCCAGTCAAGCGGACTCGGCGGTAACAAGAACCCTTGCCGAGGCTGATACTCCCGATACGTCTTCATCTCGCCTTTAGATCACGCCCGCGCAACGATGTCGATCCGTTTCAGCTCTTTACTCCAACGGGCTCCTAGCCCCACAGCGCACGCACAAGGAAATGGCTGGAGAGACTGTGCGATCTTGAGATCTTGCTGTGCGCATACGGCAGGGAGTCAGATGATGTTGGAGGAAGAAAGTGTCTAAAACCATCCAACGCCTTCGAGATGAAATCACCGAGATGAGTCTCAAGTTACTGTCGCATATCAATCAGCGCACAGAGCGGGTCTTGCAGATTGCAGAGGAGAAGAGACGACTCAATCTGCCGACCCGAGATCCGCAGCGTGAATCGACGCTCCTGGATCTGCTGGTCGCAGAGAATCAGGGGCCCATGACTGATGCATCGGTGCGCAGTCTGTTCCAACGAATTTTCGATGTGAGTGTAGAGATCCAAGATGAGAGCATTAAGAATCGGCTGCGCGTCGCAAAAGGAAGCGGACCGCGGATTGAAGTATCGGTTGCTGCTCAAGTAATCGGCGGCGGACTTCCCCAATACATCGCAGGGCCATGTGCTGTCGAAAATGCAGAGCAGATGGAGACCGTGGCAGCCGGTTTGCGCACGCTCGGAGTACGAATCCTACGTGGCGGAGCCTTCAAGCCACGAACCTCTCCCTACACGTTCCAGGGGCTTGGGGAGCCCGGTCTCAAGCTTCTCTCCGAGGCGGCCAAACGGCATCAACTAGTCTCAGTAAGCGAAGCCACTAGTCCGGGGAACGCTAATCTGGTCGCACGATATGTTGACATCATCCAGATCGGCGCGAGGAACATGTATAATTACGATCTTCTGCGCGCGACGCTCGATGAGTGGCTTCACGCCGCAGAACACATTGCGCTGGCCGGTAGTGCAGAGCGCGCGGTCTCCATTGATCCGGAGTATCGAGAGCGCGTGCTCGCGATGTACCGAGATCTGTTCCAGGACATGCAAGAGGGGTCGTTTTTTGATTCAGTGCGTCCGCGCGACTTCGTCGAAGTGGCCCGATTGACAAGAAGCGTCGTCAAAGACACGGTGGCTCAGCTCATCGGCCAGGCGGGTCGCTAACGCTCGCAACTGTTTCGGAGCGGTGGCAAAATGCAGCGACAACGTGATGCGATCGTCTGTGAGAGATCACACTTGATCAGGATTCGGAGTCGCTCGTATAATATTACACGTTTGGTTTGACTCTTATTGATTCCTCAAGGAGTCCTGATCGTGCCAGACAGATCCCCCAAAGACGGACATATCGCGAGCAGCGACTCGCTCGAATCTGCTCCAAATTGGCTCGCTGAGCTGACGGTGGCGAGACAAGAAAGGACTGCCGCGCTGTCTGTACCGTTTGAACCGCTCGGTCCGTTGACGGAGCAAACGCGTGCCAGACTTGCGATAGAGTCGTTGCGAGTCAACGACCGCTATCTTCGCGAGTTCATCGAAGGCTCGTCTTTTTGTCCGTATGCGCGGCAAGGCCGACGGGCTGGGCAGACCCAGCGCCATGTCTACATTGCAGAGACAGTGGACCTAGCGCCGCTTCTCCGTCTGTTCCAAGAGATCGCAGCAGATCCAAAACAAGTGGTTGCGCAGGTTATCATGCCAGCCATCGAAGTAGAGCCGGAGGCATGGCGGCGCTTCTGTCTCGATCTTACCGAGGTAGGTAATGCTAGTTCTTCAAAGCCCGTGCTGGCATGCGCGCCACTGCATCCGAGACTACCGTTTGTCGAAGCCAATATGTATGGACTGGTGCCGCTCTTCCGCCGCGCCCCTGACCCGACGCTCCAGTGGGTTCGGTTGGATGGTCTTGAAGCGCTGTACGCCGGACGAGGGAGTGACAATCAATATTTGCAGGTAGAGGACATCGAGTCCTTCATTCGCAGAGCACAGCCTCCGCGTCCACCACTTTATGACGTTGTCTGTAAGACCAATGCAGCGATGGCGGGAAGGCTCACGATCGAACGTGTGGTCAAGATTCTGGATGAGATCGCCGGTGATGGGAGACGTGCTTATGCTCAGATTCTGCTCGCAGACGAAAGCTAGGAGACCGCGGACTAGAGCCCACTGGATGCGCCCTCACAGTCGTCCGTTTCCTGAGCGAATGCGATAAAGGAGTTTCTTCGATGAGCAACCAGCGAGTGCTTCCTGTGAAGGTAGCGATCTGGAGCGAGCTCGTGGACCGGCGGCCTGTTGCTGCGCGGGTGGCTGACGTTGACTTGTTGGTCCTGCGCATCGATGATACGCCTCGCGTCCTTGAAGGTCGCTGTCCCCATCGGGCTGGTCGACTGGTCGGCGGTCGGTTGGAAGGTGATCTGCTGATCTGCCCCTTTCACGGCTGGGACTTTGATTGCAGATCCGGAAAGAGCGTCGGCGTGGAGGGCGAGTCCATTTATTCCTTCGATGCCTGGTTGGACAAAGATGGCGTCTTTGTCGACGAAGACGTGACCTGCCCCCCGAAAGATGATCCAAGGAAAAAGTGAGTCCTCCTAGACAACGAAAGTGGTACGGAGGACCGATGCGGAAAAGTCTGTTTACCGAGGCGCAGGTGATTGGGATTCTGAAGCGAGCTGAAGCGGGACAGCCAGTGACCGAGCTGTGTCGCGAGCTGGGAATCACGCAGCAGACGTTCTACCGCTGGAGACGGAAATACGGCGGGATGGAGGTCTCTGATGCGCAGGAGCTAAACCGGCTGCTCGATGAGAATCGGCGACTCAAGCACCTGGTGGCGGAGTTGGCGCTGGACAACCGGATTCTCAAGGATGTGCTCGGAAAAAAATGATGCCGCTCGCTGCGCAGCGTCAGAGTGTGCAGCGAGTCCAGACGCAGCAGAAGGTCAGCCAGCGTCGAGCATGCCGAGCTCTGGGCTTTTCACGGGCGTGCGTGCGCTATCGGACGCGGAAACGGACGGACCAGAGGCTGCGTGTGCTTCTGCGCACGCTGGCGGAACAGCGCCCTCGTTACGGATATCGGCGGCTGCATGCGCTTTTGCGACGGCGTGGCGAGCGGGTGAACAAGAAGCGCGTGCATCGGCTGTATCGCGAGGAGGGACTGCACCTACGGAGGCAGAATCGTCGACGGAAACGCTGTGGGCCGAGGAGTGGCCTGCTGCCGTGCAGTCGGCCCAATCAGCGCTGGTCGCTCGATTTCATGCAGGACAGCCTCGGTAGTGGGCGCAAAGTCCGGCTGCTCAATGTCATCGACGACTGCACGAGGGAATGTCTGTGTATCGAAGTCTCGACGGGATTTTCGGGGTTGTATGTGACGAGGGTGCTGGAGCGGCTGTGTCAGCAGCGAGGCTGTCCCGAGACGATACGCAGCGACAACGGAACGGAGTTTGTCTCGGTGGACGTGCAGCGCTGGGCCAAGGCGCGAGGGATTCAGTGGCACTGCATCGAGCCCGGAAAGCCGACGCAGAACTCGCACATCGAGAGCTTCAATGGGAAGCTGCGCGACGAGTGTTTGAACCGGAACCTGTGGCGAGATATTGCGGAGGTGAGACGCGAAACGGAGCAGTATAAGACTGAGTACAACACCGAGCGCCCTCATCAAGCGCTGCGGTATCTCACACCGTCGGAGTACGCTCAAAAGCTTCAAACAGTAGAAAAATCAGCAAGGGAAGAATTCCCTTCCCATGCTATGCAAACTCAAGGATTCACTTAATCCTTGGATCGATCTTTGGGGGCGGGTCAGACGCTGTACGTTGCTGGCGCGCGGTCACGCCGCAGGGATTCGCTGACGATGAAATCCTTGACCCAGCTGAGGGCACGGAGCTGGGAGGGTCTTAGGGGGAGGAATGTCTGTGCCTACACGTCTTGCGATCAGCGCCGCGAGTTCCGGGACTTCGCATCCTGCAACGCAGTACGTACCGAAGAACGGTAGATCCGCAGCAGTACAGAGTACCCGCGGTACGATTGAAGAGAGACCGCTCAGCATTAGGGGGATGACTCACGGCTGGCAGCCAGGGTAAGCTCATCTATCCCCTACATAGGAG
The DNA here is from genome assembly GCA_035328405.1 of Pseudomonadota bacterium. Lineage (GTDB taxonomy): Bacteria > Myxococcota_A > Polyangia > Palsa-1104 > JAEUJZ01 > JAEUKA01. Next base: position 37,497 of record DAOLIT010000037.1, on the reverse strand, counting down.
TCATGAATGTGTACGGTATCCGCAGCAACGACAAATCCGGACGGCAGCATCACCATCACCAGGCCAAATCTCATCATGCCTGGCGATATCGAGCAGGGGTGGCGCTGGTGCATGCAATGCCAGGGGCTGTACCTGGCCAGCGACACGCGCGGCATCTGCCCGGTGCGCCCGCCAAGCCGACCGGGAGGCATTCCGGCGATGGTCCTCGGCCCGCACAAGGACAGCGGCAGCGGACAGTACAAGCTCTTTCATGCCCATGCCGACGGATGCGTGCAGACCGGCTGGACGCGCTGTGGCCGCTGCCATGGTTTGTACTTCGGCCAAGGCGGACGCACGGGATGCTGCCCGGCTGGCAGCGGCGGCCACAAGTCGACCGGGGCCCACTACCAGATCCACACCTGCAACGCACAGGGCGGCCAGGACGGCTGGCGATGGTGCAAAAAATGTGAGGGGATGTTCTTTTCTCTCAACGGCACCAGCGCCTGCCCGGCAGGTGGTGCCCATGATGCAAGCGCTAGCGGTGTCTACTTCATCTGACCGTACGTCGAGGCCCCCGTGGGTTCTTCTTTCATCACACGACCGGCTGTAGGTAGCCGCATGAGCACGGGCGCTGGAGCAGGACGCGAATGACAGAAGTACGCGTAGTCCGTCACAAGCGAGAAACGATGCGCGCACCTCTTATCGATGCTCTTCGCACACCACAACAAGAGAGAGCCTGCGTATTGATGACGCTGCGGCCCGCATCCTAAATTGCTGGAGCGACGCGCTTGGTCTAGATGTGTCGGTCTTCGAGAGCGAACTCGGGAGCTTCCTCGGCAGCCCGGATCCGATGAGCCAGGGCTCCGCGCACTGACGAACTCCAGCCTACCGAGAACAATCACTGCGCGGTGGCACAAACTGGCCACTGCCCTGCCTTCGCTGGACCCCGAGTCAGTTCCCTCAACCTGTACGACTGGCGCAAACCGATCCGTTCCTCCTCCCCCAACACCAATTTCCGATCCCAACGACTTCGATACCTTCTACCACACCTCGGTCCACTACAACCGAATCCAATCAGGCGATCTGGGGCCGGGGCCGAGCGCTTCAGGTCAGTCGCCTGTTCGTGATGACTGTACTGCGCTGGGCAGTGGCCTGAAGCGCTGTCCTCTCCGCCACCGGTAGCATCCTTGCTCGCTTCGTGATTGATCGCAGTTGCGATGGCTGAAGCCCCGCTGCTGAATCCGGTGCGTAGGCAGACGCTCGCGGTCTGACCGCGCGCACCACAACACCAAAGTACTGCCCCGGCTGCGCCCGCTTGGTGTGACCATCACGTATCGATTTCCGTGATGCTCACATGATGCTCACATGACGCTCACATGACATCAGTTGGGTGTCTCTGTATGAGCACAAACAGCGGCGTTCTGTGTTCCTCCTTTCGTCGGAAATTCGGACTCCCAAGCGACGCCTCCTGTTGATACTTTCCTGATGCATGCGTGATTCGGAATCCGTGATGCGTCACGCGACGCTTACGTGATGCTTACGTGAGCCCACAGGAAAGGAATCAAGCACAGACGTACCAGTAGCTCTCGGAGCGTGTGCGGTCAGGCTGCGGAAGCCGTGACATTTCCAGAGAAACGCACCGTGATTTCGGTTTACGATGAGCCATGCCCTGCGAGTCTGTTGACGGCACAACGCCGGCTCCACCCGCTGCTATCTCTGCAAGCGGAGAACCGAAGCACTGCAACTTTGAGCGCTGCACCAAGCTCTTGCCTGTGAAGCGGCGACCCAGCAAAAACTACTGCGACACCAACTGCCGATCCGGCGCATACAGACTCCGCAGGCAGCAGCGGAGTGCGCAGGAAAGGTCTGCGGAAGGTACACAGGGAGCGAGCGGCGCAGTACCGAAGTGGATGGACCTGGAATCGCTTGAAAAGCTCGTGGACACAGTCTTAGACAAGCGTGCTGCCCGGGAGGCGGAGCAGAAGTCAAAAACGGAACAGAATCAGCGCATCGATCTGCGTACTCAAGTCACGGCACTCCGGCCACCAGCAGATGCAGTGGGATACCGATTGGTCCTTCCGATGCAAGGGGCTGATGAGCGTCCACGCTTGTCTCCGAAATCAAGAGAGGGTCGCCGCAACTGGTATAGTCTTACGCCATTCCGTTACCCAGAAGATGCGCGACTCACCGACGGTAAATGGTATCGTCTGCTCTGGGTCGATCGACAAGGACGACATATCAAGCCTAACTCATCGGCAAGCAGCGGAATCCCAGGACTGTACTACTTTGTTGGGCCTCCTACTCGCGCTGCCGCACAAACTGCGGCGGAGTCTGCATCCGTTCCGGTGACTCCATCCGCAGCCCACTCCAGGGACGAATCGGTGAGCATTCGCGAGGAACTAGAGGCCCTGCTGCGCGCTCGTGCCGCCAAGGAACGCAAGCGACAGAAACTGGAGGAGCATCGTGCCGCTGATCAGCAATGGCATGAAGATCAGCGTCGAAAAGAGGAGCAGAAACAGCGCGACATGGCGCAGCAAATGCGCGAACAGGAAATGGAGAAGAGAATCCTTCATCAGTTCTCCGCCATGCATTCGCAGACGGGATTGCAGCTTCAATCGCTTGCGAGTCGTCCGGTACCGTCCGCGTGGCCTACCGTCCTCATGGGAATTTTGACCGCATTGCCTGCAGTTGGATCGCTCATCCTGTCCATTCTGAATCGGCAGAAGACTGCCGAGCTGGAGATAAAGTCCGCGCTGACCGTCGACACAAAAACGGATGCACATCAAACAAAAGTGACGCAAGCCGACATCGATCGGCAGCTAACAGATATCATCGCGGCACTGTCGAAGCTGAATGAGTCCAAGCAGAATGAACCGAAAGAGCAGGACGAAAAAGGCGCAGAGAAACCCGTTACGGAAACACATTCCGCAAGCACGGTTACAGAGCAGTCTGTCTCCGCTTCTGATACCACAGGAACGATTCCTGAAGCGCAAAAGGAGGGACAGAATAAGACCCAAAATGCCGTTGTAGAACCGACACCAGCTTCTGCCACACACCAACCGGAATGGCCGAATCTGGACCAGGTGTCCTGGGACTCACTACCACTGCGCGAGGAACAGCGAAAGCGCATCATCTCCGTCGCGTTGGATGAAGACCAGAGTGTCGTTTTGCACCGCGAGCTCATTGCGTATGTCGAACAGCTAGAGAAAAATCCTGATCTGTCCGCCGAGACCGCGTTTCACAAGCTTCCTGCTGACATCCAGCGTATCTTGTCCGATCCGATTGAAGGTGCTGCCTTTATGGCACTCCGGCGAGCGTTGGCGACAGCACCACTCGCCAATCCAAGCGGGGACTATCCGCAGCCAGCACATATTCCTCCGCTCAGCGACTTCGAAAAGCAGCGAGCCCGTGCGATCATCAATTCCTCTGATCAGTTTGCGCACTTCGACTATGTTCTGTCTCGACAGTCCGCGCTCCTTCATGGGAAAATTCCTCCGCCCCAACCAAAAGGAAGTGCGGGCTTCAATCGGGAGAAACGACGAGCCTTGGAACAATTCCTTCGCGACGCACGAGTCATTGCCCTTGTGCATGCACTCCTTCAAGAGCAAACGAATGCAGCAGATGCAAGCCGAGGGAACCCGACACCCGATCCAGTCTGACCGACGCAGATCAGACTGAGCCTACATTTTGCCGGCGCGCAAAGCCCAGTCTGGCGCGGCTGCCATTCCCGACCGGCAGCGAAAATCCGCTCGCAAGGACATGGATTCCGTCCGCAGCTTCCACCGTCAGGTCGAGGACTTCGACGGCAGACGCAGACCCAGATAGCGCCGAGGGAGAATCGCCAGCGCGCATTCCTATCCCTGCTTCGCCTTGTAGAACAGGAGTTCATCCAGCGTCCTCGGCTCGCACGGTCCGAACGGCAGCCCTCGTGTGCCTCAACCGCCTTCCAGCCAGACGACAGGCAGTTGCGGCGCTTTCTGACGGCAAGTCTCCTTGAATCGATCCGCTTGCACCAAGACCTACACGCAGTCTCGAGGCTGAGTCCTCTCATCCCCTCCGCACGGATCGTTTCGCGCATCATCCACACACCTCTGCGCGATTAAACGTACTTAAACATACGTTTAATCGATAGAAGTGAGCCGCCTTAAGCCCACTTTAGTTAAGGCATCGGCAACGAAGAAATCTTTTTCGTTGACACGGACCTGAATGGAGATGGAAAGACAGACATTGTGACCGCCAATACCATGAAGAACACAGCCAGCGTTCTGCTTGGGCAAGGGAATCGAAAATTTGCGGCAGAAGTCTCCTACGCGACAGGAGACGGTCCTGTGTACGTTGCAGTCTCAGATTTGGATGGAAAGCCGGGCCCGGACGTGGTGGTTTGGGAAAGGACGGCCAAAAACGTCTCGGTGTTTCTGAATCGCGGCGATGGCGTTCTTCTGGGGAAAAAAGATCTGCCCGGTGGAACCGCGCCACAGACGGGAATTGCCATCGATGCAAACCTAGATGGGATTGTGGATCTGGTGACAGGAAACGAAGCCACAAATGCAATCTACTTGCATGTGGGAAAGGGGGACGGGACCTTTGAAGCACCCAAGTCCATCGGACAAAGTGTCTATTCCCGCCACATGATTGGCAGAGACGTGAACTTGGATGGAATACCGGATCTCATCGTCGCAAACTACGTTGCTACAGGAAGTGTGAGCATTCTATTAGGGGACGGAACAGGAAATTTCCCCAAAGTCCTGAACTATCCTACAGGACGAGCCACAACCGGGGTTGCAACAGGCTTTGCAAATGGCGACGGAAAACTCGACATTTTTGCGTGCAATTCCATTTCCAACAACCTTTCGGTTTTGCTCAGCACCTCGGAATAGGGGTGTACTAGGGTTTCCCCCTCCTATCCTGTCCAAACGATTCCCCTTTGTGACTTCAGGGTTTCGCCTTGACCCCCTTGCAATTCCAAACGTAGGATCGTGCTGTCCTATAAACGCGCTTTGCCATAGGGGGGAAATGCAAAGATGTTGCATCGTCGTTTTGCTTGTCTTATCGCAGCGTTCGCACTCGCAAATTCAATCGGATGTAGCGACGAAACACCGGGTCCACTTCCTGGCACGCCGGTCGAAGAAGATCCGGGTCCTGCTCCTTTCATCACGGAATTCTTGACCAAGAATCAGGCCGGAATCGTGGATGAAGACGGAGAGACTTCGGATTGGATCGAAATCTACAACCCCCACACTGCACCTCGCAATGTGGGAGGGTATCATCTAACCGATTCCAAATCGAAACCCGATCGATGGACTTTCCCCCCGGAAACGATCATTCCGCCCAACGGATATTTGGTTGTTTTTGCAAGTGGAAAGAATCGCTTGGCGACGGGAAAGCCGCTGCACACAGACTTCAGTTTGTCGAGCGGTACATTGGCCTCAAGTTGCTCGGCAGGAGGGGGAGACTACCTTGCACTCACAAACAAGGAGGGAAGTGTACTCGGACCGGAATGGAATCCGTATCCCGGACAAATCTCAAACGTGTCCTTTGGACTTCTGGAGTCAAAAATAGAGGCGCGAAGCGCGCATTTTGCGAAACCCACTCCGGGTGCCCCAAACGATGCAACCTCGGCGCTAGCAGAGGGCGTTTCCTTTGGCCCGAAAAGTCGCACGTTCAACAGCGGAACAACATTGAACGTAACGCTGTCTGTGACATCTCCCACAGCGCAAATTCGCTACACAACCAATCGATCACGCCCCATTTCCGTGAATGGGAAATTGGGAAATTTCGTTGCGGATGCCACAACAGACAACTGTGTGATGACCGGACATGGTTTCACAGAGAATGAATTGGTACATGCCTCTGGGCCAGCTCCACTCGTCGCTGGCATGAACTACTTTGTGAAAGTTGTGGATGCAAACACGTTCAAGTTTGCAATCGAACCCGGAGGCACCCCGATCGATCTCGCTGCCGGTGGAACCTTCCAAGTAAGGCGCGATGCGACGACAGGAACCGCAGCACTAACTGACGTGATCACGACCCCCAATCCCCACTTTTTCTTTTCGGGGGATGCTGTGCAAGCGCAAAGCAGCGGAACACTCCCAACGGGTCTGTCCGCAGCAACAACGTACTACGTATCAACCACGGCAAACAACACGTTCACATTGTCCACATCTCCAACTCTCGCACCGACGGTAGATATTACGTCCGTTGGAACGGGAACACTGACGATCTACAGACTCCCCTCCCCTGTTTATTCGGCACCGATTCCTGTGACAAAAAACACGCGGATTCGGACGCGCGCGTATGAACCAGGCCGCCCAGACGGACCCCTGAGCAGCGAAATGTACTTCGCGCTGGACGTGGCGGCACAGACGTTTTCCTCGACCCTCCCGCTCGTGCTCAGCCACACATGGAACACGGTGATGGCAAACAACATGGCTGTGGATGGGTTCGTGATGATCTTTGAACCCAAGTCTTCCGACAACCAAGCACGGCTCACAAATGTCCCGGATTTGGTATCGCCCTGCACGCTAGAAAGACACGGTTCTTCGACGGGAGGGGACCCCAAATTTTCAATGGCAGTAGAGCTACAGGACGAAGACGGAATCGATCAGGAATGCAGTCCCTTTGGGATGCCCAAGAATGCAGATTGGCTGATGCATGCACCGTACTACTTCGACAAATCCATGATGCACAATGACTTGATCTATCGACTCAGCAACGAGGCCGGTCGGTATGCGGCGCGGACAAAGTACATTGAGCATATACACAACGAACAATCCCTCCCAGACACCATCGAAGGCGCGGTGACAGGAACGGACTACTTTGGCGTGTACAGCTTTATGGAGAAAATTTCTCGCGGAAAAGACCGTGTGGACGTAGAGAATCTGACGATTTTTGACACGACTTTGCCGACGATCCAAGGTGGATACATGTTCAAAGTGGATCGGCTGGATACGGGGGAACTAGGCATTCAACCCCTTTCCGGTCAGAGTTTTGGTGGAGTGAACACCTTGGCCTGGGTAAATCCTCGCGAGCTGTCGAGCGACCCCTTCAAAGTCGTAAACCGGAATCAAAGTGACTTTCTTCGGGGGTATTTGGGAAGTGCGTGGCTCGCGCTAAGTAGTCCCACGTATACAGACCCCGTGAATGGGTATGCGAAGTACTTTGATGTTTCTGCCGCCGTCGATCATCACATCATGAACGTCGCAACCAAGAATGCAGATGCCTTTCGGTTGAGTTCCCATTGGCATAAACCTCGAAGCGGAAAACTGGTCCCGGGGCCCGTGTGGGATTTTGATCGTGCAGAGGGTTCAACAGATGGCCGCGACTTCGATTGGGGGACTTGGACCGCATCAGGGGGAACGGATTTTTTCAACTATCCTTGGTACAAGCAAATGTTGTCCGATCCAAACTTTTGGCAGGTCTGGATTGATCGACTTGAGGAACTTCGACAGGGGACTTTCTCGACGGCACGAATCTTGTCTTTGATCGACGACTACGCAAACACGTTAAACCCTGGGAATGTCGCCAACACACCCGCAAAACGATCGATTTCTCGGTGGGCAAACAGTGCGCCCCGACCGACGACCAGCAACACAGCCATTACGAACAACAGTTTCAACGGACAGTACACAGGTGAGGTTGCATGGCTCAAGTATTGGTGGACCAAACGTTTGGCGTTTATGGACAGCCAGGTGACTCGGCCTGCGGTGGCGAATCCTCCGCAAGGGGCTGTGGCAACAGGGACTACAGTGACGCTTGCTTCGCCGAGTCAGTCTCTTCCTGGCGCAAAGATGTATTACACGACCGATGGGAGTGATCCGCGCGGCAAGACTCCGGGACCGCTCCTGTCTCCGAATGCAAAAGAGTACACAGGTCCGATTCCTATCACCGCTGCGACCCGTTTGTTTGTTCGTGTTTACAACCCGACTCCTACCGCACCCGTAGGATCTGGATTCAGTGCGCCAACGATTCTCAGCTATACACTCAAGTAGTTTCCGCAGAGCGAACGAGGAGTTTGAACAGCGTCGGATACACGACAGAAACCAGCACCGCAACCAGAATCAGGCTGGCCTGGATCGGGCCATCGATCAAACCCATGTTTCGACCGATGGCTGCAATGGCGACAACCAACGTGAGGGGAGCAGACAACAGAAGTCCAGCGCCAAGACGCTGACGAAAGGGGGTTCCCCTTTTCGCAAACAGAAGGCTTGGAAGAATCTTGGCGATCCCTGCAAGCAGTGCAATGAAGAACGCGCGACGGACTCCTGCAAGGTCAAGTGCTCGGGCATCAAAACGGACACCCACCACGATAAAGAAGATCGGAATAAACAGGCCGTTTCCCAACGCGGCTAGTTTTGTTTCGAGGGAGTGTTTTTCACGCAACACGATCGCGAGGAGCGTTCCTCCAATGAAAGCCCCCAAGATGGCTTCGACACCTGCCAGCGCAGAAAGCACGACGAAAAACAGCATGATGGCGAGGCCGACACGGACTCCCAATTCTGCGACATCGTGTTTTCCAATGAGTCTTAAAAGGGGTTCTGGATACCACCAAACAGCGGCGCGCAAAAGACGAATCACCCACGCGGAAATCAGAAACAGAGCGGTCACTTTCAGGATACGAATCAGACTGTTCAGTCCAAAAGGACCGGATGCAACCAGTTCAAGCGCAGTGATTCCCAAGATGCAAAAAAACTCTCCCACAGAAGCAGTCAACATCACATGACGCCCAAGAGGCGCTGTGTCCTGGCCGGTTTCCTTGAGCATGGCAAGGGGCATACCAACGCTCATTGCAGCGACGGAAAGAACGCCAATACTGCCGATTCCTAACCACTTCATACTGGCAAATCCGATGGCGAAGATGCCGGCGACTACCAACAGAGGAACCCACAACGCGGATCGGCCAGCACTACGAATGGAATCGAAATCGATCTCCATACCAGCCATGAACATGAGAACCAAAAAGCCAAAATCGGAAAGGAATCCTACAGTGGGGCTCTCTTGAAGCACGCCAATTCCGGCAGGACCCAAACCAATACCAAGCAGGATCAAAACCACGGCTGTAGGAAGACGCAAACGAACCGCAGCGAGGGGCCCAACAATGCTGCAACCAAGCAGAAGCAACAGGGGGAGATAGCGGTGGTCGAGGTGCGCCATCAGCGACGTTCCTCTGTCTGCACCAAAATCGAACAATGGGCTTCGCGAGCCACACGCAACGCAACATCGGGAGACGTGAAACTGTCCCTCAACGTGCGCTTTCTTCCGACGAGCAAAAGGTCTGTTTCAGTGGTGATGCGGAGAAGTTCACGAACAGGATTCCCTTCCAAAGTTTGCGTTTCGGCCTTGAGTCCGTAAAGCCGTGTCCGTCGCTCAATTTCCATCGCGATCTTCTCGATTTCGGGGTCGGGTGCCTCGATCTCTTTTGGTGAACGTACACGCAAAAGAACAAGCGGTATGGAAAGCAAACGGACCAAATCGATCGCAGTATCGGCCAAGCGGAGATCGTGTACGTGCGGCACAAGCCCGATGACTATGCGACGGTAAGCCTGAATTCCATGGGAAACCAGGATGGGACATTCGAGTTCGTTACACAGACGGCTTAGAAAACCTCCGCGACCCAGGATTTTTTCGGAAAACGTCTGCGATGCGGGTTCACACATCACAAGGCCGGGACGCCTTTTCTTGAGCATCGGAATCGGCGAAACGGCATCCTCTTTGTGGAGCGGAATGCTCTCGTACAGTTTGCGTTGGCGATGAGGACTTGCAGAGGACTCCACTGGTTCAGAATGTTCAACGGTGGTACGTTCCGGAGTCGCTCCGGGAGATACTCTGCTGAGTCCGTGCGCGCGAGTCCGCTTGCAGAGAAACTCCGCTTCCTCTTCCAATTTTTGATTTCTCCCATTGGGAAGAAACACGACAATCTGATGCCCATAGTGTTGCGGAAACTGAGGAATGCCAATGCGCAGCTGTTCCGCAACACCAGACAGAATGTCAGGATTCCCAATGACCAACACACGATCGTCTACCTTGATAAGCGTATCTCCAGTAGGAATGACAAGCACTCCGTTTCGATAGATCGCGGCGATGCGCCACCCCTCAGCATGCAATTGTGAAAGGGGAACACCAATGGCTGGTGAACTGGGGAGTACCGAAAATTCAATGATCTCTCCGCGCCCCTGTCCGACGGAAGAGGCCATCACGAGACCGTCGTACCGGAGAGCCTGCTCCACAACATTTCCCAAGATGTGAGCCCGAACAATGGCCCGCGCGCCGTGTTGTTCATACTGTTGTGCCGTTTCGGGCCGAATGACGATTCCTACAACCGGCTGAAACCGCAGTTGTTGAGCGATACGGCAAATCTCGATGTTGCGTCGGTCATCTCCGGTAGCAGCAACAATTGCAACGGAAAGGTGTTGTTCATCGCGCAGTTCTTCGAGAACAAAAGGAGAGGTTGCATCAGCCAACCGTTTTTGGACTCCATGGAGTGGACTGGGTGCCTCGGCGTTTTCTGCCTCTGAAATTCGGAGTTCGTCGAGTGCAGTCTGTACGGTATCCAGCACAACGACAGGTGCGACGTGAACGAGCCGCGCCAAAATGGTCTCGATGGTGCGACCAGCGCCTGCAATGACGATGCGATCGAGCATGGGAAGAACAGTCTACCGTGTTCACGTACAGCGTTCTTGGGTTTTCCAGGGCGCGAAACAGAGAACCCTTCCGTGAAAAATCGCGCTCTGTATCGTTGACATGGTTTCGTGTCTTGATACGCTGCGCCCGTCATGAAACACATGGGTTCCGTTTTCTTTGCAGGTGTTGTTCTGTGTGCAGCTTTTGGGCTGGGTTCCTCTTGCGGGAATACCACTCCTCCTCCAACTTCTACCGATATGGCAGTGCGTTCCTGCTGCGGAAATCCGGGGGACAAGGGGAACAGTCTCGGCGTTGGAAAGTACTGCACAAGCGAAGCGAGTGTGGAGTGTCGTGGGAATGTAAGCGCCACAGTCTGTTCCCAACTTTTGCCTCGACCGGATCGGCCTACGTTCTTCTGCACGCAGCCGTGCATGGTGGATGGGGGTGCAACGCAGTGCGGCGAAAATGCGAAATGCACGATGGACAAGGCAACGTCCCAATTTGGTTGTGTGCCCTCTGTTTGTGTGGACTCGCCGCTTCCGGGGTGCGAACTGTGAAGGGTGCGCTCGTCGTTGGGTTGACGGGCGGAATTGCGTCGGGGAAAAGTGCGGTTGGAAAGCTGCTCGGGAAATGCGGCGCGTTCGTGATCGACGCGGATGAAGTGGCGCGCGAAGTTGTCCGTCCGGGAACTACGGCGTATCGCGAAATTGTTGGGTTGTTCGGTGCGGCAGTTTTGACCGAAAAGACGGAGGATGGAAAGGAGCCTCCGCTCGACCGGAAGAAACTAGGGGCGCTGGTGTTTGCCGACGAAGACGCTCGCCGCAAACTGAATCAAATTACGCACAAAGAGATCGGTCTTGCGAGTGCGCAGAAGATGCGGGAAGCGATCATGCAGGGCGCAAAGGTGGTCGTGTATGAAGCGGCTCTTTTGGTCGAAAACAAGAGCCACTTGGGACTCCATGGCTTGATTGTGGTGGATGTCCCAGAGGAAGTTCAGATCGAACGTGCGATGCGTCGAAACGGAATGACTCGAGAGGAAGCAACGGCGAGGCTCCGATCGCAAACGTCACGGGAAGAACGGCTGAAGGCGGCAACGTGGGTGATCGAAAACCAAGGAACTACCGACGAACTTGGACAGAAAGTCGAAGCGTTGTGGAAGGAGCTTGCGGGGCCACGTACTGAAGCGACGGTTTTGTGAAGAAGTGTGAAAAACGGCGTTTTTCCGCGTTTCTTGGGTGCGATGCACTTGCGTTGTCAGAGGCATCTAGTTTCATTGCAGGTGTTGCGGCAAAACAGGTTGTCGCAAGTGGTGACTGAACCCAAAAAGGAAGAGGTCGCCAGTTCACTTCACACACTGGAGGAAATGCAATGAAGAAAGTGTTGGCTTTTGCTGTGGCTTCTCTGTTCGTGTCGAGCGTTGCGGTTGCGTGCCCTGGTGAGGGCGCGGGCGACAAGGGTCACAAGACCGGTGACGCCAAAACCAAGACGGAAACGAAGGACAAGAAAACAACCGCGTAGGTGACTTGCTCCTTGTAACCCGCTGCTGTGCGGCATCGTGAATTCACCGTTTGGTGAATTTCAAGGACCTCTTTCGGAGAACCAGAGGAGGTCTGGAATCGGTGCCGCGCAGCAGCGTTTTTTTTGCAACCGCCTAGCTTTTGCGGAAACGAGACAGGTTGACGGGGAGGCTGGCGAGCGGGGGGAATTTCTGATCGGGATGGAGTTTGACCGCTCGGTTCAGCAGTGCTTCTTCCGCCTCGACGTTGTTCGGGTCGGGAATGCAGCATTCCACTGGGCAAACCGCTTGGCATGCTTCGTGGTCGTGGAAACCTACGCACTCGGTGCAGAGGTTGGGATCGATGACGTACACATCATCGCCTTCCGAGATTGCCTCGTTTGGGCATTCGGGTTCGCAAGCGCCGCAGTTGATGCAATCTTGGGTGATCATCGTGGCCATGTCGTTTCGGCTCCTTTGGACAATATCGTCGGTGTGAGTTCCTACGTTACGAGCGAGCGGCTTGGCTCGTCAATCAGTTTTCACCACCAAACACCGTCGCTCTAGCACTCACTCCATACCAAAAGCGCGTTCGAGAAAAAAGAGCAGAGACAAGCCCAACAGCATCCAGCTTGTCGCAGATACCACCAGTTTGGACAATCGCTCCCACTTGGACAGCCAAACCAAAAACGGCAAGAGCGTACCCAGCAGCAAGATCTGGCCCATCTCGACGCCCAGGTTGAAAGACAAAAGCGACAACACAAGACCCCGCTTCGGCAAGCCCAGTTCTCGCAGCACAGACGCGAAGCCGAGTCCATGAATCAAACCGAACAGAAACGTCAGCACCACGCGGCGTTGAGGCGTTTCGCCTCGGATGTTTCCGAGCGCCACATACCCAATCGACAACGCGATCGTGCTTTCAACAAAACGACTTGGGAGCACAACCAGGTCGAGCGCGGACAGCAGAATCGTCAGCGAATGGGAGAGCGTAAACGCAGTCACGACCGTCAGCATGTGCCCCAGCGCATACCCATGGGAATGTTCACGCCACAACGACCCCACGACGAGGGTCAGCGCCAAAAGAAACGCCAAATGATCGTAGCCCGTCGCGATGTGTTCCATTCCGAGGCGCAGATAATCGATCGCGTATTCCCAAAGCCCCCGAGTCTGTGAAACCACCAGGCTGCGCTGTGTGTTCCGAAAAACATGCTGCTGAGTCTGTCCCCCCGCTTCGAGCACAGCCACCCCCTGATGAAGGAGGTCCAAATCGAAAAACAAGTTGTAGAAAAGCTCGGTGTGCTCCAAAGAGCGCGCACAGGAAAATCGAAGCGTCGCGACGGCAAAAAAACCAGCTGAACGCGGTTCAAATGCGAGTTTTTGGGTCACTCCCTGGCAGGAAAGACTCAGGTTTTTCACGCTGACGCGCTGAAGAAGGTACTGACTGAGGGCTTGGTGGCGGCGCTCAACATCGGCCTGTGTGATTTTCTGTTTTGCGGGCAGACCCAGTGCTTCATACAAGTCGGTGTCTGCGATGTGAAGAACCGCTGTGAGCGTGCGATTCTCGGCGGAAGCACGCAAAAAGACGACGCTCGATTGATGTCCTAACGCAGTGTGAGGATGGAAGAACAGGAAGAAAAAGAACTGGCAACAGAGCGCAACACCCAGCGCGTTGTTGCGACTCGGAAACATGGGCTATTCCAAAGGATCTACGTCTTGGACAGGCCCGAACGGCCCGAACGACCTGTTCCGAAACTTTGAGTGAACAAGTCTTGAATCGCGGCGCGACCATCCTCGCTCAAACTGCGTGTACCGGTTCCCGTAAACCGAGTCCGCGAAATCACAGGCTTGGAAGGTTGCCACTGCCGCGCACCATGATTCCAGCTGAACCACGCGCGCCGTTCCTGGTCATACACATGAAGCGGTTTGCCCTGATGCCTGGCAAGTTCTGCCGCCCAACCAGTGCCGCCCTTCACCGTGTCGTCCTGTTGAATAACGCCCACGATGAACACTTCTTGTGAAGAGTTCACCTGATGCCAAATGCTTTGGAGCACTTTGCGCAGCGTGGGATTTTGGTGATACGGCCTGTGCATCGTGGCCGAAACATACGCCAGGCTCACGTCGCCATCGCGAAGTTCCTCGCTCGACAGCAACCGCAAGCCGCGCGTTCGTGCGACGGGATGGCCTTCAAAGGAATAGTTCTCCTCTTTCATGCCATATCGTTCAGCACAGGCACCGAACTCGGCCTCGGCACCAATCGCGCCGCCAGACAGCAGCGAAAAGGCCGATGGCGGCAAATCGCTGGCCGGCGGACCGCTGGAACGATCATCCACAAGCCGCATCATCTCTGGATGAAGCACAAGGTGCGTGTCACACACTTTTTCATTTTCATGATCTTTGAGCAGTTGCACCGACAAGTGCTGCTCGACGGGCTGAAGAAAGATCACAAGACTCAAAAGGTCTGCAAACCGATCGCAGGGAGGCGGGACCTTGTCGGGGATATCGGGTCCGGTCTGATGTCGGTGGGTGAGCGCGCTCATCCACACCTCAATGTTGAGACGCTGCGCGAGCGTTTTGATCTCAGCAACGTCGTCTCGCGTAGCGCGAGCCCAATCAAAGGCGTCAATCACGATGACATCAGGAACAAACTGCGCGTGCATGCCGAGCAATTCCAACGAGTGCTTAAACTTCGCAATCGAAAACTCGTTGGCACCGCCGTGGCCATGCAGGCTGTAGGCCTGAATGATTCGGTTTTTGCCGATGACTTCTTGGGTCGCCGCAGAGTCCGCCAGTTCGGTGGTCCTGACCAAATCCTGAAACACCGCGTCGTACCAACTCTTGACGTGGTCCACAGGGGAATCGAGCGACACATGCAGCACTTTTCTGTCGCGCATGAGATCGTCGAGAGCCACGTGAACCAAGAACGCGGTCTTGCCCATGCCAGCGCGCGCCATGGCAACACCCAGGTTGCCGCGCCCCAGACCTCCGTGACTCGACTTCTCCAGAATCCGTAGCGGGCTCCGTTCGTTGACTTCTCTCCGGTACATGATGGGCCTCCTCACTACTTCTTCTTCTCGCTTGCCTTTGCTTTGGCAGCTTTCGCAATCAGGTCCTCTGCGATATTCGCCGGAACCGGGGCATACCGAGAAAACTCCATTGAAAACTCAGCTTTGCCTTGCGTGGCCGACCGCAGCGTGGTCGCGTAACCAAACATTTCTGCCAACGGAGCTTCTGCTTCAACCGTTGACATTCCATCGGATTCCGTCGTGCCAATGATCATACCGCGCCGAGCCATCAGGGTGGACAGCATGTTGCCCTGATGTTCGCTTGGGCCTTCGAGCGCGATCTTCATGATGGGCTCCAGAATCTGCGGCCTGGCTTTCATGTAGACCTCGCGCCAAGCACCGCGCGCCGCTTCCTGGAACGCAATGTCCGAAGAATCCACCGCGTGCGATGCGCCGTCGTTCAAAACGACCCGCACATTCACAACGGGGAATGCAATGAGCTGCCCCTTCGGGAGCATCGATCGGAAACCCTTTTCGACGCTCGGGATATATTCGCGCGGAACCGTGCCACCAACGACTTCATCCACAAACTCGAATTCTTTTTCTGGGCAAGGTTCGATGTAGCCCATGACCTTGCCGTATTGGCCCGCGCCGCCCGTCTGCTTCTTGTGCGCGTAGTTGAACTCAGCACGCTGCGTGACGGTTTCCCGGTACGCGACCTGTGGCGGAGACACCTGAACGACGGCACCGTACTCCCGCTTCATCCGCTCGATGTAAACGTCAAGGTGAAGTTCTCCCATGCCAGCCAAAAGCGTCTCGCCGCTTTCCGGATCGACTTCGCAGCGCAGCGTGGGGTCTTCCTTGGTGAACCTCTGAATGGCCTTCGACATGTTCATCTGAGCCTTCTGATCCACCGGCTTGATTGCCAGCTTGATTACCGGATCGGGCACATACATCGAGGTCATCGCGAGTTGCACGCCATTTGTAAACGTGTCACCCGAATTGCAGTCCACGCCAAACATGGCAATGATGTCGCCCGATCCAGCGTCGCTGATGTCCTCTTTGTCATCGGAGTGCATCCGAACCAGACGCGCGACTTTGACCTTTTTGCCGGTGCGCGTGTTTTGGATCACGTCGTCTTTGCGCAACGCACCCTGATACACACGCATGTACGTGAGCTGACCATACCGACCGTCTTCCAGTTTGAAGGCCAAGGCCACCGTCGGAAGATTCGGGTCAGACTGCAACCGGACTTTTTTGGAATCCGCGCTCTCGAGATCATGCGCTTCATTCTCAACGTCCGACGGGCACGGCAAGTAGTAAGTGACCGCATCGAGCAGAAGCTGAACAGCCTTGTTTTTGTAGGCCGAGCCCATCATGACGGGCGTCAGTTTCATTTCGAGCGTGCCACGCCTGATGGCTTCGCGAATCAAGTCCGGCGTGACCCGATCTTCCAAAATCGCTTCGGTCAGCGCATCGGAAAACATCGAGACCGTATCGAGCATTTCCTCGCGCGCCTTGTCGGCCTGAGACTTCATGTCCGCCGGAATCGGATTGCGGTGGATTTCCTCGCCGTTGTCGCCTGAAAACGTCACCGCTTCCATCGAAATCAGATCGATGACGCCTTCAAACTTGTCTTCAAGGCCAATCGGAAGTTGGAGCAACACGGGATTGTGTCCCAGTTTTTCTCGAAGCTGAGCCTTGACTCGCAGCGGATTCGCGCCCGTTCGGTCGCATTTGTTGACAAACGCGATTCGAGGCACGCGATACCGCCGCATTTGGCGATCCACCGTCAGAGACTGGCTCTGTACGCCCGCCACCGAGCACAGCACCAAAATGGCACCGTCGAGGACACGCAACGCGCGCTCGACCTCAATGGTGAAATCGACGTGGCCCGGCGTGTCGATGATGTTGACGTGGTAGTTATTCCACGAGCAGTAGGTCGCCGCGCTCTGGATGGTGATGCCCCGCTCCCGTTCCAGATCCATACTGTCCATTTTCGCGCCGACGCCATCTTTGCCTTTGACTTCGTGGATGGCGTGAATGCGCTTGGTATAGAAGAGGATTCGTTCGGTGAGCGTGGTCTTACCGCTGTCGATGTGCGCGGAGATCCCGATGTTGCGAACACGAGAAAGATCGGAAATCACTTTGTTGGCTCCACAGACCCCATCCAATTCACTCAAAACACAGGATGGGCCGCACGGATTTTCTTCGGAAGCATTTTGGAAGCAAGCGAAAAATATGCGTTCGTTGCTTTGTGCTCAGGGAGCGCATGTTTTTTCCTCACCGTTTGCGCAAGATCCTGTTACTCACCGCATCGCAAGCTCTGACCTTTTACCCGTTCAAAAGGAGTTCCTCATGAAAACATCGCGTCGGCTGCCTTGTAGAGTTTCTTCTCTTGCGTCGTTGGGCCTTGCGTCCTTTGGCGTGCTTCTCGGGTGGTCTGGGTCGATCACCGTGAGTTCAGCGGCTGTGCCGAAAGCGCCAGAGCAAACCGCGCCAGTGGTCGCAAATCGCGCCCATGATGGATCGCCAAGGCTTGTCGTCGGAGCACTGTCCGCTGCGTGGCCCGGTCACAATCCCGAGACCGTTGCTGAACGATACCTACTGGAACTTCGCCGAACGTCCCCTGCGTGGGTTCCCAATGAACTATCGTCGCCCGAGGTTCTTCCCGTCGGCACCGGACACGTGGTTCGTTTTTCCCAAAAACACCATGGCCTGCCCGTTTTTGGAAGCGAACTCAACTTGCGGATTTCCGAAGGTGGCCAAGTTGTCCGTTTGGCGCGAAGCGTGGTTTCAAACGACGAACTGGCTCGAATTTCACCACTGCCGTCGCTTTCGGGACAGGACGCACAACGTGCGCTTGCCACGCATGGACCCGGTGCGGTCGGTGAGGCGCAGCTCGGCGTGGATTTGGCGACACACCGTTTGGTGTATCGCGTGTCGCGCACCGATCTTTCTCGATTGGAACAAGCGGACTACCTGATCGATGCGTTTTCCGGCGAGATCGTTCGTCGCATCGACCTGCTCAAGTTCTTGAACCAGTTTTCCGTCTATCGCTACAACCCCGCAACCACCAGCAACACCGAAGTCGTCGGCATTCCCGCCGCAGACGCCAGCCTTCTTGCCCCCGCTGGGAGCGGTTCTCGCGTGATGACGAGCACTTTGTTGCGCAGCGCGAATTGCATCGATGACTTCAAACTGCGCGTACCGGGCACTGGAGGCAATCCCACGCATCTTTGCAGCCTCTCCCAAAGCATGTCGAATGGGCAGGGCGACTACAGCGGCTTCCCACCGCTCGTCGGTGCCGCCGATGGTCGATGTCCTACTGTCAACGACTCCAACCGCAACGGATTCGGAGAAGCCCACATGTACTGGCATACCGCCAGCGCCTATTCGATTTTCCGTTCCCTGTTTTCCGGGCTTGGCACGAACGACTTCAAATTGGCGATTTCAACGGGCGGTTCTCCGCAGCCGTTTCCACTCGTCACAAATTTGTGCATGCCGGACGCAGCCACGGCTGGCAATCCGAACGCTGCGCTCAAGCCGTTTGAAAACGCCTTTTTCTCTCCGGGCAGCCCTGGAGGCGGTTTCAGCCTGTATTTGATGGGCGTCCCTGGGGACATGGTTGCGTTTGGCATGGGTGCGAAAGCCAACTACTCGATGGATGCCGATGTGATTTATCACGAGTTCGTCCACGCCGTGGTCTCGGCCCGAAAACGACTTGTCGAATCGGTTGGCCTCGATGGGTATGGTCTGAATGACGATCCCGGTGCCATGAACGAAGGTCTTGCCGACTATTTTTCAAGCGGCATAACAGGAGACGGTGTCGTCGGTGAGTATGCCAAACAGAATTTTGGCTTGGCGACGGCGGGTCTGCGCGACCTCGACAATAGCTTGCACTGTAGCAACAACCGCGTCGGCGAGGTCCACGAGGACGCGAACGCTTGGTCCGGTGCGCTTTGGCGGGCTCGCAAGGCGGTCACGGGTGACCCGAAAGATGCAAGCCCCGTCGTGGTGCAGAAACGCAAAGCGTTCGACCAAGCCGTGCTCGCAGCGCTCGAAGGTTCGGTTCCGACGCCGGTCATGTCCGAGATGGGCACTCTCGTCGTCGATGAAGTCGGCAAGCTTGCCTCGACGTTGGGGGCCGATGCCAAACAGAAAACCCAAGATGCGATGACCACGCACGGAATTTTGGACAAATGCGATCGGGTGATCAAAGTCCAGACGCCTCACAAACTGCTGTGCCTCGATTCTGATGGCAAAAAATTGTGGCCAGGTCACGCACAGTGGCGCATCGATCTGCCGATGACGGCGGACACCGTGCAGTTTGATTTCAAAACCTTGTCTGCCGGTGCGGTTTGCAACCCGATCGATCCAAAAGCCAACTCGCTCGAACCCAAATTGCAGCTTGCAGTGTCCAGCGGCGGATCGCCGATCACTTGGGATCAAAGCTTCAACGGCACGTACGAAAAACTCGTCGCGGTGCAACAGGGCGCAGACAGCAGCACATGGACGGTCAAACTCACACTCGAACGAGGCAAAACCCACCACCTGATGTTGGTGAACTCGGGCGGGCCGCGCATCGCCAAAGACATCGTGATCGCGACCTCATGTGCTGCTGCGGATGGTTGTCCAGCACCCGCGCCGGTTCCGATGGGTAGCGACTCGGGTTGTGGATGCACCGTCGGCGGAGCCTCACCCGCGCGCTCTGTCGCCTCGGTTTTTGCTGCCTTGTCGTTGCTGGTGGGGGTTGTCCTCCGACGTAGGCGTTCAGCGTAGACTGCCACACATTCTGCCATGCCTCGTTTTTCCCCCACGATGGTTCCCGCGACCCCAGTTTCGATTGCCCAAGCTGCGGCTCTTGTGGCAGACGGCGATGTTTGCGCTTTTCCGACCGAAACGGTGTATGGGCTCGGCGCAGACGCCACGCAAGAAGCGGCGGTTTTGCGCATTTATGAGTTGAAGGGCCGCCCGCGTCGCAATCCGCTCATCGTGCATGTGCCGGACGTGGCGTGGGCTATGCGGGTCTGCGCGGCCTTTCCTCCGCTGGCAAGCCGGTTGGCTGAGCGGCATTGGCCAGGGCCGTTGTCCCTCGTTTTGCCCCGTGGTGCGCACATTCCCGACATTGTGAGCGCGGGTTTGCCGTCCGTGGCCGTGCGCGTCCCGGCTCATCCGGTGGCCCTTTCGCTTCTGCGAGCTGCGCGAAGACCGCTGGCGGCACCGAGCGCCAACCGCAGTGAATCGGTCTCTCCCACGACTGCCGAACATGTCTTGCGCAGTTTGCCGGGTGTTCCGCTGATTTTGGATGGAGGCCCGTGCCCGCTCGGCATTGAATCGACGGTGCTCGACCTGACCCAGCCGCGACCCAGGTTGCTGCGGCCCGGTGCCCTACCCTTGCGCGATCTTTTGTCGGATGTGCCCGATTTGGAACTTCCGTCCTGCCATTTTGACGAAGTTCCCGGTCCGTTGCCGTCGCCTGGTCTGCTCACGAGACACTACGCGCCGAAAGCGACCTTGCATTTGGTGTCAAACCCGGAAGCGCGTTTTGTGGCCGGTCTACCTTCCCCGACAGGCCTTCTGACTCACGCACCTTTGCCGCAACTCGACGGACTGTGCGACGTGGTTGAGCGATTGCCAGCCACGCCCGAAGCCTATGCAGTGGATTTGTACGCCGCGCTCCACCGACTCGACGATCAAGGCATGCGATCCATCGTCGTTTTGGCCCCCCCAAGAAACGAAGACTGGCGAGCCATTTTCGACCGGCTCGAACGCGCAGCCTCAAAAGCAGCTTGATTCGGAATCTCGTACGCGCGTTTGCTATTGCGCAGGAGGCACGTCGGCAATCGGGCGGGAATGTTCGCTCGGCGGAGTTTGTGTCGCTGCCGGAACTTCCGCAACCGATTGCACAAACCCCGGTGGAGGCACATGTTGCGAAGCCTGCGCGGGAGCGTTTGCCAACGGATTTGGTGGCGGCGGCGGAGACGACGGTGGTGGTGGTGGCGAATGCAAACCCGCACTTCCCGGTGCAAACCGTATTTCTTCACCTGTCGCAGGCGGCGGCGAATACGACGGAGGCGGCTCTTGTGGTGGTGGCAGCGGAAAACTCGGTGCGGACGGGCGTGACGCAGAAAACTCGGTCGCGGTCGGTTGACTTTTTGCGCCCGGAACCAACGACGGAAACGCCTGCGGCGCAACCTGTCCAAGCGTCGCTTTGGGCAACGAAACGCCGTCCGGCGGGTCTTTGGCGGGACGGGCTCTCGGATTTGCCAATGTTCCGGTCACTGCAAAACCCAACGCGCCATCTTGGCGCTTGCCTTGCGACTGACTGTTCGTCACAAGCTCCAATGTGGGTTCCCGTGCCACAAGCTGCGCAGATGGCTTGAACCGAACGTAGAGGCGCAGTTCCGAAAAATCGAGCGGGTCGCGCAATTCCACTTGTCCGTCGATCCACAGCTCGACATCGGGCGACTTGGCGTGCAAATCCACAATTTTCGCTCGGCCTCGTTCGATCGTGACTTTCCCGATCACATCGCCCAAACGAATGCGCGGAAACGTCACGCCTTGCGACAAAAACGGATCGCCCGGGATCACCAGCTTGGCTTTCCCGTCTCCAACGGAAGCCTGCGACAGCAAAAGATCGATTTTGCCTTCCGCTTTGGCCAGATCCAGGCGCGGTGCGGCTGCGGACACTGGCGGGGCTGCAACCGGTCGGCCCGCTGGCGGTAGCAGTTGCTTTTGGTTCGGTATCGCGATTTGAAGCGACAAACCCGCCGTGCCGATCATCGGCAAAGGCAACAACCCCGAAATCGCCGACACCCGACCGAGCGTGATGTCATGCGATTGGAGCGTCACAGCCACACCATCGCTGCCCTGGCTTCCGTCTGCGGTGACTTCGCCGCCGAATGCCTCGACTTCCAACCGCCCACTTTTCGTTCCAAACAGCGCATCCACGGGATGCAGCCGCACGTCGATGCGATCGACCGTCAGCGGAAGTGGAGGCATCGCTTTTGGCGTCGCACCCAGATCGGCCCCAGGATTCGAGGGTTTGCGAGGCCTCAGTCGCACATCCGACGCCGTGATGCCCGGACGGAACACATGCACCGACAGGTCGCCCACGATAACATCCATGCCTGTGCCGATGCCAAAACCACCCGCCGCGACACTCGCGGGGCCGCGCTCTTGCGAAAGCTCGCGCTCCAGACGGTCTTTGATCTTGTCCTCGGGCAAAGACAGCGAGAGCGACAACAAAAAAACGAGCAGACCGAACCCCGCGTACAAAAAGAACGTGACCCATCGACTGGTTTTGCGCAGCCGCCGCAAAAGACGCAGAAAAAACCGGCGCATTACGGCTCCTTTTCCGTTTCCGACGAACTCTCGGGCTTGGGCACGGTTTTTTTGTCTTTCCCCGCGTTTTTCGGCGCGTGCTCAAAGGTCGAAACCGTCATATCAACCTCGAACTCTTGGTGTTTGTCGTCGCGCGAACGGATGTTGAGCTGCGTGACCATCACCAAGTTCGATGGATACGTCTCGATTTTGCGCATGAATTTGAGAAGCGGCTCAAGACCCACTCGGCTGATTCGCAAATCCACCGATTGTTGCAAGTACTTTTTGCCCATGAGTTCCGGCGTGCGAGGACTCGTTTCCCGAATGTCGATGTTGTGTTCCTTGGCCACGCCTTCCAAAAAGCCGGAAAGCTGAAGCGGCGTTTGACCGATTCGTTGATCAAGTTGAAGTGCTCGGGCTTTCGCCTGCATGTACGGTCCGCGCTTTTTGGCGATATCCCGCAAAGCGCGCTGCATCGCTTCCGTCTGCTCTTCCAGCGTGTCAATGCGTTCATACAAAAACGCCGCCCCCCCCAATAACGCCACGCCCAGAATCGTTCCCACGAGCAAAAGCAGCAGAGTTCGTTCGCGAGGTGCCAAACCATCGAACCACTCGCGCACACGCTGGACGCCTGGGACCTTGGCTAGAAAATTTCCGTCGCTGGCAATCATCAGGTTGGCTCCACCGCTACGGGCATGTTGTTTCTATTTCCAGTGAAAATTGCTTCACCTCGACCGGTTTTCCATCCGGCCCCGTGTTCTTCAGTGTCAGCACTTTCCCCTTTTGCACTTTGCGGAAACAGCGAATTTTGCCAAGGCTCGTCGCAAAATCATCGACATACTGTGCCGAGGCACAGGTCGCTTTTAGATCCGTTTTCTTGGGTCGAATGTGCAGTTCCAATACGTCGAGTCGCGCTGGACCCGCCGCGTTGCTTTGCGGTGCCGATTCAGAAATTTCCTCGAGCAAATCCAGCGCAGTCACTTGCGGAATGTTCTGTCCGGCGGCCTTGTCCTGGCCGAGCGCGGCCTGAAGCTCTGCCGACACGGCTGCTCCATCGGTCTTGGGCGTTTCAAAAAGCGCCGCAGTTTCCGTTAGCAGTTGTTGTTTCAGTCGGTCAGATTCCTTCTCGAGCTGCCGCAGCGACGAATACGCCCACAGTCCGACGCACAAAAACAACGACACCGCGAAACCCACCAAAAGCGGCGCTTTTTCTCGCAGCAGCGCGTAATCCGTTCGGAAGGCCAAATCGCCTTTTCGGAAATTGAAATTGGGACTGCCAAAAATCGTGCCAAGGCCCAAACCCACCGCCACAGTTCCCGTCGGCCATCGATGCACAAGTGCCGTCGAAGACACATACGTCCGCGAAGCATTGGCCTCACCGAACGTCAGCGATTCCCCCGGAAGATTTTCCCGCACAGCCGGTCCAAGCCACGATGCGCGTTCCGGTGGCAAAAGAGGTTGCGCGGTCACGCCCAGCTCGGTGGACAAAAGGTCTGTAAGTCCGTGTAGTTCTGCGCCTCCACCTGTCACATAAATGACTTTGGGCTCCGTCCCAAAACGGCTTGTGTACGCGCCCATCGTTTGTTTCAAATCGCGCAGAAGCGGCCTCAGCGCCTCGCGCACGATTTTGGCGACCTGCGGATGAGAGGCCTCCCCCAATCCATGCTCATGCTTGAGTTTTTCCGCCGGAAACACCCCAAGTTCGAGTTGCTTTGCCAGAGCGTCCGTGATGTGCGACCCACCGCGCGGAATCGTCCGCGCAAACTGCGTCAGGAGTTGCCCCGGTCGCTTCGGGTGAGCCGCCAGTGCCAGCACATGCGTCGCTGTGTGTCCAAAATCCACCACCCACACCGGCAAATCCGTGTGAGACATGTTGCCCTGCTTGGTTTTGGCCCAAAACGACACCGTCGCAAGCGCCGTCGAGGCACACATCCGCGGGTCCAATCCCAAAGACGACAGCGCCCAAATCCTCTCCTCCACTGTCTGCGATGGCACACACGCTGCCAGCCACAGCGAACCGACGCCATCGGTCGCCTCTGCGGGCAACTGATCCACGATTCGCTCGTCGAGTTCTTCCATCAATTGCCCCGCCAGTTCAAACGGCAACGTCTGGGCGACTTTTTTCGGGTCCGACAGCGGCATGTCAACCAACCGAAACGTGACTTGCTCTGAAATTCCGATTGTGCAGCTTTCCGCCCGAACCTTTTGCCGTCCCAAGAGAACCAACAACGCCCGCATCTGCCGGTCGAGCAAAGAGTCTTTGTCCGGATCAATCGCCGCGAGCGTTTCGTCCGAACTGATTTCCGAATTGAGCGAAGTCTCGTGCTTGCGATCTTTCCGACGAGGCGGCGGCGCACCTTCCCCGCGTTCCGGCACACGTTCTTCGTCGATGCCCGAAAGGTGGACGGTCCGAAACGTTTGCTCGAAACGCGCAATCTTTACCGAGTAACTGCCAAGGTCTACGCCAAGTATCGTGGACATCTCATTTTTCCGTCGCTAATCGATTCTGTAATACATCCAAGTTCCGTTTCGAAAACAGCTCGGATGGTTGGTGCAAATCGGATTGCTGTTTTGGCTTTGCGAATCCCAGACGCCCCGAATGTGAACCTGAGTCGTTTTTTGCGCAGAGCGTTGCACGCTTCCCGTCGCATCGATCCGGAAAAAACGGCGCGGATTTTTCCCGCCGCTTTGCCCAACTTGCGACACGCCCACCGACACCCCGCCGGTCGATGTAGAAGCGCTGCCTTGCCGATCTCGCAAAAAACGGCTGAGCATGCCGGGGCACAACGCGATCGGACGAAGCGGCGTCGAGAGTTTCGGTGGTCCCGCCATCCCGGTCATCGACGTGAGCGATTCGGCCATCTGCGGCAGTCGTTCAATCGCGCTCGAACAAATCAGGTTTGACAAACTCTCGATCGTATCCGTCGGGGGCGGTGTCGCCGCAGTCGCTCCTGCTTTCGTCGTCGTAGCCGTCTTCGCCGTCGTGGACGCACTTGTCGCACAACGCGGATCGGGTTTGCACGCTCCCAGTTTGTTCAGTTCCGCCGCCATGCTTTTGAGCATCGGCAAACCCGTTTTCAACATGCCCGCCACCTGCTGCGCCACGAGCGACGTATTCGGATCAAACACCGCGCTCCGATCCACCGCCGACGCCCCCAGCATCGCCGCCAAAAGTGGCCACGCCGTCGGCTCCATCGCCGGGGCCAAAACCTTGCATTCCGCCGTTCCGTACACCGTAAAGAAATCCCCCAGGTATCCCCACAACTCCTCCGAAACACCTCGAACCTGCACCATCTCCTCTACCGTGTCGAAGTACATGTTGTGCGGCTCGTAACGATCTCGTCCTTTGTCATACGTCTCTTCGCTCGCAGTTCCCGCACCGAGCGGCGAATACCGAAACACGTCCACGTCCGTCCAATCGATGATGTTCGTCGCTACGTCCTCGCGGTTGATCACCACACCGTCGCGATCCGCCACATTGAACAATCGGTCAAATCTCGGCGGTCGTACCAGCGAATCCAGCAGCAGATACAAGTTCCGTTGCACTTCTTTTGACGGGTTGTATCCACCTGCGCAATTGATCGGAAACCGCCCTTCCTCGCTCGTGATCGCCAAGTCGAACGAGGTGCCTTTCGGCGTCCCCATTCCTTCCACGCCGCTCAGATCGATTCCCACCATCGCTCCGAGCCCGTCCCGCGCTTCCTTATCGCCTCCGAAAGCCTGCGCCAAAAAACCTGCGAAATCCGTAATCACAATCGCGTCGCGAAATTCCGGCGGCAACGTCTGGAGCATATTTTGCAGCCCGCTTTGCACGACGATGAGCAGCTTCGCGAGCTCAATTCCCGAGTTCGCCAAATACTCCGCTCGCAACATGTCTCGGCTGTTCGCTGCTGCTTCCATCTCGACCTGCGCGTTGTATGCCAAATCCGCCGTCGTCGCCCCGAGAAGTGCCAAGCTCACAAGCACCGTCAAAATCGCCACGCCGCGCTGTCTCCGCGTTCGATCGATTTTTTTCGTCGGGATTTGCTCGGCGTGTTTTTGTGAAGGCGTGGCGTTTTCCATGACCTGCACGTCCTAGTTCGGCTTCGTGTCCAGTTTTTGAAACATCGCAATTCGCACTTCGCTTTGCAGCGGCAAGTCTTCGCCCCGCTCATCGCGAATGACCAACTTCACTTTGACTCGACTCGGAAGTTTGTCCGGTCGCCCGTCGGCCTGCGTCGTCCGCCACGTATCGACCCACTCTTTGCGAACCGGCTCAAAGTAGGAAATTTCCAGTCGAACCACGTCGTCAGCGATGATTTCCAATTCACCCGGAGCATTCGCATTGTCAATGCGGTCAGCCTGCAAGCGGCGCGATTCTTTCCGCCACAAATTCAGCTTTCCACCATCATTTCTGCCTTTGAGTCCAAAATACGCCACCGTCGCTGTGTCGCTTTCTTTCGATTCGGCATAAAGCCGCTGATGACCAAAATAACTAAAACGCAATTCGTCAATATCCGAGTGCCTCAGACCATCGAAATATGTTCTAGGTGTTTGGTCCGTTCCAACAATGCTATTCCCTGATAAATATGCCATTTGCACATCGCGCAAAATACGATCCATTGCCAATCTTCCCACGCGATACCGCGCCATTTTCGATTCGACATTTTTCTTTGTACGAAACGTGCCCTGGCTCGACGCCCACAAAAGTGCAGTGATCGATGACAAAATGCCGATCGATACCAACACTTCAATCAACGTAAAACCTGCTTGACGCTGCCTCATAGCGAAAGCGGTGCCTTTCTTACGTCGGTAAAGAACGCCACCACCTCAACTTGTTGATCCGGCAGTCCGGGTTCATCCCACTTCACGCGCACCGTGACTTTCCGAATCCCTTGTTCGAGCATTTCTTTCACCGGCCCCAAAAACCCCGACATGCTTCCGCCCAAACCTCCGGTGCCTGCCGACGAGCTGGTGGTCGAAGTCGCACCTTTTTGTCCACCAGCCGCAGTCTGTTTGTCCTGCAAAAGTTTTGTCGCTGCGGCCTGCATTTGGTCCGTCGCTGGCAACCGGATTTTTTCGATCACCGTTTCGTATCGAAAAGTCTGAAAACCCGGATCTTGAAACTCTCCGCGTTCCTCTTTTTGGCCCGCGTCGTCTTTGAAACCCTCTGTGACAAATTCGTTTTGAATTTCCGACATTTTCTGGCGACACAAAAACGTCGCCTGGGTCATCGAGCGAGCGTGCCGGCTGACGCGAATCGCACGTCCCGTCGCCAAATAGAGCGACACGAGCGCCATCGACAAAATCGCCATCGCGATCATGACTTCCAAAAGCGTAAAACCCGCGTCCGTGCGCCGAACCGAAAGGGGTCGCATCACGAGCCTCCTTTTTCGCGGTCGGTTGCTTCAAAATCCGGTGGCGGTGCCTGTCTCCCAGGCAACACCTCGACGCGCCCCGTCAGCCCGTGAACCCACAACGTGTATTGCGTGTCGTCTTGCGCATCGGTTCCCAAGTGAATCACTGCGCGTTCCGTGTGTCCGTCGGGAAAAAAATGCAGATAGGCGTGGCCTGACAAATACGGATCTTTTTCGCGCGGCAAAAGCACGTCGAGCACTTTGACTCTCGACAACTTGATGATGGGCAGCGTGCTGTCTTTGTATTCCGCAAAACGCGGTTGCCGAGGCGTTTGAGGCGGAACCAGCTCCTCGGACAGCCCGTTCAAATCACGCTTTTGTTCCTCTGCCGTGATTTTGTCGAGTTCGTCGCGGTCTTTGCCGTGCCCTCGAGACAACGTGTTCTGTTTTGGGTCGATGAGGACGCGCGTGTCCGACTTTTCCAGTCGATACGTTTGCGCATCCAAATCGAAATGCAGCCGATAAAACGCCCCCGTCGTCAGCGCCCGGTCATAGCTGTATCGAATGGCCGCCGCCAGTTTGCTCGCCGCAGACCGCAATTCGCTCCGAACCAAACTGCGAAAACCAAGCACCGCGCCACCCATCACCACACCGACGATGGCCAGCACGACCATCAGCTCGACAAGGGTATAACCTCCGTCAGAATTTCGACGACAAGTTCCGCTATGTCCCCCGACGAGCGTCATTCCCCAAGCCTCCGACGAAACACCCTACTTGTTCTCATCCCAACTCTTGAGATCGTCCGTCGTACCTTCTTTGCCGTCTTTTCCAAAACTCAACAGATCAATCCCATCGGTGTCGTGTTCCCCAGGGCACCTCATCACGAACGGCCTTCCCCATCCATCTTTTGGCTCTTTTGTCAAGATTTTTGATGTAACAAGGTCAGCCAGCGACGATGGACACTGTTCTCCCGTTTGGTCAATCCGCCACTGAAGTACTGCGTCTTTGACCTTGTGCATCATGTTGATCGTCTCTTTTTTCTTCGCCTTTTCGAGCTGACCAAAGGCGTAATACGTCGCCCCACCGAGCACCATGCTGACGATCGCAAGCGCAATCATGATTTCCGTCAGCGTGTAACCACCCTCGGCAGGAACCATCCCTTGCCGCCCCGCAAAGGTTTGGAACGACGCGACACATCCTTTCCAAACTCGCCTGAGCGACGAAAGAAACCGACCTGCCCAAACCGAAACACTGCGTGGAAGCGTCATCGCTGTCTCCTTTTTGCGAACATGGGATCTTTACTGCACAAAGTCGTTCATCTGCATGATGGGCAGCATGATGGAAGTCACGACGAAAAACACCGCACCGCCCATGCCCAAAATCATGAGCGGCGACAGAAGCGCCGTCAGCCGTTCAAGCTGTGTCTCGACTTCCAAGTCGTATGCACCCGATACATTTTCCAGCATTTGTTCAAGCTGCCCGGACCGTTCTCCGACGGCAATCATGTGACACACGATGGCCGGAAATTGGCCTGACCGTTTCAGCGGCGCGGCAATCGATTCGCCCTCTCGAATCGATTCCCTGGCCTGCTCAATGACGTTCATCAGCACCGTGTTTCCAAGCACGTTTTTCACGATTTCCATCGCCCGCAAAAGCTGCACCCCCGACGCGAGCATCGTCGCCAGCGTTTTGGAAAATCGGCTGACCGCTACTTTGCGCTCGAGCCCGCCGAACACCGGCAGCCGCAGCTTGAACGCATCCCACGAAAGCCGCCCTTTTGGCGTCCTCAACCAGTACCGAAAGCCGAGCGCCAGCCCGATTCCGACGATCACCAGCAACCACAAGTAGTCACTGATGAGTGTGCTGACAAAGATCAGAATTTGCGTGTTCAGCGGCAGCGCCCGTCCGGTGTCCGCAAAAATCGCCGTCACTTTCGGCACGACCGTCGTCATGAGCAGCGTCAAAATCCCGACCGCCAAAACCGACATGATGATCGGATACATCAGGGCCGACATCACCTTGGCACGCAGGCGGTTTTGCGATTCCAGAAAGTCTGCCAGCCGCAACAGCACCGCCTCGAGATTCCCGGCGGTTTCCCCGGCTGTCACCATGTTCACGTACAGGTCGCTGAAACACCCCGGATGCCTCGCCATGGCCGACGCGAGCGGAAGCCCTTCGTTGACCTGGACTTTCACGTCCGACAAAACCTGCTTCAGGTTTTGATCCTCGGCCTGGTCTATCAAAGCTGCGAGCGATTCCGAAAGCTGCACGCCCGCCCGCAACAGCGTTCCGAGTTGCCGCGTCAGCACCGCCACTTCGATGGGTTTCACCGACCGTCGATATTCCGCAAACGCCTGCGCAACAAAACCGAGGCGAAAAAACACCAGCACCGCGACCCACAGACCTTTTCCCAAGAGGTCTAGGTGTCCGTCGCTCGACCGGTTCCGCCCTTTTGCACCCACCTGCGTCTCGCTCACTTCCGTGAGCAAAAAGCCTTCTTTTCGCAACACTTGGCGCAACGTCCGAGGGCTATCCGCGTCGCGCACACCCGTCGCCACTTTTCCTTTGTCGTCGTAGCCCTTCCAACGAAACACCGGCATCGCGCTATTCCTTGTCCTCGGCTGTGACCAGCATCACTTCCTCAATCGAGGTAATCCCCGCCAGCACTTTGCCCGCGCCGTCCATCCGCAGCGTTCGCATGCCACGTTGCAGCGCCGCCTTTTTCAGTGTCGCTGCGTCTGCTTTTCGCAAACTCAACTCGCGCACAGCGTCGGTGATTTCCAGGAGCTCATAAATCGCTGACCGACCCGCATACCCGCGCTGCGCACACGTCGTACATCCACCCTGCCGCGCCCTGTACAAAAGCCCCGGCGGCGGTGGCGGCGCTTTGGTCAGATAACTCGCGACTTGGAAACGCCCCGAGAAAAAGTCGTCCGCCGGGATCGCCAAACGACCCAGTTCCGTCGGTGTCGGTTTGTACGTCTCCCGGCAGGTCGCACACAGTCTTCGCACCAGTCGCTGGGCCAACACGCCCATCAGCGAGGAAGTCACCAAAAACGGCTCAATGCCCATATCGACCAGCCGTGTCAGCGCGCCCGCCGCATCGTTTGTGTGAATCGTCGAAAACACCAAGTGGCCCGTCAGCGACGCCGTAATCGCCATCGCCGCAGTTTCTTGGTCGCGGATTTCACCGACCATGATCACGTCCGGGTCGTGGCGCAAAAACGAACGAATCGCCGCCGCAAACGTCAGGTCGATTTTCGGATTCACTTGTACTTGCGAGATGCCTTCGAGCTGATATTCGACCGGATCTTCGACCGTCAGGATGTTGATGTCGGGTGTGTTGATTTTCGACAAAGCCGCATACAGCGTCGTCGTTTTGCCCGAGCCCGTCGGACCTGTCACCAAAAGGATTCCGTGCGGCCTGTTGATCATCTCGACCATCGTGTGCAGGTGGTCCGTGCCAAAGCCCAAGTCCGCCAAATCGAGCAGCACCGAACTTTTGTCGAGCAGACGCACCGTGATGCGTTCCCCAAACGCCGTCGGCACCGTCGCGACACGCATGTCGATGTCTTTTCCGGCGATTTTTCGTCGGATGCGCCCGTCTTGCGGAAGACGTTTTTCCGCGATGTTGAGGCCCGCCATGATCTTCACGCGAGCGACGATGGAATTGATGAAGGTGCGCGGCGCTTTTTTGTATTCCTCGAGCACGTTGTCGATGCGATAGCGCACCACCATGTCTTTTTCGCGCGGCTCGAAATGGATGTCTGACGCCTTGACCCGCACCGCGTGAAAAATGACCGAGTTGACCCAGCGAATGATCGGCGCTTCATCGCTGACATCGACCAGATCGACCTCTTCTTCCGTTTCTGCGACCTCGGCTTGTTCCTCGTCTTTTTGAAGGTCCGCGTCGATGCCCGCGCGCGAATACACCTTGTTGATGATCTCGAGGATCAAGTGCGCAGGGGCCAGAAACGGCTCGATCTCGGTGCCCACCACCCGCGAAATGTCATCGAGAATGTTGACTTCGGTCGGATCGGAAATCGCTGCTTCCACCGTTCCGTTTTCTTTGTCCCGTCGCAGAAGCAAAACCGAATGTTGTTTTGCAAAGTTGATCGGAACGCGATGCACCAGGTCCGGGTCCACCATGTCCGGACGCAAATCCAGAAGCACTTCCAGGCCGAACTGCTGCCCAAGCGCCCGGAGTACCTGTTCTTCCGACACCGAGTGCCGTCGCACCAGGATCTCACCAAGCCGCGAACCCTCTTGCTGTCCGCCGCCTTGACGCCGCAAGTCTTCCTGTTCGTGCAGCGCTTCTTTCAATGCGGTTTCGGACAGCCCCGCGCTCTTTTGAAGCAGCACACCCAGCGACCGAGCCGACACCGGACGAGCAGGCACAACCGCGTGCTGCCCCGACGACTTCGAGCCGCCGGAAATTTTGCTGCTCGGCAAGACCGAATGCTGACCCGAGCTTTTCGCCAGCACGGCACCCGCCAGCCGATGGTCTGTTTTGTCTGTTTTGGCCATGGACCCTCTTTGCCCAGCATCAACCCGGCGGTGCGCCCGGAGGAGGTGGAGGCGGCGCAGGACGCGCGGGCTGGGGTTGCGGCGCCACCGGCACCTGACCAGGACTGTTTGTCGGCGCAGGCACGACGCCTTGCGGGGAACCGCTCGTCGAACGCACTCCTGCTGGCAGTTCCACCGGCCCCGAATCCACCACATCGCGCCGCAGCGAACTTTCCGCCGCGCGCAGCTCAATCAGCTCGCGTTCGCTGTCCACCGCAATCCGATTGATCTCCTCCAGCGCACCCCGCTTTTTGTTGTAGTCAATCGGTCCCACCACATCCCGGTCGTCGGAAAAGTTCGCGTAGGCTTCCAGAAATTCGCGCCTCTCCCGCGTCTTCCGCTCAAAAATTCGCGCCAGTTCAGACGGGTCATTGATGACATACGGAGTCAGCACGATCAGCAGCATTTGCTTGTCGATCTTTTTGTTCCGCGTCTTGAACAGATATCCCAAGATCGGAATGTCCCCCAGGATGGGAATCTTCGTCACCGCCTCGGACACTTTGTCCCGCATGATGCCGCCCAGCACGACCGGCTGTTGGTCTCGCACCACCGCGGTCGTTTCCAGCGTCCGCTTGTTCGTCGCCGGTCCCAAGTTGTTGTAGTTGTCCGCCGCCACATCGGAAATCTCGGTCTTGAGCTCCATCCGCACCGTTTCCGATGCGCTCACATGCGGCGTGACTTCGATCTTGAGCTGCACGTCTTGCCGCTGCACCGACTGAAGCGCCGCAAAGCCCGACATGCCTGACTGACCCGCCATCGGCAAGCCGCCCGTGATCGCGCTTGGGAACGGCAGGTTCTGCCCCACCGTGATCGTCGATTTTTCGTTGTCCGTCGTCAGAATGTTCGGCACTTGCATCACATTCACGTCGTTGTTCGTCTGAAGCGCCTGAAGCAAAATTCCGAACTGCGGCGGCAGCATCGAACCGCTCGTCCCCTGGCCGAAAATCGTGTTTCCCGTGATTTGCGGTCCCACCAGGCCACCGACCAAACCCTGCGCCGTCAGCATCGACAAAGGACTCAGCGAACGCAGATTCCCCGCCTGCAAACCGCCCAGCACCAGGCCCCCCAGGCCCGGTATCGCGCCGTGATACGAAAGCCCCAGGTCGCGCGACTTCGAGATGCTCACTTCCATCACCATCGCCTCGATGAACACCTGCCGCCTGGGCACATCCAGCCGCCGAATCACCTCGCGCAGCGTCAGAAAGTCTTTGCTCGTCGCCAAAATCACAAGCGAGTTCGTCGCTTTGTCCGGCGTCACCTTCACTTCGTCTTGAAACGCCCCCGATGAGCCGCCTGAACTCGAGCTTGACGGCGCGAAGCTCCTGCCACTTCGCCCTCGCCCCATGCTGGACGACACCGTGATGCCAAGCCCCCCGAGCACCTGCACCATGTCGTCCGCGTTCGCATTCTCCAGCGCGTACACATGAATCCGGTCCCCCTTGGTCGTCGAGCCTTGTTGTTCCAGCCGCTGGATCAGCGCAAACACCCGCTGATACGTCCGTTCCGCCGACACCAAAATGATCGAGTTTGTCCGGTCGTCCGCAAAAATCTGGCTGATCGAATCGTCACCGCTGCCGACCATCGCGGGTGCGCCCGCCTCCCCCACCTGAATCGGGGCCCGCCTGGGCTGCCCCGGTTGCGCGCCCTTCCCCACCCCAAACACCTGTTGCAGCATCGTCAGCACCTCCGTTGCGACGATGTTTTTCAGGCGAATCACCCAGATTTTCTCGCCCGACATCGGTTGATCCAGCGCCTTGACCACCTCTTCCATGCGCCGGATGTTTGACGCCAGGTCCGTCACCACCAGCGTGTTCGCCGCCGCATACGGCATGATGTCCCCGTCCCGGCCTTTCAAACGGTTCAGCACCTGCACCACTTCGTCCGCCGTGATGTATTTCAGCCGCATCAGCCGCGTCACATACCGTTCTTCCCGTGGAACCAAGTCCCCCGGATTCAGCACCGGAATCGACGCTTCTCGCGCCCGGTTCGATTCGATGATTTTCAGGACTTTCCCATCCGGCTGGACCGTCAGGCCCATCGATTCCAAAGACGACAGGAAGATCCGGTACGCCTCAGATGCCGTGACTGTTTCTGGCGCAATCACCGTCACTTTCGACTGCCGGACGTTCTGCGGCACGATGATGGGCCGGCACGAAATCGACTTGATGAAGCTCACGAAGTCCGCCAGTTCCGCCTCGGGCTTCAGGTTGAAGTTCACCTTCTTGTTCGGAGGAAACGCCTTGCACTCCATAAACTCCGCCGCCCCCGGCAGAGGCAAGTCGTCCGTCGGGTTTTTCGCGGTTGCCGCTGCTGTTGTGGTCGTGGTCGTGGTCGTGGTCGGGCCCGCAGGGGGCGCTGCCGCCTCAGAAATGCCCCAAAACCCACAGCACCACGCGAGCAGTGAGCCAGACAGCAAGACACTGGAAAAGCGCAAAAACGTGTTCATAGGATTTCACCGAATTTGATAGTCGAGCGTCACGTTCTGGCCGCCCCGTTCCACGGTCACGGTCAAGTGCGACGCGCTCTTGAGCTTGGTGTACGCCTCTAATGCCTTGTCCGGCGTGGACATGTCCAGACCATTGATCGTCTTGATCAGGTCCGCGTTCTGCATCCCGATCTTCGAGAAAATCGAGTTCTGCCGAATGTTGTAAAGCTTAAACCCCGACGGTTTCCCGTCTTTGATCCACGGCACAAACCGCGCACTCGTCGCAAGCGCCGTCGTGTTCGCCAGCACTTTGTCGATCAGACTTTTGTCCACTTCGCAGTTTGACCCCGTGCAGCGCACGCCCTTGTCCACGTCTTTCTCGATGCCCGTCGGGTCCGTCGTGCTGAGTTCCATCGACGTGACCGATTTCGGCGGCGGAGGCGGCGGTTCTTTGTCCGACGACAGGTATTCCACCCGCTTGCCCACCACCAGATACACCCGACCCTCCACCACCTGCGCGACGATGGCCTCGCCCTGCGTCAGTTTGTCCCCCCGCCGAAACACCCCCACTTTCTTCTTTTCGTCCGACGTGTCTCGAATGATCGCCATCGACCATTCCCAATCCCCCGGAGAAACCATCGTCGCCACAAGTTGCAGCGGCAAGCTGCTCCGCGTCGGCGTCTGGTCCACCGGGCCCTGGTCTTCTTGCACCGCTTCCTGCGTCAGCACAATCGGCGCGCAAGTCGAGCAAAACACGTTCCGCTTCAAAATCGCTTCGATGTCTTTGTTGCGCGCTTTGTCATCCGCGCCCGCCGCGTGCAGCTCACGCTTCGGGAACGGCGGCCCATCCCCAGAAAGCAGCGCCGACACCATCGAGTGCGCCGTCGTGCGTCCCACAAGCCCAGCACAAACCCCCACGATGAGCAGGTTTAAGACCCAAAAGTAGTTTTTGACCAGCATCGGCCGCGCGCTTCCCTTCGTCCGCGTGTATTGCAAGCGACGGGCCATCGACAGACAGCCGCGCCCCGCAACTTCTCGACGAGCAACCCAGCCGTCTGCCCGCGCCCCAGTGTCACTTTGACAAGTCAGGTCGCAAGAACCCCGTTCTGTTTTGTCAAATTGACACAGGCAGTGGCCGTGAGATGGGAAACGGCGAGTGGCAAACGTCCACGTCTCGCCGGACTTGCTTTGGGGAGCGACCCGTTATGGAGCGTAGGAAAGTTGCAACGGCAGGCCCTGCGAGTTGAACGGGTCAAACGAAGTCGCCGGCGCATTCCAACCACAGCCGCCGCCGCCTGTCATGTTGATGACTTTCGCTTGGCCGTCCGGGGCCGGGGTGGTCGTTCCCGATGAACCCGAACCACCGACCGCGAGCGTGTTCGCTGCCACCGCAAACTTGGTGCCCGTGAAATCCATGTTGGCCAACCCATTCGCCGTGCCGTTGCAACCCATCGCGACCGCAAACGGCATCGATTGCACCGTCGTGGCCCCGTGCTGTAGCGAACCTCCGTTCGAGATGCCAAACCGCTTGTCGTTTGTATCGACTTTGAGCGTCGTCGTGTCAAACAGCAGCCTCGAATAGTTCGTGCGCACATTCGTACCAGGGGCCCCAGTCGCCGTGTACTGTGAAAAGTTGAAATTGCCCCCCGTGTTCGTCAGCGTGATGTACGTCAGCGCAGGTGTCACCGACATCACGCAGTACGCCGTCCACGGCTTCGTTTTGTCACCCGTCACAAACAGCGTGTAGTTCCCGTCCGTCAAGGCCGGAGTGGCCGCGCGCAGTTGTTCGCAGCTCGACGGAACACCGAAATTCGCCGTGACCTGCGCATCCGACGTGACCGACAGGTTGCAGGTCGTCGTCGTACCCGAACACGCCCCGCCCCAGCCCGTGAAATACGACGTCCCATCCGGCGTTGCCGTCAGCGTCACCGTTTGTCCCTTCGCAAACCCCCCCGAACAAAACAGACTCGGGCACGCAATCCCGGCGGGCTGGCTGCTCACCGATCCTGCGCCCGAACCCGCAAGCTGAACCTGGACCGTCGCCAGCTCCA
Source organism: Pseudomonadota bacterium (assembly GCA_035328405.1). Lineage (GTDB taxonomy): Bacteria > Myxococcota_A > Polyangia > Palsa-1104 > JAEUJZ01 > JAEUKA01. The sequence goes on along the minus strand of DAOLIT010000037.1, from coordinate 700 downwards.
CGTTGCTCTTGTAGACCGCCGTCACCGCCTTGCCTTTGTCCATCGGCAACGTACACGTCAGGCCCGTGCCCGTGCAGTCTCCCTCCCAGCCCACAAACGTGTGCGAATCGTCGAGCGTCGCCGTCAGCGTCACGCTCTGCCCCACCGCAAACGTCGCCGAGCAGGTGCTCCCGCATTCGATTCCAGAAGGCTGCGACACGATCGTGCCCCCCGAAAAATCGCCTTTGACCGACACCAAAAGAGACGACACCGGCTTGCCGTCGTCCGATTGGATTGACCCGCAGCTTGTGCCGAACATCGCAAGCGTCAAGCCCAGGCCGAGGCCCAAGCCCCAGCCCATGCCCAAGGTCGAAACAGAAACAAGAAACCCAGGTTTTCTATGGCTCATGTGTGCAGACTCCTCTTTCGTCAAGCGTGAAAAATGGTGTACGGGCAGACGAACGGAAACTGCGCGCTTGCTCCCCCCTCCGTCGAAAGCCGTACAGCGCCGTGCCTCCCCAAGAAGAGATCCTATCATCCCTGTACCCCCGTCATGGGTGAAGGTTTCACCCACGTCATAGGTTTGATCCTGGAACGCGGGTGAAGGTTTCACCCACGTCATAGGTTTGATCCTGCCCAAGGGGTGAAGGTTTCACCCCACACCTTGGTTTGATCCTGCCCAAGGGGTGAAGGTTTCACCCCACACCTTGGTTTGATCCTG
>DAOLIT010000036.1:52852-52977 GCA_035328405.1 Pseudomonadota bacterium | reverse complement strand
CCAAAAAAGAAGACTTTGGTCCGGCATGCCACAAAGACCTTTGCGGCAAGGCGGAGTTTTTTGGCCCTTGCCACAAAGACCTTCGTGGCAAGACGGTGCAAACCCTTCTCCGGCGCAAAGACCTT
>DAOLIT010000036.1:0-52752 GCA_035328405.1 Pseudomonadota bacterium | reverse complement strand
CGTGGCCAGGATGTGCAAAGTCTTGGTTGCCACAAAGACCTTCGTGGCCAGGATGTGCAAAGTCTTGGTTGCCACAAAGACCTTCGTGGCCAGGATGAGTGAAGTCTTGGTTGCCACAAAGAGGTTCGTGGCCAGGATGAGTAAAGTCTTCACAAAACAGAGTTTCAGATGAATCCGATCCCATCCTTCCCCGAACATTCGACACATTGATATCTGTTTGCCCATAGCGCCGTTTTTGCGAACAGGCTACACCGTATCCCCATGCCGCAGACTTACGACACAACGTTTAAGGAATTGTTTGCGCAGAATTTTATTGCGCTGGTTCGTTGGCTCATTCCCGATGTGGGACAATACAAAGTCCTCAAATTGCCCGAGGAGTTGCCTCTGACGGTCAGGCGCGCCGATTTGATGGTGCGCATCGAGCAGCGCAAGTCAGGAAAACAGCGCAGCTCGTCGGTGATTCAGATTTTTGACTGCCAAGTGCAGCGAGATCCGCGCCTGCCTCGGTCGATGCTTACTCGCGCCGTTCTCGCGCACGATTTGTACGAATCGCCCGTCAAAACCACCCTCCTCGCCCTGACCCCCAAAGCCGTCGTCGAGGCGCGATATGTGTACGGCCTCGACGAAAACGGCCAGGATTTGTACCACCGTGTCCAGGTGCGCCGCGTCTACGAAGAATCCGCCGACGAGGCTCTCCGCAGCGATCTCGCCGAACTCCTCCCCCTTGTCCCCATCATGCGAGCCGCAGACGGCGACCAAGCCGCTCTCGTCCGCACCGTCATCGAACGCATCGTCGAGCGCGTGTGGGCCGACGAAAAACGCAAAATCATGCTCGAGCAAGCCGCCAACTTCGCCACCCTCCGCTTGCCTCGCAAGAAAGTTAGTGACATCGTGGCCAAAGTTCTAGGGAGCAAACGAATCATGATAGACCCACTCCGAGACTTCCCCCTCGTCCGAGACGGCTACAACCGAGGCATCCAACAAGGCATCCAACAAGGCATGCTCGAAGGCAAACTCGAAGGCATCCGAGCAGGAAAATCCGCCGGCAAAGCCGAAAGCGTCCTCATGCTTCTGGAGACACGCGGCCTTCGCCTGAGCAAAAACCTCAAAGACAAAATTCTTTCCTGTGACGACCCCAGCACCCTCGACCGCTGGTTCAAAAACGCCATCTCCGCCGCCTCCCCAAGCGAAATCTTCGCCTCCACCTAACCCCCCATCTTCCCCCCAAAACCACCCCTAACCTCCCCCATCACCACTCTTCCCCTGTCCCATTCTACCTTGTATGCACCCAATACAAATGTTACCCCAGACACAATCCATTTTCCCCTCCTCGAACACTCCAAACCACCCCTTTTTCACCCCACACTTTACAACCCTTCGAGCAAAAACCCGCTTTTCTGCTGGCAGACAAACCCTGGCTGCACATGGCCACCGCACGTGGTGACGTGCCAGTCAATCGCCCCCAATCGTGCGTCCTCCAACCGCTTTTTCGCTTGGCGGACCCACTGCGGGTGAACCGCCTTCTGTTGATCCCGCAGATCCAGAGAAGCCGCCCCCGGACTACTTCTGATGCCCCTCTGTAAACAGACCTGGCCGAGTGCCCGGCCTATCGCCCCACGAATCCGGTGGGCAAAAGCACAGGGCAACTGGGTCGGTGAACACACAAAAGCCAGCCCCTTCACAGTCCGCCCGAATAGGACAGGACGACTGCGATGCTGCTTGGGAGTTTTGCGGGCAGGAGGGTTTCGCCTCGATACAGCACGGCGCTTTCAGCACTTTCGGCGCGCAGTCGAACGAGTGTGCCGCCTCGAACGGTGGGAATGGAAATCCGGTTGTTGGAAGGAACGGCACTGCATCGACCCGCGTGTTCCCCAAAATCGACGACAGAGGCCACGGCCCGAACCGCGCCCGCCTCGACGCAGCTTCGGCCATCCACGAGTTCCCAAAGCACCTCCAGACTTTGCTCGTCGGCAGATTCACAGCCCACAAGCGGAACCAACAGACCCAAGGCGGCAAGCAGAAGGGCTCGTCCCCTGAAACTCACCTCCGTTTTGCACCGCGCTGCTTCACACAAGCTCTGCCCGAATTTCATCCGCGCAGACTATCAAGAAGCTGACCCGTGATAGGCTGCGGTCTTGCAGCCATCGCTGCGAAACACCCAGCAAGAAGACAGCAAGAGAGGGAAAACCGATGAAGATCCTCATCAAATACTGCGTGATGTGAAACTACGAACCCGAGGCTGCGAGTCTCGCGGCCCAAATCAAGGAAGGTCTTGCGCTCGACGCGACCATCGAGCCGGGCGGCAAAGGCCAATTCGACGTGTTTGCGGACGGAAAGTTGATTTTCTCGAAACACAAAGAACAGCGTTTCGCGGAGTACGAAGAAATCGCCCTGGCCCTCAAAGGCAAGTAAGTCTGTGAGCTACACAGAACAGGAATCGTTCGATCTACCGTTCTGTGTGTGAACGGAAAACGCGGTCAGGACTTGCTCAAATCCGGCAGGTCTTCCCGTTCGATCTCATCGATGGCCACCTCTGCGGACACATTCCCACCCAAGACCCTCAGAAAACCCGGCAAGTATCGATCCATCATCGCGATGCTCCAATACACCGCCGCACGCACCATGGATGAGGTCAGCTCGCTGTTTTCAACATCCATGCTGGTTTTGAAACGAATTTCGCCGTCGGAAAAATCCATCTCGAAGTTCCCAATGATCATTCCGTAATTGGCGCGCGTGATGAATTCGGACATCGCCGTCCGTTTGTTTTCAGGGACCCGAATGGGACAAACCGCATAGAACAGGAATTGCTCGTCCTCCTCGCGGGTCTGCGCGTAACACGTCCAATTCCCGTGCTTGCCCTGGTAGTGCGTGCGGAGCACGGTACGACTCGCCAAAGCGACAAACTCCCACCCATCTTCCCGGAGGAAGGTCTCGACAACCTGAAGCAAGCGCATGTGCCCCCATCATACCCGGCGCAAGACCGCTTGCGCATGTGGAATGTTGGCTCGGTTGTCAGGAAGTTGGCCAGGAAGTTGAGCAGGAACTTGAGCAGGAACTGGGTCAGGAGTTTGAAACGATGCAGAGAAAAGACGCGCCGACTATTCGTGGCCCTGTTGTTTGCCGCCGTCTTTGTCTTGCTTGCCCATTTTGTCGTCTTGGGGTTTTTCTCCCACGTCGAGCATGCCCTTTTTGCGTTTGCGGTCGCGATCGGCACCGGTCATCGTGTCGATCGGCGGTTTGTCACTCGCCCAATGCGACATGACCGAGGCTGCGGATTGCGCGGCCTGATCCGAGACTTTTGCGGACGAATCGCCGCCCAAATGAATGGGCGCGGTTGCGATGTTGAGCTGGTCGTCGTCACCACCGCGTTTCTTTTTGCCGCCCTCGATGGCCTTGAAGGCAGACAGAAAGGGATTTTCTTTGGGGTCTTTTTTGTGCTCGAGGTCGTGCGACATCGCCTGTTCACCTTCGCATCGGCTGGGATGCTGTCTCAAATTATCGGAGCCGCAAAAAAAAGGGTGCCACAGACTCAACCCGCCACCCCAAATGCGCTCGAAATCAGATCGACCTGAGATCGAAAACGGCCCGGCTTGAACCCACAACAAGCCACAGGAAGGAAAAAAGGGGATGGCTGGAAACGGGGATGTATTAAGGTGCCGCCATGCAGTTTGCGAAACCTTGGGAAGGGCCTGTGACGCCCGAAGGAATCTCGGCGGCGCGAGACGCAGCGGCGCGAAACGCAGCGGGTCTGGTTTGCGAGGGGATGACGCTCGGTTTGGGAACCGGCGACACGGCGGAGCGGTGGATTCGGCTGGTGGCCGAGCGGAAACACAAGCACCTCAAGTGTGTCGCGACCTCGCAGCGTTCGGCAAAACTCGCCGAATCGTTGGGTCTTGCACTCGTCGATCTCGACGAGATGTTGCCGCGCCCGCCCCAGAGGCAAGGCGAGCGAAGCCGCGCCCCCATCGACCTGACAGTGGACGGAGCAGACGAAATCGACCGCTGGTTGCAGCTTTCCAAAGGGGGCGGCGGCGCACTTCTGCGCGAAAAACTGGTCGCTCAGGCGTCCAGCCAAGTGATCATCCTGGTGGATGAAACGAAGTGCGTGGACAGGATAGGCCAGCGTCGGCCTTTGGCGATTGAAGTGGTGCGGTTCGGCGCGACACAAACGCTCGCGAGGATTGCAACACTGCCGCAGGTGAAAAAGGCGTCGATTCGGAAGGCCGCGACGGATTCGGAGTCTGTGCAGAACCCCTTTGTCACGGATTCAGGGAATGTCATCGTCGATGCAGAGCTCGACCCCGGCCAAACACAGGGAATCGCTGCCTTTGTGCTTCACGAGTCGCTGAAACTTCTGCCCGGTGTGGTCGAAACGGGTTTGTTTTGCACCGAGGCCTCCTGCGCGATTTTGGGACATCCCGACGGCATCGCCAGGCGTCTCTTCCGCGAAGAGACGTGCCCCGGCGAAAACCTGCCCGAGCTCATCGCGAATGAAAAGAAGAGACGCAATCCCTAACTACACGTGGGAACAGGGAACGAAGAGGGGGGAACGGGGAACGAAGAGGGGGGAACGGGGAACGAAGAGGGGGAAACGGGGAACGAAGAGGGGGGAAGGTTAGGCTGCGGTCACTTGGACTTTGAGTTTGGCCACGACGCCTTGGTTGAGTTTGACCTCGACCGTGTAGTCGCCGACCGTTTTGATGTGTTCGGGAATGTGGACGCGCTTGCGGTCAAGCGCCATGCCGTACCGCCGCGCCTCTTCCTCGATGTCACGGGTCGAAACGGTGCCGAACAGTTTGCCGCCCTCACCCGCCTGCCGTGAAAACCGGAGCGTGATAGACGACAGCGTTTCCGCCGCACCCTGCGCGTCTTTCAACAACTTGGCATTGCGCGCCGCGATGGTGCGCTTGTTGTGCTCAAGCTGTTTGACGTTTCTCTCTGTGGCCAGCATCGCCAAGCCCTGCGGAATCAGGAAATTGCGCCCGTAGCCCGGCTTGACCGAAACCAGCTCACCGCCTTTGCCCAGATTGGCGACATCCTCGCGAAGAATGACTTGCATGGTGATGTCTCCTTACGCGCCCGTCACGCTGTACGGCAGAAGCGCAATCATTCGCGACCGGCGAACAGACAACGCGACTTTCCGTTGGTGTTTTGCGCAGTTTCCCGAAATGCGACGGGGAACGATCTTGCCCCGATCCGTCACAAAGTACTTGAGAAGCTGCGAATCCTTGTAGTCGATGACCAGCGTCTTGTCGGCGCAGAACCGGCACACTTTCCGCCGTGTGAAGCCCCGCTTCCGAACCGACGACCCCGATTTCTTGTCGCCCCCCGGTCCGCCAGCACCCCGTGGCCCGCGACGCGGCGGCCCTTGGTTTTCTTCCATTTCCATCGACATGTCTATTCCTCCCCTTTGTCTGAATGACGCGACAGAGCCGCCTCTTCAAGGTCTGGATCAAACTCGTCATCGTCTTCGTCTTCATCGCGGAAGCGCGCAGCCACCGCCGTACCCGTCGCCAGCTCTTCCTCGTCTGGAATCGTGGTCGCGGCCTTGACATACGTCTCGTCATCCACCGCGCTCGGGCGCGCATCGGGAACGACATCCTCATCGACTTTCACGGTGTAGTACCGAATCACCGACTCGAGCATGCGCAGGTTGCGCTCGATCTCCTCGACCATTCCAGAAGAGCCCAGGTACTGCCAGTACAGGTAAACTCCCTTGAGCTGTTTCTTGATCTCGTAGGCGAGTTTGCGCTTGCCCCAGTTGTCGAGCTTGAGCACCTTGCCGCCCATCGACTCGATGATGTGGCGAACGCGGTTGTTGACGGAGCCGATTCCGTCCTGGGTCACTTCCGGGCGCAGGATGAAGATGGTTTCATACTCGCGCTTCGTACCGGGTTCATCCCGCATGGACACTTGGTTCATCTGTTCCTCCTGGATCATAGAGCCCCCAAACAGCCTCACAGACTGCCCGAGAGCGAGGATCGGCAGGCCCCCGAACCATTCGAGGGACGCTGCGAAAACGGGCCATAGAAAGCACGTTTTTTCCGCCGAGGTCAAGCGGTTCCTTGCACAACCTTGCGCAACCCCACGCCTTTTCCCCAAACCCCGCACCGACCACACCCAAGCCCAAACCCGCAACATTGTGGGTTCTGACCCGCAACGTTGTGGGTTCTGACCCAGAACTTTCTATCTTTGACCCGCAACGTCGCAACTTTTTCATGCAACGCTGCGCTTCCCACGCTTGGCGACATCGTTAGGAGAGGATTTGGGTGAGGAAAGAGGCGGTTCGGGAGAGGACGGTGGGAGGGATTTCGTGGCCACCACGGAAGGCGATGAAGCCGTGCTTGGCTTGGGCGGCTTGTAGGTGGTCGCGCAGCCGTTCCGCTTGTTCAAAAGGAAGCAGCGGATCGAGCACGCCGTGGCTCTGCACCATCGGCAGACCCGCCGTGCGGGAGTACAGGGGTTGCCACTCGTGCGCGCAGATGATTGTGCCCGACCACAGCACCGCGCCCGCAAACGTCCGCCCGCTGCGCAGAATCACATCCATCGACAACATCGCCCCCTGCGAAAAACCCCCGAGCACCATCTTGCCCGGCGAAACGCCCAGCTTCTGTTCCAGCGTCTCGAGGGTGACAAGCAGGCTCTTGCGCGCCGCCGCCAAACCTTGTGGGACCTCTTCCGTCAGGCGCTCGGCCCGCCCAGACAGGAGTTCGACTTGAAACCGCTCGATGTCAATCAGCCACCACGCTCGCGAATCCCCCATCCCAAAACCAACATTCGACACAGCAGACAGCGAAAGGGGGGCCGCCGGGAACGCAAAACGGACACCGCGCGGCACCGGCAAAAGATGCGGCTGCGCAAGCGGGACCAAATCTGTGCCGGGTGCTCCGAAACCGTGCAGCAAAACGACGAGCGGCCCATCGCCCCCGCCATGCCCGTCCGTTCCCCCCGAAAGCACCACGTCTAGCTCACCGAATCGTTCCTTGCGCATGTTTGCCATCGAAAAACCTCGTTTGTTGCGGGTTCTGTCTGCGTGTCTGCCGCTCAATCTTGTGTGGTCAGGGGTTCAAAAAGCCACAAGCCCAACACGATCGCCAGACTGTCAAACACAACCAGGAATTTCACCCACCGCACCGCATCAGCCAGTGATTCAGGGGTGCCATACAGAACGCCATACGTGCCGCGCGCAGACGCAAGCAGCGCGGGCAACACCAGCGGATACACGAGCAAAGGCAAAAGAACCTCGCGCGCTCGGGCTCGTCCCAGCGACGCTCCGAACAGCGCCGCGACCGCCGCAAAACCGGTGGTTCCCAGCGCCAAAAGGGCCACAAACCACGCCCCCCCTGCCGGAAAGCGCAGGCCGAACAAAAGACACAGCGCCGGCACCACCACCGCCGAGGTCAGCCACATGAGCAGCGTGATCGCGATGAGTTTGGCTACATACAGCGCCGCTCGATCGATGGGCGCGGACAGAAGGGCCCGCAGCGTGTCCGCCTCGCGTTCCTTTTCAAAACTGCGTGAGATGCCCAGCATCCCCGACAAAGACACCGCGACCCAAAGAACCCCCGAAAGCACCTCGACCGTTGGAAGGGCCCCTCCCAAAAAAGCGAACGAAAACAGCAGCACGACAATCACGGAAAACAAAATCGTCGAGAGCAAGAGTTCGCGCGCCCGCCACTCGATCAGCACGTCTTTCCACAACAGAAAACCCACCTGTCGCAAGAAAAACATCACGCCCGCCCGCCCACGTCAGGCGTTTGCGGCACCGCCGCGACTGCCGGGACCGCAACAGACGACGGTGCATACAGCGCTGCAAGCTGTTCCACGCGACAGGTTCCGCGCGAAAACGCAGCCGTTTTTTCCACCCGGCCTTTGCGCAAAAGAACCGCCGCATCCACGCACGGGGCCAGCGGCGCAAAATCGTGCGAAATCACCACCACCAGCACGCCCTCGTCGCGCGCCTTCACGAGCAGCGCCGACAGATCCGCCACGCCTTTGGGGTCAAGGCCCGTGTACGGTTCGTCGAGCAGCAGCACCTGCGGCTTGACCAAAAGCGCCCGCGCAAGTGCCAGCCGCTGAAGCATGCCTCGCGAAAATGTTCGGCACGGGCGGTCCGACGCCTGCGAAAGACCGACGCGGCACAGCCACGCCTCGGTTTGCTCCGACAGGGTTTGTCGGCGCTCGTGCGGAAAGTGCAGGCGCGCAAAAAAAAGAAGGTTCTCGCGCGCGGACAAATCGGCGTACAGGCGCGTCTGATGCCCGAGCACAAACACCCGCTCGCGCAACCACTTTCCGTCGAGCGTATCGGCATCCTGACCGTCGAAAAACACCCTCCCCCGACTGGGGCGCGCCTGCAAACCCAAAATCGAAAGCAGCGTGCTTTTGCCTGCTCCGTTGTCTCCGATGAGCGCCGTCAGCTGGCCCGCGCAAAACGTGTGCGTCACAGCCGACAGGGCGCGCTTGCCGTCGTAGTCCTTGAATACGTCGGACAGGGCCACTTGCCGAATGACGCCCTCGTCATGCGTCATCGAGCTCGTCCAACTGCCGATACACCTTCGCCAAATCCAGCAGCACGGCTTGCTCGCTGCGCCCCGCAGTCTTTGCGCCCTCACGCACCGCCAAAAGTTCTCGCAAGAAACGGTCGCGCCTGTCGGACAGGGCCGCGCGCGTCGGCTTGGGCAGTTTGTGTTCGCGATAGGACAGCACCAAAAACGCCGCCGCAATCAGCAGCGCCACGATTCCCCCGACAAGCCGCGTCGCCCGATGCTCTTTCGGCAAACCCGTCACCGAAAAAGAAATCTCGCCCGAAGCCGCCCCATCCGGGACGCCAAACAGCACCGTTTTCCCCGAAAAGTCCCGCTCTTTTACGTCGGAAAGGCCCGAAAACTCCACCGCCTTTCGCTTTTCCATGACGACGCGCAAATCCGGTGCCGGAAGCCCCAGAAGCTGCGCCACATCCAGCGAACCCGTGTGTCGCAGAAGAAAACTCACCGACAACATCGTAGCCAAAGGCGGCACGAGCCCTTTCCACACAAGCGCGACCCTTCCAGGCGAACTTTGGTCCAGGCTGAGCGTCGTCGGATTGCCCTGCGGAAGCTGCGGCGAAATCGCGTCGGGCGGCAGCTCGATCCGCAGGCCGTCTTTGCCCGGATCAACCGCCGTCGGCAGCGCATTGTGCAGCTGCAACGTCTCAGTCACCGCAAGCAAGTCCTCTTGGACCTCCAAAAGAACGTGCGACCCCTGCCCAAACGACAGGCTTTTTTTCGCCTCCGGGCCTTGTGCGGGCCGACGCACAACGACGCGCATCACATGACCTTGCGTGCTCGGCAAATGAAACGGCTCGGACGGACTTTGGTAGCCAAAGTGCGAAAAAACCGCCAAGTACTCGGCGTCTCCGTGCGCAAGACCCGCAAACACAAGCACGCCCTGCTCATCGGTGTTCCGAACAGGAAGCTGCTCCACCGGTGATTTGTCGTTTGCGCGCCGATACAACTGAACCGGAACGTCGCGCAGCGGCTTTTGCGCCTCGTCCACCACCTCGAACCGCAGCGTCCCCACCGGCAATCCCGGTTCAGCCGGACCAGCTTGTGACGGCGCAGGCGCAGCTTGTGACGGCGCAGGCGCAGCTTGTGACGGCGCAGGCGCAGCGGGCGTTGTCGGTGTCACCGCAGGCTGTCCCCACGCCGAAGAAAACCCCACAAGGCACAGACACACCCAGCCCAGACCGTTCAGAAGAAACCGGTTTTTCACGCCATGCCTCCGATTTTTTCGCCGCATTGTTTGCAAAAAACCGCGTCGAGGTCGTTGCGTGTCCCACACTCCGAACACGCTTTCGCAAGGATCGTGGGCCGTTCCTCGGCTTTGTTCGCAGGCGACGTGTGCGACGGCTTTTGCGCACTTTTTGCGCGGAGTTTTTGCACATCCGCCTCGATGCGATCCGCGTAAACCGCCGCCTCGCGTTCGTCCAACACCTTGAGGATTCGCACCGCTCGTGTCCGATACAGGCTGCGGATGTCCGCGTAGTCCGCCTCGGACAGCTTGCCCATCTGCCGGTCCAGTTCCAGCTCTTTCAGTGCGCGTTTCAGCAAGTGGTATTCGCGCGAAAGTTCCTTGCGCCGCCGACCCACCACCGCTTCCGCTTCCAGCTGTTCGTCCTTGTCCGTGACTGCCGAAAGACCCCGCGCCGAAAGCCACAGCAAACAGCCTGTCGCCCACAACGACGCCGCCGCGCCCGCCAGAAAAACCGCCGGACCGTTCGGCCCGCCGAGCAAAGCGGAAAACGCCGCAAAAGCGACCAAAAAGGTCAGGGCGCCTCCCAGCAGAAGCAAACGTGTGTCAGTCCATCTCATCGAGATCGTCATCGAGGCGTTGTTCATAAGCAGCGCGGTCTTTTGGGTTTGGGCTCGCCGCCGATTGAGCCGCAAGACGGGCCTGCGACGCTTGCTTCGACCAGCGCCTTGCGACCACACCCATCGCAAAAAGAGCGGCCAAAAGCAACGCCACAGGCATCGCCCACGCGAGCCGATTGAAACCCACGTCGGGAGGCGTCACGAGCGCGGATTCGCCGGGATATTTGTTCAAAAACACCCGGATGACTTGTTCACGGTTTTTTCCTTCGTCGATGAGCCGCGCGATCAGGCTGCGTTCTTTCGCCGCAAAACCGCACGTACACTCCGCAAGCGACTGTCGGCCACACCCACACATACACACCAGCGATCGACGCAAATCCCGCTCGAGTTCGCTGCGCGGAGGTGTCGGAAAGTTCTGCCCCTCCGTCGCTTGGTGCATCGCGGAATCGCCGGGCGTCGCCGCATGCACGGTTGCTCCGTGCAAAAACACCGACGCAACCACGCACAACAAGACCGCAACGTCGCGCCCGCGAGCCTCCAGCGACGGTTTCTGGTCGGGCGCGGTGTTCGATACGATTTCTGGCCCATCGCCTCGTCCTTTGTCGTCGTCCGCCTTCGAGGGCTCGTTTCGATCCGGCAAAAACGCAATCGCTGTTCCGAACATCAGCCACACAAAACCCAGCCACACCCACAACACCAGCGGATTCACAATCAACTTGAGCCCGGCCACCGACTCGCTCCCATCGACTCCGTTCAAAATCACATACAGGTCCTCAAACAGGCCGTTGTGCGTCGCCACAACCGTTTTGGGTGGCTCGTCTTCATGGCCTCGATACGCCCATTTTGCCGGTCGAAGTTCAAAGCGCTGATCGCCGCTGCGCACCGACAGCCGCGCCTCGACCACTTCTTTTTGCGGGTCGCTGCTCTGGCCAAAACTCGCGAGCGTGACTTGATACCGTCCGATCTTCGTCGTTTGCCCTCGAGACAGCGTCACTTCGTTTTCTTTTTGGAACGTCTGCCCCGCAAAGCCAAAAAACATAAGGACAATTCCGACGTGAACCACATAGCCGCCGTATCGCCGCTTGTTGCGCAACACCAAACCCACAAACGCCGTCAACGCATCGAGTTTTAGGCTCGCCATCCGAGCGCGCGTCCCCACCACGAACTCTTGCGCCACCGTCGCCAGCACCCACGCGCACAAACCAAAACAGACCAGGCTGACCGGAAGCTGGATTTTTTCGTGCATGAACGAAGTTTTCGCGCGCACCTGCGGCAACAACGAAAGCGCCAGCACCACCGTCATGATGGCGGCGAGAATCGGCACTCGAAACTGTTTCCACAGCAAGCCTTTTGTCGCTTTCCGCCAGGCCATGAGCGGCCCGATTCCCGTCAGCACCAGCAGCATCAACCCGAGCGGTGCCATCCAGCGATTGAAAAACGGCGGCCCCACTGTGATCCGGTTCCGCGTCACCGACTCAGACAGCGTGGGAAACAGCGTCGCCACCAAGATGAAAAACGCGCTCCCGATCAGCACCCAATTGTTCAAAAGGAACGCAAACTCACGCGACAGCGGTGATTCCATGTCCGCTCGCGACCGCAAACGCGGCAGACGAAACACCACAAAACCAAACGCAAACACCGCCGCAAAACCGATGAACGCCAAAAAGCGCGCCGCCAATTCCGGGTCGTTCCCGAACGCATGCACCGACTGCACGATGCCCGAGCGCGTCATGAACGTCCCCACCATCGTCAAAAGGAACGTCAGCACCACCAGCACCACGTTCCACACCTTCATCATTCCGCGCCGTTCCTGAATCATCAGCGAGTGCAAAAATGCCGTCGCTGTAAACCACGGCAAAATGCCCGCGTTTTCCACCGGGTCCCAGCCCCAATAACCGCCCCACCCAAGAACGTGATACGCCCACAGCGCCCCCAAAATCAGCCCTTGCGACAGAAAGTACCAACTCAGCAGCATCCAGCGCCGCACCGATTGCAGCCACGAATCATCCAGATTCCCCGTAATCAGCGCCGCCATCCCAAAGGCAAACGGAACGCTCGCCGACACATACCCGACGTACAGCGACGGAGGATGTGTCGCCATATAGAAATCCTGCAGCAGCGGATTCAGCCCCTTCCCCACCGCCGGCACCGTATCCAGAAACGTGTCAAACGGGCGCTTGTAGAACACAACCAACGACACAAAAAACGCCAGGATGCCCATCAGAATCGCCAGCACCCAAGGCAAAAGCTCGCGGTGTCGTTCACGATTCCGCGCCACGGCTATCGTCGAGAACATCGACAGAAGCCACGCCCAAAACAACATTGACCCGTCCAAACCTCCCCAATACGCCGCCACCTTGAAAAACCACGGCATCGCCGCATCCGAGTTTTGGAACACGTACTTCACCGAAAAATCGTTCGACAAAAGCGCAAAGAAAATCAGGCACGACGCCAGCGACAAAAGCGCCGTGCAGGCATAGCTCGCGTACACCGCCGAACGAAACAGAGGCGGCGAATGCCGACGGGCTGACGCGACCGCAGCGCCCCCGGCATACGTCGTCAAAATGAGCGTCAGCAGCAGCACGAAACTGCCAAGCTCCGCAGTCAGGTTTTGCGTCATCGCCTAGTTGCCCTTGCCCGCCGTGTCCCGACTACAGCGCTCCACATTGCCTGGATGTGCCGCACCGGCTTGCTGATATTTCGACGGGCATTTCGCCATCACTTCCGACGCCGTGAACTGCGGCCCGTGGAATTGGCCTTTCAGCACCACTTCTGCGCCGTCTTTGAACGTGTCGGGCACAACGCCCGCGAAATACGCTTCCGCCACTGCACCGCAGTTTTCGATTTGGAATTTGTATTCCAGCTTTTGCACGTCTCGGTTCAGCCGTTTTTTGATCGAGCCCGGCACCACGTAGCCGTGAAGCTGAAGCCGTTTGTTCTGCCACGCCGAGCTGTCCTTTGTGACCTCATCCACGTGCTTGTAGTACTCGAAGCTCGACGAATCGGACAGAAGCAGGCCGATTCCGCCGACGACAATGCCAACCGACAGCACGATCAGAAGCACCCGGCGCTGTCCTCCCAAAGGCGGCTTGCCCGAAGAGGACCTCCCTGCCGAACCGCTCGCTGTTTCCAAGAGAGTCTGTCTAGACATCACGTGTTCGCCCGTTACCTTCCCATATTCGTTAGCGGCTGCGACGGAAAAATGTCCCTCAGCCGCCGATCGACACCATGTGTTTGCGCGGGCCGCCACAGCCCGTTTCGGAAAACACATGCCCCGCTCGTTTTTCTTGCAAACCCGCGCGGGTCACGTTCACCAAACCTTCCAGCAATTCGTCGCCCGAAAGGCCCGATCGAAGCACCGCGCGCAAATCGATCGCATCGTCGTAAGCCAAACAACCATGAAGCTGCCCTGTCGCTGACAATCGAACCCGGTTGCACGTATCGCAAAACGGTTCGGTCACAGCAGAAATCATGCCGACGCGCCGCGGCGCACCTTTGTATTCAAACGAGGCGTAACGCGCCGGGCCGACGCCGGGCAACGGCTCCCCTGTTTCTCCGCTGCGGAGAGGCCCAAACGCCTCAGACAGAATCCGGCGAATCTCCGCCACCGGCAAAAATTCGCCCGGATAAAACAGCGTGCCTTCCGACATCGGCATCAGCTCAATGAAGCGCGGAATGAAATCGCGGTCCCAGCAATACCGGCACAGCGACGCCAGTTCGTCGTCGTTAAAACCCCGCATCGCGACGCAATTCACTTTGGTGTGGACAAAACCTACCTTTTTTGCCTCATCCAGACCCGCGAGCACCTGCGCCAAATTGCCGCGCCGCGTCAAATTCCGAAAACGAGCCTCGTCCAGCGTATCCACGCTCACATTCAAACGGTGAAGACCCGCGTCTTTGAGCGGCCTCGCCAACTCAAAAAGCCGTTCGCCGTTCGTGGACAGCGCCAAATCGTCCAGCGCCAAACGCGACAGCCGCGCGACCAGCGGCACCAAATCCTTGCGCACCGTCGGCTCGCCGCCCGTCAGACGAACCCGCTTCACACCAACCAGGGCAAGCCCTGCAACCGCGTACCCAATTTCCTCAAACGAGAGCACCTCATTCCGAGGTGCCAACTCGATGCCCTGTTCCGGCATGCAATACGTACATCGGAAATTGCAGCGGTCCGTCAAAGACAGCCGCAAATATCGAATCGGTCGCGAAAGACCATCGGCGAGCGGTTTCAATTCCAGCGCCGATTCCATGCGAGGAAACGACCCTCGACCCACCACCGGAAGATGACGCCGAGGCGAATCCGTCTCCGTTTGGGTCTTGTCGCCATCCGTCGAGGTCATGGTCGAGGTCATGGTCGAGGTCATGAAAGTCGCCGCCGTCATCCCCGTCATCTGCGGGCCTCAAATGTTAGATGCCCCAGCTCGGGCCCAATGAGCTTTTCCATTGCCAAACTGACGGCATGCGGCGAACCCGGCACAGCAAACAGCACCACACCGCGAAACAAACCGGCCACCGCCCGACTGAGCATCGCCGCCGACCCGATTTCCGCATACGACAGCGACCGAAACAACTCTCCAAAACCGTCCAGCCGTTTTTCAAGCAGCGACGAAATCGCCTCGAAGGTGCTGTCCCGTCGAGAAATCCCCGTCCCACCCGTACTGACCACCACATCCGCGCCGTGCGTGTCGGCGACCTGTACAACCGCCGTTTTCACAAGCTCCGGGTCATCTTTGACAATCACTTTTCCGGCGACCGTGTGACCGAATCGCTCGACCCATTCACAACAGGTTCGACCGCCTTCGTCGGTCTCTTCCGTGCGTGTGTCCGAAACGGTCACCACCCATACCCGAACGCGCCTGGGAGCATGCTCCTTGTGTTTTTGAGACGGTGTCATCACCCCAAAGTCCTATCCATCATCACGCAACGTCTGCTTTTCTCGCCGACCTTTTTCGCATCTTGGTCGAGTCCGGCGAACTTACCAAAAAGAAAAAGCCGCCACCGAGTGAAACACCCGGCGCGGCCTGGTTTGAGTTGAGCGGGAAATTGCGCTGCGCGACATCGCAGCGCGAGGCGTTATCCGATGGCGATGCCGAGCAGCGAACGCAGCTCGAAATACGCTGGCGAGATCGAGTACATGAGCAGCTCTTTGACCTTGTCCTTCGGCATCATCCCGCCCACCGTCGTCGGCTCTTGACCGATGTGGCGTGCCGCGACGCTCAAGTCGGCACACACCACCAAACCTGCCCGATGCGCCGTCAAATCCACCGCCTGCGCCCACTTCGCCATGTCGAGCTGCGACTTGTTCGCGACGTACTTCTGCACGACCATGCCCAGGTTTTCGCGATCCGCGAACGGCACAAACGGTCCCATGGCCGCTGCAAATTGCTCTACCAGTTGCACATGCTGCGGAGGCACCGCGAAATCAGGCCGCGCCAGCCGCACCGCCGACAGAAGCGCAACCGCAAGCTCTGTGTTCGACTGCAAGATCGCTCGCAGATAGTGTTCCTTCCGCATCTTGGTCAAGAACACTGACGTTGGGAACGCAAGCTCTTTGTCGCCCTTGCCTGCCAACATGCCCTGCCCGACGACAATCGACGGAATGAACAGGTTTTTCTCTTTGCAGTTTGCGACCACCAGATCCGTCGGTTGGTCCGCCCGGAAGAAGATCTCCACGTCAGGCGGCACACCCAGAACTTGCATCACATAGGTGAACACGCGGCCAAACATCGTCTGATCACTCGACAGATCGCGTTTCTCCTTGCGTTTCAAACCAAACTGCTTGTGTTCCGAAGCACGCAAAAGACCCACAGCGCGGTACACCTGACTAAAGATGGAACCGACGAAGCGATCCTCATCTTTGTGGTAGATGTACTTGGCCCACATCTCGTCGGTGAGCTTGTTCCTCGCCTTCGGCAGACTTCGCTTGTATTGCTCGAAGAACTGCTGTTCGTCCGCATCCGCCCGCTGCATGTACACGAGCGCAGAGCACAAACACCACGCTTTGTCAAACTGCCGCGAATCCATGTACACGCGACGGAGAGCTTTGTACGACTCGACGCGGTACGGGTCCTTGTCGATCATGAACATCTGCTCGTTGACGGCCTTATCCAGGAAATCCGGGCCACCGACGATGTAGAGCTCACCCAAAATCTCGCGCCGCTTCAGGTTGTCCGGCTCAAGACCCACGGCCACTTCAAAGGTCTGGATGGCGGCGGGAATGTCCTTCTGTCGCGAACGATAGATTTCACCGAGCGCGTGCCACAACGCCACCGTGACCTGCTCTTGGCCGGTCTTCGGCATGCGCTTGATCATCTTGCGGTAGTTGCGCTCTTGCGCCTTCCAGTCTTTCCGCGTCGTGCAGATCTTGTCGATCGCCTCAAACGGCTTGAGGAATTCCTGGAACCGGGCCGACGGAATCGCCTCAGGTTTGCTGAAGTACGAATCGAGCGCCAGGTTGAATTGTTCGATCGCCTCGTCGGTGGACTTCAGCGCGTCACGATAAATGACGCCCGCCGTGTAGTAGAACTTGCCTCGACGGAGCGTATCGTGCTCAAGCTGCGCCAGACGCCCGAGAATCTCGATGCCTTTTTTCCACTGCTCCGTCTTCGTATACAGCTCAAGCACCTTGTGCAGCGTGACGTGGCTGTCCGGCTTGATCTCGATTGCGTCGAGGTAGCACTGGATCGCCTTCGGATACTGCTGGAGCTTGTCCGCGTACATGTCGGCCATTTCGCAGTCGAGTTTGAACTTCTCCTCTCCATCGGACACCGGCAAAAGCGCCCGTTTCGCATTGATGACCGCTTCCCAATCGCTGTTGGCAAGCTGCATCTCAATCACAGCGAGCAGCGTCGGCCTGTGGTTCGGGTCAAGTTCGAGCGCCTTCTCGAACATGTTGAGCGCCTTCTTCTTTTCCGTCTGGCGCAACTTGATGATGCCCAGTCGGTAGAAGATATCGACGACCTCGCGATCCGACTGCGCCTCTCGGTGATGCACAAGCACCGTCTGGTACAGCTTGAATGCGCCCTCCCAATCTTCCAGGCGATACAGCAGATCCGCCCGTCCGAGCAACGTCTGAAGCGACGTGCTGTCCAGGTCGTAGGCCATCTTGAAGTACTTGAGAGCCTTGTCCCGATTCCCCAGCGAATCCGCCGTTTTCGCGACGCGGAAGTAGAGATTGTTCGTCTCTTTTGCGTCTCGTTTGTCGGCCTTGCGAACCAGGGCGTCGAGAATCGGCTCCAGTTCCTTCCACCGTCCCTCGCGGAAATAAAGTTCCGCAAGCGGCTCTGCCGCACCGACGTGTTCCGGGTCAAGTTGCATGACTCGTGCGAGGAATTCGGAACCTCTCTTCTCCTCGTCGAGCCTTTCTTGCAAGATCGTCCCGATCTCGAATAGGATCTTCACTTTCTCGAGCGGATTCGGCGTTTGCTCCTCGGCACGAATCATGAGTTGCGACGCCTTCAGCCAATCGCCCCGGCCTTTGTACAGCGCGATGAGTTTTTGCATCGCCGGAACAAAGTTCGGATCGACCCGCAACGCCTCCAAGAACCGACCTTCCGCCGTCTCTTGATCCTGGAGCTTGTCCTCGTACAGCGACCCAATGCGCGTGTGAAGTTCGACTTGCTGCCGACGGTCTTGCACCAACGAAACCAGGTGCGACAACGTGTCGATCGCCCTGCTCCAATCCTCGATGCGTTCGTACAGCCGACCCAGCGCGATGAGCGCACCCTGGTGATTCGGATCGATGGCGAGAATCTCGCTGTACGACTCGATGGAACGGTCGTTGTCCTTGATCTCAATCTCGTAGACTTCGCCCATCGCGGCGTAGAGCGCCATCCGCTCGTTTCCGTCGAGCGTCACGCTGATATGCCGCCTGTAGGTTTCGACAAGCTCCGCCCACTGACGCACGATTCGATACAGCCGCTCAAGTTGCCTGTACGACGGGAAATGCCGCTCGTTAAACGAAAGCGCCTTCTCATGCGCCTCGGCAGCTTTGTCCACTTTCTTGAACAGGTTTTCCCACGCGACGGCGATCTTCTCGTACAAGCTGATTCGCTCGTCGTCCGACCCCACCACATCAAGCTGCGTCTCGAGGATTTGCAGATACGGCTCGGCCTGTTGAACCTTCGCGTAAAGCTCCTCGAGAGCCCGCATCGCCCGCAGGTTGTTTGCGTCGATGTCGAGGATTTCCCGATGGCTCACGATCGCCTTGTTCGGGTCCGAAAGCCGCTGGTCGTACAGTTCACCGACCCGCCGCTTGAGCGTAATCACCTTGTCAGGATCGTCGGTGTTCTTCGCCTTGCGACCCAGCGTGTCGATCAGGTTGATCCACGACTGGCCCGCCGTATAGAGCCGCTCCAACGAGTCGAGCGCCGGCATACACGTCGGGTCCGCCGCAATCGCCCGCCGCAACGCACCGACGGCTTGCTCGGCATTTTGCATCTGACCTTCGTACACACCCGCCAAGTCGAGCAGAAGCGCCACTTTCTTCTCGGGCTCATCCTCGATCGTCGAATGGTGTTCCAGCGTCGCGACCAATTCATTCCACTGCTGCGTCTTTTTGTACGCCTCAGCCAGGTTCGTCAGCGCTTCCTTGTGGTTCTTGTCGATCTGAAGCGCCTGCTGCTGCGACGCAATCGCGTAGTCAATGCGGTTCAAGTGCTCGGCGTACCAGCGACCGATCTTGACCCACAGGTCGGCCCGCGCCTTCGGATCTGCGATCTGCGTAACGCTCTGTGTGTACTCACCGAGCAGATCACCCCACTTGTTGATGATCGACGCCAACCGTTCCATTTCGCGCGCCGTCGAATCAACCGAGTAGTCCTCACGGAACGCAGCCTGAAGAATCACGAACGCGCTGTCGCGATCGTTCATGTTGTCTTCGTAAATGCGCGCGACCTGCTGGAGCAGCTCGATCCGCTGATTTGGTGTGTTCTCGGGGAATTCCACCCGCGCCAACAGCAAATCCGCGAGCTGATTCCAGTTTTTCCGAATGCGGAAAATGCCCTCAAGCTGAATCGACGCTTCCAGATTCGTTTTGTCGATTGCCTGAACTCGCTCATACGCGTCGGCGGCAGCGGCCAAATCCGAGACTTTCTCCTCCCAGATGTGACCGATTTTCAGAAGTTCCGCGATCTTCTGGCTGTCCTTCTCGAGCAGCTTCACCCGCTTCTCGATGACATTGACCGCATCCTCCCACTGCCCTTCTTGCCCGTAAAGCGCCTCCAACGCATCCAGAGCCCGGAAATCACGCTTGTTAATTTCAAAGACCTTATTCCAGGCTTTGATGGCCTCCTGGGGCCGCATGATGCGATCTGCGTAGAGCTTCCCAAGCTCGGCCCACGCCTCGCGGATCTCTTCGGGGTTTCCACCCGCGAGCGCCAGCGAATCGATCAGCCGGTGCAGAATCTCAGCCAAGTCGTCCGGCTGATCCAACTTCCGGTACAGCGCCGCCACCGCTCGCAGCGCATCAATGTCGCGCGGATCGATTTGCAACACTTCCATCCACGCATCGAGCGCATCGCGATCGCTCTCAAGCTTCGTCTCCCGCAGAACGCCGAGCCGCTTGTACATCGGGATCGTGTCTTCGGGAACATCCGTGATCCGAATGGTGCGCTGGAGAATGTCCTCCAATTCGCGCCAGGCCTGCGCCATTTCGTAAAGCCGCGCAAGTTCCCCGAGCGCCATCGCGTTGTCGCCCCGCAAGTCAATGACCTTGGTCCACAACTCGACCGATCGTTCACGCTCGTTCAGCGTCTCACTCGCGATTCGCGCCATCCGGGCATAGCACTCGGCCATGCCGTCGTCGCTGTTCTGAATGTCCACCATCTTTTCGTAGACATCCGAAAGCTCGCGCCACTGTTCTCCTCGGAAGTAAATCCGCTCGAGGCATTCCAGCGCCTTGCCATTGCGCGAATCGCTCTCGAGAATCGCGCTGTAGCACTCGACCGCTCTCGCTGGCTCTTCCAGTGCATCCGTGAACACGGTCCCCAGGCGGAAATACAACTCGACCGTCTCATCCGGGTCTTGGCTGATCTGGATGCGGCGACGCAACACATCGGCCAGCTCACGCCACATCGAAGTCTGGTTGTACACGCGATCCAGCGACAGCAACGCATCGGGATCTTTCGGCTCAATCTGAAGGACGCGAATGTTCGCTTCCTCAGTGTGCTGGAGATCGCGAAGCTCAAACTCGTACACCCGCGAAACTTTCAGCCACAACATGCGCTGGATTTGCGCATCGGCCTGCGCAACCTCGCCCTTGATCGTGTCGAGGTAAACCGCAACCAGCTCGTCCCACGAACGAGTCACCTGCGCCAACCGCTCGACCTCTTCCGCCGCCCGTTCCGACGTGGGCGCTTCATTGATCGCCTTGCACCACCATTGGAACGCCCGAACCTGGTCCACCAGTCGGTGTTCTGCGATCTCCGCAATCCGCTCGATCAACGACTGACGTTCGTTCGGATCGGTCATCTTTTCGAGCTGGACCTCGTGAATGCGAACCAGTTTTTCCCACTGTTCCGCGTTCCGATACAGCGGCTCCAAAATGTTCGCGATCTCGATCGGCCTGATGTTGCCCGCAAACAGCAATTCCAAGGCTTGCAGCGTCGGCCCATGGCCCGGATCAGAGGTCAAAATCTCTCGATAGACCTCGATTGCGCTGTCCACATCTCGCAGATTCTCCTCGTACAACTGTCCCAATCGGAACTGGAGCGCGATGATCTCCGCGTCGCTGTTGGCCAGACGCATTTCCGTCCGCAGAATGTTTGCAAGTTCGGCAAAATGCTGCCCTCGTTCGTACAGACGGTCGAGTGCGAGCACCGCCGTCGGATTCTCCGCTTCCACGTCGAGGACACGACGGAACGTCGCAATCGCCTTCGCTTCGACCGTCATTTCCTCTTCGTACACACGAGCCAGCCGCAGCAGCATCTCGACCTGCTGAATCGGGTCGCCCATCTTCACAACTTCGGCTTCATACAACTCTGCAAGTTGCGACCAAGCGTTCGTCACCGACGCAAGCCGCTCCAGATTCTTGATCGAGTCCTCGTTCACCGAATCCAGACGAAGCGCCCGACTGAACGCCTCGAACGCATTCATCGCCTGTTCAAGTTGGCGTTCGTAGTAGCCCGCAATCCGATGCAAAAGCTCCACTTTGCGCAGCGGATCATCGGCGTGCTTCACCATCACCTCCAGCACGTCGATCAACTTGACCCATTCGCCCGCATTCTCGAACACCGGCTCCAGAACTTGCGCAGCAAGCACCGGCTCCTCGGCACCATGCACAATCCCATCGAGTGCCGCCAGCGTCGCCTCGTCGCTGCTCTCCAACTCGAGAGCTTCCCGATACGACTCGACCGATCGCACCATGTCTTTCAGGTGCGTCTCAAACAACTTGCCAACCCTGTACTTGAGAACCACCGTTTCAGCGGTCGTCCCCGACAATTCAACCTCTCGCTCCAACGTCGAGAGCAGGTCGTACCAACGCTCTGCCCGCGCATACAAACGGTCCAGCGACTTGAGCGCCTCGGTATCCGTCGGATCGATGCCCAAAATGTCGTTGTACGTCTCGATCGCGTGCTCAATGTCTTTGAGCCGCGTGTCATACGTATCCGCCATCTGGAAGAGGATTTGCTTCTTCTCTTCTCCCGTCTGAGCCAGCTCGACCTGATGCCCAAACAAGTCCTTCAGATCCGCCCATCTTTCCAGGCTGGTCAGAAGCGTCTCAAGGCTCTGAATCGCCGTCGCATCCGCGCTGTCCGCGTCGAGAACGCCTTTGTAGACCGCAATCGCCTTGTCCGGATCGTTCAGAACCTCGACGTACAACCGAGCGGCTTTGAACCACAGTTCTTTCTTTTGTGAAAGTTCGTTTACGATCTCGACTTTCGTCAAGATCACTTCGACGAGCTTCGGGTGGTTTTCGGTGCGCGTATACAAAGCTTCGAGTGCATTGGCCGCCGGCAGATTCGCCGAATCGACGGTCAGCACCTTGTGATAGGCCAGCGCCGCTTGATCGTTGTTGGCCAGATTGCCTTCGTAAATCTGCGCGATCCGCGTCCACAAATGAACCTGGAGCTCGAAGTTGTCCGTTGCTTTCTCGACGACCTCGGCATACAGGTTCACAAGGTCTTGCCATCGTTCCAGCACAAGCGCCAAGCGCTCCAAATGCTGCTGCGTCTCTTCTCCCGTCGGGTCTTCTCGCAACGCCCGCGCATACGTCAAAAAGGCGTTCAGACCGTCTTCGAGCCCTTCCTCGTGAAGCCGCGCAATCTGATGCAAAAGTTCGATCTTGCGCACCGGATCGAGCGAGTGACGAACCATGATTTCGTACACGCCAATTAGGTTCGCCCAATCCGAACGGTGCTTGTAAATCGGCTCCAAAATGCCCGCCACGTCGAGCTCGTGCTCCGGCAACTTGATCAGATTCTCAAGTGCCCCACGCGCCTCGTCGTTCATCGGGTCCAGATCGAGAGCCTGACGGTACGTTTCCACCGCCTGCGCTTTGTCGTTGAGTTTCGTCTCACGCAAGCTGCCGAGCCGGTTCAGCAAAACCACCTGTTCAGAAGGTTCCTGCGACAGCACAAGCTGCCGTTGCAAATTCTCAGACAGGTCGTTCCACAGTTGCTGCTGCAAGTACAGTCGGTCGAGTGCGCGCAGCGCGGACATGTTGGCGTCGTCCTGCGACAGCACTTCTTTGTACGTCTCGATCGCTTTTTCAAAATTGCCGAGCACTTCCTCCCACAGCTTCGCCATTTGGAAGAAGTACGCCTCGCGAACCTGCGCGTCGCTGGCCAGCTCAACCTTCTTGCGCATGACCGCCAAAAGCTCTTCCCAACGCTTGTGGCGCATGTACAAACGCTCAAGTGCCTCGAGCGCCGTCACATCTTCGGGGTCGATTTCCTGAGCGCGCTGGAAGAACTCAACCGCCTTCTCGCTGTTGCCCAGTTGCTCGTCATAAGCAACCGCAACTTTCATCAGCAATTCGCGCGTCAGCAGAGAATCAAGCCCACCCTTCTGGATCGCCTCTTCGTAAAGGCCGACCAGATGGCTGCCCGCCCCCAATTGCACCGCCACTTTTTCAAGTTCGACTCGGCACTGTTCATTCGTCGGATCAACGCGGAAACAGCGACTGTAGGCGTCCAGCGCCTTTTCAAAATTCGCAAGCTGCTGGGTCCACAGTTCACCGATTCGCATCAGCAGCGTGACGCGCTGGAGCGTCTCCGCAACGTCCGTGCGCGCCAACTGGATTTCATGAACACCGACCAGCTTCAGCCATTCGCCAAGTTGCTCGTAGATCGGCTGCAAAATGTTCGCCGCATCGACTTGGAACTGCGCGTCCGGCAACCGCCTCTCGAGAGCTTCCCGCGCCCCATCGTGATTCGCCTGCTGATCGAGAATTTCCCGATAGCAATCAATCGCTCCAGGCACGTCGCTCAAGTGCGTCTCGCGCACCTGTCCCAGCCGGTACTTCAGCAGCACGACCGCATCCACCGACGCCGGATCAGTCAGTTCCAGTTCTTTCGGTATCGTGGCTTGCAATTCGGCCCACTGCGCCGTCGCTGTATAAATCCGATCGAGAGCCTGCCATGCCAGCAGCTCATTTTCACCACCAACACCATCGAGAATCGCGCGGTATGCCGTCACAGCCTGAGCCGGATCTTTGATCTCGTTCTCAAAAAGCTGCGCGATCTGGTACCGAATTCCGCGCTGCCGATCGGGATCGTTTTCGAGCTCCAACTTCTTCTGGTAGATGCCAAGCAGAAGCGGGTACTGCGCCGTCCTCAGATACAGTCGCTCCAGCGCGCCGAGAGCAACCTCGTGGTTCTCGTCGGTTGCGAGGATCTGGCGATTCGTCTCGATCGCCTTTTCCGCAAGCTGAAGTTGCTCTTCGTACACCTGGGCCACGACGAGTTGCAGCGGCAACGCATCGAATTTGTCCGCAAACTTTGGAACTGCCGCTTCATACGCCGCAACAAGAGCTTGGTAGCCGTTCGTTTCTGCCGCCAACCGCTCAAGCTCCGCACGCAACCAATCCAGCTTCCAATCCTCGCCAAACGCTTTCAGATACCAGCCATACGCCGTGCCCTTGTCCTTGAGCGCATTTTCGACAAGCTGCCCCAAGTGCCGCATGCGCTCGACACGAACATCCACGTCCTCGGTGTGCGAAAGCTGAATTTCCAGCACGCCTGCGAGTTTTTTCGGGTCCTTTGCATGCTCGTAAAGCGGAATGAGCGCCTCTGCGGCCTGCAAATTCCGCGCATCCAGCGCCAACACTTTCTCAAATGCCCGGAGCGCGCGATCCGCTTTGTCCATTTTGTCGCGGTACAGCACCGCGATCCGATTCCAAAGCACGACCTTGTTTGCGTCGTCTTCGGTTTCAACTTGCCGTTCAAATACGCGGATCAGCTCGTCGTATTTGTTCTGCTTCGCGTAGAACTGTTCCAGGTCATCCCAGCTCTTCTGTTCGATAAAGAGCTTCTTGATGGCATCCTGTGCGCGGCGGTTTTCCGGCTCGATTTCGAGCAGTTGCCTCCACGCCCGCGTCGCTCTCGGTGCGTCTTTCACTCGGTCGGTAAACAGCACACCGAGTTTTTGAAGCATCGCAACTTTCTTCGTGTTGTCCGTGAACAGTTGCGCCTGTTTTTCGCTAACATCCGCGAGTTTGTCCCAGATTTTCTCGCGTTCGTAGAGCTTCTCCAGTTCGGACAGTGCCTCGGCATGCTCCGGGCTCGCTTCGAGAACGCGCTCCCACAGCTCGATCGAAACCGCTGGCTTCTTGAGCTTTTCCGACGCAAGTTTCGCGATCTCGACAAACCGCTGGCTGCGCGTTTTCGCATCCGAAATCCGCCCGACTTCGCGTTGATTGACAGCGATGAGTTTTTCCCAATCGCGTCGTTTCTCGTAATTGCTCTTGAGGAACGCGATCGCCTCGTCGTTCCCGTCGTCGAGCGCGATCACTTGCTCGTAAGCTTTTATCGCCTCTGCCACGTTCGAGAATCGCTCTTGGAACAAACGAGCAACGCGGCCATACACGGCGACTTTTTCAGTTGTGTCCTCGACGGCAGCCGCTTTCTTTTGCAGCGTCGAGATCAAATCCGGCCACCGTTTCATGTTTTCGTACTGGGTGGCCAGCGCGTCGAGAGCCCGAACATTGTTCGGCTGCGCCGCAATGATCGCGTTGTACGCATTCACGATCTGCGAATCCTGTTTGAGCCGGTCCTTGTAAATCTCGACAAGCTCGAACAGTTTTTCGACCTTTTCCTCGACGGAAAGATCGCCAACTTTGTCCACTTCGTCCTTGATGGCATCCGCGAGGGCATTCCACCGCTCGATCTGACGAAGCACCCGAATCAGGTTTCTTCGCGGAACCCGATGAGAAGGCACTGCCGCGACGACTTTTCGCCACGCATCGATCGCCTTGTCTGCGCTGCCCGCTTCAAGGCCACGAGCTGCCTCGATCGCCTTGATCGTCGCTGGATCGAGACCTGCAAGCTCTGGATCAACCGCCGGTTCTTCCACGGGTGGAGGCGGAGCTGCCTCTTCAACATGCACCGGCTCAGGCTGAACGGCCTCGACGGGAGCAACGACTGGTGCAACGGCCTCGACCGGAGTCGCCACCGGTTCAGCGGCCACGACCGGCGCAGCTTCGACCGGCACAGGCTCAACTGCAACAGGCACCTCAGCCGGAGCCGCTTCTGATTGCGCTGCATCGGAAGGCGCTGCGGCCTCCGCCGACGGATCCCCCACTTCGGCAATAAACGCCTGAAGTTCGGGGTTTTCGGGGAACACGCGCTGGACTTCGGCAAAATAGCCTTTTGCCGTCTCAGCGTCGCCCATGTCGCGCCAAGCCATCCGGCCTGCTTGAACCATGAGCGCCGCACGCTCTTCGTCTTTCATGGGCGCAAAGCTGCCCAGCTCGGCCAGGTTCGCCATGGGCGCGTAGTCCCCCTTGGCACCCTGAACTTCGCGCAGCACGTTGAACGCGGCCAAGTGACCCGGAAAGGCCACGCCCGCCTCCACTGTGCCCCGATAGGTCAGCGTAAGAGCCCGGCCATAGAAACGCGCGCCTCGCTCTTTGTCTTTCCAGCGCAGAAGCCACATGTTGCCGATGCGTTTGGCCAAATCGATCTTGGCCTGTGCATCCGGCAGCGCATCAATCCGCTTCTCTTGGAGGGCCACAATCTCGTCGAAACGATTTTGCTCGGCGAGGATTTTCTCCAAAAGGAAGTTCGCCATCTCGTGCTGCGGCGAAAGCGCAATCACCGCCCGCAGACATGCCTCGAACTGTGGATCGGTTTTGGCTTCGATGTGGAAGATGCGAGCCGCCCGAAACCAAATTCGCGTCGCCATCGCTGGATCGCTCGCTTGTTTGGCTTCGCCCGCACCCATCAATCGCTCAGCTTCACTCAACCAATCCTCGCGATCGTAGTTCGTCGCCGCCAGGGCGTCCGCGATCTCTGCATCGCCAGGCCAGTGGTTGCTTGCATTCTCCAAAGGAGGACGCGCCTTTTCCCGTTCGCGCGCATCCAGGAGTGTTTCGCCAAGCAACCGCTCAGCCTCCTTTTTGCGCTCCGGGTCGCTTGAAACCTTGATTTCAAGGCCTAGCAGCGTCGCTACCATTTCGAGATTGCCCATCTCGCGGTAGATTTGCCGCGCTCGCGTCAGAGCCCGTGGTTGCTGTGGGTTCTGTTTGAACGCCTGCTGATAGTGGGCCATGGCACGGTCTTTGCGCAGGAAGATCTCTTCACAGAGCTCCCCAAGCTCAAAGAGCGCCGCCGCCCTGTTTTCCTTGCCCTCGATCCGCTCGATTTCTTTTTCAAGTTCTTCAAGCAGACCACCCCAAATACGCGCGTTGCGAAGCCGCTTCGCTACCTGATCCCGAAGTTGCATGAGCAGGCCACCCTTAATAGCTTTTTCCAAGGGAAATGGATGGTTGAAAGCCGCAACTTTTATATCACGCGCGGCGACGACGATCAATCGGAAACCGGCACTCCGCCGCAGGGTTATCCCCGTCGCCGTGTGAAAAAAACGTGGGTAGGAAAACCAACTACCCTGCGAAATCTTCGTCGACATTTCTCCCGTCTGGCTCTCGTCGGGAAACAAATTGAAACGTGCCGGATACGGAAGTTATCTTCTCGACGAGACTTGGCCCACGAGATTGGGACGACGACATGGCGACGAACAGATTGGAGCAAGACGCGCAACCGATCCCGGCCATATTCGCCGAGACAACAGGCTCCTAGGTGGCTGGTGTCAAATGAACCGCGTAGCGAGCAAGACAGACCGGTGCGCGAATCGGCGAAACGCCCGCAGCGACGACCGAGACGTACCCGTAGGTACGTCGCAGGGAGGAGTGAGGACGTATTCGTCCCCGGCCCTTTGGGCCGAGGACAAGTCGAGGCACCGTCGGGCTGTCTGCGCAGTAGCGGGTCGTTTGACACCAGCCACCTAGTAGTTCCAGCCAGGTCGGCAAGTCAGAATCGCCAAAGAGCAAATGCCTGGGATTTCTGGGATTTCGGCGAAGCAGACCGAATCAATCGGTCAAGAGAGGAACTTCCGTGGAAACTACGGGGTTTCAAGCTGGTTGATGGCTTCTTGCGCAATTCTGGCCATCTCGGGACCGCCGCGACTGCCGACCTGCTGAAACTTCTTCAGCCACTCGATCGCGTTCTTCTTGTCATCCATCGCCTTGTAGGTCATGCCCAGGTTATAGACGGCTGCCCACAGGTCGCTGTTTAGCTCGTAGGCCCGTTTGAATTCCTTGGCGGCCTCGTCGTACTGCTTGCTTTTCTGGTGCGCAACTCCAAGCCCGTAGTGAGCCTCGGAGTCCGCGTCGTTCACCAAAATCGCCGCTTGAAAGACCTGCGCTGCTTCTTTGTCGTAGTCAAAGTCCAAGTACAAGTTCGCCAGGCTGACAAACGGCTGATTGAAGCGGGGATTCACATCAATCGCTTTGCGATACGCCGCATCCGCCTCTTTGTACTTCTCCATCCGTTCGAGGGTCGTCCCCAGACGGTGGTACGCCTTGAAGTGCTTGGGCTCCAAACGAACAGCCTGCTCAAAAGCAGCTTTGGCCTGCTCGTACTTCCGCGCCTCTAAACACGCCGTTCCAAGTTCGTACTGATAGCTCGGATTGTCCGGTGCGTACTTGGCGGCGTTGTCAAAGGACGTGATCGCCTCGGCCCACTTTTTTTGATCCTTGTAGACCACGCCCAAGTTGTAGTGCGCCTGGTCGTTGGTCTGATCAAAAGCCAAGGCTTGTTGAAAATGGGTGATCGCGCGGTCGTACAGCTTTTGCGCGCCGGCCTGCACGCCCATGTTCATCGCTTCAATCGACTTGTTCCGCTCCTGGTTGCACCCCAAGAGCATCGCACACAGCAAAAGAGGCCTCACAATGCGCATCAGCAATCCTCACGAATAGGCACGCGAGCTGCCCGACGGACAACTCGCTGCTTGCCATGGAAACGGTTCCCCGGCTATTCCTCGCCGCCAGAAGACTTGAGCACGAACGGATACGTTACCACAACAATGCCGCCACCTTGCGGTTTTGGGAACTCCCAGCGGCGCACAGCCGTCGCGATACATTGCTCAACCGGCATGCTTCCAATCGTAGAGGACTGCACCAACGATGCGATGACCTGCCCTGTGGGCGAAATCGTGAACTGAATCATCACGCGCCCCATCAGGCCTGGCGTACGAACCAGTTCCCGCTCGTAGCAGAACTTCACTTCATTGATGTGACGACGAATGATGCGGCGAATGATCTCTTTGTCGAGAGAACCACGCACTTCGGCAGTCCCCGGAACCACATCCGGCGCGTGCGCCCGACGACCACCCAAGCCGCCTGCTCCTCGCCCGTAGCCCGACAAACCGCCGCCGCCGCCGCCTTTGCCGATCGTCCCCAAATTGCCCAGGCCAATCGTGCCTTCACCCGTTCCGCCGCCACCGCTCCCGGCCCCGACCAAGCCCAGCCCACCCACACCATACGCCTCACCCACCTCGGTTCCCACCAAACTCCCGAGCACATCTGCGGCATCCGTTCCCAGTGCTGAATCCCGCCCAAACGCAGACGCCAAAATCGATCCCTGGTTGCTCTTGATAATCCCGAGCACGCCCGCTTTTTCCGCCGCATCCTTCGCAAGCTGTTTCGCCAAATGCGGGTCCTGATTGTCCTTGGGACCTTTCAGCGCATAAAGACCCTGCTTTTTGAGCGAGTCTTTTTTCCCCATCCGACCTTCTTCATCCTTGTGTCGCTTGCCCTTGCCACCCATTTCGTCGTCGGACTTCTTTTTCAGCCACTCCGGAATGACCTCCTCCTTCTGCTCAGGAGGTTTCGTCAGGAGTTTCGCAAACCGCTGGTCATTCATAAATGCATCGAGCGACAGCGATCGCGGATCGGGCGGAATGGAAAACATCAGCGCCAAAAACAAACCCGTCACCGCAAAAACAGCCCCTGTGTAGGACTGCGTGCCCCAATCGACTTCCAGCGGAACGGGCATTCTCTTCGCACGAGGCGTACCAACGATGTGGAAAGTGTTTTGCCCGACCTGCACCGTAATGCGCGCATCCCCCGCAATCGGCAGCGCAAACGCCCCGTTAACGCTCGACGACGGCTTGGCTACCCCCGAAGAAATCACTTGGGCCAACGAACGAACTTGACCCTCTTGTTCCACCTGGCCTTCCATTTGGGGCAACAGAAGAGCCTCGAAGTCCGTTCCCGTCGATCTCACGAGCGGCAGTGACGAAACCGGCAGCGGGGTCCCGATCTGAAAACTCGCATCCGCAGCGCGACCAATCGTGTAATCCCGCTCGCCCAGCTCATCGAAGCGTCGAGACAACCCCAACAGAAGAAGCCCCGCGCCCGCGACGAGAAACGCTCCACACGCCACATCCGTCGCTGGATGGTCTTTTTTCAACGTGCTTTTGAACTCGGACATCGGTTTGCCCGTCAGTTCCCAGGCGTCTCGAGCAGCCCTGAGTTTGGCCACCTGAAAGTACGCGACCATGAACCAAGCCAGCGCCGCCGTCAGCAATACACCGCCAGCCCAAATCAAGCCCTTGGTAGCCGGCTGAACCACACCCGCTGCCGGGTTCTGAAGCAAGCGAGCATCCACCACCGTATCTTCAAAACAGGCGCTCACTTCGACGACGCGAGCCGCATCTCGAACTTCGATTTCATCGGTTTTCGCCCGCAACCCTTGCAGTCCAAAATGCTGCGGCAAACCACTTTTCCGAGGAGATGGGAATAGGTCAGAGGCAAAAACGATCGATGGTGCCGCGTAGGACGGCACTGCCGGAGTCTCGACCGTCGCCGCCGCATCTCGCTGCCCACCGAGCTGGCTCGCGAGGTCGATCTGCAACGTCGCTTCCTGCTCCACGATGGGTTCACCGATCGCCACGACTATGCGGATGTCACCAATCGTGATCTCATCCCCCGACGACAAGATCTGCTTGTCGATTTTTTGCCCGTTAACGAAAGTGCCTTGAATCGAACCGAAATCGACGATCGAGACCTCGTTGTTCGGTGCCGTCACCTCGACGACGGCGTGGATGCGGCTCACCGAAGGGTCGTCAATGTGAAGATGCGTCGAGGAAAGTCGCCCCACCTTGACGCTGTCCTGCTTGAAGGTCGCCGTCTGGAGAAGTTCCTCTCCTTTGAAAACCTGGAAAGTAAGGGGAACCGTCACACCGCCTGGCATCTAGTGTCCTCCGATTTCTTTTTAGCGGCGGTGGTTTACCGCGCCTTTGCAAGAATTGCAATCCAGTAAGCGGAGGAAAGCCGGTTTGGGCTCAAAAAGCCAAGGACAGAGCCCACAAAAGGTCGTGCGTTGGATGTCCGCTTTTGCAAAGATGCGCGGCACACGTAGGGCAACCGCTCACCGTCGGAGAATCGTCGTCTACGTCCGCCTCGGCCCATGCCTCGGCAGCCATCCCCGACGCAAGCAACGGGTTTGTCACCGGCAAGAGCCCCGCAGCCCCGCAACAAGGCGTCTCGCCTGTGTGGCCATCGCCGCCATCTGGGCCTTCTGGAGACCAATTCACATTCCGAGGTCCAAAATCCGCCACTTCATCCGCCAGACGGGCAAGAAGTCGCCTGGGCGCGTCAATGTTCAGACGACGCTCCAAATGACACGGCGCGTGGTACCACACTTTCTTGAAAGGCCGTTTCACAGGAAGCGCCGATGCATACGGCAAAATCCACTCGGACACATGCAGGACCGGCGGTTTCAGCGGCACACCGTACATCGGATACACCACCCTCAGCACATACGTGCAAAGCGAGCAGTCTGCGACAACCATCGAATATCCCGAGAGTTCGGCGGCAAGTTTTTCCGCGTGCAGACGGAATGACTCATGATGGCCCGCTGCGTACAGCGGATATCCCGCACTCCCAACCGCGAGAACACCGCATTCAGGAACATCGACCCGCCGGTGCCGCAACGAATCGGCCACACCCAAAACCCGCCGCGCCGATGCCACCACCGCCTCACCCGAGTTCCCGTCGTCCGATTGCCCATCGCAAGAAAAAAATTGACATGTCGGCAAAATGCCCACCTGTCCCGGCCTAGCGATTCGAGCCGCCACATCCATCTCTTTCCGCAGCGCCCCAATCATCTTCTCCGCAGCCTCGAACGCGCGCTCTGGCAAACCTGAAAGCTTCTGATGCCCCAGATCGTGTTTTTCCGCCGCTGCACGCCCGCGCAAAAGATGAAACGCTGGTTCAACCTTGTGCAGACACGCTTCGCTGCACGCACCGCACGCCGTACAGGCGTACAGCGGCATCGCCTCAGCTTCCGTCGCGTGCTCCGCTTTTGTCTCCAGACCAAGCAAACTCGCCATTTTGTTTTGCGGCGACCACGTTTCTTTCCCACTCGCGCGATAGACCGGGCACACGTGGCTGCACAGTTTTGGACACAGCGAGCAAAGCTCTAGAGAAGTCATCAAATCAGGCATCGCTCGATTCCCCTGCCGCACTTCCGTATTGCGCCAAAAGTCCGTCTGCCGCGTCCTTTTGAAACCGACTCAGTGCGCGCTCAAAACCGGGCAACGGGTCCAAACAACCCACCGCTGCGCCGTGTCTGTGCATGCCAGCCACCACAAAACGCGAAGGCAAACCCGCGAGCTCGGCGACTTGCTCCGCCAACGTTTTTCCCAGCAAAGGCCGCTCAAAAACCCTCGGCCCCGTCCACGAATCGCACAAGTTTTCGGTTTCGCGCGACCACGCTTTCCACAACACACTGGGCTCGCGACAGGCCGTTTTCGCCTCAAGCCGTTCTGTAAGTTCACGTATTGTTTCCTGGGCGAATGCAAGCGGACCTCCGCCTTCTACGAACAGAGCAAACTCCGCATCCGGCACCGCGTGTCGAGGCATCCAGTCCAGCAGAAACGAGCGCGAAAACAGCAACATTTGGTGCAACGCCGTACCTCCATGCCACCGTCGGAGCAGGTACATCGTCCGAAGCGCCTCCCGAAGCCCCGAAAACGGCAACACCACCGCA
This sequence comes from Pseudomonadota bacterium, assembly GCA_035328405.1. Lineage (GTDB taxonomy): Bacteria > Myxococcota_A > Polyangia > Palsa-1104 > JAEUJZ01 > JAEUKA01. The sequence goes on along the minus strand of DAOLIT010000036.1, from coordinate 19,916 downwards.
GGCCGCAACCGCACGTACGGTTCAATGCGCAGCGTCGCCCCGACGATCTCACACGACTGCGGCGACAAGCCTTCCGAAAAAACCTGCGCGAGGTCTGGCCCCGTCGATCGTCGCGGCGCAGCCCGAGGCGGTACCGCCAAAACCCTTTTTTGTCCCGGCACGCCCGGCACGGAAACGAACAATTGGAGCCGCCGATCCGCCAGCCTCCCCGACGACAAACATGCCCACAACGGTTGCGGACGCGACAGTGCCTCGCGAAGCGTCGTCGAATAGGCAAACGGCGGCAAACCTCCGAGAGAAAAACCCGCGTTTCGCAACGTCTTTTCGATCTCGCCCAGTGTCTGCGTCGCCGCAACGGTCGCCAAAAGCGAACTGTTTGAAATGGCCACGCCCTGGGAAACAACCGGCGTTTCTTCCCGCCCTTCATCCGTTCCCACCGTCGGAATCAACCGCCCAGGATTCAGCACTCCCAGCGGGTCCGCAGCCCGAATCACCGTTCGCAGCGCCGACAAGCCCGCTCCTTGCTCCTTCTGCTGAAACGAGGCGCGCAGCCGACCCACCCCGTGATGATGGCCCATCGTCGCGCCCGCCGAAAACGCCGCCGAAACGCCCGCCTGCCAAATGTCTTCGTATCGTCGCTGATCGGCCAAAACACACGCCGCCCGCTCGTCCACGTCCGCCCCTTTTCCACTCCCCCGTGCCATGAACGTAAAGTAGATCGAACATCCGTCGGGATAGGCATGGCTCAGGTGCGCCATCAAGAGCGCGTGCGGCTGCATTTTTGCGCGCACATTGTCGTAGAGCGCACCCACCTTGTCCCACGTCGCCGCAAATTCCATCGTGTCCGCAATGGCCCCCGCCCCCAGCACGCGCCCCCATTTGAAACTCACGTCGTACCGGTGACGCAACCAATGCTCGCCTGGTTCTGGCCCCAAATCCTTGCCGCCGCACCGCAAAATTTCCTCTCGCACCAGTTGTTCTTCCAAAGACGCCGTTGCCGGTTCCCCTTCGCAACCCACGATCAGCATGCAGCCGACGTGCAGACGCGAAAGCATCGCGTCCACCAAGTGCCCCACAGACCCTGTTTTGCGCAGAATCTGCGACAAGAAAAACCGCTCTGCCTGACGAGCCACCCGTTCCGCGTCCGGTTGCAGCAGTTTCAACAAATCCTGCGGCTCCAGCGGCAGCCCCTTGGGCCCGGCGGAACCCAACACGCGCGCTGCCAGGTCTCCCAACAGTTGTTCGACTGGGCCGCGCAAATTCGTCGAAAGGGGTCGATTCAGATTGGCTTTTTTGTGCCCCATTCCCGCAATCAGCGTATCGATTTCGTCATAGAGCCTCAGCACCGACGGACGCAAGCCGCTTTGCATCACCTGTCGCATCGCTTCGCAGCCCGTTTTCACATCGGGAAACCAATATCCGCGCATCAATCGCCGCACCGGCAACGGCTGCACCGAGAGTTCCACCTCGGTCACGACGCCCAACCGTCCCTCGCTGCCCACGACCAGTTGCGCAAGATCCGCCCCCACATTCGCGCCCCCCAGGTCCAGTCGCTCGCCCGTCCCCGTCACGACGGTCAGACCCGATACCATGTCCTCGATCTTCCCGTATTTGCTGGACATTTGCCCAGCACCTCGCGTTGCCACCCAGCCGCCCACCGTCGAACACATGATTGAGGACGGGAAATGGCCGATCGACAAACCGTGCGCCGACAACGCCCGCTCCACATGCCACCCATTCCACCCCGCCCCCACACGCACACACAGTCTCTCACTGTCCAGCTCGAACTTCCGCAGACGTTTGCAGTCCACGACAAGCCCGCCCTCACTCGGAGTCGCGCCGCCCGTGACCCCCGAACCACCCCCAAACGGTGTCAGCGGCACCTTTTGCCGCGTCACAAACGCGACCAAATCCTGGACTTCCTGCGTGTCCTTGGGCCAAACCACCGCGTCTGGCAAATGCCCACTCGGTTCTCCGGCAGCGACGGCGAGCATCTCCCTCGCCCACATGTCACGCCGATACGCCCACAAATCCTCCGGTGCTGTTGAAAGACGTTCCGGCGGAAAAAGCGACTCAAGCTCCCGAATCCAAACCGGCGATTCCGAAGCAGCCAAAACCGGGGAAGACGACGAAACAGAAGCCTTGCTCTCCACACAGGCACCTTACCTAAAAACCCGCACCGCCAGCGTGGAAAAACCGATCGCCGCTTGATGTCTCAATCGCCGTGTTGCCGCAAGAGGTCCATCGCTTCGTCGTCGGTCATCTTGTCCAACTTGCGCTTGATCATCTGTTTCTTGATGGGCCCCGCGTGGTCGAACAGCAGTTTGTTCACCAAGTGGTCGTGCTCGTGCTGAATCGCCCGAGCAAAGAAGTTCTCGGCTTCCACCGAAAACGGCTCCCCATCGAGACCCAGCGCCGACACCTTCGCCGAAAGAGCGCGCTTTACCGGCACAAAAATTCCCGGAAAAGACAAACAACCTTCCTCGCGTTCGTCTGTTTCCTTCGACAGATGTTCAACCACTGGATTGATGAACACGAGCGGAGCATCCGTCTTCTCCCCACCGCCCGCCACGGCCTCGATGATGAAAATGCGGTGCAACGAACCCACTTGGATCGCGGCCAGACCCGCTCCGTTCACGTCGCACATGGTTTCCATCATGTCCTCTACCAGCGTGCGAATCTCTTTGCCGATCTGTTTGACTTCCTCGGTCTGTTTTCGCAGGAACGGCGACGGGAAACGAACAATTTTTAACAACGACATGTTGGCAAGAAACTACCCGGTCCACTCTCGACATGCAACGGGCTCCTACAAAAGAACCCGGACTCCCGCGAGCAAAAGCGCCGTCGCCAGCACCGTTCTTAGCACTCGATCAGGAAGCCTTGAAGACAAAAGACTCCCAAGCCAAATCCCCGGCAGCGACCCGATGAGCAGACCGCCCAGCAAACCCACATCCACATTCCCCAAGCTCAGGTGTCCCAAACCCGCGAGCGCCGTCAGTGGAACTGCAAAGGCAAGGTCCGTCCCAACCACCTTCACCGTCGGCAAGCGCGGATACAACAAGAGCACTGCGATCGTCCCCAGCGCACCCGCACCCACAGACGACAGCGTCACCAACACACCCAACACAACCCCGACCCCGATCGTCAAAGGCGCTTGCCAAAGGCGCAACCGCTCACCTTTCGGAGAAAACTGGCCTTCGCAAAAGCGAATCAGCGTCCCTCGAAAAAATTGAGACAGCGACACCAAAATCAGCGCAACACCCAGCGCCAGCGACACCAAACGATTCAAATCGCCCACCCACGTCGTCGCGCGCGACAAAAACCACAGCGCCGCCGCCGCTCCCGGCAAACTTCCCGTCGTCAAAAGGCCCACCACGCGAAAATCCACCGACTGGTGTTTCCGATGGTGAACCAGCGCCCCCAGCGATTTCGTGAGCGCCGCAAACAACAAATCCGTTCCGACCGCCAACACCGGTTTCACCCGAAACAAAAACAACAACATCGGCGTCAGCAACGAGCCCCCACCGACGCCGGTAAGGCCCGCCAAAAAACCGACGACCAGACCCGCCAGCAAATGACCCAGGCTCATGACACTGCACACTAGTACGTCCCCATCCCCCAAGTCCAAATCAGAAAACACACACAACTGGGCTCCCCGTACACCAACGCCCCAATGTGTCTGTTTTCGCAGGTGACTTTTCGGTCTTCTCGATGTACGTAGCCACCCCTACACACCATGCGACTGACTCATTTGCAACGTCTGGAAGCAGAGAGCATTTTCATCCTTCGCGAGGTCGCTGCGGAGTGTGAAAAGCCCGTTTTGCTTTATTCCATTGGGAAAGACAGCGCAGTTCTGCTTCATCTTGCACAAAAAGCCTTTTTCCCAAGCAAACTTCCCTTCCCCCTTTTGCATGTCGATACCACCTGGAAGTTTCGGGATATGATCTCCTTTCGCGATTCCGTTGCGAAACAGGAAGGCATCTCTCTTCTTACACACATCAATCAGGAGGGTCTTTCCCGTGGCATCAATCCCATTGATAGCGGTTCGGGAGTCCACACCGATGTCATGAAAACGCAAGGTCTTCGGCAGGCGCTTGACCTGTATGGTTTTGACGCCGCAATCGGCGGTGCCAGGCGAGACGAGGAAAAATCTCGCGCCAAAGAGAGGGTCTTCTCCTTTCGCACCGCGCAGCACCGCTGGGACCCCAAAAATCAGCGTCCAGAGCTGTGGCAACTTTTCAACGCTCGCAAGCACAAAAAGGAAAGCATCCGCGTCTTCCCCCTTTCCAATTGGACCGAATTGGATGTCTGGCAGTACATCTATCAAGAACAGATTCCCATCGTTCCCCTGTACTACGCCGCACCGCGCCCTGTCGTCAAAAGGGACGGTCTGTGGATTCTGGTCGATGACGAACGACTCCCCCTTTTTCCCGGTGAAGCCCCCGAGATCAAGAAGGTCCGTTTCCGCACCCTCGGTTGTTATCCGCTCACCGGGGCCATCGAAAGCGACGCCGATACGCTTCCTGCGATCTTGTCCGAAATGCTCTTGTGTACGACATCCGAAAGGAGTGGCAGAGCCATTGATTTTGACCAAGCTGGATCGATGGAAAAAAAGAAACAGGAGGGCTATTTCTGATGCCACCGAGCACCCCCTTTTCCAACCATTCACTCGATGAATACTTGCGTCAACAGGAACAAAAAGACCTCCTCCGTTTCATGACGTGCGGGAGCGTGGACGATGGGAAAAGTACCCTTATCGGTCGCTTGCTCTACGAAGCAAAACTTCTGTTTTCCGATCAGCTTTTGACCCTGGAGGCAGAATCCAGAAAGCGCAATGTCCCAGACGGAAAATTGGACTTTTCTCTGCTGCTAGATGGCCTGTTGGCAGAACGCGAACAGGGCATCACCATTGATGTCGCGTACCGCTACTTTTCCACCGACCGGCGCAAATTCATCGTCGCGGACACACCGGGACACGAGCAATACACACGGAACATGGTCACGGCTGCATCGAATTCCGATTTGGCCGTGGTGCTGGTCGATGCAAGAAAGGGAGTCCTCACCCAGACCCGGCGACACAGTTATCTTTTGTCGCTTTTGGGGATTCGGCACGTTGTTTTGGCCGTCAACAAAATGGATGCGGTCGATTTTTCCGAAGAAGTATTTTCGGACATCGAGCAGGAATACCGTTCCTTTGTTCGGTCGCTTGCATCCATACAAGTGACTGCGATACCCCTTTCTGCGCTCTTGGGGGACAACGTGATCGAACCAAGCTCGCACACGCCGTATTATTCCGGGCCCCCTTTGCTCACCTATTTGGAAACAGTTTCCGTCAATGAAACCGAGGCAGAAAAGCCTTTTCGCATGCCCGTTCAATGGGTCAATCGGCCCCATCAGGACTTTCGCGGTTTCAGCGGAAGAATTGCGTCTGGAACGATTTCGCAAGGGGAAACCATCCGTGTTGCTCCGTCTTGGAAACAGGCCTCTGTTTCGCGAATTGTGACGCAAGAGGGTGATTTGCCAAAAGCCATCGCAGGCCAATCCGTGACCCTCGTGCTCGATCAGGAATTGGATGTGAGTCGGGGCGATGTCATCGCAAGTCACAAAGCAACGCCTGGTGTCACCGATCAATTTCAGGCCACGCTCATGTGGATGGACGAGGAACCCCTGTTTTCCGGTCGTTCCTATGTGTTGAAAATCGGAACGTGTACAGCGACGGCAACAATCACATTCCTGAAACACAAAGTGAATGTGAACACGATGGAGCACTTGGCCGCTCGGAAACTGGAACAGAACGAAGTCGGGGTCTGCAACCTGAGTCTGGACCGGCCTGTTGCGTTCGATTCCTACGCAGAAAATCGGAATACCGGAGGCTTTGTTCTGATCGACCGAATGACGCACCACACCGCCGGTGCCGGCCTCATTCACTTCGCTTTGCGCAGAGCAGACAATCTGCATTGGCAAACGCTTGATGTCACCAAACAAGCCCGCGCCCACATGAAAGGACAGAAGCCTTGTGTGTTGTGGTTCACGGGGCTTTCGGGGGCCGGAAAATCGACCATCTCAAACTTGGTGGAAAAAAAGCTATTTGCCATCGGAAAACACACCTATGTGTTGGATGGAGACAACATCCGTCACGGTCTGTGCAAAGACCTGGGTTTTTCGCCTCCTGATCGCATCGAAAACATCCGCCGCATTGCAGAAGTGGCCAAGTTGATGGTGGATGCGGGGTTGATTGTCCTGTCCGCGTTTATCTCTCCGTTTGCTGCGGAACGAGACTTTGCGCGGAGTCTGTTTGGCGAAGGTGAATTTCTGGAGGTGTTTGTGGACACCCCCCTTTCCGAAGTGGAGCAGCGCGATCCGAAAGGACTGTACAAAAAGGCACGCGCCAAAACGCTGCTCAACTTCACCGGAATCGACTCCCCCTATGAACCTCCCAAACGACCGGACATACACATCGAAACGACGAAGGAGTCTGCGGAAGAGGCTGCCACCCGCATCGTCGAACGCATCCTCATGTCTGGCTGATGTTTGTTCCTCCCCAAGGCCATTCCTCTTCTCGCTTTTCTGCCTGTTCTTTGCCGGATTTTTGTCCGCTCTTTTTTATTGAAAGCGCATGCAGACAGACTACGCTGCGGCCTCCTGCAAAACGGTTTCCATGGATGTAGGGGTTCTGTTCGTTTCGCAAAGGAAAACACGATGACTCGCCGCCGCATTGCTCTGTTTGCTGATGGGGGTTTTTTGGCGCACACCACGCGCGTTTTGGAAGTTGGGAAGGCACTCCGCGCAGAGTTTGACCATGAGGTCTTTTTTTGTTGCCAGGGACCTTATGCGCGCCTTTTGACGCAAGCGGGTTTTCCGGTGCTGCCGGTCTATTCCGTCGATCGAGAGGAGACGCTGCGCTTGGCGCGGCGGGCGGGCGCGTGCGACCTCAGATGGTGGCGGCAGGTTGCAAACGATTCCGTCGCGTCGGATTTGGAGGCCATCGACGCGCTTTCACCCGATTTGGTCGTGGGCGATTTGCGTATGTCGTTGACGACGAGCGCCAGGGCGCGGGGCATTCCGCTCGTGTCGCTGACGAACGCGGCTTGGACCAGCCGTTTTGCAGAACCCATTTCGGTGCCCGACGGTCATGTGCTCGAGAAAGTGCTCGGGAAACGACTGTCAGCCGCGATTTTTCCGCTCGCGAAACGGCTGCTCGTTTGGTATTGGGCGCGAGGTTTCGACTCGGTGCGGGCTCGGTTGGGCCTGCCGAAGCTTTCGACGATGTATGACCTCATCGAGGGAGACGTGACGCTGCTCGCGGACCTGCCCGAGTATTTTCCAATCGTTCCATCGCCGCCGACGTTCCGTTACGTGGGCCCGATCCGTTTTCGCGAGGCATTGCCGCGTCCGTCGTGGCTGTCGGCGCTCGAAAAAGACAGACCGACTGTCTATTTCACGATGGGCTCGACCGGAGATGCGCGTTTTTTCAAAGAAGCGGTGCGCGCATTCGGGGACACCGAATACCAAGTGCTGATCACGACGGCGGATTTGCCAAGCGAGCAGTTTGCACAGCATCGGAACCTGTTTGTGGAAAAGCTCGCCGATGGAGATGCGCTGATGGCGGCGTCGTCGGTGACGGTGACGCACGGCGGAAACGGCACGATTTATCAGGCGCTCGGGCAAGGCGTGCCGGTGATTGGGATTCCGACGATGTTCGATCAGGAAATCAACCTGTTGCGCGTCGAGAAACTCGGAGCGGGAACACGGTTGCGGCTACGGGATTGTCAAGCAGAGACGCTCAGGCGCACGGTCGAGACGGTGCTCTCGACACCGTCGTACAAAGCCTCGGCACAACGGCTCGGGAGGAACATCGCACAGATGGATGGCCCGAAAAATGCGGCGCTCCACATCAACCATTTCCTGACGACGCGCGATCCGACGGTGGTGCCCGAAAATCCGACCTCCACGACCAACGCCTCTGACACGGGCTCGGCTTTTGTGAACGAAGCGCAACCGGGCAAACCTGTGTCCCTTTCTCCGCCTGCATAACTCACGCTGGAGCCGGAAGCCATGGACTTTTCGCCAAGACAACCCGTTGATGAGGTGACTTCGCTGACACACGGAGAACGCTGGTTTCTCGACGGTTTTTCCGTGCTGCATCCTCCAGGGGGCGTGCTTTGGCGGTCGTGCAACATGAGTCGAGCGAAGGCGCTCGTACAAGCACTGAAGGAACAGGGTGTTTCTGCGACCTACACGCACCTTGTTGTACGGGCGGCTGCGCTGGCGCTTGAGCATTGCAAGGATTCGCACGTCCTCGTCTGCGGTTATCAGCGGATGAAACCAGGGCGCATCGACATCGGGCTTTCCGTCGCGGGGCAAACGAACTACGCACCCGTGTTGGTGATCGAAGACGCGGTGAAAAAAAGCCTGCCCGAGCTGGTTTCTTTCCTGAAAGAACAGGTCCCCAAAACACGCGAAAAAGAGACGCGCGATTTGGCGGGCATGCGTCGGACGGGTTGGCTGGTTCCGCTCGGTTTCTTGCGACGGGCGATTTTAAGGCTGCTTGGGCGGATGTTCTGGTTTCGGCGAAAACTCGTCGGGACCTTTCAAATCACGGTGTTGCGCGAGGTCGATGTGGTAGAGCCGATCCTGTTTTATTCGGGGGCCGCGTTGGGCGTGGGAGCGGTGGCCGACCGCGTGATTGCCGAAAACGGGGTGCCCGTGGTCGCTCCGACCCTGATGCTGACGATGGCGTTTGACCACCGGACACTCGACGGCAGACGCACCGCAGATCTGCTGACCGCCATTTGCGACATTCTCGAGGGTGATACCCTCCTCGCAGAAGTGCAGCAGGACGTTCACAAAACGGACCTACTTCGTTGATCTGGTTTGGGCGAGTCCGGTTTTCAGCTTTTCTTCGTCGAGCGCGGTTGGTTCGCCGATGAAAATCAGCCGACGTGGGGCACGAGACAGCGCGGTGTCGCTCTCGATTTCGTTCCAATCGATGCGGTCTCCGACGGCTTGGACCAAAAGCGGCGTGGTTTTTTCTGCGTCTCCGCCCTCGTTTTGTCGGTCTACGATGCCTTTTATCCGAAAAATCTGGTCGGCGAGCGACGCCAAAAAATCCTCGAGGGCATTCCAATCGACCGCAAACGGAACCGGCAGCGTGACAGCAGTGATGCCGTGAGCCCTCGGCGAAAGTGGGGAACCCGGCGCGTGATGCGGACGAGGCCGCGTGGTTTCTGCCTTGGGCCGAGGCCCCAGCAAATCGAGCCGCCCGAGCAAAAGCTGCGAATCCAACTGGGCGTGCGACGCAAACACTTGCTGTGCCCTCGGTGATAGCTCGCGCAGCCACGCAGACAACGCCTGCTGCCGAGCCAGGTCGGGCACAAGATCGACCTTGTTGAGCACGAGCAAATCGGCAGTCCGAACTTGGTCCTCGAACAAATCGGGATGCTCGCGAAACGAGCGTTCGGCAAAAACCAAATCGACCAACGTCACGACTGCGTCACACTCGACCGGCGCTTCAAACGACAGCGCATTCACGGCAAAACTCACCTCGGATGCCCGCGCGATGCCGCTCGGTTCGATCAAGATGTGTTCCGGTGGGCGCGCAAGACCTTCCCCTTTTGCCAGAGCCACGAGCGCGTCGCCCAACTCACTGCGCAGCGTGCAACATACACACCCCGAGGTCAGTTCCGTCACGCGCATCGTCGGCGTCTGCGTTTCGCCAGCGACCAGCTCATGGTCAAGCCCGAGTTCCCCCAAGTCATTCACGATGACAGCGAGCTGCGTGTTGGCCTCGGTTAACAGCCGACGCAACAGCGTGGTTTTCCCACTCCCCAAAAAACCCGAAACCACGGTGACTGGCGTCTTTGGCTGTTTCATCGCGTCGCCCCTCGCTTAATCCGTATTTCGCCTGGGCTCACCACCGTCGGGTTCTTCCAGGTAGTAGCGACGACCCCGATAGAACTCGACAGCCGACAAACCCACCGAAACCGCAAGCGCCACATACAGCAGTTCTTTGGGCCTCCCGGCGAGCACGAGCGACGACAAACCTGCAATGAGCCCAACCCTTATCCCCCACAAACTCGCACCTGCCTGAACCCTGTGGAAACACAGCAAATTGTCGAGCCCATACACCGAGATTTCGATGGTCATGATGAGCATCACCACCCACGGCCGCAGCACTTGCTGGGTATGCAAAATCAGCAACAGCGTCGGCGAAACCGTCGCACCAAAGAGGCGCACCACATCCCCCAGCCGGAGCTCGCCTTTGCGAATGAGCGGAAACAGCGGCGTCAAATACGCAAAGCCCGAAACCCAGGTGATGCCAATGATCGTCACCGTCAGAAAATGCGCCGTCGCATTCGAGCCAAAAAGCTGTTGAATCGGCAACAACACTCCGAACCAACCCCCGAAAATCAGCGCCCCTTTCCACACCACGCGCTTCGCGACATACCGAATCACCAACAGCACAAGCGGCAGCGCCGTCCCGAGGACAATCGCATACAGAATGTAGTTCTCGGGCACCATCCTGAGCAAAAACACGACGCCGCTTCCGGCCATCTGCGCCCACGCCTTGATTTTCGCAAGCAAGGGTGTTTTGGGTGAAATGCGACGCTGTTCGTACACCGAACGCAGCGCCGTGATGACGTACTCGCGGGCGAGCAAAAGACCGACCTGCCACGCATACAGCCACGGCACCCCGTCCTTCGTCAGGTGAATAAACGGCAGAAAACCGACCAGGACGAACGCCTTGTCGGCAATCGGGTCCATGAGCCGCCCAAGCTCCGTCGAGCCATACCGCCGCGCCAGCCAGCCATCGACGAAATCGGTGCAACCCAAAATCGTCATAAACAAAAGCGCCAGCCATTTCTCCGTCACTGCTCCGTACAAAAGATACGGACCGAGGGGCAGAAGAATCAGCCGAAGGAGCGTGACTTGGTTGGCAGTGATTGGCGGCTTGCCCATGAAATGCCTTTGCGGTCAGTACTGAAACCGCGCGCCAAACTGAACACGGAAAGGCACCTGGCGACCCAGCACCGCGCCATACGACGCGCTGTTGCGGGCTTCAAACGCCGGTTTGTACGTGCTTGCCTGCGTCGTGTTCGTGCGCGTGGGGGACGACAAATCCAAGACGTTGAACACGTCCACAATCAGGGTCAGGTGCTGTCGGATGAGCCCGTACAGGTCGTACTGCGCACGCACCGACAAATCGAGCACGTCGGAACTTCGCAGCTCGGTCCATTTGCGCACATCGTTCGGATCGCTGCCCGGATCGATACCGCGAAAACCGTAACGCCCCTGATAACCAAGCGCCGTCGTCGAAAACAACCGCGTCGTCGGCGCCCCCGTGATGTATGCCAGGTTCACACCCGCCGTAAAACCAAACAGCGTGTAGCTCGCGTTGGCTTTGACTTGGTGGCGGTGGTCGTCGAGCAAATAGCCATACAGTCGCAAATCGCGCGGCGTGTCGTTGCGCAAAACCGAAATCTGGTCGTCAAGCGTCCCGTCCAGAAACGACAGCGTGTACGCCACGAAAACGCTCCACGCGGGCGACGGATTGCCCGCGATGACCAAATCCATCGATTGGTAGCGACGAAACGCCTCGAGAGTGGGTCTGTACGCCTTGACGTTGCCAAGCGTCGGGTCAGAAAAGCCGGCCACGTTACCCCCGTCGAGCGTTCGATACGCATTGATCTCGAGGTCTTCCCACAGGTCTTCAATGCGACGGTAGGTATAGGTAATGCTCCCGACCACGTTCGGATACAGCTCTCGCTCGAGGGCAGCGGTCACGAAGTCAGAATGCGGCGGCCTCAGGCTCAGCTTCGCGTTGCCGCACTCCATGCGAATTTGCCCGTCTGCACACCGACCGGAAAGGTCGTATCCACCGCCGCCACCATCGGACCAAAGAAACTGGTCGAAACGTCCAGTCGCGGGGTTGTAGCCCCACGTTTTCGACGCTGGGTTTACGTCCGCCAGCGCCGCAATGCGCAAAGACGCGACTTCATTGGAACGGCCATATGCGAACTTGACGAGCGTCTTTCCGTCTCTGGTCAAATCAAGCGACGCGCCCAACCTCGGCCCAAACCCCAGCAGGTTTTGCACCACTTGCCCGAGCGAGTTTTGCGCCGTTCCGTAATCGACACGGAAACCCGGCACCAGCGTCAGCCAGCTTGTCGGTTTCCAAGTGTCCTGAAGAAACGCCCCAAGCGCCCAACCCACGCGAACCTGCGCCCGTTGCGGCTCGTAGTCGCTTCGTTGAAAACACGGCGTCGCCGACGAGCCGGGTTTGGGATTCGGCTGGCCTTCGACGCACCCGTAAGGCCGCTCCGTCGAGGTCGAATCCCTCAGCAGGCCGCCCTGGCTCGTGTCGTCGGTGTAAATCTGATTGGCGGGCGTTCCCGACAAGGTGTAGTTGCGCAAAAACTGAAACTGCGCACCGGCTTTGAACGTGTGCTGCCCGAGCCAGCCTCGTTTGATCCACGTCACCGTCGGGTCAAACTGAAAGCGGAACCGCCCGTCTTGCCAAATCGAAAACGAATCGGCGTTGTTCCAGGTGATCGTGCTCGCATTGTCGATGTGCGTCGGACTTTGGAAATCGCCAAGCTGCGGCCCGATTTGGAAACCAAACCACTGCACGCCGGTCTGAACACCGACGAGCAAATTGTCAGTCGCGAAATAATCCCAGTTCAGGATGCCGAACACGCCGCCTTGGTTTTGGAAATAGTCGGCCTCGGGCGTGTAGGCATTCGTCTGGCTTCCGTCGATGTTGCGAATGTTGGTCAGCCACGTCGGATCGGCATTCACGGACAAATTGAGCCGATGGCGCGCCGACGGTGCCCACGTCAGCTTCAGCCGCGCATACAAATCGTGTCTTTCGAGCGGCGGGTGCTGGCTGTTCAGCGGCGCACCCGGCATGACGGAATTGATCCGATAGCGATACTCCGTCGAGAGATAAAACCACAACTTCTGTTTCACAATCGGCCCGCCGATGTTCAGGTTGGCCTGATAACTTGCGACGGGAGGCCTCGGGTCCGTTTGGTCGAGCAGCCTGCCTTCGTACAGCTGGTTGCCTGCCCGACCTCCCAGCGACAGCGATTGGTGGTTGATGTAGAAGCTCGAGTCGATCGTGAGTTTGTCGCTGCCGCTCTTGGTGACCAAGTTGATCACACCGCCAAGCGAGTTGTACTGCGCATCGACGGCGAGCAGCAGCAGATCCATTTGCCCGATGGCATCGAAGTTGAAGTTTGCCGAAAACGTGCCCTCGACGGGATCGGTGATGTCGAGACCATCGACCAAATAGCGATTGTGACGAAGCGTTGCTCCGGCCATCGTCGGATTCGAGTCTCCCGTCACACCGGGGAGCTGTTGCACGACATCTTGATAGCGACGGGGCGTTGCCAGCTTGGCCTGCGATTCGGCAGTCAGCACTTTCCCAGTGGACAGCCGATCCGAATCGAGACGGCGGCGTTCCTCGACGACGGTCACGGTCTCGGCTTTTTCAAGCTCTGCCGTGATCGGAATTTTTACGTTTTGCGTCTGGCCCAGCTCCAACGTGATCCGGCGTTCAACGGATTTGAGGCCCTCATACGCCACGGTAATCGTGTACTTGCCAGGAGGAAGAAGCGGAAAATCGAATCGCCCCTCTTCGTCGGCAATCGCTTTGCGCGGCCCACCGATGAGGGCATCGCCACGAATCGAAATGTGCGCGCCTTGCATCGGGATGTCTGTCCCACCTTCGACCACAGAACCTCGCAACCGAGCATTCTGCTCACCGACAGCCCACGCCGACGGTGCATGCCACGCAAAAAACGCCTCGCTGGCAACAAAACCAAAGCACACGAGCGCCCAAACCCTCCCCCGCCTCGCACGGAACAACAACAGTGGATGGGCACCTTGGGCGGCGTGGGTAACACGATCGGGCGGATCGGATGAAAACATGGGTGTGGTCCGCAAAATTTTGCGCACCTTACTACACGTTTTGCCGTCGATTCCAGCGAGGTTTTGCGTTCGCGAGTTCGCCCAGTTTCGGGCCTGCACCTGATACAATCGAGCCGCCACGGCATGCCGAGCAGGTACTTGTACAGTCCTTGGGGGCTGCTCTTGCTATGGACACTTTGGGGGATGGACGGGCAAACTGCGCCGCGCCAAGGGCGTTTGTCTGCGTCGCTGCATCGCACAACGTTGTCCCCGGCCAGGCGTCTGCCCAACCCAAAAACGGAGCGCGAACACCTCCGCGTGACCGCACCTGTCCGTGCGTTCCCAGGCAAAAAGAAGCCGGGCTTTTCGACTTCTTTCTCGAAAAAGCCCGTTCCTAGACCCACGCTGGCCACGAAAATCGCATCGCCTCCCGTTGAAGAACGCGAGCCACCGCCGCTCGGTGAAATCGCGGTCAAGTGGGCACGGCCCAGATTGCCAGCCCTCCCCGTGAACATTTTTGCGGCACCAAGTTTTGCGGCACACGTCATCGGTGAGCTGCGTGCGAATTCGTCGATGCTCGTCGGCCAGCAAAGCACCGTACATGGTGGGCTGTGCGCAAACTGGTTTTCCGCGCTGCCGAGTGGTTTCGTGTGTGCCGCCCAGATCACGGTCGAAAACGGCTATCTGTCCAGTCCGCCCGCCCGCGAAAAAAGCTCGGGCTGGCAGCGTTTCAAGTACGGCGTTGTGTCCGCTTTCATCACACGGATACAAGGCAGCGGAGGGCGGTACTTGCGCAAGATCCTCCACCGGGGCGACGGCGTGACTGTGGCCAAAACCCAGGGCGATGCGGTCGAGCTGATTGGCAAAGAACGACTGGCCCGCCGCGATGTGGCTCTGGTTGAGCCTCCGAACGTGCCAGCGGTGGACCTTTCGGGCATCCCACCCGGAACCTCCCTGGCCTGGGTCGTGCCTCCCGTTGGTGAGGACACCGTTCCCTTGTTCGTCTCCAAACAAGACAAACATCCCGTTGCGCAATTGCCGCGCTATTCCATCGCCTACGTCGTCGGCGCAAACCCCGATCAGACCACACGGCAAACCGTTCTTTTGCCCGAGCTGAGCAAGAAAGTGCTGCTCGCCTCCGATGCAAAAAAGCCCGCCTGGATTTCGACCCAACAGTTCGAGGTCGAAACCCAAAAACTCCGCCGCGTCAGCCCTGTGTCCCCGCCGCCCGGTGTTTCCGCAGAAGAACGCTGGATCGACATTTTTTTGCGCGAACAAGTCGCAACCGCGTACCAAGGCGAAAAGCCGCTGTTTGCTGCGCTCGTTTCGACCGGAACTTCGGGTGCCACGCCGCCGGGGTCTTTCACGATCTATCGCAAATACCTGACCCAAACGATGGCCAACTTGGCCGGTGCTCCGTCTCAATACGACTTCCGAGAAGTCCCCCACGCCCAATTTTTCAACGGCAGAATCGGCTTCCACGCCGTGTTGTGGCACGACAAACTGGGACATCCCGTCAGCCACGGCTGCGTAAACCTGAGCCCCGCCGCCGCCGAGCAATTCTTCGGCTTCACTTCGCCCGAATTGCCGACGGGTTGGCACACCATCACGACGCCCAAACGATCATATGGACCGACATCGGCACCGGGTCGTACACAAACGCAACTTCCCGGCACCCGCGTCATCGTCCGTCCCTGACCCCCCCGACAGCCACCGCAAAACAGCCGCGACTCTTCCCTCTATCGAAGCGGCCGCTTACTCGGCGCAACGCATTGCTTGTTCCAGATCGGCGCGTAGATCGTCGATGTGCTCGATGCCCACGCTCAGACGAATGAGCCCGTCCGAAATCCCCAGCGCCGCGCGTTGTTCGGCGGGAATGCTCGCGTGCGTCATGCTCGCCGGATGTTCGATCAGGCTCTCGACGCCGCCCAGGCTTTCCGCGCACACAATGAGCTTCACCGCCTTGAGAAAGCGCACCGCGCGTTCATGAGCGGACAACCGCCTGTTCCCGAGCACAAAACTGATCATCCCGCCCGCCCCGTACATTTGCTGCTTCGCCAGCGCGTGCTGCGGATGCGACGGCAAACCGGGATAAATCACTTTCTCGACCAAGCCCTGCCCACACAGCGAGTACAGCCATTCCGCGATCGCCTGGGCGTTTTGGCAGTGCCGTTCCATCCGCAGCGGCAAGGTTTTCGTCCCGCGCAGAATCAAAAAACAATCCATTGGACTCGGAATCGCCCCGATCGCGTTTTGCAAAAAACGCAGCTTGTCGTGCAGCGCCGAATCGTTTGTGACCACGATTCCCCCAATCACATCCGAGTGGCCGTTCAGGTACTTCGTCATGGAGTGAACAACCGCCGTCGCCCCCAGTTCCAGCGGCCTTTGCAGCACCGGCGACATGAACGTGTTGTCCACAAACAGCGGCAAGCCCGCTCGCTGACAAACCGCCGCCACGGCGGCGATGTCGCACAATTTGAGCAAAGGATTCGTCGGCGTTTCGATCCACACGAGTTTCGTGTTTGGCAAAATCGCCTCAGCAAACGCTTCGCTTCGCGTCGGGTCGGCATACGTGACCGTCACGCCGAGCTGCCTCATCACGCGCTCGAAAATCCGGTACGTGCCCCCATACAAGTCATCCGCCGCAACGACATGATCCCCTACGGACAGCGTGTGCAGAACTGTCGTCGTCGCCGCGCAGGCTGAACCAAACGCCACGCCGAACTGACCACCTTCCAGCGCCGCAATGTTCGCTTCCAGCGCCTGCCGCGTCGGATTGTGCGTCCTGGCGTATTCGTATCCTTTGTGTCCGCCCGGCCCGTCTTGCACATACGTCGAAGTCATGAAAATCGGAGGTGTCACCGCTCCTGTCACAGGCTCGGGAGGTTGTCCCGCGTGGATGGCAATCGTCTCCAAATGGCCGCGTTTGTGTGAATCCATGGTCGTCTTTCTGCTTTGCATTCCGGCTGTGCGTCCGGCCTACATTCCGGTTGCCGCGCTCGAGTGAACGCTGATGCGATCCGAGCTGGTCCTGATCGCAGCGTTCTCGGCCAACTCCGGCAGGTCCGGCAGGTACAGCTCCCGCACTTGGTCGGTCATCACGCTTTTTGTCGTTTCGCTGACTTTCCACACCGCGTGTTTGGTGCTGTTCGTGCGGAAATCCCAAAGCCCGAGCACGCGCGATAGCGCCTCGACAAAGATCGTGACCAAACGAAACATCGCCTGTCGGGGCTGACTCACGTCGATTTCCGACAGCGCCAGCCGAGCCACCCGCCACACGTTCATCGTCGAAACGGAATACCCGGACACCGACCGCAGCCACAAGTGGCCCGCCGCGATGCGTCGTCTTTGTCGAATGAAATCGCGCAGCGTCTCGGGCCCGTGGTTGTGGACCAAGGCCTCGGGCACATACGCCAGCCGATAGCCCGCGTCGCACACCATTTGCTCGATGCTGGCTTCATCCACCGCGCTCTCTTTCGGGAGCTTGCGGACGATGCCCGCCCGAATCATCACCAGCTCGCCGAGTTTCGGCGCTTCCAGCGCGACCCGGTGGTGCATTTGCCACAGAAAGCGCGTCGCCTCGCCCGTAAACGTCCCGTTTTGGTTCGTCGGAATCGGACGGCCGCCGCACATGCCCACGTCCGGCTGGCTCAGGAAACAGTGCACCAAACGCTCGACCACCTCACGCGAAACCAAAAGGTCTGCGCTGCACACGCAAATTGCATCCACCGTCGGGTTCAGCACACGCAGATACGCATTGATCGCAGCGACTTTCCCCCGACGCTCTGTTTCCTCGATGAGCCGCACCGGAACGCCCGGACGGCTGGCTCGCTCGCGAACGATTTCGGCGGTTCGGTCGGTACACCCCGACGCGACCACCACCACTTCCACGATGTGGGCGCGCGTCGTGCGCTGGGCCCGCAGCGTGTCGAGAAGCTCACCAATGTTGCGCTCCTCGTTGTAGGCGGGGACGGCAATACTCACCCTCATAAGGAACCTCGTTAGTCTTTAAGAAAGAAGCTGGAAGCGACTGCAAAACAAGCAACCGAACCGCCTGGGGCATGGGATAAACGGAGCAAATCCACGCCCAACCGTTCAGGTTTGCGCAGCCTTTATAAGCGATTCCACCGCCGCATGGAAACCGCTTTCTCCGAACCGCTTGTGTTTTGTTTGCGCGCTGCGCCCTGCCCTCAAAAACGGAGTCATCCCCAAACACAAGACAGACTCAAGACAGACTCAAGACCGATTTGTGAACAAATGTTCGCATTTTGGCGAAGACCAGCTCACAAATCGTGGTCCTATGACCACCACCTCGTGGTCCAAAACCTGGACCTCGGGGTCCGTGACCACCACCTCGTGGTCCAAAACCTGGACCTCGTGGTCTGGTGACCACCACCTCGTGCTCCAACACCTAGACCTGGGGGTCTGGGACCACCACCTCGTGCTCCAACACCTAGACCTGGGGGTCTGGGACCACCACCTCGTGCTCCAACACCTAGACCTCGGGGTCCGTGACCACCACCTCGTGCTCCAACACCTAGACCTGGGGGTCCGTGACCACCACCTCCTGCTCCAACACCTAGACCTGGGGGTCCAACACCTGACCAGTATTTGAAACGATCCTGCTGGGGTCTTTGGGCCCCTTTTTTTGCACGCCCGTCTGTGCGAAAACAAACCGAAAGCGTCGCAATCGTGACCCTCAAGTGGCCCCAAAGCGGCGGCAGTAAGCGATTCCATGAAACGTTCGGATGTCTGCGAGCTGATCCAAACCAACCTGCCCATCGCACAGCGACTTGGCCTCTTTGTGCAAGAGGTTTCCGAGACAGGTCTGAAAGTGCATTTGCCGTTTGACAGGCAGCTTTTGAACCACACCGGAACGGTTCATGCGAGCGCGCAATTTGCGGCGGCGGAAACGGCGGCCCTCGCTGCCGGGTTGCTGTTTTTGAACGGCCTCACCGTCACCTGTACCAGCAAAAGTTGCGAGCTGCGGTTTCGCAAGCCGGCCCAGGGCGACTTGTGGGCCAGTGCACAGCTGGCCTCGTCCGAACTGAGCGAAATCCAGCAGCGGCTTGTGTCCGAAAGCAAAGTCGATGTGCAGGTGCTCGTGGAAGTCGTCGATGCCCACGCCGAGCGAGTCGCAGAAGGCACGGTCACGCTGGCCCTGCGCAGGTTGTAGCAGAACCTACCCCAATCCGTCTGTATGCCAATCTGCGTCGGTGGCTCGGTCGGCTGCGTGCTCACGTAAGGAGTACGCTCCGCGCGCAGCCTCGGTCGCCGCCTAGGATCTCGGCTGACAGACAGATTGAGAACCTACACTTGGGCTTGCCTTTTGCGCGCGCACGGGCCAATGCTTGACAGCCAGAGAGGGTCCGTCCGATGCAGAAACGACAATGGTTGCGTGTGCTGGGTCTGTCGATAGGACTTGGCGGTTCTTTGCCTGCGTTCGCCAAAGATGTCAGCGAACTTCACCAAGCCGCGTTGCAAGCGTTCACCGAAGCCCGATACGAAGACGCGCTGCGCCTGTTCAAGCAAGCCTATGAAGTCACCCACACCCCCGAGGTGTTGGTTCGGATTGGGCAAACGCAGCTCAAGCTTGGCCGCAAAGCCGAGGCGCTTGATGCCTGTTTGAACTACCTGTCGCTCACCGCGGATCGGCCCGAACCGATTTACCGTGGCGTCGCTGAGCAGTGCGTGGCCGAAGCTCGCAAAGACCTGGTGCCCAAAACGCCGATCGGAGCAGGAACGCAAAGGCCGCAACAGGCGAGCCCCGCACAACCCCCGTCGAAAGCGCCTCCCTATCCGATCGAAGAAGATGACCCTCCGGGACCCAAACAACCGGGAACCGCGCCACGGGCCACAACCATTTCGTCGCAACGGATCGCATCTCCTCCTGCGCCGCAAGTGGTGGCGTCGCCGCCCGCGCCTTCAGTTGTCGCGTCGCCTCCCGCGCCGCCCGTTGTTGCCGCGCCTCCTGCGCCGCCCGTTCCGGCTGCGCTGGCCGCGTC
>DAOLIT010000035.1:0-53621 GCA_035328405.1 Pseudomonadota bacterium | reverse complement strand
GGCTGTCTTTTGCGAACGCAAACCATCTTTGAACACCCCGAGGGCTGTCTTTTTTGGTTTGAAACCATCTTTGAACACCCCGAGGGCTGTTTTGTTTGGTTTCAGTACGCGGCGACACACCCCGAGGGCTGTTTTGTTTGGTTTCAGGACGCGGCGACACGCCCCGAGGGCTGTTTTGTTTGGTTTCAGGACGCGGCGACACGCCCCGAGGGCTGTTTTTTTTGGTTTCAGGACGCGGCGACACGCCCCGAGGGCTGTTTTGTTTGGTTTCAGGACGCGGCGACACACCCCAAGGTGGCTGGTGTCAAACGAACCGCGGATGGGTTTGGGGGAAGTTAGGCGGGGAGTTCGGCGAGGATTTCGACGGCGGTGTCCAGGTCTTGACCGGCTTGGTTGAGTTCTTCGATGACAGGGCGAAGTTCCTCGCCGAGTTTGGCGGCACCAACCGAGCGGTGTCGCAGGGCAGCAAGGCGGAGCCGTTCGAGCGTGGCGACTTGGTGGTGGAGCCGGGCGATAGCGCGTTCGCGACCGCGGTCGATGTCGGAAAGGTAGCGAAGCTGTTCTTCGACGGCCACGAGCGCGCGTCGGTATTCGCTGCGGATGCCGTCTTCGGTCGCGGCTTCGATGCGGGCGGTGAGCTGGTCGCGCCGCTCGGACAGCGCGGTCCGATCGCTTTTTTGGGCTTGCGTTTCGATGTCCTGCCACCGTTTGCCGAAGCGGCCTATTTTCAACACAAGCTGTTCCGCCGCTGCTTTGGCCCCCGGATGTTCGTCTAGGCTCTGCTCGGTTTCTTGAAAAGTGACGATGGCCTGACGAATGAGCTTGGACAGTTCATCCTGGCTGTCGGCGGGCGGCAAAAGCCCTTGCAGCGTGGCGAGCGCAGGCGCGTCCTTCCACACCACATGGCGAAACACGGTTGCCGTGCCCAGAAGCAACCCGACCAAGCCGCCTGCGACGCCGTTGGCCAGCCACAGCGGTTCATGCAAAAGCACAGCCTGGGACTCGAGGGTGTCGGGCAGAAGCTGCGCAAGAACGCCCGCGAGCCCAAGGAGGAACATCGTCGCGACCTTCTGTTGCCGGCTCAGGGATGCGCCTTGTGCGGCATACAGGGCGAGCAGAAACGACCAAGCACCCACGGCGGGAAAGGCCCACCCGTCTCCCAGCGCGGCGCGCAAGGCGGAAACCCCGGCAGCCAGGCCGGTCAGCGCGAGCAGAAAGGCGGCTTGACGGAACCGGGTGGCGGGCAGAAGCGCAGTCCCCAGAAGCGCGAGGCTGGCGGCCCCATACAGCCAAGTCCAATGCCCGTCAAACGACGACAGAAGCGAAAGCGTTGCCGAGCTTTTCGCCATCGCCGTGTGGCACAGGCCCAAAAGACCTCCTGCCACCACAGAACGGAGTACGGTCCACTGAAACGCTACGTGATGTTCGATCGCCAAATGTTTTTTCATGCTGTTCATCAACGCATATTCTCTGCGCCCGGTCTATGTATGGCGCAGCTTTTTCCGTCGCTGTTTGAACACACGAATATCCTTTGGGAACGTGCGACCCCAAGGCACGCAGCGCGCCCAGAAAGGATTTGTTTGTGAACCCGGAACGGTCGTCTTTGCTGCGCAGGCTCGCGCGAAAAGACCTTGCAAGGGTGTTGTGGGATGGCGGCATGGGCACGGCGCTTGTGGCGCGCGGTTTGGATCTTTGCCGTGAGCCTCCCGAAGCGTGGCTGTGGTCGCATCTGGGTGATGTGATCGCGGTTCATGAAGGATTTGTGTCGGCGGGCGTGGATGTGCTGCAAACCAATTCGTTTGGACTTCTGCGTCTTGCCGTTTCGGGGCAACTGCCAACAGACCCGCGCACGGGCCGGGTGCCCACGCTGTTTGAACAGGTGAAACAAAGCGTGGACCTGGCCCGGCAAGCCCAAGCGCAAACGCACGTCGAAGGACAGGCGGACGCTTTTGTGGTCGGTTCGATTGGGCCAACGGGTCTGCGCGGTCTCGATCCGGTTGTGTTGCAAAACACGGCAGAGGAACTTGCGCGTGCGTTTGCGGCATGTGGCGTGTCTGGGATCATGCTGGAGACGTGCCTGTGCCCTCACGAGCTGGCCATCGTGCAAACGGCTTGTCGGGCGGGGGCAATGGAGGTCCCGTTGTTTGTGTCCGTGGCTGTGGTCGCGGGGCCGTTTGGGCTCTGTACGCCGACCGGCACGGCGTTAGACAAGATGCTCGAGGTGCTGCGGCAAGACCCACCGGACCTCATCGGGGCCAATTGTGCGCTGTGTGCGGAAGACCTGGTTCCAGTCATCGGCGCGCTTGCTGCGTTTGCCAAGGAGCGGGGCGGCTCTGTGCCGGTGTTGGCCAGGCCGCAGCTTCACCGCGATGCACCGGCAGGTCGATGGGCGAAAGACGTTTCGCCCGCGCGTTTTGCATCGGGGCTCGGGATGCTTGTCGGTGCGGGTGCCACGGCGGTGGGAGGTTGCTGCGGCGTGACGAGCGCGCATCTTTTGGCGGTGCGGCACGCACTTGAGGGTTTTCTTTGGCCGCCGAGCACGCTATGAAGACGCGAAACTGCCAAAAGGAGGCCCCGCATGCTGACCTTTCTATCGGCGTGCCGTTTGTTGCTGCTGACGTTTTCCACCACTCCTTTTGTCATCCGAGATGTGGCCACAGACGTGGCTGCCGAAGTCACCACAGAAGTGGGCCGGGCGGCTGTGTTTGGCTATGAAGGCGACAAATGGGCGGGAGGACCGCTCGCGTGTACGGGCAAAACCCTGCAAAAAGGTCAGGCTGTGTGCGCACATCGCACGATTCCATGTGGAACGCGGTTGCTTTTGCAAAACCTCTCGAATCACCGAATCGCAACGTGTCTGGTGCTGGATCGAGGCCCGTTTGGCGCGCGGCTGCCGGGTGGTCGGTTTGTCCTCAAACGAAACGCACACGCAAAAGGCACGTGGCAAGGCGTCGTGGACATGTCCCCGCCTGTGGCGGCTCGTTTGGGGATGTCGCGCAGCGTGGCGCAGGTGCGGCTGCTGTTTCTGAATCGTTTGCGGAGATCACAAGGCAGGCAAAAAGAGCCGGTCGATCGCTGAAACGAGGTCGCTCGGGCCCTCGACAACGGCGTGCGCGCCCGCCTGGCGAAGCCGCTCGGAAGCCGCGAACATCCGCTCGGTTCGTTCGGTCGGCGACAAGGCGTTGAGTTCGGGCTCATCCAGGCCCATTTCGTTGCCGCACGCTGCAAAACCAATCGTCCACATGCCTGCGGAAAGACCTTCCTTTATGTCAGCCACGGTGTCTCCGACTTTGACGATGGACGACATCGGCCAAACGTCGAGCTTCTCGGCACAGCGAAAAGCCATGAACGGGGCGGGCCGACCTCGTTTCACATCAGAGGACGTAACCACCGCGTCGGGCACCAAGCCTTGCTCGGCCAAAAGGGGCAAGAGCACCTCGACGAGTTCTTTGGTGTAGCCCGTGGTCGCTCCGATTTTGATTCCGCGCTGCCGAAGCCTTGCCACCACGTCCAAAATCCCAGGCAGAAGGGTCGCACGCTGGCGGATGGCTTCGACCTGGAGAGACAAAAACGCGGCGTACAAACGGTCGATATCGGGCACACCCGGCGGCGTCCCGAACTTGTGCACCCACTGAGCACGCACATCGGGCAAACACAACAGATCCTCGATGTGTTCGCGTTTCGCTTTGCCCATGGGGCCGCGAATTTGGGCGGGCGACAAAGACAAACCGAACTGCGAAAAACCGGCTTGGAGCGCCCGAACCGGCGCAAGGCTGCCGAAGTCACATACCGTTCCGGCGATGTCGAACAGGACTGCTTGAACCAAACCACGCCTCCTTGCATCGGGCACCCTTTGTGGGCTTGCCCGGCCTTGTTGGTTTCTTGCGCTCAGGGGACGGTCGTTTGAGGCGACGGCGTCCCGCGCGTGGGCATCGCAACCTTCATCTCTTGTAAGACCTGCTCGATGGCGGACACCAAGTCGGTCATATCGGATGGAAACAAATTCCCGATGGTGCCGATGCGAAAACAGTCCGACGTGCTGAGCTTGCCGGGATAAATCACAAAACCGCGCTCGGACAGCAGGTGACAAAAGAGCGGGAAGGAAAACGCGGGGTCATCTGGATAGAAAAACGACGAGATGATTGGGCTCAGGTGCTCTTTGCCAAAAAGCGGTACGAAACCGAGCCGTGACATGCCCTCGCCAAGCACCTCGGCGTTCGTTTTGTATCGCTGGTATCGCTTCGCCGGGCCACCTTCTTGCCGCAGTTCTCGCAGGGCTTGGTGCAGCGCCAAAAGAGCGTGTGTGGGCGGCGTAAAACGAAACTGCCCGCTCGAATCGAGCATCGACAGGTGCGCACCCAAATCCAAGCTGTAGCTTCGAGACGAACACGCGTACAGCGCGCTTCGCCGAAGCAACAGGAGCGAACAACCGGGCACGCCTTGCAAACACTTGTTCGGCGACGTGACCAGATAGTCAATTGGCGAAGAACCGAGGTCGAGCGGAACCGCGCCGAAGCTCGACATCGCATCCACGATCACCGACAGCTTGAGCGACTGCGCAAGACGCAGAATCAACCGCAGATCGTTAACCTGTCCCGTCGAAGTTTCGCACTGCACGACGGCCAGGTGGGTCAGTTGAGGGCAGTCCTGGATGAGCGACAAAATCTTGGCCGAATCGAACGGCTTGCTCTCGGGAAACCGCAGAACCAAGTGTTCTACGCAAAGCGCCGCCGCAATCTGGGCCAACCGGTCTCCGTATGCCCCGTTTGCGATGATCAGCACGCACTTTTCCTCGGAAACGGCATTTCCCAGCACCGCCTCGAGTCCATACGTGCCGCTGCCTGGCAAGGGAAGCACCGCCCATTCCTCGCGATCGACCCCGGCCAACTCGAGGATTTCGGAGCGGATCTCCGAGACGATTCTCAAAAAGCTCGCATGGCGTGATCCGAGATCGCGCAACATCGCGGCTTTGACCGTCGGGGTCGTTGAAAGAGGCCCGGGCGTATACAGCCGCTGAGTCGGAAGAAGAGAAAGCGACGAAAGTTCCCGCATGTGTGCGCACAAGATACCCCGTTCTCGCACCGAAAAACCCTGTCTTCTTGTTTGCGCCCGAAACGAAACTTGCCCGCTTGGCTTGGCTTGTTTCAGGATGCGGCATGATTTCGGCCCAACGGATTCCTGAAGCTGTCGCTGCCGCTTGTCGCACGTTGCAACAAAACGGTTTTGCGGCCTACGTCGTTGGCGGTGCCATTCGAGACTTGCTTCTGTTTCCGCATGATGATCGAGCCAAGGACTTCGACCTCACAACATCGGCCCGCCCCGAGGAAGTGAGTGCGGTCTTTGGCAAACACCGCGTCATTCCGACCGGCATCGCGCACGGCACCGTCACCGTGCTCATTCCGTCCCATTTGGGAAAACCGCACCCGATCGAAATCACCACGTTTCGCGGCGAGGTCGGTTTTTCCGATGGCAGACGCCCCGATCGTGTCGAGTTCATCACCGACTTGACCGAGGACCTGCGCCGCCGCGATTTCACGATCAACGCCATCGCATTCGATCCCATCGCCCGACGATTGTTCGATCCCTTCGACGGACAAGCCGACCTTGCGCGCGGTCTCATCCGTGCGGTCGGTGATCCCGTCGCTCGTTTTTCCGAAGACGGGTTGCGGGTCATGCGCGCGGTTCGTTTTGCTGCACAACTTGGCTTTTCCGTCGAACCAGATACCCGCGCGGCGTTCCTGACGGCCCTTCCCACGCTGCGCCGTGTAAGCCGGGAGCGAGTCCGTGAAGAACTCCTCAAACTTCTGCGTGCGTCGTCTCCCGAGCGAGGTCTGCGTCTTCTGTGTTCGCGCGAGCTTCCAAACGGAACGCTCGATTTTCTACCCGAACACAACATCCTCCATGTCGTGTTTCCCGAATTGGCCCCCTTTGTGAAAACCGCTGCCGCGCTGTCCCAGGTTTGCGCGGTCGTAGGTGACCTTCCGCTCGACCTGCGTCTGCTTGGTTTTCTGTGGCCGCTCAGGACTTGGCTTGCGGAAGAGGGTGCTGTGGTTGCAGCAACGCCGCGTGCGCTCGGGGAGCTCCTCGATGAACGGTTGAAGCTGCCGAGTGACAAACGGCAATTTCTGGTCGCGCTGCTGACAACAAAAGAAGTTTCAACGGAACTTTTGCCTCACCTTCACGGACCTGCGCTCCGTCGCTTTTTGGCGGAACATCCGCAGCCGGTCCTTGACGCTCTTTTGGCATTGCAGCTTGCCCAGGCCCGCGCGCAAAAAGATCACGCGGCTGAAGGCTTACTTCGCCTGTTTGTTGAAACCATCGAGGCGGAACGCGCTCAAAATCCGCCGCTGTTTTTGTCCGACCTGGCACTTTCGGGAAAGGACTTGCTCGTCGAACTTTCGCTGTCTCCTGGCCCAGTGTTTGGCGAACTGCTCCACGAATTGCTGTCCCAAGTTCACGATGAACCTGAAAAGAACACTCGAGAACAGCTGCTCGAACATGCTCGGATTTGGCTGCTCGCCCGCAAGAATAGGCGTTGACAAGGCCGGGGCCCGCGCGATAGATACGTCTCGCTTGTCTCGCGAAAGTGGCGGAATTGGCAGACGCGCAGGATTCAGGTTCCTGTGAGGTAACACTCGTGAGGGTTCAACTCCCTCCTTTCGCACGCTGAAGTTTGGGGGGCTCTGGTTTTTTTGGGGTTCTGTTGGGTGGGGGATGGTCGTTGCTTGCTCAGACGCTCTCGTCGAGGATGCTGTCCGGCGTCAGGGGTGGCTTTGGTGCCTGGATGCGCTGCCGAGCGGTTTCCCACGGTGCATGGTCTTTCCCCACCGAAAAACACGGGCGACGCGCAAGATATCGGTCTTTGTCCGCCAGGAAACGACGTAGTTCCCGTTGCGGCACGTCGCGCTTGAGACTCGAACTTTTCTCGTTCGAGAGTGCTTCCCACAGCAGCGGATGGATGCGATGCCGGTGCCATTCCATCGGATCATCTTCGTCCTGAAAACGAGGGTCACAGGTCGCCGCTTCCGTCGCTCGATTCACAAAGCCTGAAACCGCCTCGCGCGCAATCTGCAAGACTTCGGTTTCCGGCAAACGGAAATACACCTCCCAAAACAGGGTTTCGGGCTCGATGAAATCGCTGCGAATGCGACCTCGCGATTCATCCGCGTTGTGCTTGCGCGCTTCGGCTCGCAATTCATCGAGGCGAGCATTTCCCCCGAGCCCCACAAGCGTCTCCTCCGCATCCGCGAGCAATCTGTCCTGAAGTAGCGTCCGACGAGGCGACACCACCGGATGCTTTTGCAAATACTTCGCCCGATGCACATCCAGAAGCAGCGCCTCGACAAAATCTCTCGCGCTTGTGCGCCCAGTTTGGGCCCGGTTTTCCCAACTGGCCTCGTGATAAAGGTGTGTGGGCAAAAGCTCCGCATCAAACTCGGGGACATCGTGCGGGTCCAAAACCTTGTCGCTTTTCACATGCAGCTCGCCCATGATCCGCAAGCGATTCAGATTCCCCTCGCTGTACCGCATGATCTGGTCCGGTCGATATCCGAGCGAATCCGGGTGTGCGCCCTGCCAATATCCGGGATGAATGTTCTGCGCCAAAAGGCGAACGGCGCGCGCAAACGCGAAGTTGTTTTGAAACACGTCCTGAAGCGTCCCGACGGGACCCGCGCTGGCGTGTTCGCGCGACATCAGGTCTGGAGGCGGCAAAAATGCGGGCAGAAAACCTCGATCCAAAATCGCGTTTTCGACCCGAATCGACCCAATCGCGCGTGGATGAAATGCCCCCGACCAAAACTGCTCGATGGTGTTCAAAAAAGCGGCTCGACGAGCCTTCGTGGCTCGAAAGGAACGATCGTCGCAGTTTGGAAAATCCATCGAAAAACACGACAGTTCGGGATGGTTGAAACGATCAGCGATGTCGTCGCACAGCAAACTGCCCTGCAAATACGTCTTGGCCGAAAGGGAAAACTGGCAACCACCGTGCCCCATCGTCGGAACAAGTCCGTAGCGAAGCGGAACCTCCCACACCAATTCCTGCAAAAACTGCACAAAGCGTGGGTCATAGAGCCACTCGACGGGAACCGGTTTGATTGAATACTCAAAAACTTCGGGGTCGAGCCCAAACCGAACCGTAAAAGCGGGTTCCGCACCACGACATCGGAAATGCAGGTTTTGCCGTCGCACGCCCCACTGATCCACGTCCTCTTCGCGCTCCACTTTGTCGAAGAAACACCAGCTTTCGCCGCGCCGCTGACCCTTTTTGTAGCGCCGTTCCATCGCCCGAACGACGCGCTCTTGCATCTTCAGCACATAGCGATCGTTGAAAAATTTGACTTCCGTCTTTTCCGTTCGAGAAAACCGCCGCCACAATTTCAGCGTCTTGCGGTTCGTGAACGTCGGCTCCATGCCAAACCAAGCCCGGTCCCAGTCGGTGTGAGCAGGGTCGCGCACCTCCGTCAAGATCGCTGTCTCAGGCGGTTTCTCCTCGGCAAAAGGCGCTGGAGGCACAGGGGTCAACATGGAATCTGACATCGCGAAGCTCCCATCTCCGGCGCGTTTGGGCCGGTTCGACCAGGACGTTTACAAAGGCTGTAAACAGCTTCCCAAAAATCAGAA
Source organism: Pseudomonadota bacterium (assembly GCA_035328405.1). Lineage (GTDB taxonomy): Bacteria > Myxococcota_A > Polyangia > Palsa-1104 > JAEUJZ01 > JAEUKA01. The sequence continues at coordinate 44,999 of DAOLIT010000035.1, read as the reverse complement.
TGGAATGGTTAGGGAATAGACCAATTTGCCGGTGCAGGTACTGCCGTCTGGGCAACTCGGTTCTCGCAAAGACAACCCCACCGCGAGAGCACTTGCACCGCCCGCCACGACAATCCCGACTGTCGTCCAAAACCACCATTTTTTGTACAGTGGCTTTTGCTTTTCCACGACGGGAATTGGCGCGTCGTCCGGTTTTACATCGACCGCTTCATAGTCCACGCCTTCGTAAAGTTTGTCTGCCAAAAGGGCCATGACACCCTCGGCAGGAACGCCATTCTTGACCGCGATCTTCTCGCTTTTTTCCGACAGGAGTGCCCGCGAACGCAAGTCGTACAAATACGCACTCACGACGACCTGCTCGGGCTCTTTTGAGGACGACGCGCGCTGCATTTTCAAGAAAATCGCGTGGTCCAAAAAAAGCGTCTCGCGCAAGTTGTCCACGACTTTGTCCAGCCGTTTTTGTCCCATCGTCGGCCCCACTCGCGCGATGGCTTGTTCGACGAGCAGAAATTTCTCGGAACGATCCAATTTTCCAAGAACCTGGGCAGGTCGATCTTTCACCACATTGGCGACGCGAAGCCCGCGTTTGTAGCCAAGTTTTTTGAACGTCACGAAATGTTCGCCTGCGGTCAAATGCTCGACCGTCACTGGAGACGTACCCGCAAAGTCACCATCCACAAACACCTGCGCGCCAGGAGGATCTGACAACACACTCACTTGTCCTTGAGGTTGCTGACTCACGTAGTTGCGTGCAGCCTCGACGGAATCATTGATGACCGCAGGGAACTGATCGTTGTCTACCTGATAGGTGGGTCGCCACGTCAGCAGTCGTCGCAGCGCCGCCTGCATGAGCTGGTTTTTGCCACGCTGCTGCTGGACGACGGCGAGCGCCATCATCGCGTCCGCCAATTCCTGCTTTTTGATGTAGGGAAAGACAGCAATGAGCTGATCCACAGCATCCGAAAGCGCCACGCTGGCCTTGTCCAAATCGAGTTTGTTGAACGCCTCGCGACCGTTTTGATAGGCCGTTCGTGCAAATTCCACCTGATCGATGGGCATTTCCTGCGCAAACTCCGCGAGCCTCACATCGAGTTCTTTCTGGTCGAGCCGAGCGTTTCGTTTCAGCGCATCCGACATCTCTCGCTGGAGCGCGACCGCAAGCGGATCGGGAAAATTCTTTTCTGGCAGAGGCAGCGTTGTCGATCGAAGCCGCTTGACTTTTTTCTCTTTTTTTGCAGGCGAAGCAACTTCCGGCGGTGTGCCGGAAGCAGCCTCATTCGCTGAAGAGACCGTTCCGCTTGCAGCGGAAGCCGGTGTCGCTTTTTCATCCGAGCCGCCAGGCTTGGTCCCATCGGTCTTTGGGTCGGCAGCAGTCGGTGTTTTTTCCGGCGTCCCCACTTGCTCAGGCGGCTTTTTTCCCTTTTTGTCCGCTTTCCGTGCATCCGCGACCGACAGCGAGAGCAGCAACGCCAAAAAGGACGCCAACCATGCTCGGCAGCGATTCATTCCGTTTCCCCTGACAGTCGCTTCACTTTGGCAAAAAGATACGGATCGTCTTTCGCGTAGCTTTGCAGAATCTCACGCAGCTTCTGGCTGAGAGGCGAGGAAGAAGTCAGTCCCGGCAAGGTTGCTCTCACCGTGTCTTCGATCAATTCCTCAACCGCCTGAGAGGGTGTGAGCGCGCCTCGCTTCAAACGATCCGCGATGCTAGAAACGCGGTCCGCAGACACCGCCTTTCCAACCGCACCCACGCTTTTGATCGAAGAAACGGGAGCCGTTTTCGCCGCAGCCTGCACTTCGACTGTAGCGTCCACTTCGTTGACTTTCTGCGCGGGGGCAGCTTTGGACAAAGCCTGCGCTTTGCTCGCGGCGTCAATCCCCTTTGACGGTTCGGACGGTTTGCTGGCCATCTTTTGACCTTCGTCCAGGATATCAAAACTCCGCTGTTTTATGGGCCTCGTCGCCGCTTGTGTTTTGCTTCCGATGCCCATCCCTGCGTCCGCGCGGTGCCCAAAAGACACATCCACCGCAAAGCGTTTATCGAGTAGCTTGTGCGAGCATGCAGTGGTTTTTTGTGTGTTTGCTGTTGGTCTTCTCCGCAGGTTGTGTGCGTTCGTCGCCACCAAAACCCGCGCAAACAGATGCGGGAGCGATTGCGGGAGGCGCGTCGGGCTTGTCCGCGTTGATCCAGGAAGAGCTGGATGCAGAACTCCGATTTTCTCCCACGCAGGCGACTTGGCTTGGAGATCATTCGTCGGATGAATCCCTCGATGACGTGCGTCTTGATGCTTTCTTTCGCGAAAGCGCGCGGATTGCGAACCTCCAACAACGGACACAGCGTTTTGCTGAAGCTCTCAAGCCGCCGCTGTCCGTGCGAATCGAGCGGCCCGAGCGACCTGAGCGGATAGAGCCAATTTTGCTGCCAGAGCACATCGAAAAGGAGCCGCTTCGACTGGACACCTTGCTGCTCTTGGCCCGCTTGGAAGCCCTGCGAATCGAGCGAGACGAACTGCGCCCATTCGAGCGAAATCCGCTTTTCTATTCGGGGATTGTCGCCTGGGGACTCGACGGCCTCATGTCGCATAGCTTGGCCTCGGAAAATGGGCTCCGCGCGCTGCGGGGTCGCTTGCTGGCCATTCCGTCGGTGCTCAAAGAAGCACAGCGCAATCTGAAAAACCCTCCAGAACTGTGGGTGAAGCGGTCCATCGAGGGAACACAAGCGACGCGCGATTTTGTTGCAACCGTTCTGCCCCGCGTCTTGGCCGCGCTGCGAGGGCCCGACCCGAAGTTGGGCGAGGAAATGCTGCGCCTGCGCGAGGAAACCCAGCGTGCGCTGGAGGATCATCTTTCGTTTTTGTCTCGAGATGTTTTGCCGCGCAGCAAAGGCGATTGGACGATTCCTCGAGAGCGTTTGTTGCAGCGTTTGCGCGCGCTCGAGCTGATCGATGTATCTCTTGAAACCGTCCTCGCCATCGCGGAACAAGAACACGCAAAAACCAAAGAACGAGCCGAGGAACTCGCCCGCGAACTGGGCGAACAAAAAAACAGCGGTCGTGCCATGAACGAAGCCATGCACGACATCGAAGAAGACCATCCCAAAGCCGAAGAACTCGTGGCCCAGGTTGAACAAATCGTCCGGGAAAGTTTCGCGCTTCTGGCCGACGGTGCGCTCGGGCCGTTGCCAACCGCAAGACCGCGTGTTGCCGAGATGCCGCCTTTTCGCTTTGGCTACCTTCAGCTCGTGACTGCCGCGCCGCTTGAAACGGATCGAGAACCGCTTTTGCAGCTAGACCCCATTGACCAAAATTGGCCAAATTCGAAAGACAAGAAGCAAATCGCTGACCACCTGCGCATGCTCAATCGCACAAACATCCAATGCTGGGTCTTGCGCGACGTGGTTCCTGGGAGGTTGTTGCAGGTTTCTGCTCACCGTCAGCGACAGGGAGGTCTTTCGCCCATAAGATGGCGTGGGCACTCCTTGGCACTCGTTGAGGGGTGGCCGCAGTACTCGGCGGAACGTGCGGCAGAACTCCTTCCAAAAGGCGACGCTCAAAGCAGAGTTTCTCTGCTTCTTGCGCGCCACAGGTTGCTGCTGCTCGGACGCTTGATCGTGTCGTTGCGACTACACCCCGCCAATGGGAACAATGGTGCGCCAACGCCCAATCAACGCCTCGATGAGGCCGCTCGTTTTTTTGCCGAGGATTGTCTGCTGGACGAATACGCCGCGCGTCGTGAGGCCGAGCGAGGCACCTATGATCCCCTGTTCGGTCTCCCCGCGTTGGGACTTTTGCAGCTTGAGCAGCTTCGCGACGACGTTCGCCTCGAGCAACACGACCTGTTTTCATCCAAGCACTTTCATGACGCGGTGCTATCTGCTGGTCCCATTCCAATCACGGCTCTGCGGCGTTTTCTGCTGAAAACACCCGGAACCTCGTTGCAAGCGAAGCCAAACGCTGGCCCCCAAGCAAAGGAAAGCCCGACCGACCCTCAGTCATCCGGGCGCAGATAGACCGCACACCTCTCGCCCAACTTTCCGCGCACAAACCGAACGAAAAGCGCACGCAAGGCGAAGCAAACACAGACCGCACACCTCTCGCCTAACTTTCCGCGCACAAACCGAACGAAAAGCGCACGCAAGGCGAAGCAAACAAGGTGGCTGCGGACGCACGGTTCAATCGCTACCGTTGCTCCATTCCTGGCCTGGCGGGGTTCACCAAATCCCCGTCGCCCGCAGCCATAACCACAAACCATTCGGCGGAGAGAGCGGGATTCGAACCCGCGGTACCCTTTCGAGTACACACGCTCTCCAGGCGTGCACCTTCAACCACTCGGTCATCTCTCCAAACAGCCTAAGCAAAACGAAATCTCCGCGACCCCTAGCAAAAAACACAGCGGAGAGAGAGGGATTCGAACCCCCGGTACCCTTGCGGGTACATCTGATTTCGAATCAGACGCAATCGACCAACTCTGCCATCTCTCCATGTCCATCAAACGATCCAGCCAAGTCACCTACACAGCCGCGCCTTTTTGCTACGCGCCCGCCGAAGCACGCAACGACCGAAAAAACGCAGACAACATCACACCACATTCCTCAGCCAGGAGGCCACTCACAACCTCAACTCTGTGGTTGAGCCGTTCATCTTTGGGAATCTGAAACAAGGTTTGCACAGCCCCAGCTTTTGGATTGGGACAGCCATACACCAGGCGTCTGATTCTCGCATTCACCGCTGCACCCGCGCACATCGCACACGGTTCCTGAGTGACATACAACGTCGCGTCGCAAATCCGCCAACCGCGAACCGTCTTCGCTGCGTTCCGCAGGGCCAAGATCTCCGCATGAGCAGTCGGATCAAGCAGCGTTTCCCGCCGATTTCCGCCAGCGCCCAGCACTACATTCCCCAACATCACGACCGCACCAACTGGAACCTCACCTAGCATCCCAGCTTGCGCCGCCTCTGAAAGGGCCAGGCGCATGCCGAACACATCCAAAGACGCCTGTGAGGAAGTCACGAAGCCCCTTTGGGATTCGCCCAAGCTACCCCCAACGAACAGAAACGAGACACAGACATCATCACAGCGCACCAAGAAGGATTCGAACCTCCGACCCTCGGCTTCGTAGGCCGATGCTCTATCCAACTGAGCTATTGGTGCAAAGACAACTTCCTGTACGGAAGAAACGGGCTCTGCTTATACAAAACCCGCCCACGTTCTGACAAGCAACTTTTTGAGCCAGCGGAGAGGGCGGGATTCGAACCCGCGGTGCCGTTTTTGACAGCACACTCGCTTAGCAAGCGAGCACCATCGGCCTCTCGGTCACCTCTCCGTGCAGGTCGCAAAACACTTCAAGTGCTGCCAGGTCCCAGACACGCACGATTCAAGAAAAACCGAGCACTCCAAAACGGACAACACCTCTTCGCCTTACATTGCGCTCTTCGCTTGTCAGTGCCAGCGGAGGAGGAGGGATTCGAACCCCCGGCGCTTTCGCGCTGCGGTTTTCAAGACCGCTGCCTTCGACCACTCGGCCACTCCTCCACAAAGGAGGTGGACGCGACTTGTATCGCGAGCCCCGCGCTTTGCGCAAGAGAAAAAATCGACGTTTACGGCACGGAATGCGGACGCGGCGTCGGCTCAAATGAATCCCGAGACCCCGGTTCACTCGGGGCCGAAAAACCTTCGGTTTTCATTTCTCGACTGAGCCGCCGTTTGTCCCTCAAATGCCGATGCAGCGATTGCTCCAGCGTGTGCAGTTCAACGGGCTTGTGAAGCACATCGTCCATGCCGCAGGACAGTGCGTCCAAGATGATTTCGGGCACCGATTCCCCCGTCAGGGCAATGACCGGAAGCGCATCGTACCGAGGGTCCGCTCGCAGCTTTAACACAGCGGTTTTTCCGTCCACTTCGGGCATGTGCAGATCCATCAGAACCGCCGCAAAGTGACGAGGAGGATGGTTGTCCAAAAGTTGCAATACCTCTCGCCCATTCGCGGCGACTTCAGACGAAAAGCCAATCCGATGAAGAAGTTTCTGCGTGACGATCTGGTTCGTTCGGTTGTCTTCCGCCAGCAACACACACGGACAATCGCTCGGCAATTCCCCAAGTTCTTTTGAAATGGGACCAGAACATCCGCTCGGTTCAAGGCGGCCCGCTGGAGAAGCAACCGATGGCGCGGCAGGACTTTGTGCGGAAACGGTCGGCCTATCCGAAGTCGCTTTGATTGGTTCCTTTCGGACCCGCACACGCACTACCAACCGAAATGAACTACCGACGCCTTCCTGACTTTCGCAAGTCAGGTTTCCACCAAGCATCTGGGCCAGTTGCCGACTGATGGACAACCCCAAACCCGTGCCTCCGTACTTGAGCGAAATCGTCTCGTTCGCCTGTGAAAAGGGCTGAAACAAACTCTCCATTTGGTCCGCGCTCAAGCCGATCCCTGTGTCAGTCACCACAAACGCCAAGTCTGCGAAAGGCGGTTCTTTTTTGATGACAGACACATGAAGTTTCACTTCTCCTCGAGACGTGAACTTCACGGCGTTGCCGAGCAAATTCGCAAGAATCTGTTTCAGTCGCAATCCGTCTCCGAACAACGCCTGCGGCACGTCTTCCTCGACGGTATGGGAAAATTGCAAGCCTTTGTCTGAAGCACTCGGCCAAAAAATTCCGACGATCGAGGACAACAGCGCACCCAAATCGAAATCGACTGGCTGAAGCGAAAGCCGGCCTGCCTCAAATTTTGAAAAATCGAGCGTGTGGTTCAGAAGTTCCAGCAAATGCCGCGTTGCGCCATCGAGCTTCTGCAAAAGATCCTGTTGATGCCTATCGAGCGTCGTGTCTCCCAGCAGCCGATTCAAACCCATCATCGCCGCCAGAGGCGTGCGAATTTCGTGTACCAAAGTCGTAAAAAACCGCGTCTTCGCCACATTGGCAGCGACGGCGGCTTCTTTGGACCGAGCAGCCTCATCCTGTGCAAGTTTTTGCTCGGTGATGTCCCGCGAAAGAAGCAGCCAGCCTGTTTGTCCCCCTTCTTTGACCGATTGCAAGTCCACCAGCAGCCATCGCTGTACCGACAAATCCCCATGACGTACGGTCTGCGTTTCAGGTCGGCCCGCCTGAAGCGCGGCAAGCACGCTGGGCCACTTGGTCAATACCGCATCGGCGGGATGGCCAATCGCTTTGGATTCTCCCATAGCGAGTTGCAAAAAAACCGCTTCATTTCCATCTATTACATGCAACGTTTCATCCAAAAGAAGCATACCCGTTTGGATTTGCTCAAACAGAAGAGCACGAGCCATCGGCACAAGACGCAATGCTCGATACCGTAGAAGAGACCACAAAATAAACGCATTTCCGACTGTCAAAGCGAATGGGCCCAAATCGCGATAACCGGCCACTTTCACATCAAACAACGCCGACAACAACGCCGCTGTCGGCATCATCAAACCAACCAAGATTCCGAACGCTTGTCGGCGAAACACACCTTGTTGGAGTACAACTTCGATCAACATCGTGACGATTGCTTGCACTTGCAAACCAAAAAGAAATGCAAAGGCCAGCCACGTCATTTTCCCAAATTCATAGTGCAGAGCTGGAGCAGGCCACCCCGGAATGAGCTTGTATCCAGTTCCCACCAGGCCATGCCAGTCATTTGTAAAGCCCAGAACGCCTATTGCTACAGGCACGGTACCGAACAACAGCACAAACCAGGGCTCAAACGGCTTTTTCTCCACATATTCCCGCACAAAAAGCGAAAGCAGGAGCACAGCCCCCATGCACGGCATCCACTGACAATTGTCCCAGAAGATTTTTCCTTCCAACGTGGGTGCCAGGATTTCTCCGATATACCCGATGCCATAGGCGAATTCGCATCCAAGTGCCGCCAAAAGAAACCGCGCGCCCACAAGGTGACGCCTCGGCCACGCCAAAACCAGGCACAGCACAATCAACAGCAGCGACAGCTCGTATGGGGCCAGTGTTAGCAGAAGCATGAAACGACCGGGCATTCTGCCCTCCTCACATCGTACCAACTTTTGTGATCGCGCTCATAGACCGAACAATGCACAGATCGATACAAGAGACGACACGCAGACGAGAAAACCCACCTCGTGCTGTTGGTGGTTTTTGTAGTTAGCCTTACGAAGGTTGTAGGGAACTGAAAGCAGTCGGGGCGGGCAGGCACTACGCAGGCAGGTCGGTGCGCTGTTCTATCTCGGTCGAAAGTCGCTCGATGATCGCCGCAAGCGGCATGGCCTTGAGATCGACGCCCGACCGGAGCCGCACCGCCGCCGCGCCTTGTTCTTGTTCACGATCTCCGACGACCAGCATGTAGGGGATTTTCTGAAGTTGCGCGTTGCGAATTTTCTTTTGCATGGATTCGCGAGACACGTCCACCTCGGCGCGAATGCCGCCGCCCAAGCCGTTGCGCAGCGGAACCTGCCCGAGCTTTTCCACGACTTGGTGCGCATAGTCGTTGTGGCGATCGGCAATCGGCACGACGACCGCTTGAACCGGCGAAAGCCACGTCGGAAAAGCCCCCGCGTAGTGCTCAATCAGAACGGACATAAACCGTTCGACAGAACCCAACACTGCGCGATGCAACATCACAGGACGCTTGGGTTGACCGTCCTCGCCGACGTATTTGAGGTCAAACCGCTCGGGCAAATTGAAATCGAGCTGGATCGTCGCAAGCTGCCACGCCCGTTCGAGCGCGTCCTGCGCCGTAAAGTCGATTTTTGGACCGTAAAAGGCCGCCTCCCCCGCTTCCTCGGTCCATGTCGCACCTCGCGCACGCAGAACCGAACGAAGTTGTTCCTGCGCGCTTTCCCACATGTTCGCCGTGCCCAAGTATTTTTCTGGATGCTCCGGGTCCCACAGCGACAGCCGAATCGACAGACGCATGCCAAACGGGCGATAGAACGCATCGATGATTTGATAAATACGCAGCGCCTCATCTTGGACTTGTTCCGGCGTGCAAAAGACGTGTGCGTCGTCTTGCGTAATCATCCGCACCCGAGACAGCCCTTGCAGCGCGCCGGGAAGTTCGTCTCGATACACGCTCGTCACTTCCGACAGCCGAATCGGCAAATCTCGATACGAACGCTGGCGACTCGCATAGATCTGCGTGTGATGGGGGCAATTCATCGGCTTGATGCAAAACTCCTCGCCACTTTTGCCTCGGACGTGAAACAGGTCGTCGTGGAATTTCTCGAAATGCCCCGAGGTTTTGTACAGCTCGTTTTTGGTGATGTGCGGAATCTGCACACGTCGGTAGCCAAGTGGTTCCTGCAACGACTGCACAAAATCCTCGAGCAACCGTCGCAGAAGCGTTCCTTTGGGTGAAAACAACGGCAAACCGGGACCCACCAAATCCGAAAACGAAAACAGGTCGAGTTCTTGTCCCAGCCGACGGTGGTCGCGCCGTTTGGCCTCCTCCAAAAGTTCAATGTGGCGATCCAATTCTTCTTGCGTCGGAAAGGCGAGGCCATAGATGCGCTGAAGTTGTGGGTTGCGCTCGTCGCCCCGCCAGTACGCCCCCGAAACACTCGTCAGCTTGAACGCCCCGATTTGCCCCGAATGTTCAACATGTGGGCCTCGGCACAAATCCAGAAAATCTCCGGTTTTGTAAAACGAAACCGACAAAACGGACGCGCCGGTCGAATCCCCAACCACGCCCTCGTCGCCGGTTTCTTTCGCCACTGCCGTCGAGCCCTTGTCCCGCAAAAGCGAGAGCAACTCGACTTTGAAGGTCTGCCCGCGTCGCTCCATTTCCGCGATCGCGTCCGCGATCTGACACTCGGCTCGCTCGAACGGCAGCTTCTTTTTGCGCAGCTCGCGCATTTTTTGTTCGATTCGATCCAGTTCCTTCGGCCCAATCGGCACCGGTACGTCGATGTCGTAATAAAAGCCGAATTTGATCGCCGGACCGACGCCAAAGCGAGCTTGCGGCCAAATCGCAGAAACCGCAGCCGCCAAAAGGTGCGCCGTCGAGTGACGCATGGTTTCCCACGCCGCCGCACTCGCCAAACCAGTATCTTTGTGGGACTCGGCCATTGCCGTCTCCTTGTCTGCCATGCCTGCCAATGCTGAATGTTGTGTTGTTTTTGACTGACGCGAAGGTATCCGCCTGTCGCGTGCAAGGACACACTTAACTACCGCGAGAGGCTCAAACTGACAACGACTCAGGCGTGTTTTGCGCGGCGTCGGCGAAGAACTCCGAGCAAAAACAGCGACGACAAAAGAGGCAGCGCCTCGCCATGCCGGCTGGGCCGCAAATCGCAGTTGCAACCGCCTTGAAGTTCGTCCGCGTAAGGGTCTGTGCCGGGTGCCGGAGTGCAGGTTCCTTCCATGGACACACACATGTAGTTGCGTGGACATGTGATGTAACTGCACGGATCATCGACGCAATTTCCGCCTTGGCACCCTTGGCCGCTTTTGCACAGCGAACCCATGCAGGCGGGGTCGGTTTTGCAGGTCCCGCTATCGCAAATCTGGTTTTTCTGACACGGACCGCCGCACGTCCACGGTTCGCATTGTCCGCGAATGCACCTTTGACCCGACGGACAGGCATCCCGACAAGGCTTCACGCATTGGCCCGGCGAAGTGCCGTTTGTATAGCAGTACGTTCCCGTCGGACACGACACACCCTCGCAGGGGTTTTTCTGACAGGCGCTCTGCACGCAAACATGGCCGGACGGACACGGGTACGCATAGCAACTGTCGTCGCAAATGACGGTACCTGGGCCCGTGTCTCCGCCGCCGCCAATCAGTGTTTTGATGATGTTGTCGAGCGCGGCATTGAGTGCCGTCGAATCCTCGGCGCGATAGTAGTGGTACGTTCCTGTCGTCGCTGCCGGAACTCCACCAGCGTCGGCCATGTCGTTCATCACTTGGAGCTCATCCGGTGCGAGCCGACCAAAACCGATGACGAACGTCTTGATTTCCAAAAGTCTGCCCCGCGCACGTTGAACCGCACTCACCGCGTCGAACGCAGCGACGGCGGCATCCACACAGGCTGGCTGACAACACGGTTTTCCGTCGGTGATCAGGATGATGTATTGCTTGCGCTCCGCATCGAGAAACGCAGGGTCGTTGATCGCATTGGTGATCGCATCGCCCGTCGGAGTGTTTCCTCCAGGTTTTGTGCTCGCCAGAGACGACAAAATCCCATTTTTTTTCCCATATCCGATCGGAAAATCGAAACTCGTGCTGGTTGCACACAACCCCGTCGAGGTGGTCGAAGGAAAATACACAAGACCGACGGGAAACTTGCTGTCGTGCCGCGTCACGATATCGCCTACCGCTTTGACTGCCAGGTCCCACTTGCTCGGGTTTTGCGCCGTCGCCGCAGAGCCATCCGGTGCCGTGGTCATCGAAGCCGAACGGTCCAGGACAATCCCCACATTGGGGCACCTCGCCGCCCAAGTCGAGGGAACCCACAAAAACGAAAGCGCCCACAGGATCAAATAGCGAAGCGACATCATGCTTCCCCCTTGCGAAAAAACCATCGCGTGTTGACCGCAGCCAAAGGTGTGCTTGCCATGAACACACGAGCCACCGCTGCTCTCGAGAGCGTAAGCCTTTCAACCGCTCGCGTTCAATCGCCAGGTCTTACGCCGCGTCGTTTTAGGAGGTTTTCGCGCCCGGTTCCCCTGACGCGGCAGAGGCGGCAGAGGACGCAGAGGCGGCAGAAGCAATCGACGCAGACGCCAAACTGGTCGAATTCTCGCGTGAGGAAAGCACCGACAGGGATGTTTCCGAGGGCACATGACTCACGGTTTCGTTCGATGCGGTGATCAAAGCGGCCTCTCTCTGTGGAAACAGCTGGGCCGCACCAATTCCCTGCTGTTGGCTATCCCCCGAGGCTGCATTCGGATTTTGCCGGTCCCGCCGCGATTGTGCGCGCTCTTTGTACCGACCGATTGCTCGTTGCACCATGTCGAACGCCGCGTCCGGTCCGACCCAACCTCGCACCACCGGATCTTTGCTGGTAAACGCCGACGACATCACAAAAAAGCGCTCCAGTTCTTGCTGCATTCTCCGGCCCAAGTCCGAAAAATTCCGCAATTCGTCTTTGCGCGCCGCTTTCACCGGCACCGCGACAAGCCGGTGGTTGGGACGACCCCGCAGACCCCGTTCCTCCACTTGCAGCGCCCCCAAAAGCCGACAGGCAATCACCACGCCCGGATAAGTCAGCGCGTCGATCAGCACGAGTACATCCAGCGGATCGCCATCAGAAGCGAGGGTCTGCGGTACAAAACCAAAATCGTACGGATACGTCACGCCAAGCGGCAAAATTCGCGTCAGCGAAAAGCAGCCCAAATCCTCGTCGTACTTGATTTTGATGTTCGCGCCACGCGGTGTTTCGACCACCACTCGCAAGTGGTGTTGTGCGTCGAAGGGCGGCAAGTCATGAACGAGGTGACACGAGGGCATGTTGCAAACCCCCTCCAAAGGGGAGGCGCGACTTTAGCATCGTGTGGGTTTGGTCCTCTCGGTTTTTTTGATCGCCGAAGCGCCTCGGAGTCACCCGCTGACCCGCAGTGACGATTTCGTACGCGCACAGACCTGTTTCTGGCGTTTGCGCTCACATTCGACGCGCTATGATTCGCACATGGCTGAGCCTCGCGTCCGTCGAACCGAAACGCCGCTCTCGACACAGGAAGTAGACGAATATCGCGCCCTGGTCCGCCTCGCGCAATCGCGGCTTCCCGAAACGCCCGACGAAACCGCCAAGGAACTCATGCGGCTGTGCCGATTGCGCACACGGCACGCACTTTTGCGCACACGGCTGCGTTTTGGTCGCGAGTTGTTGCTGGTACGTGTCTCGGACCTCGACGGAGACGGGCGGAACGAAATCCTGGTCATCGACAGCGACCATTTCGTCCACACACCGCGCTTTGCGCCCAGACAGACGGAAAACGGCCCCGTCGCTTTGTGGACCATCGGGAGCCATCGCTATCGAGGCCGTTTGATCGGCGTCAGTTTCAGTCCTTTCGGCGTCTTTCATCGACAAGAAGCCATCGTCACTTCCGTCGAGGAAAGCGATGGAAGTTCGGTCTACCGAGAACTGAAACTCACGTGCGACGGACAGCAGTGGGATGTTTCGGAACTCGAACACCGCAGCGTCAACACAACCGGGTTTGGCGACATCCGTCTCATCGGTGATTCCAGCGAGACAGGCCGGATTCCCGTGCTGCGCAGTCGCCCCGACAATGGAAGGCTTTGGGTCGAAATTCTCGACGATCGCGTCGGTCCCAAGAATCCAGCGGGAACCGATTTTTCCAAGGTCTCTTTTCTTCCTGGCGAGGTCACGGACCTTGTGCTTGCCGAGGACGAACTCATCATCGCCTACGCTCGCGGTGGCCTCCAGCGTGTCGGGCGCGACGGACGTTTGCGTTCGCTGCTGTTTCCGCAGTGGCGTTTTGTGTGCCTGGCCTATTCGCCGCAGCGGCAAGGTTCTGGTTTGAACGGTTACGCCGGAAAAGGACTCCTTTTGGGAGGAACCTCGTTCGGTTACGTGTTTGCCATCGACCTGTCCCAAGTGCCTGCGACGGTGCCGTGGCGGATGGATGCAGGTTTTCTGTTTTCGTCGATGACGCTCGCTGATCTCGAATCGAGTGGCCGCGTGGATCTGGTCCTTGGCGGAATCGACGGAGGTCTGCGAATTTACGAACTGACCGAGCCGCAGCTTCTCAATCGACGTTGCCAGCAGTTGTTTTTGGCGCTCGGAAACAAAGCGATTGACAAATTGCGAGAACTTGCTCCTCCTCGGCACGAAGCGCATCCGGCGGTTCAACTGTATTTGCTGAGTCGAGTGCTCGACAGCAGCGGGCCAGCGACCCATGCAGTCGTCGAGATGGTTCGTTGGTTTACCCTCGGTCAGCCCGGATGGCACACGCTGCCCGAACGCTCGCAACGCGAAGCAGTCGTTCTTTTGGAACATTTCTTGCTTCTCCACTTGCCGCAACTCTCCACGATCGAAGGACGCTCGACGCCAACGGGACCGCTGCCCCTTCTGTCCGCGCGACAATTGCAAGAAGGCGATCCATCCGATCTGTTTCCGCACAGCATCCAAGACCCGACGACCAAGATCCAACTGGCCCGAACGGTGCTCGCAGAGCTGGTCGAAATCTACTTGGGCGCGCCCCGGCTGGTTCGACATCAAATCGATCGCATTTCCCGACGGCTGTTTGAGCAATACCTGCAAAACATGCCCACATTTCCCATGGATGACGACGGGGCTGTCCAAACCGATCAGCCGCCCCCAGAACTGAGAAAACTACTCAATGTCCGCAGCCTGCGCGCCCGCGAGTACGCCCGAACGCTGGCCATCGAATCCGAATATCGCTTGGCCCATTTGCAAGGGCTGCCCGACGGAGAAAGGCCGCAATTTCACGACAACAGCGATGTGGTCGTGCGGATCTTGCGCGCGATCGGCCTTGTTGAAGAACTGCGCACCGATCGCTTTTCAATCGAAATGGAGCGGCTCGATTTATCGTTGGCGGCGCTCGACCCGCTGGACCTGGATGCCCAGGCACATGTGGACAAAAGTCTGTGGCCGAATCGCTGTTTCATCGCCGGAATTGGTCGGCAAAAGACGCTTCGGATTCAACCGCTGCATCCTGCGCACACCTTGTGGGATGGTTCGTCTCCCGAAAGCGAAATCATGGTGTGGCCCTGGCAACCCACACAAACGGGCCCCAACGTCAAAATTCCGGGGCATGTTCGCTTTGTCGAAACACGGCGGCTGTGGAACGAAGGCGGCCAACTGCGACAGGTGATTGTGGTTGGAACAGAGGAAAACGGAGACACGCGGTTGCTTCTGTTTTTGCCGCTGCCCGACGGACAATTGCGCCTGCAAGGGGAAACGTCCTGTCGCGGGCTCGGTCTTGAATCGATCGGCTTCGATTGTCACCTAGAAGACATTGCGGAAACGACGACGACCGGGAAGTTGGTCGAACACTTGGTGTTGCGGATGCCCGGAACCTCGGAACGCATCCGTCCGCAAGTGCTGGTTTTGGATACAGAAAACGGCGTGCCGCGCTTGCGGAATTCGTTGCTGCCGAGCGATTTGCTCGCGGTCGTCTCGATGGAGGCCGGTTCGCTGTATTTGTCTTCGTCGAGAATCATGCTGAACCGCGTCGGTGAAAAAAGCGTCTGGGCACCCTCGCCCGCAAACGCCTGTTGCGCGGCACTCGACGCTGCTGCAACGACGTTGGCGGTTGGAACCCACTTTGGACAAGTGCAGGTTCTGACGGCGACCGACGATTCGCTCAAATTGCACGCGCAATACCTTTTGCCCAAAGGCATCTCGGCGTTGTGTTTCATTCCAGAAGAAGTGTTCGGCCCGCCGTGCCTCGCGATCGGCACCGAGGACGAGCAAGTCCACATTCTGGCGATCAACTATGAACACGACGGGCAAGAAGTGACGCGGCTGGCTGCCGGAGGTTCGCCGCAGCGCATGTTGTGCCGAAAGATGCCTGAGGGTGGTTTTCGCCTGCTGATTGTGCTGTCCGGCGGCGTGCTCACCAGTTGGGAGGCTCACCCCGACGACGACTATGCCAAAAACATCGATCATTTGATGGAACTGGGCAGCCGGGCTGCGGCTGGGCGCGTCAATCTTCTGCGGGCTGCGCTGCGGGGTCTTGGCCCGCACATCCGAGCCGTGGCGATGCGCGAACTTTTGCGGAGTGCTCGCGACGGCAAAATTGCGGGTTCGGTGTTCACCGTTTCGGACAACAAACCGACGACAAATCCTGCGGCGAAGCCTTCCCAGCCCAGCAAGCTCCAACCCGAGCGGGGCACCGCAAAAGTCGCCAGCGTGCTGCATTTGTGTCGGTTGATGTTGCAGGTGGATGGACAAGAGGAAAGCGAACCAGCCCCGAAACTGCCGGTGCGTTCCGATGCTTTCGATGTGGCCGCGTGGCCGTTGCCCCGTCCGCCGAGACATCGGTTGCTGGTCTCTCAATCGTTCGATGCACTCGTCCCGATTGCACTCGGGGGTTCGGGAAGCGGTGCCGACGCACAACAGTCTCGTCTCGCTCGGGAACTCATTGGAAAGCTCATCCAGTTTTGTGAAGACCCGATTGCCGTCCGCAGCGACCTGCTTCAGTGCGTCGAAGCACACGTTCGCGCAGAGCACATCGAGGAACTGTCGTTGTGGCTCCCGCCGCTCATTTTGTATTACGACGGGCGACTCGACGCACGCCCTGTGCCGTGGCCGCTGACGGTGGATGGTGTAGCCGCGCTGTTTTTGCGGCACTTGCAACGCCTCGATCGAGCCCAACTGTTTGATCAAGCCGAGCCAACTTTCTTTCGCAACATCGTCGCGGTGCTGGAGGCCGTCGGCCCGACGCTGCCAAGCCGCTTTTTGCTGACCAACTTGGCCTTGCTTTTGCGATCAGCCTTGGCCTGGCAAAAGGTCTTTCTGGCCGGTGATTTGGCCCGTGTCCGTCTGTATCTGCCGCACCAAGTCATTGAGGCCATGTGTCAGCCGGAAATTTTGCCAGATGAAGACATCCGCAAATTCCTGCTCGGCATGTCGCGTCGCTGGGGTCCGCGTTTGCCGACCGTCGCTTCCGATGAAAACGACGACGTGATGGCCTCGATCGCATCCGAGGAAAACCTCGCGTGGCTCTTCGAGGTTGCCGTCGAAAACGGCTTTGACCAGCTTTACTACGAGAAGCTGTCCGACGATTTGGCTCGTTTGTCGCTGCCGCTGACTGCCGACGGAGTGACCACCGACGCTTGGATTCTGACCGAGATGGTCCAGAGCATTGAAAAGCTCTTTGGCATCACGAACATCACCGAACTTTCGGCGTCGCTTCAGCCCATTGCCGTCGAGAAAGCCTTGGGGGCGTTGCGGCTTCAACATCGTCTGTCGAACGAACACCTGTCCTATCAGTATCGCGACGAAGCTTGGGCGCTCCTCGACGAGGAATTGTTTTTGAACGAGCAGCAGTTTTTGCAGCAAGCCCTGCAAGACATGGACCGCAAAAACAACAAAGCGCAGATCGCGCACAGCCTCGAAGGTCTCGCGGAACAACTCGAACAGAGGCGCAACGCGCTGCGTTTGCAGATTCTGGCTCAGCTCTCGAGTGAACCCACACCGCACCACACGGGCGCGTTTGTCTCGAAAATGCTCCGCGTGCGTCCCCAAGCCACGGTGGTTGCGTTGCTTACAGTGTGGTGGGGGGTACTCATCGAGGAGGCCAACCGCCTGCGCACCGAGCCCGACTTTGAAGTGCGTTTCGTGTCGGACCTGGGCATCGCGGAAAATCGACGCATGCTGCGGTATGCCGTGCTGCTTGCGTCCGATGCGCCTCGGTCCGCGCACAGCGTGCAACTTCTGGTCCGGTCGGTCGAACCCAAAGAAGTGCGAGCGCGGGTGCTAGACCCCGACGCAATGGACCTGGAACGCGGACAGGAAATGGGCTTGGTCATCGAATGCCCTGCCGCCGTCGCTGCGGATGGTCTGCGCTATCGAATCGTGTTGGAGCTGTCACACGATGGGGACAAGCGCACCGAACGCGCCATCGAAGGTCAATTCCGTCGAGAGTCCCGCACGATGGCCCGCGCGCTTTTCGACAGCATGGGCGAGCGCTTGCCGACGTTGTTTGCGCTGCGCAAACAGCAGTTGAACGAGATGCTCAAGCCGGCGTCTGCGTCGGTGGTTTTGACGACGGCATTTCCCGCACATGCCCACGAACTTCTGGCCGAAGTGGTCGGTTTGGAATGGCCCGAGCGCCCTGTCGAAACCTTGGAAGACTGGCGGATGGTGAATGTGTCTGTGCGTGGTTCGACGCCGAGCAGCGCACCGCCCCCGCCAAGTCAACGCCAGGCTTCGCCGTCGCTGCGCGATGTGATTCAGCAGATTGGACAGCGGCTGGGAACTTTGTTGGGTTTGCCGAGTGCAGATCGGCTTGATACCGTCGAAGCGGTTGTGCGTGCCGTCGCTGACGCTCCCGTTTCCGGCGGGGGAACCGCGAGCCGAGGTCTCATTCTGCTGGGCCTGCCCGAACTGGCGGAAAAGGCTCACCTCGAAGACAGCGACTTGCGACAGCTTTTCCTGTTGGGTGCGCGCATCGCCCTCGCCTACCGAGGCAAAGTCCTGCTGGTGGTTTCGCCCCCGGCGTGCGCCACGTTGCTCCAAACCCTGCCATCCACGGCGATGCCCCCACCTTCCCTGTCGGAAACGCAATCGAATCGGGCGCTCTCGATCCTGGACCTTGATGCCGTGGCTGATCCGCTTTCTCAGCAGCGCAGCGACGAGAGAATCCGAACCGAGCTCGAGCAAGCCCTGCTGAGTTTGATGATCAACCGAGACGGAATTCCCCTTTCATCTCAAAGCCTTCCGACGCTGCCAGGACTTGCAACGCCCTCGACCGCCCAGTCTGCCGTCCGTATGTTGCTCGACGAAACCGGCGGCGATCTTCGTTTGTGCGCCGAATGTTTGCCTCTGGTCGAACAAGCCTTGCGCGAACGAAGCCGGGCGGCTCTTGCACCAAGCGCCTTCGAGGCCCGAGTCGGAACCTTTCTTTCGACGCTGTGGGGTGCTCTGCCACTTTCACACAGGTTGTATTTGGCCGCGCTGTGCGCCGATTCCGTCGATTTGGACGTGACTGATTTGCGCGCCGGAATGGTCGTCGATCAGCCCGTGTATTCGATTTCCGGGAAAGACCGTTTGCCGACGAGCAAAGTCGTCGCTTCCGCTGGCATTCGGATCGACCAGCGCACAATTGACGATTTGACGCGAGTCATGTGGTTAAAAAAAGTCCGCATCCGAGGCAGCCTGCACGACACGCGAGGCGTTTTGTGGACGTTCCTCAAACAGACGAAACCGCGTTTGCGAGGCCGTTCTCCCGTCGAGGATTGGCTGCAACGCGACCAAGCCAATGCGCGCTGGCTCGAGCCTGTGGCCCACGACCTTCGCACGATCGGCCTGCTCAGCCAGCTCAAAATGGGCGGCGATCGTGTCTTTTTCGCCTTCACAAGTCCGGCGGCCCGAGAGTGGCTCCGCACCCTGCTTGGCGTCGTCGAAACGGAACAGGGTTTGCCGAACACCATCGACGGACGCAACCTGACACGAGGTCTGCCTTTGTGGGATGCCGCCTCTGTGGACCGTACACTCGGGGGGAACTCCCAACAACTGCGCGCGGTCCTCGGGTGGAATCGGCCAAACCTACAAGGTGGGCAAAGCCGCTGGCAGGAATTTCTGGACCTGTCGCGAGCGTGCCGCAAGTGGATGGACGGACAAGACGAACATCGTTTTATCGACGCCATCGCACGGTATTTCCGTCTGGATTTGGTCGATGGCACCGGTCGCGACGGTACGACCGAATCGGGGCCGATCCATTTGCGGTCGGTGCAGGTGCGTTTTCGCGAAAAGAGGCAGCTTCCGTGGCTCAAGCGCGTGGTGTTGTATTTGCCATCGGGGCAGCCGGATCGAGCCACGCTCGAAAAAGTGCAATTCGATTTGCGTCGACGATTGCCGATGCTGAGCGGCGGTTCTGGGCCAAGTCACCAAGTCCGCACCGACGCATCGTTCGCAGGCATCGACGCAACCATCAGCGATACATCTTTGTCGGCGATTGTCGTCGTCCCCGAACTTTCCCCCGAAGTGCTCGCATGGAGTCGCAATTTGTTTCACGTTGCGGCCATCGACATCACCGACATACAACACGCGGCCCTACACGAAAATCCCGTCGAGGAATTGATCCGTCGTCTGGCCGCCGCTGCGTCGTATGCAGCCCTGTCTCCGTTCCGCTCGAAAATGGGCCTCGCGAACCAAGAACTCATCGAGGAAATGTTTTACGGGCGGCGTGCTCTCCTCGAGGAAATCCGCGGACAACGGCAAGAGAATTTTCTCGTCGTCGGACCACGCAAAATTGGCAAAACGTCTCTTCTGCAAAGGGTTCGTTTTGAGCTGGAACAACAGGGCTACCGCGTCATACCTCGCGGGATGGACTACACCACCGCACCGACGAGCCGCGAGCTTCTCAAATCGATGATTCTGGAACTTTTGGAAGACATCGATCCGGCCAAGGCACAAGCTGGCTTTGCGCTCGGGGAGCCGCTTCCCCCGCTGCGCGCCGTCGTCGATCAGTGGGCTCGAAAAAATCCTGACCACAGTTTGGCGATCGTTCTCGACGAGATCGATACGATTTTGCGCATCGAGCGGCGCGCCTATCTGCTGGGCGAATGGCGCGAGGCTGCGGCCATCGGGCAAGCCCTTGCGTCATTGCAGCCGCACGCCAATGCGACGACGGTTCTGCGCCTTCGGACGGGAAAACTGCGCGAAACGCTGGAACAACTCGATTTTCCACGCGACGTAATCGACGGGATCGTCGAGGGTGTGTTGACGCCGCCCGAACAGCGACGCCAATCTCCCCTGTTGGAGGAACTGCGTTCCGCGTCTGCGCTTCTTCTGTCGGGTGGTTCCGTGTGCCGCGTCATCCTCGCCGGACACGCCGAGCTCGTCGAGGCGCGGTGGGATTTGTTTGGACCGTTGCTCAATTTCGCAAAACTCCGAATGCTCGGCCCGCTCGACGAAACCAGCGCCGAACGCATGGTCCGCGAGCCGTTTGCACGTCTGGGCTTGCGTTTTGAGTCCCAGACCGTCGAGCAACTGCTGTCCGAAAAAACCTTCCGCGTGCCCGCGTGGCTCCAACATTGTGGCGCGCTCATCATTCAGAGCATCGACGAGCGTTTGCGTTCTTCCCGTCGAGAAGAACAGAAAATCACCGACCGCGACGTGCTTTTGGCCCTCGAAAAGGTGTACGCCGAAGAACGTGCGTCCCTGCAAAGCGAAAACGGCATGTACATGCTCGGCCCCGAATGCAGTTTCGTGCTGCTCAGTTTGGTCGAGGAGCCTTGGTTCACCGTCGATACAGCCGTCGATTATGTGCACCTGTGGTTCCAAACCCTCGACAGCCGCGACCGCCAGCGCATTTCGCGGCGCGAGGAGGATTTCGCCCAAGCCTTTAACCATGAAGCCGTGCGACGCATCGTCCGCGACCTGACCAACACGTTCTACTTGGTCAGTGATGAAGCGGAATACCTTTCCACAGAAGGTGTGGCCCCTGGTCACAGTTCCCCCGGTTTCCCCGTGCCCTCTGTCCTGTTGCCCCAAGCCGGAGCCAATGCGCGCATGCAAACGTCGTCAGCCACAAGCCCCACGCCCCGGATCGGCGACTTGGGCCGCGATCGTTTGCGCCACACCTTCAAAGTCAGCCGCAGCATGGTGTCCGCGATTTTCCACGATGAAATGCACCTTCAGCGCCGCATCGAGTTGGCCCGCCGTGCCATGGGTTTGTGGAAAGACGGACGCGGTGTATGGGCGCGCACGGTCCATCGGAGCGGATATTGACTGTGTTGCGGGCGTAAGCGCAAACTCGCCCTATGGCTGACCCGACGAAAAACCCTCGTTATGAAACCATGTCCGGCATTCCCCTCAAGAATTGCTACGGACCTTCCGAAGTGCGTCCATACAACGAAATCGGCGACCCCGGACAGTTCCCTTTCACGCGCGGCATTCACGAAACCATGTATCGCGGCAAGCTCTGGACCATGCGGATGTTTGCCGGTTTTGGGACCCCTGAAGACACGAACCGCCGCTTCCACTTCCTTCTGAAAGAGGGACAGACCGGTCTTTCCACTGCCTTCGATATGCCGACCCTCATGGGGCATGATCCCGATTCCGAGATGTCTTTGGGGGAAGTCGGTCGCGAAGGCGTCAACGTCGCCAGCGTCGAGGACATGGAACGTCTCTTTTCCGAGATTCCGCTTGCCGATGTCACCACATCCATGACCATCAACGCCCCTGCGGTGTATCTGCTTGCGTGTTACATCGTCGCAGCAGAACGCAAAGGAGTCCCCCCAAGCAAACTGCGCGGCACGCTCCAAAACGACATGCTCAAGGAATACATCGCGCAAAAGGAATGGATCACCCCGATTCGTCCGGCGATGAGAATCATGCGGGACATGCTCGGGTACTGTACAGAGGAGATGCCCCTTTGGAACACCATCAGCATTTCGGGGTATCACATTCGCGAAGCAGGGGCCACCGCCGTCCAAGAACTGGCGTTCACCCTGGCAGATGGAATCGGCTATGTACAGCTCGGTTTGGAGGCCGGTCTTCCCGTCGATTCCTTTGCCCCTCGTCTTTCCTTTTTCTTTGATGTCCACAACGATTTCTTTGAAGAGATTGCCAAATTCCGCGCAGCCAGAAGAATCTGGGCCAAACTCATGCGCGAACGATTCGGCGCACAAAATCCCCGGTCCTGGATTCTGCGAACGCATGCACAGACTGCGGGCGTCTCCCTGATGGCTCAGCAACCCCTCAACAACGTCGTGCGGACTACCCTGCAAGCACTTGCCGCCGTGCTTGGGGGAACCCAAAGTTTACATACCAATTCTTTCGATGAAACCTATGCTTTACCGACGGAAGATGCGGTTACGCTTGCCCTCCGTACCCAGCAAATCATTGCAGAGGAATCTGGGATTCCGCAGGTCGCCGATCCACTTGGGGGAAGTTACTTCATCGAAAAATTGACTGATGAAACGGAAGAACGCGCGATGGCCTACATTCGCAAAATCGACGAAATGGGAGGCATCATCCGGGCCGTAGAAGATGGCTACCCCCAACGCGAAATTGCGAACTCTGCTTATCAATTCCAGCGCGGCGTAGATACAGGGGAACGGGTCATCGTCGGTGTGAATCGGTACGTCAGCAATGAAGCAAGCAAGATTCCCACCCTCAAGATCGATTCCCAAGTTGAAGCGACCCAAATCGAGCGCGTAAAGTCTGTTCGCACACGCCGCGATCCCGTTGCCGCCGCCCAGGCCGCACAAGCCTTGCGCGATGCGTGCCGAGGTCAGGATGTCCGCCAGCACAACATCATGGTCGCAACCCTCCACGCCGTTCGATCCCTTTTGACCTTGGGGGAAGTCTGCAACATCTTCCGCGAAGAATTCGGAATCCACCGCGACCCCGCCTTCCTGTAATTCGTGCCAACCCATTTTTGACAACACACAGAACGAGGTACGCGACGCAAAACCTCCTAAATCGACCGGTCCGGGCGACCTTGGTGTGACAAGCGGGCTAAGCGTGCGAAGCGGGCCACGGCACACTTTGCACAGTGTGCTGTTCATTCCAAAACGATCGGGTGTGCCTCAGAAACTTGTAGGCACGCCGCGTGCAATTTCACATGCGAAGCATTCCTACTTCGAGTTCAGAAATTGCGTTCGGTCCAGTTGCCACTTTTCCATCCAGCGGTGAAGCTGTCTGCGGGAACACCCCAGTCTCTCGCTCGTCGCAGAGATGTTTCCGTTGGTTTGCTCCAAAATCGCCACCAGTTGTTCGCGGCTGGGCGCAGCAGAACCATAAGGGAGTCGTTTGGGGGCCGATGCGGATTCGGTTTCGGGGGCCGAAGGGGGCAACGAAGCAGCCATTCTATCGGCACGAAGGCGCTCGATCAAAGCGGGTTCTACTTTTCCAATCACCTGGATTTTTTCGCCCAACGCCCGCAATTCACGAACATGTCCTGGCCACGGATATTGCAGCAGTTCCTGCGCAACCTCGACGGTAATCAGGTCAGCAGCCTTCTTTACAAGATGGGCAAGCAGAGCCAGGATGTCTTCCCTCCTTTCGCGCAAAAGAGGCAGACGCAGTTCAAGTTGGGACAAGCGCATGAACAGATCTTCGCGGAAGCGGCCTGCGCGAATCTCGTCCCTCAAATTGCGGTTGGTTGCGGCCAAGATGCGCGTCGAAAACGGAATCATTCGGTTCCCACCCACTCTGCGCAGCGCACTGTCTTCCAGAACCCGCAGCAATTTGGCTTGCAGGGGCAATGGCATGTCACCGATTTCGTCGAGCAAAAGTGTTCCAAGATGGGCTTCCAAAAAGTGTCCATTCCGACCACCTTCAGGAGCCCCCGTAAACGCCCCCTTTTCGACGCCAAAGAACTCGCCTTCAAACAGATTTTCTACGACTGCGGTGCAATTGACTCGGATGAACGCCCCTGTGCGACCACTAAGTTCGTGCAGACAAGCAGACGCTACCTCCTTACCGGTTCCTGTTTCACTCTGGATCAACACCGGGGTCGCTGCCGGAGCATAGGTCTTGAGCGCAACACGCACCTGCGCAGCGGCCTGGGAATGCCCCACGAAACGGGGCACTTCAGCATCAGAAAACATCACAGGCTCATACCGCACGACCCACAGCGTTCCGCCGGTTCGCAGAACATCCCCATCACGAACGACCACAGCCTCGCCCGGCTTGGTTGGAACCTCTATCCCGTTGAGAAAAGTTCCATTCTTGCTTTCACCGTCCCACAGCTTGGCAGTGCCGTCTTTGGAAACGCAGAGGGAAGCATGCACTCGAGACATGCGATCGTCGTGGGCACACACAATGGTGCGCTCATTCGCATGCTGTGTTCGACCCAAAAGAGTCGTCCCCTGACAAAGCTGATGACGGGTAGGTGTCAGGATTTTCCTAGGACCCCCAAAGACCATCCACAAAAAGAAGGCTCTGGGGGACTGCCATCCCTGTTCAGTTGGATCGCGGTCTGTCTGTGTCGTCAACATTGTCAGAAGTATCCCAAAGTCCTGTGTTAGAAAACAAGTCCCTTGTGGAGCGGAGCAAACAAGCCATGTCACAGAATTCCGTTCGGTTGTCTGGGTCGCAGAAGTACACCTTGGTCTTGATCCTATCGTTGTCTGTCTTGCCCTCGTGCGCGGCGTTGCAAGTCATGTTTCCAGGGCAATTTTGCGCCAAGGGAATCCGGGACTATGCCGACGTAGAGCGAACCATTGAGTTGTGCCAGATCAACATCTACAAAGCTCAGTTGCTGAACAGTGACGATGTAAGCAACCACATGCAGCTTGCGGAAGCCTATGGACTCAAGGGGGATTTCCCTGCTGCGGAACGTGAACTCAAACAAGTCCTCGACTTCTACGCGCGAAATCCATCTCGTTCCCCCATGGGATTGGACACTTTGAACTCGTACGTTGCGCGGTGGCAACTTGCAGAGGTCTACGTGAACTGGGGCCGCGACAAAAAGGACTCGAGCCAATTCCACAAGGCGTTCAAGTTGGTGGAAGCAGGGAAAGGGTTGTTGGAGGACTCTTTAAACGAGGGCGTCCGGGTCGCCATCGTGCATCGCCTGGCTGGCGTATTTTTGGAAGAAGGACATCCCGAAAAAACAAGTGATTTGCTGACTGCCATCGAGAAGATGTACCCCCCTAAAAAGGGGCAGGAAGACCGCGCAAGTGCGCTCGCGATCTACCACATGATTTTGCGCTCGAAACTCCTTCGCCATCGCACTCCTTCACAAAAGGAAGTCCCCGCTGAGAAAGAGCAGGAAGCAGATGACATGTTGGAAGCCGCAGTCAACCTGGGCTCGAAAAAACATCCAGACAGCGCAGAGTACCTTCTGGCCCTCACGATGTTGGCGGAACGTTCTTCGGAAAAGGGGGACTTCCGCTACGCAGATGAGCTGTGGGAACGCGCAAGCGCAGAAAACCTGCGGGAAGCCACATTTGGGGGCCTCGTCAGACATTCCTTTCAGAACAGCGTGGAACACCTGGATTTGCGCAATGTGCTCGCGTCTTGGCAGTTACAAAATGGTCGTTTTGACGATGCCAGATCGTCGCTGAACAGTGTTTCGACCATCTTGCGATATCGCTATGACTCCAAGCAGAGCATCGAACACTTGCGACACCTTTCGCGCTGGTTGGAACTGGCTTTGGAAGAGCATCGCGTTGGAATGAACCGGTCTTTGCAGGATGCAACAAAACGGTGCGCGGAGATGGCCCCCATTCGCAAGGCGCTTTCAACAAGAAAAGATCCTGCACAGCGTTTTGTAGTGGAATCGGCGAGGAGTTTGGCGCTGTGCGGAGACGTGGATCATGCGAACAACAACCGAACAGAGGCCCTCAAAAAGTATCAAGACGCGCTTGCGCAGCTTCAGCGTTTCGTGGGTTCGCAGAGCGAACGTCCAGATTCTGAACAAGCCCACATTCTGTTGCGACAGGGGGGCGTTTTGCTGGAGCTTGCCGAACTTCAACGGGCAGAACAGAGTATCAAGGAAAGCCTTGCCCTGCGTCGCAGCACACCGACTCACTTGGATGTCGCGCACGCACACAGACTTCTGGCTCGTCTGGCCCTTTTGCGCAACGCACCACTGCTGGCTTGCACCGAACTACGCGAGGCGCTGACCGTCGAAGAACGCCATCTGCGCGCGTTTGCCTCCGCGTCACGGGTTCAACACCAACGCGGCCGCGGACCCAATGAAACAGAGCAGCTCGCGTATCGGATTGCGCTTGCCTACCCCACACTTCCCCAAGCGCGTGATCTTGCGATGACAGTCGTTCTCTTGCGGAAAGGACGAGCGATGGAAACGGGACAGTATGCAAGCGAATTGCTCCGACGTGCCGCAAGTTCTGGGGCTGCAAAGGAATCCTTCCAGGAGTACAACGCACTGGTTGCAGAACACAGCCAACTTGTGCGGAATGGGAATCCGATTGACCCCAAGCTGGCCGACAGCGAGCGGAAGGTGTTGGCGAAGTATGAGTCTCTGCTGCGCAAACTTCCGCAGGGATCTTTGGAACTACCGTCGGTCTCCAAGATTCTGCCAGATGTACGTTCCGTGCTCAAAGGGAAACACAAAGGGAGTACCCTCATCGAGTTTGTGGAGATTGAGGCTGCCCCTGCTCCGCTTCCACAAACGGAAACGATCTACGCCGCATTCTTGCTCCTGGATCAAGGAGATGTCCGCGTGGTGCGGCTCGGTGCCCGAAAGCCCATTGATGACGTGATCGTGAAGCTCGTCTCACGGTTTGAGGCCGAAGGCAAAGGAGTTGGCAAAGAGCAGTACGAACCCTTTGCCCGCGAGCTGCACCGTTTGGTGATGGCACCTGTGCTGGCACAGACTTCCTCCGAAAAACTATTCCTTTCCCCCACGTTGGGTCTGCTGAACGCCCCCTTTGCAGCGGCACTTCACAAGGGAAAATATCTCATCGAAGATCATCGCTTGGTCTACCTGGCCAGCGGTCGAGATCTGTCGCGAAAGGCCGTGAATCGCCCTTCCGACGATCTGGTGATCATCGCGATCAAGGAGAGCGAAACAAAAGGCCAAGCCGTTGCAAAGCCGCAACACGTCGTGAAGGACACCGCAAAAAACCCTTTGCCGGAATCGGAAAAGGAGGGTTCCTTGCTCAAGGGAATGTTCCCCCATGCACTCCTATTGCGAGACCAGGAGGCCAACGAACCTGCGGTGGTTTCCGCCATCCGGCACCCACGCCTTCTGCACATCACAGCGCATGGCTTTTACGACACTCCGGACAAAACGCCGGTCCGCCAGACAACGAAGGGAAAGACCAACAAGAACATCTCAGGGGGATTCGATGAAATCTCGATGCCTTTCGGTTGGAATCAGCGCAATGCAATGGATCACGCCGGCATCGTTCTTGGGAAAGTCAATCTTGCACCGGATCGGTCGGATCGGGATGGCGTACTCACCGCCACAGAGTTTGCAGGCCTTGACCTGCGCGGAACCGAGCTTGTGAACTTCTCAACGTGCCAAAGCGCACAAGGGAGTGTGGTTCCGGGGGAAGGTCTTGCAGGATTCCGGCGCGCGGCTGTGGATGCGGGCGCACAAGCGACGCTCGCGACGGGTTGGAAGGTGAATGAAATGGCCTCCTGTGCATTCATGGATGCTCTGTATCGCCGTTTGGCCGGTGGCAAAACAGACCCCTCTATTGCTCTGCAAGAAACCATGAAACTGTTCTTGCATCAGAAATGGCCATCGCCATCCAAAGCCCCCATAGATCTCTCAAAACCGGCACACTGGGCCGCAATGTTTTACACCGGAACGGATCGTCCGATCAACTTGCCTCCCATCGATTCTGTGAACTCCCCTTGCGGAATCAAGCTGCAACCTGTACCGCAGAAAAACGCGACGGCAAAATAGACCTGCTGAGCCGAACGCGGGCTCCTTTTGCTTCGCCTTGCGCCGAAATCGGTTTGGGGGAGACGCTTGCGAAACGAACGCAAAGTATGCGAGAAGGAGAGGCTACGGTGTTCGCATGAGATCGGCTTCTGACGAACTGATTGGTACCCTGATTGGCAACTACCGGTTTGTCGAAAAAATCGGCGAAGGTGGTATGGGTGTCCTCTACCGCGCAGAGCACGTCGATCCCCATGTAAGACTGTTTCGCGCCATCAAAGTGATGCGTGAAACAGTTTCCCACGAAGAGGCCCACAAGGACTTTGTACGTGAAGCTGCTGGGCTTGCAGAAGTCGAACACCCCCGTTTGGTGCACATCGTCGATTTTGGCACGCTAGCTGACGGCAGACCGTATCTGGCGATGGAGTTTGTGCGCGGTGTGACACTGGGCCGGTACCTTTCAACGAAGGGAACTCTGTCCGCGTTGCAAGCCTGTGAATTGGGTGCCCAAGTGGCAGAGGCCCTGCAATCCGTTCATGCACATGGTCTGGTCCATTGTGATGTGACCACATCCAATGTGATGTTGGAAACGGGGGTCGTGAACCCGATCGAGATTTCTTGCAAATTGCTCGACTTGGGAATCGCCGTTCGTGCTGGAGAGCCAGAGTCATCGTCGGGTCGGAAGCGGTGTCCAGGAACCTCGCGTTTTATGTCCCCGGAACAATGGAATGCCAGCGTGGCACTCACGTTTTCCGTGGACACCTATTCCTTGGGACTTGTCGTGTTCGAGTCCCTCACCGGACGTTCTCCGTATGATCTCCTACAAGACGCGAGTCGGATGGATTGGATGCTCGCGCACACAGCGGCCCCGCAGCGCCTCCTTTCGGAATTCCGCAACGATGTACCCCAATCCCTTTCTGCCTGGATTGGGACTCTGCTTGATCGAACGCCGTCACAAAGACCCACCGCATTGCAAGTGGCACGAAAATTTCAAACCTTTGCTGACAAACTGAGGAAGGAAACAGAACCCCCAAAAACAGGTCGTGATACCGCCACGCAAACCGATGCGTCCTCAGCAATCGGTGCGGGCAGTCTGTCTCCGGTGCAAACCGGAATGATGCGTCGTGCAGTGCAGACGTTCTCTGTTCATCCACTGCGCAACATTGCAATCCTGCTCGGAATCCTGGCGGGTGTGTCGGTCGGCATGTGGAAACGAAAAGCGACCCCAAAGACTCCCATCCTGGCCCAGCGCGCCCTCCACGCCCCACCCGGAATGGTGTACGTTCCCGAGAGAACCTTCCGCATGGGCAGCACTCCCGAACAGATCGAACGGGCCATTTCTGACTGCCCGCAGTACATCACAAACTGCAAACGCGAGTGGTTTGAACAGGAAGGTCCTGTGCGCCTGGTCACCGTTTCGGAGTTCTACATGGACCGAACCGAAGTGACCAGCGAGGCATTCTACCAATTCCTATCTGGTATCGCACACGAGCTGCGTTTTGAAAAAAGGGGATACAATGGTTTCGATGTCCTACGCGACTGGCGCGGCGACGTGCTCTACATTTTGGGCTTCACTTCGCCCATTTACATGGACCGCGGACAAACCACCCTTTCGGGTTTGCGGCTCGACGAAAAGATGCCGAAACTGCCCATCCAAACCACCTGGATCGGAGCGTATCGTTTTTGTCGCTTTTACGGAAAGACACTGCCGAGCGAAGCGCAATGGGAGGCGGCAGCGCGCCACCGACCGACGCAGCCGGGCGAACCGGACGGACTGTATCCCTGGGGCAACGATCCACCCCTTTGCGAAGGCGTCGTCATGCACCAAGTGGCGGAGGAAGACTTCGCGTTCGGCATCGTGAAGAAGTCCATGTGCAAAAGCACACACCCCGGTCCGTCTCCTGTGGGTACGTCCTCCCAAGATCGGACTGCGAGCGGCATCCTTGATTTGGCAGGGAACGTGGCCGAATGGGTGCTCGACCGCTATTCGATGCGCTACCCCCTGTGCGAGGAACCTTGCCTCAATCCTGTCTTCGAGCCGGAACCGTCCCATGATCCCACCCAGCAACGGATTTTTCGTGGAAGTAGTTATGATCGCACTCCGCTCGATGCCCGAGCAACTGCCCGCATGAAATCACCTGAACAGACCGAGCAATTGGGAATCGGCTTTCGCTGCGTCTTTTCCATCACGCCCCCCACCCAAAACAACCAGCGCCCCTAACAAACAAACTCAGTGCTGGCCATGACCTTGTAAAAAGGCCCAACTGGTTCTTCGGGTTGTGATATGTGGAGGCATGTCTACCCCATTTCCTTCTTCCAAAGCCTCGAAACATGTTCCGTGTGTGTTTGGGTTCGTGAGTCTACTAGTTGCCTGCACGCCAGCCGGAATGCAGCCGCGCCTACTGTCCTACACGGATGCAAACGGACTTCCCCTCGCGCCGGGCATGCCGATGCGGAGTGGTGATCGATTTGCCGCACAGATTGCCGCAGACCGCCCGTATTACGTCTATGTCGCACGCACCCGCGCCGACGGAAAAACCACCATTTTATTCGCGACCGATCAGCCGATGTCCCCTGAGTCCGGTGTTCTTCGCATTCCTCCTGTTGGACAGGATATCCGCGTTGGGGCGGCCCCCGGAGAACCCCCGATTGAACCTTTTGAACAACACTGCGTCTGTCTGTCTTTGCGACCCGTGTTCCAAGAATACAAGCTGTGCGCCCGAGAGAACGTCGTCGCCTTGTTGGCCTCTGCTCACAATGTCCCCGATCTAAACCAAAGCACGAACGAGCGAGACGCCGACACCAAAGCGCAAACCACCACTACCCCAGGAAGCACAAAGGGCCCTGGCGTCTGTAGCAACGTGTTCTATTTTGACGTGGTTTCGGGTCCGAAGTAGTCGCCCCCGGCAGGTTCAAGGTTCCAACAAGATCCGGTCTATGCACCGAGCTTGTTGGCAGAGACCGGCTTTGTCACTGGGTTTGGGAGTCGCCTGATCCACCACGCAGTGGGCCGGCTCCTTTGTGAGCACCTTCAACCTCTGTTCAAGTGCCTCGTGCGTCGCAAACGTCCCCCTGTCCGCGCACAGACAACTCAAATCCGGGTGACAAATCGGCCCAAAACAGTGCGTCGTTTCGCAAACGAAAATCTGGTCCGTTGCCTTCGCCAACATTTTGCCTTGGTCCCAAAGGGGTCTCCCTGCATCCATCTTGCGTCTGCCTTCTTTCTGAGTGATTTTGCACAGGAACATGTGATGGAACGCGCCAACGAACATGAACACAGCGCCGAACAACCCAAGAGCGGTTGCGGCCCCCTTCAGCGGTGAGCCCAGTTCCCCTTGTGGGTAACAGGCTTGTATGTCTTTGGGATCGGGAAACAGCAGCAGCGCCCCAAAGAGCACAAACAGGATAAAGAAATAGTAGTTCTCAAACGCCTGCGGAGAAAACAGAAACGCCCCCCACAGCGTCCCCGCCATCGCAAGCAAAAAGCGCCCATCCGCTGCGCCTCTTTTACCGAGCAAATAGACGAGCAGCGTACCGAACACAGCCTGCGCAGCGAGGGAAACCCCTGCCCCCGTGCGAAATCCAGTGTACTTCAGAATGAGCCCCGTAAACGCCATGGAATCATCACGGAAGTGGACATAACGCACAAAGTAAAGCAGAGAGTGATACACAGGCCCGTGTACCTTCAGCGCAAAGACCACGAGGGTTGCGAACAGAACCAGCGAACCTGCCCAAAGGAACGCCGAAATCCTCGGTCGGAAGTAGTACAAGTACAAAAAGACGGGAACCGCAACGTACTGTTTGAACAGAGGCAAACAGAAGAACAGCAACATGGGAAGTGTGCCCCTGCGAATTCGCAAAAGGAGCACCATCGCCCCTGCCAAAAACGGCATCATGTACGGTTCCATCCAGCCGTAAATGATCCAGCGTTCCAGCCTGGGTTGCAGTACAAAAAGGAGTGTCACAAAATCAATGTGAAAAGGGGAAACAGAGGCCCTTTTTCCTGCCCTCCGAAACAAAAAGAGTCCCAGAAACAGGGACACCGCAAGCCCGTGACGATAGTCCCCGAACAGCACCTTGGGAATGATAGATACAAGCAAATTCAGCGGCGCATAGGCGTAACAGGGCTGGTTTGCAAACAAGAACCCACCGTCGTAAATGTCTGGTGCCGGGGTTGTGTAGGGGTTCTGCCCCTGCAACAGATAATCCACTGCATATTGCTGAAGTTGCCATACATCGATTTCAGGACGGGGAACAAACAGGATTGCTGAAATCAGCAGGCAGAATTTCCCAGCACACACTCCAAAGACAATCCACTTCCGATTCCGTTCCTGTACACAGAAAAACGCGATGACCAGCAGGAACGCGGCCACACAGAACACACGATGCACAAAAACATACCCACGCGGGAGCTGCCACGAGGGAGATTGAGCAAACAGAAGGATCGGAAGCAGAAACAGCGCGATCGCCCGAAAGTGTGGCAACCGTATGCGCTGACAGGAACTCTGGGTGGCACAGAATAGCATTCCCAAACCCAACACAATCAATGCCAGGCTGGCTGGACTGTAACTTGTGTCCAGAAACAACGCGAGATTCAACAGACAGAAGGAATCGATCAGAAAATCACAGGAAGTCCCCCGGTAAAACAGACGCATGAGAAGCGATTTCTCCAAAGCCCCCTTCGCGCTCGCCTCCCCCGCCCCTTGCGCATCGGGTTCATTGTCTCCGGTTCTATATTCCACCATGACCGCCGAATACCACGGGATTCCGTTTCACTGCAAGGCAGTTTGCGTGGCCCCCTGCCCTTCCGAACCGACACGTCGAACGCAAAACCTAGTCTGCTTTTTGGGGTCTACCGGTTGGCCTGGGGATTGGCCTGTTGTTTACTCATTTAGACCTCGCACAGAATATCTGTTCGTGCATCGAGCGCGTTGGCAAAGACCGGTTTGATTGGTCAGCTTGGGAAGGGCCTGATCCAGTCGGCACTGAGCAACTCCCGAAGTCTGTGCAGTCATGTGTTTTTCAAGAAGCTCGGGGGTGGGAAACACCTCCCGTTCTACACACAAGCAACGCAAGTCTTCGTGACAAAGGGGGCCAAAACAGTGCTTCATGTTGCACACAAAAATCTGCTCTGTCTCCTTTGCCGCATCAAATCCTGAGTCCAAAAGGGGTCTTCCTGAAGCAACTTTTTCCCGTCCCACGGTCTCTTTGAATGGACACAAGAAGTGGTAGTAAAGTGAATGAAACATGAGGACCAAAAAACTGGCCAGGGACAGAACCGATGCTGCCCTTTTCAAAGGCGGTCCCAGCGTTTCCGGTTGCGGTACATCGGGAAGGTCCTTCGCTTTTTCAAACAGGAGGATTCCCAAAAGAAGCACAAACAGGACAAAAAAGTAGTAGTTCTCGAAAGCTTGCGGAGAGAACAAAAACGCCCCCCAAAGCGTGCCCGCCATCGCGAGCAGAAAACGACCCTCGACCGTCCCCCTTTTCCCAACCACAATCACAAACAGCGTACCGAAAGTGAATTGTGCGAAAAGAGAAACTGCCGAACCACAACGAAAGCCTGTCAGTTTGAACAGGGGCACGGACAAACCGAGTGCATCCTCGCGGAATTGCACGAAACGGACAAAGTACAGGAGTGCGTTATAGAGGTGTCCATGCAGCTTCAGGACAAAGATGGGAATCGCCGCAAGGAGTGCCAAAAGACCTGCCCACAAAAACGCAGAACGCTTGGGACGAAAAAAGAATACATACAACAAAATGGGGACGGCAACATACTGCTTGAACATCGGCAAACTGAAGAACAGCAGCATCGGAAAAGTGCCTTTGGGATTCCGCAAAACCAGAATCACAGACCCGGCCAGAAACGGCAACATGTACGGCTCCATCCAACCGTACACAATCCAATGCTCCAACCTGGGTTGCAGCACAAACAGGAGGGTTAGAAAATCCAGGTGAAAAGGCGATACAGAGGCCGACTTTCCTGCTCTCCGAAACAACAAGAGCCCTACAAGCAGACATGCCGTGAGCCCATGACGGTAGTCCCCCAAAAGGACTTTCGGTGCGATGGAAAAAAGCAGATTCAACGGCGCATAGGCGTAATGGGCCTGATGACCTTGCGCAGACCCACCCTCGTAAATGTCAGGGACAGGCATGGTGTAGGGATTCTGTCCCTTCACCAAAAAATCCACTGCGTGCTGTTGAAGCTGCCACAGATCAATTTCGGGACGCGGAACACAAATCGTAGCCCCCACAACCAGACAGAATTTCCCTGCACAGAGCGCAAACACAATCCACTTCCGAAGTCGCTCCGTCGCACAATAGAAACCAATCGCAGCTACAAACGCCGCGATGGAAAACGTTCGGTAGACCCAAAGATACTCAATAGGAAGTTGGGCAGAGGGAGACTTGCTGAGCGAAAGGAGTGGAAAAACAAACAACACGAACGCTCGGAAATGCGGGATGCGGATGTTCCGAAACACGCGGCAAGGAGAACAGAACAGCATTCCGAAACCCAGCACAATCAAAGCCACAATGGCCGGGTGATAACTCGGACCAATGAAAAGCGCCACGTTGAGCAGACAGAAGGCATCGATCAGAAAATCGGTCGTCGTCCCTTGGAAAAACAATTTCCCCATGAGGGCCCGCATAACATGGGATTCCGTTTCGCTGCAAGCTGGTTTACCTTCCCACCATGCCAACCGAACAGAGCGAAAGAACAACCGAACCTCCCGTCTTGTGGACCGATTCCCATTGTCATTTGCATCAAAAGGATTTTCGAGAGCCGCGTGATGTGCTTCTCAAACGGGCGCGCGAAGCAGGAGTTTCCCGTATTGTGGTGATCGGTTCCGGGGGAAGTGAGCAAGAGGCGCAAGAAGCCGTGGGCATTGCCGAACAAGAAACGGATGTGTTCGCAGCAGTGGGAATCCATCCGCACGATGCGGCTGCGGTGATCTCAAGCAAACCTTCTCTGCCTCCAAAAGCAGAACAGAAACTGGGACAGAAAAACGAGCATGTACCTCAACTTTTGGGAGAGAAGCTGTGGGAAAAAATTGTTTCATTGTGTGAACTAAATCACGTTGTTGCAGTCGGTGAAACGGGTCTTGATTTTCACTACAATCATTCCTCTCCGCAAGAACAAGAGGCTCTGTTTCGGCGTTTTGTTCGTTTGGCACAACGTCTGCACAAGCCACTCGTTTTGCACATCCGCGATGCGCACGAACAGGCAATGAAAATGTTGCAAAGTGAAGGGGGTTGTCCGCGTGGCGGAGTCGTTCATTGTTTTACAGGGGGTCCGAAAGAGGCCGATCTCTGGCTCGCTTTGGGTTTTGTGATTTCGCTGTCAGGAATCGTCACATTTCCCAGTGCCCAGCCGATTCAGGAGGCCGCGAAGCGGATTCCCAAAGAGAGTCTGTTGCTGGAAACGGACTGCCCCTATTTGGCCCCCGTTCCACATCGTGGCAAGCGGAATGAACCCGCATTTCTCGTCCACACTGCCGCGCTGGTCGCCAAACTCCGCAACGAGTCGCTCGCAGAACTGTCATCCCACACCCGAACCGCGACCAACCGGGTCTTTGGCTTGCCCTGAGTTTTTGGTGCAGCGTGGCGGCCAGTGAAATCTAATCCGCCTCTGATTTACGCCTTGTCGTCTTGCGAGTATCCTGCGAAGCACACTGCGCTGGGGAGTTTGTCCCACATGGAAGCGTCCGATTTCAAACTGGTGTCTCTTTTGTCTGCGAACCTTCGGTATTTGGAGGAGCAAGAGGAGCGTCTGAAAAACGCGCCGTCCACCGTCGAGCCGAGCTTTGCTGCGCTGTTGCAGGGGAAGCCTTTGCCGACTTCTTCCTCGTCGCTGGAGTCGCTTCGTGCTGCTGCGCAAACGAAAACCGTTGTTCCAGCGGCGGCTTCTTTAGGACACGACACGCTGCCGTATCGTGTACAAAATCTCGTTGCTGCGTTCCGTCGGTACGGCCATTTGGGCGCGCAGCTTGATCCATTGGGACTCGCGACGCCCGAAAAAACGCCCGAGCTAGAACCGCACACACACGGCCTGCGCGCCGAAGAACTCGAACTCCCGGTGTCACCTGTTTCTGTCGGGGGAGTTTCTGACGGAACGACGTTGCGGAATGTCCTGTCTCACGTGCATTCGGTGTATCAGAGCAGCATCGGCGCGGAAGTCATGCACATCGATGATGCCCGTCGCCGAACCTTCTTGTTGGATGCGCTCGAAACCCGCGCAAATCGTTTCCGAAAAGACCGTGCCGAGCAGCTTCACATCCTGCGACGGCTCGCGGATTCCGAACTTCTGGAGCAGTTTCTGCACACGAAATACGTCGGCGCGAAACGCTTTTCGCTGGAAGGCGGCCAAACGCTGATTCCGCTCCTAGATGGTCTATTTCAGAAAGCGGGCGACGACGGGGTCACTCAAGCCGTCTTGGGCATGGCTCACCGAGGCCGACTGAATGTCTTGGTCAATTTGCTCGCGAAAAAACCGCGCCTTCTGTTTGCGGAATTTGAGGACATCCAGGCCGAGACGGTGATGGGCCAGGGCGACGTGAAGTACCACATGGGATACTCGAACGAATTTGTGACAAAGACGGGCCGTTCTCTGCACCTGTCTTTGTCGTTCAATCCGAGTCACCTGGAAGCCGTAAATCCCGTCGTCGTCGGGCGTGTTCGCGCGAAACAACAACGCCTGGCGGACAAGAACCGGAAACAAGTGCTCGGCGTGCTGATTCACGGCGACGCGGCGTTTGCGGGGCAGGGTTTGGTGATGGAAACCCTCGCCATGTCGGGGCTGGACGCGTACCAAACCGGCGGCACATTCCACGTCATTTGCAACAACCAGATCGGTTTTACAACCGACCCGAGTGATTCCCGTTCGACGCGGTATTGCACCGATGTTGCGAAACTTTTGGATGCGCCGATTCTGCACGTCAATGCGCACGATCCCGAGGCTGTGCTGCACGCGATGGAGATTCTGTTCGATTACCAGCGAGCGTTTTCCCGCGATGTGTTTCTGGATCTGGTTTGCTATCGGCGATACGGCCACAACGAATCGGACGAACCGAGTTTTACGCAGCCCCTCATGTACCAACGCATCGAGCAAATGCCGACGGTGCGGTCTCTGTATGCGCAGCATTTGATCAAACGGAATGTGCTGTCTTTGTTCGAAGCAGAATCCATGGTCAAACAAATCCAGACGTACTTGGAACTTGAGCTGGCGGCGGCAAAAACAGCGATCGAACGGCCTCGTGTGGAAGCAGGAGACGGAGTGTGGCGCGGATATTTGGGAGGGATGGATGACACCGTTCCCGATGTGGATACAAGCGTTCCCAAAGTACAGCTACAGTATCTTTCTGCGTCGCTGTCGAGCGTTCCGGCCAGTTTCCGTCCGCACGCCAAAATCGAGCGGATGTTGCACATTCGATCGGCCATGGGCCAAGGCGTTCAGCCCCTCGACTTTGGGATGGCGGAACTTCTGGCGTTCGGGTCGATTTTGCTCGAAGGGAATCTGGTTCGCCTGGTCGGTCAGGACTCGCGACGCGGTACGTTCAGCCAACGTCACGCCGTTTTCACGGACTGCAAAACTGGAAAACGGTGGACCCCTCTTGCCCACCTTGCACCCCTTTCTCAAACCACAAAACCCGGCGAATTTCAGGTGTTTGACAGTCTGCTTTCCGAGGCAGCCGCGCTCGGTTTTGAGTACGGTTTCAGCCTCGATTGTCCCGATGCGTTGGTTCTGTGGGAGGCCCAGTTTGGCGATTTCGTCAACGGCGCGCAGGTCATTCTGGATCAATTCGTAAGTTCAGCAGAGGACAAATGGCGACGGTTGTCGGGTCTGGTGATGCTTCTGCCGCACGGTTTTGAAGGCCAGGGTCCCGAACATTCCAGTGCCCGTTTCGAGCGCTTCTTGCAGCTGTGCGCCGAAGACAATGTGCAGGTTGCTTATCCGACGACGCCTGCTCAACATTTCCATTTGCTCAGGCGGCAAATGAAGCGTTTGTGGCGAAAACCCCTCGTGGTGATGACCCCCAAGAGTCTGCTCCGACACCCCCTTGCGACTTCCCAACTTTCGGACCTGTTCGCGGGGGGTTTTCAGCGCGTGATTGCAGACACAAGCATTCCTGAAAACGCGGTCACGCGAGTCATGTTGTGTACGGGCAAGGTCTACTACGATCTTCTCGAGGAGCGACGCAAACGGGGGGACCAAAAAACAGCTCTCTGTCGAATTGAGCAACTGTACCCCTTTCGGGCTTCCGAACTGTCCGCCCTCCTTTTGCGGTATGCTGCGGCCCGCGAGTATGTTTGGGTGCAAGAGGAGCCGGCCAACATGGGCGCACAGTGGTTTGTTGCACCTCGGTTGTCTGCGCTTTTGCCCGCGTCCACTCGTCTGCGTTTCGCGAGTCGCGCGGAAAGCGCCAGCCCCGCCACTGGTTCCCACAAAGCCCACGTTTTGGAACACAAAAAACTCATGCAGGATGCGTTTGGCGAGGCGTAATGTCTCGCACGGTTTGCTTTTTCGCCCGGTTTCACACCGGGACATAGACAAGGAAAGACATCATGGCCATTGAACTTGTGGTCCCACCCCTCGGAGAGTCGATTTCGGAAGCCGTCGTTGCGAAGTGGCTCAAGGCTGTTGGCGAACGAGTCGCACTCGATGAACCGATCGCGGAACTTGAAACAGACAAAGTGACGGTGACATTGCCCGCACCGAGTGCAGGAGTCCTGACCGAACAACTTGTGCAAGTGGGAGGCACGGTGAACGTGGGTGGTTCGATCGGACGGATCGACGGTGCTTTGGCACCCCAACAGGTTGAAAAAACTCCTCCACTCGTCTCCCCTACGTTGCCTACCCCTTTAGAAAAAAAGTCCACACCTGCGCCTGTTTTGCCCCCGCCCTCTCCCCTTGTGTCGGTTCCGCTTTCCCCCAATACGCGGAAAATCCTTCGTGAAGCGGGGCATTCCTTGCCGCTTCCTGTTCCTGTTTCAAGTTCTCAGGTGCCACAAGCAGAATCCCCGAAGCCCTCCGCATCTTCTGCTGAAATTCCCCGGCCCCCTTCTGCTCCAGAAAAGGACGAGGAAGTGGTCCCAATGTCTCCTTTGCGCAAGCGGATCGCCGAGCGCCTCGTCGAGGCTCAGCGCACCGCTGCGATTTTGACCACGTTCAACGAAGTGGACCTGCTTCCCATCCAAACCCTGCGCCAAAAATTCCAAGACGAGTTTGTGAAAAAACACGGTGTGAAACTCGGTCTCATGTCCTTTTTTGTGCGCGCTTGCGAGCTTGCATTGAAAGAGTTTCGGGGTCTCAACGCAGAGTTTCGGGAAGGTGCCATCGCGTACAAAAAGCACTATCACTTTGGAATTGCCGTCGGCAGCGGAAAGGGCCTTGTGGTTCCTGTTCTTCGTCACGTAGACCGGCTTTCGCTTGCTCAAATCGAACAGGGGATTTTGGAACTGGCGCAAAAAGCCAAAGACGGAAAATTGGCCCTCGCGGATTTGGAAGGGGGGACGTTCAGCATCTCGAATGGGGGCGTCTATGGTTCGATGATGAGCACCCCTCTTTTGAACATGCCGCAGACCGGTATTTTGGGTATGCACAACATCATCAAAAGGCCTGTTGCCGTCGGAGATAACATCGAACTCCGTCCAATGATGTACCTTGCCCTGTCCTACGATCACCGCGTCGTCGATGGCCGCGAAGCCGTCTCGTTCCTGGTCCGCGTCAAAGAACGCCTAGAGTCCCCCGAAAAAATCCTACTCGCCCTCTAACTCGGAATTAGAACATCGCATCGAGCTTTTGTTTGCGGCGGTCCATTTGATCCTTGAGCCAGGCGCGTGCTTCGTTTTCCGTCGAGAAAATCGCCATGGGAACCTCTTTTTGCCGGACAAGGCGAATCGCATTCATGACCAAGAACAAAAAGGCTCGCGCGACGGTCGAGATTCCCAGCACGGCCATGGGAACCCCTGGCCGGTCCTTTCTCGTGGCCTTCGAGAGGTACTTTCGGGCGTCAGGGGATATCGAATAGGACCCCTCTATCTTGGCAATGATTCCCAAGTTGCCGGCTTCATCATCGTGGCGGTAGATGCGACTCGTGGTTTCGATGAGATCGGACTCAGATACCTCACCGTTGACCGTAAAAGTGACGATCTCACCATCGAAGCAAAAGCGGTGCGTTCCGATTCGCTCGTCCTCCGGCTTGCTTTGTTGCGGCATGCGGGACCCCCAATGTTTCGATCATTGTCGAACAGGTTGGAGCGTTTTCTCAAACAGAAGGAATCGCCTGCGGTCCAGCGACGAGGATATTGAATGCCAGGACAAAAAGTGTGCCGGTTAGGAAGACCGGTTACGCAGCACGGTTTTTGGCCTGAAGGCGGGCGGCTTCATGCAGGTTGACGGACACGACTCGCGAGGCACCGGGCTCCTCCATCGTCACTCCGTACAGGGTGTCGGCGATCTGCATGGTGCGTTTGTTGTGCGTGATCAAAATAAATTGGGTGCGGTCGGTCATGCTGCGCACAAGTTCGTTGAAGCGACCCACGTTGGCCTCATCAAGGGGTGCATCGACTTCATCGAGCAAACAAAACGGAGACGGCTTGATCAAAAAGATCGCGAAAATAAGGGCCACCGCAGTCATCGCTTTTTCGCCGCCGGACAAAAGTTCCACCGTCTGGTTTTTCTTGCCGGGAGGTTGCGCGAAAATCTCGATGCCCGCTTCGAGCACATCTTCACTTCCGGTGAGTTTCAGGTGCGCCTGACCACCGACAAAACAGCGCGGGAACAATTCCTGAAACTTCGCATTGACCCAATCGAACACCTGTTGAAACCGCTGCCGACTGGTCTTGTTGATAAGGACAATGGCCTGTTCAAGCTGCGCGATGGCAGACTCCAAATCGTTCTTTTGTGCGACGAGAAAACCGTGGCGTTCGGACAGTTCTTTCCATTCCTCAATCGCCATCAGGTTGATTTCCCCCATCCGGTCGATTTGGTCGCGCAATTCTTGGGCGCGTTCTTCGTCGGCCCGACTGACTTGCGGACGCAGGTGATGGTCGGATAGAACCTCGCTGACCTCGACGCGATGGCGTTCGCGAACAGACTCCTCAATCGCCCGCTTTTGCACCCCGAGTTCTTGCAACCGAGCCTTGTGTGCAAGTGCCTCTTTTCCGTGTTTGCTTTCGCGTTCACGCCGTTCCCGCAATTCCAATTCGCGGTTTGTGATCTCGCCGCGCTTTTGTTCGTACAGGTTGCGCAAAACGTGCAATTCCTCGCCGACGACTGCGCGCCGTGTGGTCTTTTCGGAAATCGAAACAGAGCGTTCCTGGGATTCGTTCGCAAGCTGTGCCGTGCGCTTGTAACAATCGGTTTCTTCGCCCGCGAGCCGTTCCATGCGAGCGTTCCGTTCCGACTCCTCTTCTTGCAGGCGTTTTTGCGCCCGTTCGAGGGACACGGCCTTTTCCCGATGCGCCGCGAGTGACACCTTGATCTGGGTGAGTTCGTGCCCCACATGCTCGACCGCATCAAACAGAGTCACCTGACTTCGGCTGTGACTCTCAAGCTGTTCTTCCAAAACTTCCAGTTGCTCTCGCGCAGATCGCAAAGACAAACGGACTTCTTCGGCCTCGCGTGCAAGTTCATCTCGGCGTGCAGACAGTTCATCCCGTTCCGTTCCGACCGTCTCCAAACGGTGACAAACGCGGTGATGTTCTTCGCGGGCTTTGAGCAAATCCTTGTCCAAAGACAGAAGCTGCAAGTCCCCCTTGTGTCCGGCCTGTTGCAGTTCTGCAAGCGACTCCTGAAGAAGGGAAAGTTCCTGTTTTGCACAAGAGAGTTGTTCTTCCTCAT
The DNA here is from genome assembly GCA_035328405.1 of Pseudomonadota bacterium. GTDB lineage: Bacteria > Myxococcota_A > Polyangia > Palsa-1104 > JAEUJZ01 > JAEUKA01. The sequence continues at coordinate 3,215 of DAOLIT010000035.1, read as the reverse complement.
CACCTAGTCGCTTCTGCATGTCCTCGACTTGCGCACCGAGTTCACGCAACTCCCTCCGAACCGCAAGCACCGACGCCCCCTGCCCTTTTTGCGCACCCCCTTGAAGGACTCCGTGCCCATCCAAAAGCACGCCATCGAGTGTGACCAAACATGCTGCGGGAGGCAGACTCCCATCCTCGCTGGCCGCTTGGTAGTACGCGACCGCGTGGTCCAGAGAATCGACCACCAACACGGACCCGAGCAGCGCATCGAGCACACCATCGTAACCGGGCTTCTTTTCCAAGAAATCGAGCAACCTACCCCGCACGCCCTGTTCTTTTTGTTCCGCATCGGGTCGCATCGGTCGATCGCCGGGTCGTCCGGGCCGCGCATCTTCGGGAATCAGAAACGCCCTCCCTTCCCCCTGTTCCCGCAAGTATCCGATGGCCTCCGAAGCCTCGCGATGCGTCGGCACAAGGAGCGCGCCGAGTTTCTCACCCAACACCGCGTCGAGCGCCCCTTCCAATTCCGCAGGTGCGACAATCAAATCGGCCACCGTCATCGGCTTTTGGACTTTTTCTGCTGCACGTTTTTGCAACATCCGACTTCCCAGCGAAAACCCCTCGTGCCGCGCCGCCAGTTCGGACAACGAATGGAGCCGCGCTTTCTTTTTGTGCAGCTCATTTTTCGCGTGCTCCACTTCTTTGGACAGCCGAGAGGTGATGAGCTTGAGGTCCTTTTGCCGTTCCTCGGCGTCCTGCTTGCTTTTTTGCAAGTCCACCGCTTGTTGCCGCAAACCCCCAAGACGCTCCTGCTGTCGGCTCATCTCGTCGTCGAGTTCGAGCTTCCGGTCCCGCAGTCTCTTGGTCTCCTCTTCCATGCGCAAAAGACGATGGTCAATGTCCTCTGTTTGCCGGAGCAGACTCTTTTCTTCCGACTCTGCTCGCGCAATCTCTTTGTGCTGTCGCGTCACCTCCGCTTTGTGTGCATCCGTTGTTCTCTGTAGCGCAGACAAAGCTTCTTTCTTTTCGCGAAGTTGCGTTTCAAGAACTTGGGTTTTGTCGTCGCGGCCTGCGTCTTCTTCGCGCAGTTTTTCTTGTTCTGCGCGCAAATTTTCTTGTTCTGCGCTGGCCTGCGTGGCCCGTTCCGAAAGCATCTCCTGTTCGCCGCGCAATTTCCTGGCCAAATCCAGCAGACGCTGCTCTTCCCGTTTGGCGTGTTCGTTTTCCGCCTCGGACAACTTGACGCTGTTGGTAACGACGTACAGTTCCTCTTGAAGCTGCGCCAGCCGCGCTTCTTCCTCGGACAAACTCAATCGACCTGCCGCCAGTTCCGCTTCAATGGAAAGACGAGCCGCCTCGATTTGGACCAGAATTTCCGCCGATTGACTGACCAAATCGACGTACACCCGTTCTTCCAAATACAGTCCGAGCCACTTTTGACAAGACCCCCAAAGTTCTATGTCCCGAAGTTCCGCTCGAAAACGCTTGTACCGTTCCGCCTTGTCCGCTTGCCGTTTCAAACTCGCGAGCTGGCGTTCCTGCTCGGCGATGACATCGGACAGTCGCAGAAGGTTCTGCCCCGTTTCCGCAAGTTTTTGTTCCGCCGCTTTTTTGCGCAGTTTGTATTTCGTGATTCCGGCGGCCTCCTCGATGAGGAAACGGCGGTCCTCCGGTTTCGCAGAAATAATCTGGCTCACGCGCCCCTGTTCGATGATGGAGTACGCGCGCGTCCCGATTCCTGTTCCCAAAAACAATTCCGTGATGTCGCGCAAACGACACGGTGTTTTGTTGATGTAGTACTCGCTGGTTCCGTCGCGAAACAGGCGGCGCGTGACCGTGACTTCGGAAAACTGCAAGTAGTCGATGGGAATCCGTCCGTCGTTGTCGAACGTGATCGACACTTCGCACACGCCCAGAGGCCCGCGTTTGTCGCTGCCTGCAAAAATCACATCCTGCATCGCTTTGCCGCGCAGGTGTTTCGCCGACTGTTCCCCCATGCACCAACGAATCGCATCGACGACGTTCGATTTGCCGCAGCCGTTGGGTCCGACGATGCCCGTGATCGGGTCCGAGAAACGCACCACGGTCTTGTCGCAAAACGACTTAAAACCAATGATTTCGAGACGCCGGATGCGCATGGAACCTACGTGTGAGAAAAAAGACCGGCGTTTTTATCACACGTAGGCTTTTTTGGGCAGCAGAAGCCGCAAACCAAATGGTTCCCATCAGAAAGGACTGCGGTGGGCGCTGGCTGTGTCGGCGACAGTCCCCGGCACAACATGCGGGAGGCGTGGTCACAGCCCCGAGGCGGCTGCGCTCGCACCCCTACGCCCTCGCCCGACATCAATCTGGGGCGACGTTTTAGGGCGGGAACCAGTTAGAAAGTGCGCAAGGTCAGGCTGGGGACGAGTTGGGGCTGTGCTTGGGGGGCGACGAACAGGGGCTGCACAAAACGCAAGTCCTTCTGAGGCGGAGTGGAAAGTTGGAGCAAGGGGGCGGCTTGGATGGTGGGACAAATATCGACGTTGTCGTTGCAAATGGTGCGGCGAGAGAGGACAACGGGGACGATGATCGCGGTTGCTACGACGGCGACGCCGACGGCAACGACGGTCCAAACCCACCATTTTTGATACCACTTCACTTGCACGGGTTTGACCAAGTAGGGGTTTTGGTCGGGGGGAAGCGGCTTGAGATCGACATCCTTGTCGATGCGCTTGCCGGGTTCGGCTTTGATGGTGAAGGTTTCGGAATAGTAGCCGGGGCGTTCGACGCGAATCTGATGGCTGCCGAGGGTGACTTCGGTTTCGATGGGCGCTTTGCCGAAGAATTTGTCATCGACAAATACGCGGACGGCGGGGCCGTCTTTGACGGAGTTTGCGGTGACGCCGAGGACGCCGGCGATGGGGGTGAGCTCGACTTCGATCTTCATGACCTGGCCGGGTTTTACCTTGATCACGTCGATGTGAGGGGTAAAACCCAAGCGAGAAACACGAATTGTGTGTTCTCCTGGCGCGACCGGAATCGGCTCTTTGAAGGGTGTCATGCCGAGAACTTCACCGTCGAGTACAAGTTCCGCGCCTTCGACACCGCTGAGGATTTTCAGCGCTGTTTGGGAGGGCGCAACGGGGGCCGCAGTCGGTTGGGACGCAGCAGGCGAAGCGGGCGCAGCAGTTGTTGCAGGTGCGGCGGCGTTTGAAGTTGAAGACGCACCAGTCAGTATTAAATTTACTGCCG
>DAOLIT010000034.1:0-55366 GCA_035328405.1 Pseudomonadota bacterium | reverse complement strand
AGCGGAAGGGTGCCTCACCGCAGCGGAAGGATGCCTCCCCGCAGCGGAAGGATGCCTCACCGCAGCGGAAGGATGCCTCACCGCAGCGGAAGGATGCCTCCCCGCAGCGGAAGGGTGCCTCACCGCAGCGGAAGGATGCCTCCCCGCAGCGGAAAGGTGCTTCCCCGCATGGGAACAGGGCATCCCCGCATGGGAACAGGGCATCCCCGCATGGGAACAGGGCATCCCGCAGTTGAAAGTGGTGAACCCGCTGTTCGCAGGGGTCAATGCGAACCTGGGAAAGGTGAACCTCGACGGGCGACTGGACAGGGGACGAGCGGGCTTGGGGAGTCAGGGTTGGTTGGGGGGCGGCAGGGCTTTGTCCGAGGCGGGACCGGCGAGCAAGCGGTGGCCGGTGATGAGGCGTGCGCCTCGCTTGTACGTGAAGTATTGGTACGCCCAGTTGAAGAGGACGGCAAACCGGTTGCGGAACGTGATGAGGAACACAATGTGGACCCACAACCACAGCGCCCAGGCGAAAAAGCCGCTCAGGTGGAAGCGACCGATTTGTGCGACGGCGGCAGCTCTCCCGATGGTGGCCATGCTGCCTTTGTCGAAATAGGAAAACGGCGCGCGGGGGTGGTGTTCGAGTTCCGCGACGATGTTTTGCGCGACGTGGCGACCTTGCTGCATGGCAACGGGGCTTGTGCCGGGCAAGGGTTTGCCGTGAGCGTCGAGGCACGCGGTCATGTCGCCGATGGCGAAAACCTCGGGGTGGTTGCCGACCGAGAGATCGGGGTTTACGGACACCCGGCCTGAGCGATCGGAGGGCGCGCCAAGCATGCCGGCCAAAGGCGACGCGCGGACGCCTGCGGCCCACAGCACGGTCGCCGAGAGGAACTTGCGGTGGTGGGCTTCGACGCCGGTTTCGTCGATGCGGGTGACGCGGACGTTGGTCAGCACTTCCACGCCCAGGCGGTTCAAATCGCGGACGGCGCGCTCGGACAGGGCTTCGGGAAACGACCCCAAGATACGGGAACCGCCCTCGAGGAGCAGGACGCGCGTGTGGGCAGGCTGGATGGTGCGAAAGTCGCGCGCGAGGACGTAGTGGGCCAGCTCGCCCAAGGCCCCGGCCAGCTCGACGCCCGTGGGACCGCCGCCAACGACGACGAACGTGAGCAGGCGCTTGCGCTCCTCGGGGTCTTTTTCGCGCTCGGCGGTTTCAAACGCCAAAAGAACGCGCCGCCGGATTTCCACCGCATCGTCCAGGTCCTTGAGCCCGACGGCATACCGGGCCCAGTCGTCATGCCCAAAGTAATGGTTTTGCGCGCCCGCTGCGACGATCAGGTAGTCGTACGAAAGCACGTCTTCCGAAAGGACCACGCGGCGTGCCGACAAGTCGAGGCCCGTGACCTCGGACAAAAGCACGGTCACGTTGCGCTGAAACCGAAGGATGGAACGGATGGGCGCGGCGATGTCGGCGGGGGACAGGCCCGCCATGGCGACCTGATACAGAAGCGGCTGAAACACATGGTGATTCAGCCTGTCTACCAACGTGATGCGGACGGGCGCGTTTTCGAGCGCCTGGGCCGTCGCAAGCCCGCCAAAACCGCCGCCGATGATGACGACGTGCGGGACGCGATCGGTCACCACTGGGTCCAAGGTCGCCATTGATCGTCCTGCGTGGCGTAAAAGAAGCGCTGGTTGTCTTTGGTCAGCACGAGCAGGTCTTTGCCCACGGGCCACAGCCTGTGAATGTTGGCGTCGCGGTCGATGTATCGCTGCGGGCCGGACGCGAACACGCGCCCGTTCAAGTCCAGGCCGTAATACGTGTCGCCGCGCATCGTGACCTGCTTCATCGCAAACGCGATCGGCTTGAGTTTGTTGTCCCAGCCGGTCTCTCGGTAGCGATAGATTTTGTCGCCGTCAAACAAATACATGAGACCTTGCGACGCCATCACTTTGGCCCCCACAAGAGGCTTTGGCCAAAGCTGGATGCTCTCCTCGCTGCCGACCTTGCCTTTGAGCAAACGGCCATCGGCCATGATCGCGTAGTACGTCCCTTGCGTGACCGCGATGTCCGCCACGGGCGACAGGTGTGCTTGCCGCCAGCCCTTGCCAGCGGCTTCGCACATTTGCAGTGCCTGTTTTCCGTCGGTGGCGAACAGGAAACCGGTCGCATCATCAATCGCGATGACGCTGCGTTCGCTGGTGGGGACCGGCAGGTATTTGGTGCCTTGGCGGAAGTACGCGCGGCCTTTTTTGTCCACCACCAACAGGGGGAACAGCTCCGACACGACTTTGCCTTTGGCCGGGCTGTCTTTGGTGACGGTCGCGATGAGGCCCGTCAGCATTTCGATCGAATCGAGCTCGCGAATCGGCAGCCGACCCCGCAACGCCATCGAACTGATGAATTCGCTGTGCCACACAAGCGCCTGCTGTTTGTCGAATTTTTGCGCGAGCGCGTTGCCGAGCCCAATTCGGACGGCTTCGACCGCGTTCGGAGACTCGGACACCGCGTCGGGAGTCGTGTTTTTCGGGGCCGACACCGTTTGGCCCAAACCGCCCGTCAACAGGCCGTGCAAAAGCGACACCGACCGCGCGACACCAGGCGCATCCGTCGCTTTTTCCGCGAACGTGACGATGCCGAGCAGCCTCCCGTTCATCGACAGAAGCGGGCCGCCCGTGTGGTCGAGCGTCAACGGAGGATCGGTTTCGATCGCGCCCGGACGCACCGCCATCACCGAGCCCGTCATCATCGCCAGCGTCTGCCTCCCCCGCGTCTTGAGACCGATCACATCCACGCCAACCGTCGTCGAGGCCTTCATGTCGTACAAATCGAGCGACTTGTACGGCTGCTTCGCCGGTCGTTCGGGCAGTTGCAACAAAAGCAGGTGATTCTCGCTGTCGCTGCGCACCACTTGAACCGGCAGTGCTTTGGCCTGATTCGCACGCAGGAACAAAAGCGGGTCCTCGTCGCCCGCAAACGACGGGTCGTACAAAAACGCCGACACTTTGCCGCCTTCCACGCCCGCGAGGAGCCGCGAATCCGTGACCACGGCACCGTTTGGATGCACCACGACGCCGAGCGCCGTGTTGAAGCGGTTTCCATCGACCGCAGTCAGAAAAACCACCGCCGGGGCCGTCTTCTGATACATGTCCGCCTTGTTCAGAACCGGACTTTTCGGAGGCAGCCCAAGCGGCTTCGGGCCCGCCGGCGGCTTGGTTTGGGCCCTCGGGGCCGTTTTCGCTGCCGTTTTGGGTTTTTGTGTGCCCTGTGCCGGTTGTCCAGCCTGAGCCGGTTGCGCGGCGGGCTTCACCGGTGCCGTTTCCGCTTTTGCGGGTTGCGCAAAAGACACGTTCTCGATTCCCAGGCCGCTTATCGCCGCACAAACGGAAAGGACCGAAACAAACCGCCTCGCTCGACGACCGGCAAGGCCCAAGAACACACCGCTAGACAAAGCTCACCTCCTCAAAACAAAGCGAGACGCACGACAAAAGGCGTTTCGGCATGACCGAACTGTATCGCAAACCCACGCCCACAAAACCCAGTTTCTTCGCCCAAACCCCCCGGAAGGCTCGGAAGCCCCCCAAGCCCAGCCGACACGCCCTGCCTTCTCAGCGCCGCCCAACGCCGATCATCGGTGGGAAATCACCCCGAACGATTTATTGGCCCTGCACGAGTCTTCGCAGGCCGTCTCGGAACTTGCAAAAACTGGGGGATTTGTTGTCGTCGATGTTCATGTACGGACCCATCGCTTCTGCCCATTCATGCTTCTTCCTTCCAGAAAGAGGCCACGGATTTTCCAAAAGCGACTTGTTTTCGTCCTCTGAGCAAATCGCTTTTGCCAACATCTCCCATGTCCCGCACACAGAGTCCTGTTTATATTTTGATACAATTGCGTGCTTTGCATTGGGATATGCAGCAAAGAGGGCATTCTTGTCTCCAAAATACCAAGCTTCAACTTCTTCAATCGCAAGACGAAACAACGTCTCTGGGGCCGAGCAGAGTGATTTGTGGAGTTTGCGCAATTCTCCGAGAAAAGCACGGCAGTCTCTGTTGTCCGTATCGACCAAGACCACTACTGCGTCTATTCCTCGCGTTTTCGCATATCCCATTAACAAACGCGGCAATTGATCGAGCAAAATACGCTTCGAGGCGTCCGTTTTTGCTGTCAGTCCCTTTGGCAACCGTCCAACGCCCTTGTATTCGTGTATTCGCCATGTGTGTTTTTTTTCATGGGAGCCGATGATTTTTGGCAACAGAATCGAAACCAGTTTTGATGCTGAACTGTCCTCGACCAAGAACTCGATATGCATCGATGCACCCTAGTTTTCGTCCAGATAATTGCTGTACCACAACGCGCCAAGGGACATCCCCTCTGCGACCAAGTTCGTGACGATCTCGACATCTGATGCACGGGTGATTCGCGAAAAACCAGACGATTCCTTTTCCAGTAGCCACACTTCACGTGGCGAAAGGGCATCCACAAAATAGGGCTGGTGTGTTGTAACAAACATCTGTGGCGCATTCGATCCTTTTGTCGAATGGCTGCGAAGTTCCTCAGCCAAAGCACCAAGCAAACGATGATAAAGACCGTTCTCTGGTTCCTCGATGCAAACAAACGGAGGCGGCTCGGGCTCTTCCATCAAAAGAAGATATGCAAACATCTTGAGCGTTCCGTCAGACATTTGCCCCGAATAGAACGGGTCTTCGAAAGCACTGTCGTTGAATTTCAGAACGACGCGCTTGTCAATCGTGACTTCGGTTTTTATGCTTTTCACTCCGGGGATTTTCCGGGCAATTTTGTTCAGAACCGATTGGAACTTGTTGTTGTGTTCTCGTTCCATGTACTGAACGACATTGCCAATGTTGTCCCCATGAATGTTCAAGTGTCGCTGTGGGCCTGCTGCGGGAATGGACCGCGCGGCGTCTGGGTGAAAATAGGACAGATACCATCCCTTCAAAAAATCACGGAAGCGTCGAATCCGTGGATGCTCTCGAAGCGTTCCCAAGGTTGCGATTCCAAGCTGCCGAAGGTCAGTCAGTTCAACATCCTCTTTGCTGGAATCTTCTGCCGTTTCTTTTTTGGCCTTATCGGGCTCAACGGCCTCTTCGCCAGACCAGACTTTTCCTTTTCCATGGTCCAACTTCAAAAACGGAAATGGGCGACCATGTTTTTGGCCTTTTCTGCGTTGTTTTAGCGCTTCAGATTGCACAAATGGGCGCCCCATTTCATCTAGATTGATTGTAAGTTCATATGTAATCGGTCTTTGATCTTCCGTTTCTCTGTAGTAAATCTCAAATCGAATTGGGTCTTGTATTCCAGCGGAACGTATGCGATCGAAACCACCACGCTGTTTTTCATCACAGGCTCTTTCGACATCCATCGTTAGACAGTCAGAAACAAACCCAAATGCATCAAACAGCGTGCTTTTTCCAGAACCATTTTTTCCGATGACCACTGTAAGGGTCGAAAGCGGCTCTTTTTTTTGTTCCGTAGACAAGCGACCTAGGGTGATATCGCGCAATGCGCGATAATTCTGAACACGGAAACCTTCCATACGTGCCATCTGGTTTTCCTCTGTATTTTTCGAAAAGAACGGTTTTACAGCACAACGGCCCATTTTCGCGCTTGCGTTGGATATGACGCGGACAGGCCGTTCGTCGTAAAAAGCGCGGAAACTCTAGCCAGTTTGTCGGTTTGGGTGCGAGGAAAAAAGACCAGGCTACTTCCAGACAGAAGCGGGAGAAGATCTCGTCGAGGACGGTTTGGTCGATGTGGTTGCCGGTCACTTCGCCCACCCCCCCAGGCCCGCCTTTCAACCCGCCTTTCAAAAGGTCATCGCTTGCTTGACGGCGGCCCGGTCTCCCACATACGCTCCGCGCTCCTTGCGACGGAGAAAACCATGTCCCACGAACTCATTTGCAACTTTATCGGCGGTGCCTATCGCCCTTCAGCCCCCGGCCATGTCACCCAAAACGCAAACCCTGCGACCGGTGAAGTCCTGGGCCAGGTCGCCGCTTCGTCTTTGGAAGAAGTCGAAGCCGCCGTTTCCGCAGCCCACGCAGCTTTTCCCGCGTGGCGCGCCCTCCCTTCTCCCAAACGAGGCGACATTCTGCTTCGCGCCGCCGACCTACTGCGCCGTCGAAAAGACGAATTCGCCCGCGCGCTCACCCTCGAAGAAGGCAAGTCCCTTGCCGATGCAGGCGGTGAAGTCCATCGCGCCGCCAACTGCCTCGAATTTGCCGCAGCAGAAGGCCGCCGCATGCACGGCCAAGTCATCCCCTCTGAACTCCCGAACAACTTGATCTACACCCGGCGCATTCCCCTGGGCGTCGTCGCTCTCGTCACCCCGTGGAATTTTCCCGTCGCCATTCCCATTTGGAAAGCTGCCGCCGCCCTCATCTGCGGCAACACCTGCGTCCTCAAACCCGCCTCTGCAACTCCGTGGTGCGCCCACCTCATCACCGATTTGTTCGCCGAGGCCGGCCTCCCACCTGGCGTGTGGAACGCGATCTATGGTTCTGGCGGCAAAATCGGCGACGCGCTGACCCAGCATCCCCTCGTCGAGGCCATCAGCTTCACCGGCAGCAACGAAATCGGCCAACGCCTGTACGCCATGGGTGCCGCCAAAAAGAAAAAAGTCCAGTGCGAGATGGGCGGCAAGAACGCCATTCTCGTTTTGGACGACGCCGACCTGGACCTCGCCGCCGCCGCCACCGTCCAGGGCGCATTCTATTCCAGCGGCCAACGCTGTACGGCCACCTCCCGCGCCGTCGTCATGAAAAGCGTCGCTCCCCGCTTCATCGAATCCGTCCTCGAAAAAACCCGCGCCCTCCAGGTCGGCAACGGCCTTGTGCCCGGCGTTCAAGTCGGCCCCGTCGTCGATGAAAAACAGCTAGCCACCGTCTTGCGCTACCTCGAGATCGGCAAAAAGGAAGCCACCTTGTGTTGTGGCGGCGAGCGGCTCCTAGACGGCCCCTTCGCCCAAGGCTTCTTCGTCGCCCCCACCGTCTTCACGAACGTCAGGCCCCACCATGTCCTTGCCCAAGAGGAAATTTTCGGCCCCGTTCTGTCCATCATCGAAGTCGAGGACGAGGCCCAGGCCATCGCCGTCTCGAACGATTCCCGATACGGCCTGTCTTCGTCCGTCTACACCCGCGACGTGGGCCGCGTCTTCCGTTACATCGACCAAGTACAAACCGGCATTCTCCATGTCAATTCCGCGACCGTCGGCGGCGAGGCCCAAGTCCCGTTTGGCGGACTCAAAGACACCGGCGTCGGGGGCCGCGAGCAGGGCACCACCCTCCTCGAATTTTTCACCGAGTGGCAGAGCATCTACGTGGACTACACCGGCACCCGCCGCACCGCCTCCTTCTATTAATTCCCATCCAGAAACTACTGCGGTGGGGGCTGGCTGGTTTCTGGACGGGAACCCCTGGGAAAGGACTCCTGTTTATGGAGAATCGTGCTGTTGTTTTGTTGTCGGGGGGGCTCGACTCTGCCACCGTGTTGGCCCTGTGCAAACGCAAAGGATACAGGCTTCACACCCTGTCCTTTCGATATGGCCAGCGTCACCACGCCGAGCTGTTGGCCGCCCAAGCCCTCGCCGACGTCTACCAGGTCGAACGCCACGTCATCGTGGACATCGACCTCCGTTTGTTCGGGGGCTCTGCCCTGACCACAGAAACCCCCATTCCCAAACACCGTTCCCCTTCCGAGATCGGTTCCGGCATTCCCAATACCTACGTTCCCGCGCGCAACACCATTTTTCTGTCCTACGCCCTGGCCTATGCCGAGGTTCTGCCTGCCTCACACATTTTCTTGGGCATCAACGCCCTCGACTACAGCGGTTATCCCGATTGCCGCCCCGCTTACCTTGCTGCGTTTCAGAAACTCGCCCGCCTCGCCACCCGCGCCGGTGTGTCCGGCATTCCCATCCGCCTCCACGCTCCCCTTCTTCACAAGAGCAAAGCCCAGATCATCGCCCTCGGCCTTCGGTTGAGAGTCGATTATTCCCTCACCCGCTCCTGCTACGACCTTGCCCCCGATGGCACCTCCTGCGGAGCCTGTGACGCCTGCCTCCTCCGCCTCGCCGGCTTCCAAAAAAACGGTATGACCGACCCTGCCCCTTACAACCCCTCCCCCTATAACACCCTCCCCCTTCAACACTCCCCCAACACCTTCTGATCATTTCTGAGCCGCAATCGGGAAGGGGGTTCGGAAGGGGGTTCGGAAGGGGGTTCGGAAGGGGGTTCGGCACGCGGTTTGATCATGTCGAGTTCCCTCACGATTGCTGGCAGTGAGTGCAACCCCTCTCGGCCCGTTCCGGTGTTCCTGATCAACGGAACGGCGGATCAGCTCGTTCGCTATTCGATTCCGAACCTGGCGGGCATGACCGTTCCCTCGAGTTTCCAGCTTTTTGCGGGGCGCAATGGCTGCAACGGAAATCCCACGACTACCTTCCAAAAGGGGAAGGCGAGTTGTCAGACGTATGGGAATTGTGCGGGCGGCGCGGAAACGACACTCTGCACGGTGGAGGACATGTTCAACGCATCGGTGTTCTCGTTTCGGAAGCGGTTTGCCACGCCTTGCTGAACGTACCACGAACTGCCCCCAAAGTGAACGAGAGACCCGTTTTCTTTCGTCCGTCCGCGCTCTGCGGAAGATGTAGGAGGTTCCCCCTGAGCACCCCCAACGGAAGATGCGGGAGGGCTCGGGCGACTTTTGGCGGCGGGCAGAGGAGCAGGTGTCGCGCCATTTTCAGACGCTGGTTTCTAGGAAGGCGATGTGAATTTGGACGGTTTGACAGCATGTCGGGCCATATCGGCCATATAGGCCCTGTCCGCTCCAGCACTCGCTTGGTTGCGAAACGCGCTCCACAACTCCCCCGAAGATGGAAAAACGCGTCGAATCCCAGACAACCGGGATTTTTCTTCGGGGGGTTTGCGTTACCGGAATGTCAGAGAGTAGTCAGAAAAACCAGAGTAGTCAGAAAAGTCAGAGAGGACAAAGATGAAGAACTTGCACAGTACGAAAAGGGGTCTTTCGGTAGGGCTTGCGGTGGGGGGCCTTGTTTGTTGTTTGGGAACAGAGCCGACGGGATGGGCAGGACCTGTGGGAACGGGGCCTGTGGACAAATTGCCGGATGCGAAACAGGCGCTCTTCCGGTTGCCCAAGGAAGCAAAACTGCTGCGCGCGGACCTCGACCTATCGCTGAAACCGGGGGAGGAAAAGTTTTCAGGACAAGTTGCGCTGCATGTTCAGGTCGAAAAGCCGACCAACGTGATCACCCTGCATGCCAGTCCTGATCTGACACTTTCGACTGTGCGGGTGAAAACCGCGACAGGGGAAGTGACGCCGACTTGGAAAACGGTCGCAGAGGGTGTGGTCCAACTTGCGGTGCCAAAGCCCCTTTCGGTGGGTGCTGCGACGGTGCAGATTGGGTACACAGGCAAACTCCCGCTCGCGGAAAACAAGGGTCTGTTTCGGCAAAAGGACGGCGCAGATTTCTACATCTATAGTCACTTCGAGCCCACGGACGCGCGGCGGGCGTTTCCGTGTTTCGATGAACCCACGTTCAAGGTGCCGTGGCGCGTGACGCTGCATGTGCCCAAGGAGTTCATGGCTCTGTCGAATGCGCCGCTGGAAAGCGAGCAACCAGAAGCGCAGGGACAGAAGCGCGTGACATTCAAAGAGACACCCCCTTTGCCATCCTACCTTTTGGCGTTTGCGGTTGGTCCGTTCGGGGTGTTCGACGCCGGAAAAGCCGGAAAAAAGGGGACTCCTATTCGCATCATTACGCTGCGTGGCCACGAGGCAGAAGGCGACTATGCGGCCAAGGCGACGGTGCGACTCCTATCGCTTTTGGAGGACTACTTTGGCATTCCGTATCCGTATGAAAAGCTCGACCAGATTGCGGTGCCGGGACAACAGGGGGCGATGGAAAATCCGGGCCTCATCACGTATGGCCAACCCTTCATCCAAATCCGAAAAACGGAAGAAACGGTGCGGGCGCGACGCATGTTCTCGTCGATTGCAGCGCACGAACTGGGGCATCAGTGGACCGGGAATTTGGTGACGCTGGCGTTTTGGGATGACGTGTGGCTGAACGAATCGCTGGCGACGTTTCTGGATTCCAAAATCCTTGGGCGGTTTCATCCGGAATGGCGCGAAGACCAAAGCCGTGTCCAAAGACGACAAGGAGCGATGGGCGCGGACAGTTTGGCGACGGCGCGCAAAATCCGGCAGCCCATCGAGACGCAGCACGACATCGTGAATGCGTTTGATGGGATCACGTATTCCAAAGGTGCGGCGGTGCTCGAGATGTTTGAACAATGGCTGGGAGAGGACGTGTTTGCGCGGGGTCTGTCTCGGTATTTGCGAGAAAAGGCGCACCAAAACGGAACGACGGCGGACCTTGTGGGCGCGTGGAAAAAGGAGATCGCAGCGACGGCGAAAGTGTCAGGGGAAAGCGGTGCCGCAGACAAAGCGAACCAGTTTGAACAGGCGTTTTCGAGCTTTTTGGACCAGCCTGGTTTCCCCGTCGTCACGGCGTCCCTTTCTTGCGAAAAAGCGGGGGCGCAGCTTCGGCTATCGCAAAAACGGTATGTCCCGCTCGGCACAAAAGGGGAGAGCCCCGAAGTCTACCGGTTTCCAGTCTGTGTGCGGTATCCGGGGCAGGGTCAAAACCCGGTTTCTCACTGCGACTTGCTGACGGAAAAGGAGACAACTTGGTCTTTGCCGAACGCGGCCTGTCCCGAGTATGTGGTGGTCAATGCAGATGCGGTTGGGTATTTCCGCGTGAACTACGCTCCCAAATTGGCAGAGGCCCTGCGGAAGGTCGGTTTTGGGAAAACAGGGGTCCTGCGAGAAACCGAGCGGATCGCGTTTTTGGGAGACCAAGCGGCGCTGTTTCGGACGGGCGAGGCGACGGCGATGCAGGTCCTGGGGCTGTCGCAAGTGGCGGCGCAAGATGAAAGCCGACATGTGGTCGCGCAGGCGGCGGGTCTGTGGGGAGGCATCGAACGGCTGCTGGAACCTTCGCAAATTCCAGCGTACCGACGCAAAATTCTGGCCACGTTTTTGCCCAGGTTTGCCAAGCTCGGTTTGGTGGGCGCGGCGCAAGACGATGACAACGTGAAAACGCTGCGAAGCGTGCTCGCGTATTGGGTCGGGGAAGAAGGGGCGGCCCCGCAAATCGTAAAACAGGCGACGGAGCTTTCGCAAAAATGGCTGAAAAACCCAGGCAGCGTGGATGCGGAAACGGCGCGGATGGTGTTGGGAATTGCAGCGAAGCACGGAGACGCAGCCCTGTTCGATGCGCTTCTGGCTGCGGCGAAAACGGAATCGGATCGGAATCAACGGGGGCGGCTGCTCAATGCGCTCGGGAGTTTTGAAAAACCCCCGCTCGCACAACGAGCTTTGGATCTGTTTCACCAAGGCGTATTTCCGATTCAGGAATCGAGAACGCTGCTGTGGGGGCCGCTCGGGAACAAAGAAACGCAGAAGATGCCCCTTGGCTATGTGAAAGCCCATTTCGAAGAGCTGGTCGCCAAACTCCCGAAAGAATCGGGCGCGTACCTGTCCGCGATGGGAGGCGTTGTGTGCAGCGAAAAAGATCGCACCGAGGTCGCCGAATTTTTTGCCGATCGCTCGACCAAGTACGCAGGCGGGCCGCGCATCCTTTCGCAAACACTCGAGCGAATCGACCAGTGCGTTGCGCAAAAGAAAGCGCACAGCAAAAGCCTGGCCGCCTTTCTAAAAACCCCCTAAAACCCACTCCGCCTCATCCGTTCAGCGTTTCAGCATTTTGACGACGGGTTTGAGTTTCACGTCGATCGGACCTGGGGCCGGAACGGGATCTCCTGACACGTATCGCGCTGTGACAGACAGCAAAATGTTGAGCGGCTTGCTCGGATCGCGCACCGCATCAATAAACACTTTGTGCCCCGGAGATCCGTCCGCAACAAACAGCGGATTGCCCGCATCGTTGATAGAACCTTTCTTGGGGAGCGGACCCACTGTTCCCAAATAGACTGCACTCGGGTCCGAAATACTCCGAATGCCGTTTGGGCCGATGTAGGCGTCGATTTTTGTGATATCGATATCGACACCGCTCGTCGCTGTGTAATACAAATTCACGTCTCGCATGTTATCGGCATTGGACTGTGCAAAACCTGTCGTAAATGCCGTATCTTTCGAGAAATCAACAACAAAAAGAATGAGTTGTTTGATGTCTCCCACACAGAGATTTGTGGATTGATCACAAAGCCCGGTCACTTGATAAGTCGAAGTTAATCCGAGCAACGCGGGAAGTGTGGAACACTGAATTCCAAACGTGTTGTCGCACGTTATTTTCATATTCATTCCCGGAGGAATTGTCAGATTGACCTTCATATCATAATGAAGGGTCTGCTCGGCCAGAGTGAGTTCCTCTTCTTTGACGGAACCGCATCCGAACGCGGAAAGGCCCAAAAGGACTCCCGCACAAGCGATGGTGGCGAAACGACGTATTCGGGAAGATAGGCTCTTGATTAGGTATGTTGTCATAAGACAAAACATACCATGATGCGAACCATCCGAAAACCGCATCTAAAAATGGCACAACGCGATATCGTGCAAAGGTGCGAAAGAAGCCGAAGAAACAGACCTCAAGAGCGGGCGAAAACGAACACATGGCACCGTCAAGCAAAAGCCTGTGCAGTTCGGACGCTCAAACCTGCAAAAAAAGGCTACAGCTCGGCTTGGATCTTGGGCGCGGTGACGCGGAGCATGTAGCGACCTTTTCCGCTGTTTCCCGTCGGCAAAAGCGCCAGCGCGACGAAATAGTCTTTTGACAAGACGCGGATGAGCAGATTCAAACGCTCGGTGCGGATGCCGATTTCCTCGACATTGCCGCCCTCGATCAGGTCGGCGGCCTTTTTGACCTGGGCGAGGATGAAGGAAAACTCCATGCCGATGGTTTGGATGTCCAATTTCTGCGCGTCTTTGGCAAAGCTATCGACGGCGATCCCGTCAAAGCCCATGAGCAAGCCAGCCACGGCACCATCAGTCTTCTCCACGAGGGTACGCAAGCTATCTCGGAACATATGTCCTTTTTACTGGTTTTTGTCTGTCTGGGTCAATCAGTTCCGCTTGCGGCCTCGCGGCAGTTACAACCTGTGTCCACGCGGCGTGCTAAGGTGCGCGCGCCAATAGCGGTTTTGTGATGTCGTCGCGTTCGTCTGTCCGATCTTCCGTCCCTTCTTCTGGCCCTTCTTCTGGCCCTTCTTCTGGCCCTTCTTCTGGCCCTTCTTCTGGCCCTTCTTCTTTGTTTTTGTTGTCAGTGAGTTCCGAGAAAAAGAAAACTGATTCGTCCTCGGAAAATGATCGCCAGACCGACACGCCCTTGGAGTCCGGGACGGCTTTGCACGAACAGGAACCGTACGATCCACTCACGGCGACAGCGTTGGCCCATACGTTGCCCGACGCATCCCGGTCGTCCTGCCCAAAACTCTCTCTTGGCCCCGATGCTGCGACGCCACCCGTGGTTGCCAAAGCCGGCACGAGTTCGTCCCTGGGGGAAATCGACTCGACGCCGCCCGCTGAAGTCGAAGGGTACGAAATCAGGCAACAGCTCGGGCGAGGCGCATTCGGCACCGTGTGGCTCGGGGTGCAAAAGAACACCGGCAAACAAGTGGCGATCAAGTTTTATGCGCATTCGGACGGCCTGGATTTGCATCTTTTGCGACGAGAAGTCGAGTCGCTGGCGTTTTTGTATACCGAACGCGACGTGGTGCAACTTTTGGCCGTTGGGTGGGAACACGATCCGCCGTTTTACGTCATGGAATACCTGCCGCACGGTTCTTTGGAAGATCGGCTGCGCAATGGACCGCTGCCAATTTCAGAGGCCGTTCACGTCGCCAAAGTGGTGGCTCGAGCACTCGGGAATGCGCACGGGCGCGGCATTTTGCATTGCGATCTGAAACCGGCCAACGTGCTGTTCGATGGCAATGGCAAGCCGCGGCTGTGCGACTTTGGCCAAGCGCGCCTTTCCACCGATCAAAAGCCGTCGCTGGGCACCTTTTTCTACATGGCCCCCGAGCAGGCGGATTTGTTGGCCGTCCCCGACGCCGGTGGGATGTGTATGCCTTGGGTGCGATTCTGTACGCCATGCTCACGGGAGCGCCGCCGTACCGAGACGGACCCTTGGAGCCGCTGCTCCGTCGAGCCTCGACGCTGCCCGAGCGTTTGCGCGTATATCGGCAGTTTTTGCTGTGCAGCACGCCGCCTGATCCACGCCATCACCGTCGAGGAGTGGACCCGGCTCTGCGCCAAATCGTCACACGGTGTTTGGCGGCTGACCCGTCTGCGCGCTATCCCAATGTCCAGGCGGTCCTTTCGGCGATGGAACGCCGAGCACGAGTGCAGCAGCGACGACCTGTGTTTTTGCTCGGAGCGATCGGACCGGCTGTGTTGATTGTCGTGACCGCGCTCATGGCGACCAAAAGCGTGCGCGTGGCGATGAAGTCCTCGAATGAAGCCGTCACCCAACGAGCCCGCGAGGCCAGTGAATTTGCAGCCCGTTTCGTCGCAGAAACCGCAGGCCGCGAAATCGACCGACGCTGGAGCGTCCTTGAACAAGCCGCGCTCGATGCCACGCTCCGAGCCGAACTAAGAAATCTCTCTCAGACGGAAGCAAAAACCACTGTTGGCCTTCAACGATTCATCGAGGCGCAAAGCCAACAAAACCGGGATTTGGCCGCCGCAAGCTGGTTTGTGACGACGGCGGGCGGTGTCCAAGTCGCACGATTTCCTGTCAGCGACACCATCGGTCGAAGCTGGGCGTTTCGCGATTATTTCCACGGACTCGGCCACGATTTCCCGAGGGATACGCCACCGTCTCAAATTGCTCCGATCAAAAGACCACACCGTTCTTCTGTTTTCCTCAGCGGGGCGACCAAACACCGGCTGGTCGCGTTTTCCGTTCCGATTTGGAGCGATGTCCCGCCCAAGCGGGTGATCGGTGTGCTTGGAATGACCGTCGAGCTGGGCGGCTTTGGGGAACTTCGCCCCGGATCGGGCAACACCGAACGACAAATCGCCGTCTTGGTTGATGGGCGCGAGGACTGGACCGGACAAAAAGGCTTGATTTTGCAACATCCGCATTTGGCATCCTTGCGTGCATTGCAAAAGCCGTTGCCACATTTCCACTTAGATCAGGAACGTGTTCACACATTGACAAAATTGCGCGAACATCTGCGAGACCACAAGCCCTTGCCGATCGAAAAGCTATTTGTTTCGGATTATCGAGATCCAACCAGCGAACATTCGTCAGAAAAGTGGATTATGACGATGCGCCCGGTTTTGGCTCGAGGAAGTGACACAGGTTGGGTTGTCCTCGTACAAGAGCGATTGTCTGATATCACAGAACCGGTGTCCGCACTCGGACGAAGCCTCATGCGAATTGGTATGGTGGGTTTGCTGATGATGACAGTCGTTTGGTTGCTTCTTTTTTGGCGCGTCAGCCGCACACTGTCAGGGCGTTCTACAAAAACATAACAGCATACAAATCAGCGACTCCGAGGCTTGATCATTTGAAAATAGCGTTTGACGTAAAACCGATATCCGGGTGGTACGCGCTGTTTTGACATGATCTCTTCGGAGACAGCGGTGTAATCTCCATACACTTTTCGATAAGACGCCGTTGCAAATCCCTTTTCCGCAGCTCCTTGAATGGTTTGCGAACGTGTCGGACCTGTGCCTTCTTTCCCATACACCCGTGTCAAATGCCGTTTGCTCTCGATTTGTGTCACGTCGCCCAAGAAATTCGGGTCGTGTTGCGTCCCCGGTTTGCTGTTGGAAGGCGATGAAGGATCGCCTTTTCCTGGGCCTTGCGGCGTGCCCTGTCCTTGCCCCTGTCCTTGCCCGCCATTCGACGTGGAACCGGGCATAAGAACGAGGGTCGATTGTCCATCTTGTCCGTCCCCGCCCAGCGTGAGTGTTTGTCCCCCTGATTCCCCGTTTGCGCGCTTTTTGAAATCCTCAAGATCTTTCTTTCCTTGTGCTGAAGGACCTTTTCCTAAACGCCTCAGAACTTGCTTGATTTGATCCAGCGTTACAATGGTCTGTTTTTGTCCCTGTTTCTGCTTTGCCAATTTTCGTACTTCATCTTGATAGCGAGAAATGTCTTTCGCAAGTTGCTCCATAGATTGGCGCTGTTCGGGAGTCATCTTTTCCAAGGATTTACGCATTCTTTCCGCTGCTTGCTGAAGATCGCGTTGCATTTCCTTCATCTGCTGCTGCGCTTGTTGCTTTTCTTGCAATTCGCGTTTTACCTGTTCAAGACGCTTCTGTTTTTGAGCAAGTTCTTCTTGCGCCTGTTTGTCCTTGGGATTCTTTTTGAGCTTTTCTTGCAGGGATCGAATTTCTTCTTCCAAACGAGATTTTTCACGTTGGAGTTTGCGGATTTCATCTTCAAATTTCTGCTGTTCACGTTCCATATCAGACATAAGTTTGCGGACTTCATCGTGATATTCTGGCGAACTATTTTCCAATCGTTCAAGTTGTCGTTCTTTTTGAAGCTGCTGTTCTTGCTGTTCTTGCTGTTCGAGTTGTTCGAGTTGTTCCAATTGCCGTTTTGTCTGTTTCAAACGGCGCTCGGTTTCTTCATCGTTTTGATTCGGATTATCCGCGAGTTTCTTTCGCAAACGCCTTTCTTCCTCTTGAAGTTCCTCGCGTTGCTTCTGAATGTCTTTGAGCTTCTTATCGCGCGCAGCTTGTTCTTCTTTTTGTCGCTCTGTCTCTTGTTTGATACGCTCTTGTTCTTTTTGAATTTCTTCGGCGAGCTTTTCTTCTTGTTTTTTCAATTCGGCGAGTTTTTGCTGCGCTTCCGTGTCATTCGGGTTTTTCTCTATTTGCTTTTCAAGCTTCTGTCTTTCCTCGCGCAACTCATTGCTTTTGCGGCTCAGTTCTTCGGCCTTGCTTTGGGCTTTCCATTCGTCTTGGGCTTTTGCTTTTTCTGATTCTTTTTCTACTTCTTTTTGACCGGCCATCGCCCGAGCCGCTCGCTCAAATGCCTCGGCCATTTGTTGTTTTTCTTTTGTAGAAGCGTTTTTCAGCGCGTTATCAGCCAAGTTCTTGAGTTCGGTTTTCGCGCGGTCAAAATCCTGCTTCACAAGTGCTTGGCCCAAACCCTGAGCGAGTTTCGTCTCGGCCAATTCGCTGCCCACTTGTCGCATTCGCCGCTCCATTTCCACAAGCGCGGCGCTTTCCTTTTCGTTCAAGCGTTGTTCAAGTTCGCTCAGACGATCAAAGGCCTGCTGCCGTGTGATTTCGCCTCGCTCGACTTGTTCCAAAAGGTCGAGCATCTTCCGCAGCGTCTCGACCGTTTCGCGATCGCCTCGCTGCTCGGCCTCGGCGATTTTCTGAAGAAGATCCTCTTTTTCTGGCGCGAGCAGTTC
Organism: Pseudomonadota bacterium; assembly: GCA_035328405.1. Lineage (GTDB taxonomy): Bacteria > Myxococcota_A > Polyangia > Palsa-1104 > JAEUJZ01 > JAEUKA01. The sequence goes on along the minus strand of DAOLIT010000034.1, from coordinate 37,938 downwards.
TTTGTCGATTCGGAGGGCCGATGTGGCTGTTTCCGTCTGCAGTTTCTTTTGAATCTCATGTTTTGCTCGGCGAAATTCGAAGCGCACGACCAGAAAAACACCGTTGAGCGCGAGGAGAACGCACAAAAACGGAAGAATTTTGGGTCTTTGCCACGGAGCAGCAAGCGCAGGTTTCACGGCGACAGCCACTTGCGCCGCATCTCGAATCGCCAGCGAGACGAGCCCTTGTGTCACCTCGGTTTTGGGCAAATGGGCTTGCCCCTGGGCAAACTGGAGGGCCGACGACAAACGATTGTGAAGCGCATGGCTTTGGTCGATCTGCGCAGCGACGGACAAGGGATCGATGCGCCTCAGCGCATGTGCGCCCACAAACAGGCCCACGACGACGGGCGAAAAACAGCAAAGTCGGAACAGCGACGAGTGCGAAAGAACGCCGACGCGAAACCCCACGAGCGCGACCAACAAAACGGCAGACATGCACGCAAGGCCGTGCAAAAAACCTCGCAGCGCGGCTTGAAGGCGCAAACGTCGTCTGACGGCTGTGATTTTGCTGTAGACCTGGGAAAGATCGCCGTCCGAGGCAAACGGTGTTTCGGATGACGTGACACGCGGAAGCTGTTTTTGCATGCGCAGACTCCGAGAGAAAAGTGTAACGAGGACGGCTTTTGTTGGCTATCGGGGACCGAAAGGGGGTGCGCGAACTCCCGACGGAAGGCGTGGCGGGAAAACGTAGCAGTTCTCACAAACTCGCCCGCGATGGAGTCGGTTTAATGCGAACCGTCGGGGACGGAAGGGCTTTCGGGCTTGACCTCGCGCTGAGCTTGTTCGGCGTGCCCTCCGAGCTCGCGCGCCGCGACGATGACCCGCGTAAACACCTTGGCAAGTTGTCGCTGTTTGATCTTTTGGCCTTCGAGTGCGGCCCACAGTTGTTCGCGCGCTTGCGGCGTGTCCTTTTCCAACCGCATGACAACGCCCGACACCAAACCACGTACCGGAACCTTGCCGAGCGGCGGAAACACCACCTGTTGCAACACTTTTCCGTGTTCATTGGGAACGGCTTGAAGCGGAGTAAGCTCGCTCAGCGGATTCCCGTCGGCATCCAGCAGCACGCCGAGTGCAACCAGATTTCGGCCCTTGCTGGATGTGTGATCGATTCGCAACACCAGAGGCCGGTCCACGGAAACGGCCTTGGGATTCGCGTGTTGAGGCATGGACGACAGCGAAACCGCAAAACGCCGATGCTGGCTTTCTCGCAAACCCAACACAATGAGGCCGGAAACGACCAGCATGACCGCCACAAGCGGCAAAACAAACCGGGAACCGCGGACTTCCCAAGCACCCGCTGACGAAGTTTGAGCGTCGGTCATGTCACTTTTTGTTGCCAAAGTGCTTCATCACTTTGCTGTTGTCGGTGCCGTCGAGGTACTGGAACGCCGCCTGAAGTTGATACGCGCGGCCATCGTCGAACATGATCGTCACATCTGATTTGGTGTTGCGGTCTCCTGCGGGCGACGTGACGCGGATCGCGCTCGGGCTTTCCAAAATAACGTTGGTGGCGGGATGCCGACCGAACAGGACACTGACACCCCCCCGACCAACCGGAAAGTTTCGACCTTTGATGGTGATGTCTTCCCCGCCTGTGTACGTGCCTTGCGGCGGGTCTAGAGACAAGACGGCCGTTTCGTTGTTGCAACCCGCCATCGCGCCCGATACGACCATTGAAAAACCAAGGGCCAAGCCCCACAGACTTTTGCGCATGTACATAACCTCTAGGACCGGACGGTAACAGACGTGCTCTCGGGTAACAAGGGCTTGACCCACAGGTCTTGGGCTGGGCAAAGTCGCGGCCTTCATGCTTGTCCAATTCTTGATTGAGAACTTTCTGTCGTTTGGAGACGGGTTTGCCCTGGATTTGCGCGCCGAAACGACCGATGCCGCTTTCTCGGGGGCGTCCACAGACGCGCTGATGTTGTTGCCGGATGGGATGTTTGCCTACCCTGGCGCACTTGTGCTCGGCGAGCCGGGCGCGGGAAAAACGAATCTGCTCCGGGCGCTCGCGTTTGCGCGAAAACGGCTTTTGCACGGGGCCAAGGCCTTTTCAGGCCCCTTGCCCATCTGTCGGTGGAGGTCTCCATTGCGAGACACGACAAGGTTTGCGTGGGAACTCCTGCTCGACGGTGCGTTGTATCGGTACACCTGTTCGTTTTCGCCAGAACAGATCGAACAAGAGCGCCTCAGCCTCGTACGTGGCCAAGGTCCCGACGCAGAACACGAGGTTTTTTCACGCAGCCGCAAAAATCCCATTTTGGCCTTGACCGACGTGCGGATTGGGCCCGGCGCTGCGTCGCAAAAAGAAGCCTGGGAACGGCTGGCGCTGACCGCTTCGCCACAGGAACTGCTGTTGACCCTGGCACTTCGAGAGGGTCTGCCGCTCGTCGAGAACATCGGAATTTTTTGGGGCCAGCGCCTCCAACTGGTCTATCAAGACCTGTCCACAAACGGCTTGGCCGCCCGACTGGCCCGTCATCCTGAACTCGGCGGAATCCTGACCGCTCTGTTGTGCAAAGCAGGTCTTTCTGCTGAGTGGGTGTCTGTGCGCAAAACGCCGATCGGGCCCGATTTCTTTTCCGACGAGGACGAACAGCGCCAGGTGGTCAACGCCCTGCTCGCATATCCCGATGCGTTTGTCGCGACGCCCGACGGGGAACTAATCGCCGAACGCGAGGGCTCGATGGTCGATTTGTTCCTCGTGTCGCTCGATGTGGGTTTGGGTAGGCAACCGGGCCAAGCCGTCGGTTTTGCGGTCTCTGAACTGCCCGAAACCGCGCTGCGCTTGCTGCATGTCGCGCCGCTTTTGTTTTCCGATCCGCACGCGCCGTCGCCGTGTTTTGTCGTCGATGATTTGCTCCGCGCCCTGCCGACAAACGCGGCAAAGGAGATCGTCCGATCCGTACAAAACCGCTGTCCATCGCAGCTTGTCCTGACGAGTGAACCGTCTCGAGCCGAGGCTGCGGACCCAAGCCGTCCCGTCGGCTTTTCGGGTCAAAAACTCGTCTACTTGAAAAACGAGGCGTCCGTCCTCAAAAATGCCGCGTCATGAGTCCAACCGAGGCCGAACGCGCCCGCGATCTCTCCGCTTTTCTGGAACAAATTCACCAAGACAACGCATCCGTTCCCCAAAAACCCGTCGTCGTTCAAAAGTACGGAGGAAGTTCGGTCGCCGATCCCGAACGCCTCAAACAAGTTGCGCGACGGATTTCGCAGACCGTGAAAAGCGGCCATCGCGTCGTCGTGGTCGTTTCCGCGATGGGCAAGACCACCGACCAGCTCATCAGCCTCGCGAAAAGCATCACCCAAAATCCGCCCCGTCGAGAACTTGACATGCTCATGTCCAGCGGCGAACGCATTTCGATGGCGCTCTTGGCAATGGCGCTGCACGACTTGGGCCACGACGCGATCAGTTTCACTGGATCGCAATCTGGAATCCTGACCAACGATCGCCACACCGGCGCACGCATCATCGAAATTCGACCCGTGCGCATCCAAGATGAGCTGGAACGAGACCGTGTGGTCATCGTCGCTGGCTTTCAAGGCGTGAGTTACAAACGCGAGGTCACGACCCTCGGGCGAGGCGGTTCCGACACCACAGCCGTCGCGCTCGCCGCTGCGCTGTGTGCCGATTGCGAAATCTATTCCGATGTCGATGGCGTGTATTCCGCAGACCCCCGTGTCGTACCCGATGCGAAACACCTGCCCGAAGTCAGCGCGACCGAGATGCAGGAACTTTCCGACCACGGCGCAAAAGTTCTCAATGCCCAGGCCGTCGAGTGGGCGCAGCGTGCCGGCATCGTCATCCACGCCCGCCGAACCGATGGTTCCGAAAAAAGCACGCGCATCCTTCCCTCTGCAAAGGGGACGAGGACAGACACCGCCGCGTTTCCCAAAGCCACCGCTGTCTCGTCGATGGCGCGCCTTGTCACACTCCGTTCGACGCACCCCGCAGACCTTTTGCGCGCTCTTTCCGAACAGGGCGTGGCGTTGCGACAAACAAGTGTCTCCCAGGATTCCATCGAGGTTTCCTTCACCCTTGAAGATTTGCCCGATTTTTCGCGCACCCTGTCCGCCCTCAAACATGCCGATCCGGAACTGTTTGTGAAAGACACAGAAGGCCTCGTCACCGTCGTGGGCCCTGGTGTGGGCAGCGACCCCGGTTTGCTTTCCCAAACGCTCTGTTTTCTGCGCGAAGCCGGTCTACATCCGGGGGCCCTCACCACTTCTCCTTTGCGCGTGTCCATCGCCCTCCCCTCCCCTGAAGTCGAAACCGCAACCCGTTTGCTCCACCGACTCCTTTGCTAGATCAAGGGGTCGCGTAGCGGAAACCGCCGAGTTTTGCTTCCAGCACTTGCGCGCACGCCAACGCCAAATGGTCGTTTCCTCGACGAGCGACCACCTGAACCGCCACCGGCAAACCCTCGTCATCCAGACCCACCGGAACCACAGTCACTGCATACCCAAGCACGTTGTAAAGAGCCGTACACGCCGCATGAAGGGGTGTCAAAAGCGCCATCCGATGACGCGGCGCAGGCCGACTGTACGGAGGATGCAGAATCACACCGTTATTCCCCAGTTGTGCATCCAGCTCTGCACGCAGTTTGGCCAATTGCGAAAGCAGCTTGTCCGGTTTCAGCGGCAGACGACGCGACAGACTGTCCAAAAGAAGCGTCATCAGCGTCGGCAACACAAACTCCGAACGCCCCAGTGGGAAACGCAACAATTCCTTCATCAGATCAAATTTTCCCTCTGTTTGAATCACAGGTTTGTAGCCCTCTGGATTTTCCGCTTGCATCGCTGCCGCCCACAGCAAAAAACCCCGATCGAAATTGGGCAGGGACAACCGCCCCGACTGCGCCCCGACCGAACAGAGTGCGTCTGCACTGCGTAAAATCGCATCCTGCATCACTGCCGAAACTTCCCCCTTTCCGTGCCAGGAAAACACACGTACATCCCCAAGACGCACAGTCTGCGGGTCGGAAAGCGGCAACGGAACGCACGTCGAATCCTGTCCATCCGGCCCCGCAATGACCCGCAGAATCGGCATCACATCCTCGACTTTGCGACACAAGGGACCAATCACCATGTATCCGTGTGGGTCGTGTGACGCAGGAAAATGACCCGTGTTCGGAACCAGGCCCGCCGACGGTTTGTGGCCCACCACTCCGCAGAATGCAGCAGGAATCCGAATCGAACCCCCAATGTCCGAACCCATCCCGAACGGAACCGCTCCGCTTCCCAACAGGGCCCCTTCTCCTCCTGATGAACCGCCGCTCGTCCTTCCTACATTCCACGGATTCCGTGTCCGCCCCCAAATCAAGTTGTGAGTCTCCATCCACAGACCCCCTTCCGGCACGTTGCTGGCCCCCAAAGGAATCGCACCCGCTGCCCGCAACCGAGCAACCACCGTCGAGTCCTCTTGCGCAATCCGATCGCGTCGGCGCAGAAGTCCGCCCGTCAGCGGCATTCCTTTTTGCGCCACAAATTCCTTGATCGAACACGGAATCCCCAAGAGCGGAGGCAGCGTTTCCCGCGCCCCCTCCTCCATGGAATCGTATCGTTTGTCCGCCTCTTTTGCTTCTGCCCTCGCCTGTTCAAACCGTTCCGCAATCAGCGCGTTGATGTGCGGATTCACCCTGTTGATGCGTTCGATGTGCCGCTCGACGAGCGATTCGCTGGACAGCTCGCGCGTCCGCAAACGGCGCAACAGTTCGCACACCGATTGTTCAAGCACCGACGACTCGCTGGCGTTCTTGTCTGTCTCGTAAGGTCTGTTTTGGAAAGCAAAAGACTGCATAGGAAACCCCTTTTTTGTCACACTCGTCACGGATGCCGGGCCAAGCGCGCCAGGGTTTCGATCATTCCCTTCGCAATCGCCGCAGCATAGGAAACGTCGATGCGCGAAACCGTGTCGCGGGACGTGTGATTAAACGGATTCATGTCCCTCGATTTTCCGCTGTAATCCACCCGTTCATTCCACAAAAGACCCGGATATCCCAAGTACTCAAACACCTGCAAATCCGTTTGAAACACCGCATTCCGTTCCGCCGTTCTAGGAATCACAACCGCCCTCAGTTTCGGTGCCCACTTTCGCGCCGCATCCACAGCCAGATCCGCCCATTCCTGCGACGGAGACCACTTGTTTGGATTCACCTGAAAGGACAAGTCCCCCGGTCTGTGCCAACCGATAAAATCCGACACCAAAATCCCCTTCACATCGACCTTTTCAGACAAGAGTTTTTCCGCCAAACGCCACGCCCCCAAGTCATCGGAAGGAAATTCCTCTCCTGTCAAGTGAACCAGCCAAATGTCATGGTCATGGGAGACTGTTTTCAAGACCTCTGCGGCCCGCAGGAGTACGGCGGTTGCAGTTGCGTTGTCGTCTGCCCCCGGACATGTTTCACGCATTTTCGTTTTTTCAAAAACATCTTCCGAAACCGCGCTGTCAACATGGTCCAAAAGGAGTACTTTCGACAGCATTTTTCCGTCGGTACGCACTTTTCCAGGCAGTTTTGCAATCAGGTTGCTCTGCGCGATTCCCCTCCACACAAAACGCTGCCGTTCCGTGGCGATTCCCAACTGCTTGTACCGCTCTTCCAAATAATCAACCAGGTGTTCCAAATCGTGGTCTGGTTGAAACGCCCCCTTTTTCACGAAACGATGCACTTTTCCCGAAAAGGGGAACACCGCCGCGTCTTCCCCCGAAAAAATCCGCACGTCTTTGGAAAACCGACCTTCAAAATCCGCTGGAAAGCCAGAAAGCACCTGAGGCCGGTCTATTTCCGTCGCAGAAGGCCGCGCGGGAGTGTCCCACTCGAAACCGGAATCGGGCCACAAGAGGACTCCGTTCTTCACACGGAGCACCATCGCCCACGGTTCCTTCCCATGCCGCGCAGGCTGATTCATACAATGCGCCACAAACCGGGACGGTGCCGAAAGGCGCGCTTCATGAAGCGATTGGGTATCGGGATGCGGCCACTTCAACACCATGGCAGAGGTCGCGCGATCCACATACACGCAATTTCCGAACATCGGTTGAAAGTACAAGTCGTCCGAGACCAAAAAATCGTTAAACAGCGTCGCAGCGCCTGCTTCTTTGTCTGGAAAAAAACGCTGCGGCAAAAGGGGTTTTTCCCCCACGGTCTGATTCCAAAACGGAAGCCAATGTTCCCCATCCAAAAGAAACCGCCACGGCCCCGCAGGACTTGTCCGAAACCGTGCATACACCCAATTCGGCTGTCCGTTCCAATCCTGTGTTGGCCACATCAGGAATTCCACATACGAACCAGGAATCGTCTTCCGAACAAGCTCTGCTTGGTATTCCGCCAAACGCTTCAAGACGACCGGGAGAACCACCGAAGAAACGGTCTTGGGCGACGATACCAGCTCGCGAACAGGCGTTCCCACAAACATCGGGAAAAACTGCCGAGACGTATTCGGAATGTGGTGCCAAGGCTCCGCAGGAAGCCCGGACAAAAGCTCTGGATCAAGTACGGTCGCACCCCCATCCGCACGCACCATCCCCTGAAAGAACAACAGACAAAGAACCAACAGAGAAACACTGGTCCGTATATGCAAACCCCTGTTGCGGTTTCTGAAAACCGTCTTTCGCAACACACCCGTTTTTCGGTCGCAGAAAGTCTGTTCTTTCATCGGAAAGACGCAAGGCTTACACAGTCTCGATGCGCAAGAAAACGAAAAACGCAAACCCCCCGACCTTGCCCCCCACACCTTTCATGGAAGGAGTCGGTTTGTCCGTTGCAGGGCGTCGGGCATTCCATCGTTGCAAACGAAAATGGGCGCAACGGGGGAAGGTGTTTGGGGATGGGGCACCGATTCATCACGCGGATCGAAAGCGGCAAACGGATCAAATGCGTAACTTGTGGAAAATGAAGCGACATGACCTGGTGCTTCTGCCTGGCGCACAAGAGGAAGCTCACGGCATGTTTTTGGCCCGACTCGAAAGGCTGCTGCCCAAAGAACCCACGTGTCAGGTGATTCATGTGCATTGGGGCGACCGCACGTCACCAGAAATTCCCCAGTTTCCGACGGGCGAGAATGAACTTTTGGGGGCGCTCGCGAGAAGTTTTGGGGGGCGACAACGAGAGGATTTGGGGGGTCGACTTGCGTATCATTTGCAACACCACAACCTGCTGGTGATTCATCCGAAAGTCAGTCGGCGTTTTGCAGAGGATTCCCTTCTGCAAAAGTACTACACCCAGTGGATTCCCAAAGAGCTTCAGAAGATCAAGACCCCGCATCATTGTCATTGCAAACTTGTCCAGCCGGTTTCGTGGTCGAACATGAGTGGAATGGGGTCTGCGTTTGTCCGGTGGATCGCAGGGAAAAAGGAACCTCGGAAAGAGGCCTATGAACTCATGTACAACATCGAAAAGTTCGCAGACAAGGAGGTCCTTCCCGTGACGCGCTTGCTCGATCTGTCTCCAATTACGAAGGACGATGTGATCGAGTTTTTGACGTTTTGTAAATACCAAGAACAGGCCCCCCCCAGAAGAGCGCGACAAACAGAGAGAGGCCCTGGTGGAGTCCATTTTGGCTGGGAAACCCACGTCGGAAGTGATCCTGCATCGACTGTCCAAGGCCCTGTCGGACATTGATTTCGATGCCCCAAAAAACGAACAGGAAGTAGACGAAAGGGAATCCTGAACGAGGTCGTTTGCCGATGGATCAAACGAGACTAGACAGAAAGAAAGAAGGGACGGAGAGAGCGATGCGGAATACACGAAATCTATCGGCCAAAGAGCTGCTTCCGCTGTATACCGGAAAAGGCACGGTGCCGCACGGCTGTGAAAGGGTGGCGCGAAATGAAAGGGGGCATTACTTGGCCGATAAGGGGTTGCGGGACGCGGTGCTAACGGCGATTGCGCTGGAAAGACCGCTTTTGGTCACAGGGGAACCGGGGACGGGAAAGACGGCGCTCGCGTGGTCGGTGGCGTCGGAATTGGGGCTTGGAATACCGCTCGGATTTTTCACGCGCAGCGATTCTCATGCGGGGGACATTTTGTATTCGTTTGACCACGTTTTGCGGTTTTATGAAGCGCAGACGCAGAATCCGCGCGCGGCTGACCCGACAAACTATGTGCAGCTGACGGCGCTTGGGAAAGCGATTCTGTCCGGGGACACCGAACACGAGTACGCGCCCGCGTTTCGCAAATGGTTTGGTTTGCCAGAGGAAGCGGGCCGCAGCGTCGTGCTGATCGACGAAATCGACAAAGCCCCGCGCGATTTTCCGAACGACCTGCTCGATGAAATCGATCAGATGACGTTCTCTGTCAAAGAGATTCCGGGTCTGGAATTTCGGGCGCAGAAGTACCGACCCCTGATCATCATCAGCAACAACAGCGAACGGCAATTGCCGGATGCGTTTTTGCGTCGGTGCGTGTTTCACTACATCGAGTTCCCAAAAGAAGAAAATCTGCGAAACATTTTGGCGGAACGGATTGGGACCGACCTTCCGAAACGCCTGTTGGACGGCTGCATCCGCCACTTTCATGCGCTGCGCGAGATGGGAAAACGGAAGGAATTGCGGAAGACGCCAGCGACGGCGGAATTGGAATGTTGGATTCGGGTTTTGCTGATGGCGAACGTACCTGCGGAACGGATTGCCAACTCGGAATTGAAAGACCTTCCGCACCTGTCTGCGCTGTTGAAAACCAAAGAAGACGTAGAGAAAGTCCGTCCGAGCGTGGACAGGAAGGACTAGCGTTTGTCTGTGGACCAGCCCTTTTCGGATTTTTTGCTGTTTTTGCGGACGCGGGGCATTGCGATCGGGGTCACGCAATTTCAGGACCTGGCACGGCTGTGTCAGGCGCTTCCCGACGAGTTTGCGCAAGACAGACAGCTGCTTTCGCGGTGTCTTGCGGGCCTTTTGGCCACAAATGCAGAAGAACAAGACAAGATCGAAGAGCTGTTTTTTGTGCATTATGCAGAGGCGTTTCGGGAGGACGCAGAGGTCCAAACCAAGCACAAAACAGCCCTTCAGCAAGGTCTGTTCCCTCAAGAGGTCAAGGCCCTGAAACAGCCCGCACGGAGACGATGGAAGCGTGCGGTTGCTGGGTTCATGTTTTGTGTTCTGCTGATGGGTGTCAGCGGTCTGTCCTATTGGAAGTGGTTTGCGAGACCGGAACCAGAGTCGATTCCACCGACGGAAATAGCAAACAAATCTCACACGGCAGAGAATCCCCCCGATCCCGGCCCAAGTGTTCCGGAGGAAATGCCTCCAGACGTGGGGGAACCGCTGCGGTTGTTTCACTTGGAACAGGCGTTGTGGGTGGTGTTGCCTGGGCCGGTGTTTCTGTTTGGGGTGGTGTTTGTGCTGTTGCGGCGTCGGGAGCTGCGGCAGTTTGCGAAAAAGTACTGGCGGGCGCGTCGAAATGATCAGGGAGGTGCGCAGTTTGGAGACCTGGAATTTGGCCGTTTTGTGGGTCCTGCGCTGAATCGAGACGATCTGGAAGACATGGCGACGGTGCTGGGTCGCAGCGACGACAAACCGTCGAGCCGCGCTTTGGATGGGGAACGGACGGTGACGGAAACCGTGCAGCGCGGGGGACTCCCAACGCTGGTGTATGTGCGGCGACCGCTGGCGCGAACGGTGTTGGTGCTGTCCGATGTCTCTTCTGACATGTTGTTGTGGAAACGGAAGACGGACGAACTGATGGATGGACTCCGCACGCGCGGGGTGCCTTTGGTGGTGTACTTTTTTGATGGGGATGCTGAGTTTGTATCGGAACAACCGTTTGGCCATCCGGTTCCCCTTTCGGACGTGGTGAGGCTATTTCCCGACGCTGGACTGCTGGTATTGAGTGCTGGGGTGGGCGTTCCCGATCGGGACGATCCAACAAAACGTGCGGACTGGTTGGGGGTGTGCGAACGGATTTCGCTGCGCGTGTGGCTGCATCCTGTGCTGAATCGAAAGGTGTGGAGGAAGAGTCTACAAAAACGCGATTTTCCGCTGCGCGTGTTGCCGATGAGCCGGAACGGAATGCTGGCCGCAGCGTATGAACTGGCGCAAGAAAAGGAACACCGCAGACACATCGCCCGGGCCACTTCCTCGACGGAAAGGGACGCAACAGAGAAAGACAAAGAGAGGCTTTTGCAACTTCTGTCGTTGTGGCCGGATGCGCCGCTTTCGCTGGCGGATTATTTGCGACAGAAGTTCTGCGAAGGAATGCCGGAAGAGACGCTTCTGCATGTTCTGGCCGAGAGTGAAGATCTCAGCGGAACCCGGCTTGTGTTTTCGGAAGAAACCCTGTGCAAGCAGTTGAACGCGCTGCAAACCGAAGACGCAAAGTGGCACAGGGAAGCAGACCTTCCGCAACGCCTGGAAGAGCGTGTGCGACGGGATTTTGTGGATCTTTTGCTCAAACACGAGCCGCGCGGCAGAGACACGATCGAGCACCTGCAGTGGCGGTTGCGTGTTGCGATGCAGAAACTGTATTTGCACGATGCAGACGATCGGAATGTGAAAGAAGCGATTGCGACGCTGCAAGAATTGGCGCAGGGGGTGTTGTGGGAAGACGTAGTCGAGGCACTCGCGCCGCTAGGGGTGCCCCTTTCCCCTTCGCCAAAAGGGAGGCCGTCGAGGCCGCTTGCAGCCCCGGTGCAAAAGAAACTCCAGAAGGAAGTGCTGGGTTTGGTGAAACAAACGGCGGGCGGCCGGGTGCGCGTGCCGGGGTCTTCGGCCGAGGTCAAAACGGAGGGGGTATCGCGGCCTTTTGTGTCGTGGGCAGCGACGAGGGCAGCACTTCCCATGGTGTGTTTTGGACTGTTGCTCCTGTTGCTTGTGGGAAAGCTCAACATCGGGTGGGAAACGCGGTCCCATGTGGAAGCGTATCGAATCGAACGGCATTCGCTTTTGGGAACGGAATCCCCGCTGACAGACCTTGTGATCACGACACAAAAGGACGACGTGCCGCTTGTGGTCCTGTGGTGTGGGGAATCCCCTTGCGCAAAGCCCCTGGGCACGTTGACGTTGCCTGAACCGGCCCGACAGGGCCAACTATCCGAAAAAGGGGGTCTGAAACAGACGGTCGAGCGGGGGTCTTTGGACCGTTTGTATCATGTGAGGGCGCGGCTGAAAAACGGAGTGTGGGGTTACAGCAAACAGGTGCTCGTGGCGGGGTACAAACCGCCGCCCACGGGGGAATTGGTAGCGCGTTTTGTGTCGGAACAAAAAGAAGTCCCCGGGGTGCGGTTTTGGGTGACGGATGCGTCGGGGAAAACGGTGGAAGGGGAATCTGGAAAAAGGCTTTCGTTGCGCGCAGGTGCGGTCACGGTGTTTGGGGAAAGAGCCCCGTTTGGACGGTTTGAACAGACAGCAGAGGTGAAAGTCGGGGGTTTGGGGGAAGTGACGATTGATCTTGGAAGACCGCCGCCCCCCATAAACATGGTGGACATTCCGGCGGGGCGTTTTCGGATGGGGAGCAACGATGGGGATGATGATGAAAAACCTGTGCATGTTGTGACGTTGCCTGCGTTCTACCTGGATGTGTACGAAGTGACGTTGGAGGAATATGGGAAGTGCGTGCGCGCGGGTGGATGTTCTGCGCTGGAAAAGACCGTGAAATGGGAACGCTATTCGGAAGAAGACGTGAAAAAGTGGAGTCCGTTTTGCAACGTGAATCAGCGGGGTAGGGGTCGTCATCCGGTGAATTGTGTGGATTGGAACCAGGCAGCGGTGTATTGCAAGTGGGCGAGGAAGCGCCTGCCTACGGAAGAGGAATGGGAATACGCAGCCAGAGGCACGGATGGGCGGAAATACCCTTGGGGGAATGAAGCGCCGCGAACGGGGCTTTTGAATGCGTGTGGGAGTGAATGCGCGGACATGGCGAAGAACAAAGGGCTTGGGATGTTCCTTTCGATGTACAGCGGAAACGATGGGTGGGAAACGACGGCACCGATGGGAAGTGTGGAGGGGGACAAAAGTCCGTTTGGCGTGATGAACCTGGGTGGAAATGTGACGGAGTGGGTTCAGGATGCGTATCGGCCCGGTTATCGGACATCGGATGGTTCGATCGAAATGCGTTCTTTGCGTGGTGCTTCGTGGAATAGCAACGATCTGCGGTACGCGCGCGCGCCCAACCGCTTCAGGCTCTCGCCGGTAAATCGGTTCAACGATGTGGGTTTTCGTTGCGCCAGGACCAAATAGATCGGACCACCCGACTATGTAGCCAAGAAAAACTCTCGGAAAACCTGATCCTTGACACCTGAACCCTTGGAAAAGAAGGAACGGATGGAACCGCCCACGGAAAAAAAGAGAAACCGGGGTTCGGGGCGAGAGGGGTCTTGTGGTCGCGCGCCTGCTTGTGTTTGTTTCGGTCTGGACGTGTTGGTTTGGGTTGGAAAGTGATAGGCTGCGCGGATGTCACAGCACAAGTCACAGAACGAAGAATCGACGAAGAAAGCAGGCGAACCAGAGACGACGGAATCCGATGGGAAGGAGGAGGGTTCTGGAAAGCACAAGACACTCCCAACGCAGGGTCGGCCCGCACGCGACGTGTTGGCAGAAATGAGTGGTTTTCGGAAACGCGATGCGGACTGGCACGGAGGCCGCACGTTCAGTTTGGTGTATCACGACACCGACGAGCATTTGCAACTTCTGCGCGAAGCGTATGGGATGTTTTTGGCGGAAAATGCGCTGAATCCGATGGCGTTTCCCAGTTTGCGAAACATGGAAAACGACGTGGTTGCGATGTGTGCGGAGTTGCTTGGGGGGAAGGAAGAAGTGGTCGGTTCGATGACCTCAGGGGGCACCGAAAGTCTGTTTCTTGCGGTGAAAACCTACCGAGATGAAGCGCGCAAAAATAGGCCGCACATCACAGCCCCTGAAATGGTTTTGCCGACGACAGCACACCCGGCTCTGCTGAAGGCTGCACACTATTTGGGGGTGCGGCCTGTGCTGATTCCGCCTGGTTCGGATTTTCGTGCGGACGTTTCCGCGATGGCGCAAGCGATCACGCCGCAAACGCTCTTTTTGGTGGGGTCTGCGCCTGCGTATCCGCACGGTGTGGTGGACCCCATCGCAGAGCTTGGACTTCTTGCACAATCGCAGGGTTTGCCGCTCCACGTTGATGCGTGCGTAGGGGGACTCCTGTTGCCGTTTGTGCGCAAGCTGGGATACCCGGTTCCGGGCTTCGATTTTTCTGTCGCTGGAGTCACCTCCATGTCGGCGGATTTGCACAAATACGGTTTTGCAGCCAAGGGTGCATCTCTGGTTCTGTACAGGACTCCCGAGCTGCGCCAACATCAGTTTTTTGCGTACTCCGGTTGGCCTGGGGGTCTGTTTGGTTCCGCGACGTTTTTGGGAACGCGACCAGGGGGTGCGATCGCGGCTGCGTGGGCGTGCATGCAGACGCTCGGAGAAAACGGCTATCTGCGCATGGCCTCGGCCATCATGGAAACGGCACGGAAATTCATCGCGGGAATCCAGGCCATTCCGGGGCTGCATGTGCTTGGGAAACCCGATTGCGGAATCGTCTCGTTTGCGTCAAGCGGACCCGATGTGATGGCCATTGCAGACCGGATGGAGGAACGCGGTTGGCACATGGATCGACAACAGAATCCGCCCGCGATTCACCTGACGCTGACGCCCACGCACGCCGGAATTGTCGATCAGTATCTGTCCGATCTGAAAGAGGCCACGGCATACATCACCGAGCACCCCGAACTTGCGCAACAGGGCACCGCCGCGATGTACGGCATGCTCCTTCACATTCCCGACACCGGACTCGTCGAAGACTTCATCCTCAAAAACTTCGACGCCCTCTACCGCCCCTAGCCCACTCCTGCGACACACCGTTTGTGTTCTGTGTACGGACTCGATAGGGTAGCCGCATGCTTCATGAACTTGAGATCGAGAACTTCCGCTGCTTCCAAGAACTGTCTGCCAAGCCGCTGGCCCGAGTGAACCTGCTGGTCGGGAAAAACAACTGTGGGAAGACTGCCTTTTTGGACGCAGTGGAACTGCTGGTTTCGGAAGCCGACGTGCCTCCCGTGTTTCGCAGCTTGCGCCGTCGCCAGGAGGTTTCTGCGCAGACCCTTGAACAGAGTTCTGGAAAAACCGCGACCCAATTCGTGTTTTGGCCGGAGAACCTCTTTTTCGGCCACAAAATGCCTGTGGGTGCCACGTTCAAGATTCGGTCTGGAAAACGAGAGATGTTTCTGCGACATGAAGAAAGGGAGACAGGACAAAAAGTGTTGGGGTTTATCCCCTTTGCCAAAGCACATGACCTGGTTGTGAAGCCGGGACACGCGGATCGATTGTCGGCCTGGAACCTGGCATCCGATGGTTCGTATCGACTGACGACTGACGACTTGGACAAGCATCGAACAGAGTCCCCCCTTCCTGTTTTGTTTCTTCCGACCGAACGCGCGAGCCCCCTGTCTCTGTCTGGTCTGTGGGATGAGGTTTCCCTGACGGACGAGGAATCGCTGGTGCTTGAGGCACTCCGCTGCATTGATCCGGGTGTCGAAAAAGTCGGGCGACGCGGAGAGGGGTCCGACGTTCACTTTGTCGTGCGCCTGCGCGGCGACAAGGAGCCCCGTCGTTTGGGAACGCTCGGGGACGGAATGCGGCACATCCTTGCGCTCGCGCTACATCTGGTCACATCGAAAGGGGGATATCTGCTCATCGATGAGATCGATACGGGGCTTCATTACACAGTGCTCGCGAAGATGTGGAAGATGCTTCTGGAAAGCGCGCGGCGGCTGAACATTCAGGTGTTTGCCACCACGCACAGTTTGGACTGCATTGTGGCGCTTGCAGAGATCCGAAAACTGTTGGATGTGACCCCTGAAGACTTGATGGTGCATCGGTTGGTGGCCGGCATGGACAAAACGCAGACCTACACGCCAGAAGACCTGTCTTCGACCGCGCAATTCCACGGCGAGGTTCGCTGATGACCCAGAAAAACAGCAACCCCCCGATGCAGAGTAGCCCCTATGCGCTCCTTGTAGAGGGACCTTCCGACATGCACGCGATCATCCACTTGCTTGCGCGGCATGGATACGATTGGTTCCTGCGTCTGTTTCCGATGGAAGAGATCCGTACAAACACTGCTTCCATTTAGTGACAAGGGGTGCTGTTTTTGGGGGGATTGGGGGGGATTTTTGGGGTGGGGATTCGTTCGTTTTTGGTCAGGTGGATGGTGTGGATTCCTGTACCCAAAAAAGAGCGTCTGTGACAGGTCAGAAACAAAATTTGGTGTTTGAGGGAGGCCTGTTTCAACATCTGCAACATCAAGTCAAACCGATCGTCGTCGCAAAACGTCAGCGCATCATCCAGCAAGATCGGGGGTGCCTGCCCCTGTTCAGCCCACAAATCTGCAAACGCCAAACGGACGCATACCGCAATCTGTTCGCGGGTGCCCAGACTCAAACCCGAAAAGGGTTCCTGGATTCCGTTTCGCGACAATTCCAGAACGTGCAAAGTTTTGTTGTCGAGGGACAGACGCGCCGACGGAAAAAGTACGGAAAGATGGGGTTTGCACACGCGCCACAGAGGTTCCAAATACGTCTGTTTCGCGCGTTCATCCTGCTTGGAAAAACTGCGTAAAAGAAGGTCTATCGCTTGCGCCTTCCGTTGCAGGTGTTTGGATTCCGTTTGGGCGCGTTCCCATTCCGCTTCCTTTTCAGAAATCTGCTCACTGAGTCCTTCCTGCCCGTGAATCCGCAGCAACAACGACAGTTCGTGATCGCGCTGGGAATGCGCATTCCGTTCGGACTCTGCCCCCTTGACCTCCGCGCGCAGACGTTCCGTGCGGGCTCGCAAACCAGGCACATCGGCTTCCAGCAAGACCTGTTTTGCCAGTTCACACCGGGCGTTTGCCTCGAACCAAAGCCTGTCTGTTTCACGCAGATTTTCTTGGAGTTTCTCGTCGCTAGAAAGCGCATTTTCTTTCTCCAATGCCTGGCCCAAACTGTCCTTTTGCATCTTCTGTTGGGACAGCTTCCCCTGATTTTCGGAAACACGCTCACGCAAAAGATCCAGGGACTTCCGTTTGCTTTCTGCGCTGTGTGAAAGAGGCAAAAGTTCGTTTGCAAGCGTGCGAAAGACAGCCTCTTTTTGCGCAAGAACATCCTCTGTTCCTTCCATGCAGATGGTTTGGGAGTCCGCGCCTTCCTCTTTTGCAAACAGATCCAATTTTTGCGCAAGCTTGTCTCGTTCTTGTTTCAGAACAGAGACCCCTTTGGGGCATCGCTGCGACATTTCGCGTTCGAGCTCGCGCTTTCGGAACAGGCGTTTTTGGCGGTGTTCGGCCTCTTCTTTTGCGCTCACGACATCGGTCACACCAAGGCTTCCGAGCATCGAAAGGAGTGCCTGTTCTGCTTCTTGCAACTGTCCCCGCAGAACCGCCGCAGAGGTCCTGCCCGGCGCAATCACGAACGTCCCCAGTGTCCCAAACGACACTTCCGTGCGTTCGGTCAAAATCCATTCCTGGGAAGGCCCAGCACCCACCACTTCCATGCCATTCACAAAGACAGGAATGTCCCCCTTTTTTTCAAAAGACAGAACCGTTGCAGAAGCGTGAAGCGCAGTCTGTTTTTCTTGCACCATTCGTTCAAGCCGGGCCAATTCCTCGCAATGTTTGGGTTCGATTCTGTGTTGTAAAAGTTCATTTTCAAGCCCAGACAATTCCGACAGAAATTGCTCAACCTCGACGAGAATAGCCTGTCTTTGGGTGTATTCCCTTTGCACGCGCCCCTTTTCGATTCCCTTGCGAAGGACAACCAATTCCTGTTGCCTTGCGGCCCGTTCCTTTTCTTTTTCTTGCTTCTCTTTTTCAGCCTGTTCCCATTCCTTCTCTAAGTCCAAGCGCGTCTTTTTTAGTTCTTCAACCGTCCTTTCCAACACGTCATATTCGGTGTTGGCTTTTTGCCATTCTTTCCGCGCGTTTTGTCTGCGAAAGACTTCCTCTTTTGCGCGGTCGAGTGTTTGCTTGCACGTCGCTGTTTGGAAAGAAAGCTGCTGCACTTCCCGTTCGCACGGTTCCCATTCCGCAAGGCTCTGTTCAAACGAAAGGAGTGTCTTCCTTTCGACCCCCAAACGCTCGTCCAATTGCCGCACTTTCTCACGAACCTCGGAAAGTTCGTCTACGTGCGCCTCGGCCTCTTTCTGTTTTTGGCGGAGCAGAGAAAGCGACTCTGCAAGCTGTGCAACTTTTTCCTCGGCTTCGCGAAGCACCTTTTTCGGTTGGCCCCGTTCGGCGGTGAAAAATTCCGCGTGACGCTGGCGATAAAGCCCGAGCAATTTGCGACCGAGTTCCCCGGACAACACCGTCCCGACTTCCGCTTCGAGGGCAGTCTGAAGATCGCTCACGACGGACGAGGATGCTTCAGTCTGCAAAAAGGACTCGCCTTGCGAAAGCCACAAAAGACCACAAGGACCTTGATGCTGAGCGTCGAGGCTGGCCTTTTTGGGGGAGGAAAAACGCAAAAGCCGCGCGAGTTCCTCCTCGGCAGCAGAACCGGAAAAAGTCCCGTGTGTTCCCTCGATTTCGCAACTGGGCCGTTGGAAAAAACCCTTTTTGAGCCGCACCGCCCGACCTGCACAGTCCAGGTCGAGCGTGACCTCGGGGCGGACTTCGCTGCCATACGGCAAAAATTCGCGGATGATTTTTTGGTCTTTGGTGTCGTGCCGAACAAAAAGGGCGGCGCGCAAAGCCAGAAGCAGCGTCGATTTGCCGTCTTCATTGTCGCCGTACAGCACGGTCATTCCGTCGGGAATGTCGGACAAAACGAAGGGGCCCCGGAGTTTGCGAAAATTGCGGATTTCAACTCTTCGGATGCGCATGGCCAGCCTCGGTGCGAATGTCGTGCAGCAACATGCGAACGGCCAACCGAGCCGACAGCCCGGCCTCGCCCGGTTGCGAAAGTTCTTGCCTGAGTTCCTCTGCGACGGCGGAGACCCAAGAACCGGGCGGCAAATCGGCCAAATCTTCGTCGGTGACTTGCGAAAGCAAATGCTCGTCGGACACGCGAAGCAAATGCAGCCGGGCGCGCCAAGATTCCAGCGCGACGGAAAGCGCCTCCCTCGCCGACAGGGGCAAAGCGCCGGTCAGCGACAAATCGAGCAAGGTGTTCTGCGGCGACGAAAGTTTGGAAAAAACCGCATCGACCTGTTCCACATCGTCGGGAAGGTGCAGCTCAAGTGCGCGTTTTTCCCACAGGTAATGACCGGTGCGCACAAGCTCGACAGACGGCGTCGCTCCTGGTTCCTCGATTTCGACCCACAACACATTTCCCGACGGACTCTGCTTCGCTTGGGCAGTTTCCTTGAACCGATCCGGCTCGGGCGTGCCGGAGTAAAACGTGCGCGAATCGATCGGATGAAAACCATGCCAATCCCCGAGGGCAAAATAGTCGAGCCGAGCCCGCGCGGAACGATCCGCCGCAATGTCATTTTTGGCCTCGCTGCGGTCGGGCAAACGGCTTTTGATGCTGCCGTGGGCGACGCCAATGCGAAACAGACCCGACGGCGTCTCCATCGCGTCGAGTGCGTCGCTGACATCGCGCGTTTCGTGGCGACGGCGCAGCGGCGCGGGCAGAACAGCGATTCGGTCTGCGACGAGACAGGGCTCGGGCGATAGCAGCAACTTCACCTGCGACGGAACACCAAGTTGCGCAAGCCGCGTGAAGACACTTTCGGGAATCGCTGCGTCGTGGTTGCCCGGCAAAAGCAGCCACGGTCCCGGAAAAGGCGTGAGCGCATTCATGGTGCGCCGCAAAAGTTCGTCGGGCACATCTTGGGCGTCGAACACATCCCCAGCGACGATCACACAGTCGGCGTGTCGTTCCCGCGCGAGGTGCGCGATTCGTTCGACCGTCTGAATCCGTTGCGTTTTCAGAAGAGAAGCGCGATCCCGGTCGAGTTCGCTCAAATCCGCGAAGACCTTGCCGATTTGCCAGTCGGATGTGTGGACAAAACGAACGGACATGGGCCTACCCCGCAATCGCTCGGGCCAGCGACGGAAGGCTGCGGTCGAACCGATACGCGGTGTTCATGTGTCCGTCGTCAAATTCCTCGTGGACCACCGACAGGGACATGGACCGCAGACGGCTGACGAGTTTTCGCGCGGCCAAATCCAGGTAGTACTCGTCGCGCGTGCCAGCGTCGATGAAAATCAATTTCTGCTGCGACAAGGCTTCTTGGTACGCAAGTTCCTCACAGATCTCGACGGGATCGAACCTGAGCCAACGGGAAAAAACGTCCTCGTCGAGCGTGCCGTCGTGCCAATTGCACGGCAGAGCAAAACCCAGCGAGGCGGACGGATCAGGGCTGTACGCTGCCGCCGACGCAAACACGGTCATCACATCGAACAGATCCGACGGACGTGGGCCGCGCCCCGCCTCGAGCCACGTTTTGAGGGCACCCTCGGGTCCACCGTACCGACGAACGCGACGACAGAATTTCAGCAGTTCGGGCGGCGTCGTCATACGGAAAAAACCATCCCCTGCGTGGCTCGCAACGGCAGAAAAAAGATCCGGGTGATTCATCACCAGCCACAACGCCCCGATGCCTCCCGATGAGCGCCCGACGACAGCGCGGTGCTCTCGACTGGGCAGTGTGCGCAACTGTGTATCGACGTGGGGAATCACCTCACCGACAAGATGGTCTTCGTATCGACCCAGCACGGGAGAATTGACGTACTGGCTGCCGCCGAGCGCGGTGTAACAGTCGGGCAGGACATAAATACACTCGGGCAGCGACGGATCTTGCGCGTGCAAACGAGCCAGCCGCTCGTCGAGAGACTCCGAAAGCGGTCCTCGGTTGAGCAGTTGATATCCCGCACCGACGAAGGACGAGAGGACATAAACCACCGGATACCGTCGATTGGGCGACTTGAAATAGCTCGCGGGCAAAATCACCGGCAAGCCGCGCGTCGTCGGGTCGCCGTATCGATTCCCCGAAAGAGCAGTGCTCGTGATGGAAAGCCAAGAAACGGTCGGCAGGTCGGAGGTGCTGTGCATCCCCGCGTTATATCAGGTCTTTTTCGTCGAATGCGTGTGTGCGTATATAGGCGCGTGTCAGGCGTTACCGCACAGGATGCGCAGGAGTTCGTCGGCTTCGCGGCTGACGGCAAAGCCGATCAAAGCATCGAGGTGTTTTTCGGCACTCGGGCCGGTTCGCCGCAGCGACGCAATCGCAGCCGCCATGTTGCCGCAGTACAAAAGACCAAAAGCGTGGCTGCTTTTCACAAGCGCATCGAAGATGCCCTCGCTGTTCGGCACCGTCGAATGCAGTTCCATCGCCAGAGGCAAAATCTGCGGCGCGATTTTGCTCGAAATCGCTCGACGCTGGCGTTGGGCTTCCGTCTCGATGCGCTTTTCCGCAAAACCAATCGGAACGTAGTCTTTGACCTGTTGACGAACCAAACCGCCCAGCAGAACCGTCAAATCCTCCGCCGACAAACGCAACGGCAAATGAAGCTGGCTGTGCAGCAGTTTCAAAAGACCCGACAGCAAAAACCGCCGCTCGGCTTCTGACGCGCCCTCGACGAGGACATTGGACACCACCAAGGCAGGCGGTTCGAGCGGCTCGATCGTGCAATGCGGCACCGTCTGACCCGCCGCATTTTTGCCCTGCGCTGCCGTCAGATAGATGTCAAATTCCCCGAGGCCAAAATCCGACGCAATTTTGTTGGCCAGATCCCGAACCGGATGTCCCGAGCGAGGCAATTTCTCTTTTCGATCGACACCCATCGCCTGCAACTTTCGCCCGTCGCTCACGTACAACTTCCCGAGGGGCTCGGCCAGCAGCTTGAACACGGTTCGGATGGTCGTGGACACCACCTGTGGATACAAGGCATCGTCGAGGCTGCCATCTCGGAGCGCGGTTTTGCTGGGCTCTTTTCGCTGAGGCGTTTTTTCGAGCCGCGTCTGGATGTCTTTCGGAATCACTCCACCCAACGCCGTGATCGTTCCGGCCTCGAAATGCGCCTGCTCGCTGCGACGAAGCGCCAAAATCTGAAGCAAGGTCTGATGGACCGCGAGATCACGCGGTTTCCCGAGCAATTGCGGACGGAACCGACCCATCGCGGCGTCCAAATGAAACCGCAGCGACATGGCATCCGAAGTCCGTTCATAAAACAGCGCCAACTCCCGAATCGCAGGCAAGTCGGACGAATCAACCTCGACGGCCTCGCGCAGCGCGTCCAGTGCACCACGGCTGTCGCCGTGCAATTCCGAAAGCGCCGCGATTCGATGGAAATAACCAATTTTGCGCTGTTTGTCCTCGGTGTATTTCACCAGACGTTTCAACAGCGGCAGCGTTTCGCCACCGCGATTTTGCGCCAAAAACAGATCGGCCAATTTCGTGAGCGCCGTCTGATTCGTCGGCTGTAGTTGGATCGCCTTCGTGTATTCCGCTATCGCCTGTTGTGGGTCCTGAAGCTGCTCGCTGAAGATCTCGCCGAGCAAAAGATGCAGCGCCAGAAGCTGCGACGGCCTGGTTTCCAATTGCCCATACCGACGCAATGGATCGATCGCGTGCTGCCATTCGCTGTCATCGGCGTGAAGTTTCCCGAGGGTAAACAACGCCGCAGGTTGATCCGGTCGAAGGCGCAGCGCCTCTCCCAGCTCGTATTTGGCCATCGCGCGATTTTTCAAAAGCCCGGCGTAAAGCTGACCAAGTTCCACACGGAAAGCCGCGATCTGCTCCGGTTTCAAATCCGAGCGATTCAACCTTTCTTTCAACAAGTCCGCGAAACCTCGCGCGTCGTCGGCACTGGTCGCACTGGTCGTCTGGTACGAGGCACGCAGACGCTCGAATGCTTCGTCGCGATCGGGCAGCAACTTGAGCCCTTTTGCCAACGCCTTCCGAGCACGCGCCACGTCGGAAACAAAATTCTGGGACAACACTCCTGCCAACATGCAGTGCAGGTATCTCTCCTCGGCGTCGTAAAGCTGCTCGGCGAGCTGTTCCGCACAATCGAGCGCAACGGCGTATCGTTTGTGACGCAACGCAAAATGAAGCAGGCCGCGCAATGTCGGAACCTGATCGGTCGCTTTGGCAAGCGCCGATTGATACAGCGCCATCACCTGATCCGCATCCTGGCCAAGATGTGCCGCAGCCTCGGCAGCCCGTGTCAAAAAAACGGCTGCGCTGCGTCGTTGGCTTGCTTCCTCGGGCCCCGAACCCACCGGAAGTTCGCCGATCCACTGCGACAGCTCTGCCAGTTGCGTGAAATCGCCGCGCTGCGTCGCTCCCTCGTGCAAAAAACGCAACGCAGGCCGACACGAGTGGTCGCGATACAACGCCAGCCGGAAATCATTTTCCATTTGGTTTCGCGTCGCTTCAGCGTCGCCGCCTTGCTGCCACAACAAACGCTGACGCAACCGAGCCCGATCCGAACTGATGTGAACGGCGAACGCGGTGTCCGTCGCTGTTAGACCCATTTGCTCATACAAATGGACCAGCTCGCCGAACTGGCCTCGGGCCAGAAAGTGGCGTTCGAGCGCACGCATCGCCAAGTGATTGTTCGCATCCACCGTCAGGACGTTTCGATAGGCGTTTTCGATGACCTCCGACCGCTTTGCTGGATCGTCGATTTGCAAATTGGCCAGCAGCACCTGCCGCTCGAACGCCTGGATGCGCGTCTGGATGTCCGTCGCTTCTTTGAGTTCCGCCGCCGTAAACCGGCTCAGTTCCTCCAGCATGCCCGCCGCAAGACAGGCATGTACGAGCTTGGCTTTTGCGACGGGATGTCCCGGTTTCAGTTCCAACGCCTGTTGATACCGCTGGACAGCCAAACGCGCTTTGCCCGTTGCTTCAAGCTGCTCACCCGAAAGAATCAGCAGCGCATACCGTGTGTCCGAGTCGGGATCTTGCGCAAGTTCTCGCTCTAGCACCGACAACGCCTCACCCGCTCGCCAAGCTGTGATGTACGTCCAATCATCGAGCCCCATCAAAGATGGATCTCCGTCGGACATTTGCATCAAATCACGGTACGTTCGCAGGGCCAACAAAGGTTCTGACGCATCGAATTCTTGCGCCGTAGCCAACCGAAGGCCCCAAGCCCGTTTCGACGGACCTTTCGCTGTCTCGACGTATCGCGCCAAAAGGGCAGCCGTCACGACATTCGAGAGGCTGCTTCGTCGAACTCTTTCTTTTGGAATTTGCGCCAGCATCAGTTCAAGCCGCAGAAGCGCCCGAATGTGCAAAGGCTCGGCGAGCAAAG
This sequence comes from Pseudomonadota bacterium, assembly GCA_035328405.1. Classification (GTDB taxonomy): domain Bacteria; phylum Myxococcota_A; class Polyangia; order Palsa-1104; family JAEUJZ01; genus JAEUKA01. The sequence goes on along the minus strand of DAOLIT010000034.1, from coordinate 13,690 downwards.
TCTGCCGATAGCTTTCTTCGATGGGGCCGACCTCTGGGTTTGGATCGGTTTTTGTCGAGGACAAAAGGCTTCCGCGCGCAAAAAACAGCCGAGCCGCTGCATCACCTTTCGCCGTCGCTGCTGCTACATGAAGCTGCTGCGCCAAGGACGCAACCAGAGCCGGCTCAGCCACGCCTCGCAACCGCATCGCACACGAGAACAGCCGAGCATTTCGAGCCTCGACCAGCGACGGTGCCATCGCGACCACGCTTTGCGGCATCGGCGGTTCCTCGGCGAGCACACGGGCTGCCTCGGCAAGCTCTCCGGCCCGGTCGAGCCGTGCGACCGCTTCCTCGCGAAGAACCCGTCGAGAAAGCTCGTCCGCTGGTTCAACTCGAACCCGCTGAGTCGCCCGAAGCAAAACCTGAGCCGCCTGAACGCCGTCCCCATCGCTCAACAGCAACACAGACAAGCGATGCGCTGCCTCCTCGAAATCAGGCGCAATTTGCAAAGCTTTGGTCAGTTCCGCTTTCGCTTGAGCGCGGCCCGCCTCTCCCTCTGTAACTTGCTCCGCAAGGTCTGCGGCGTACAGCAGCGCATATGCACCTTCACCGTCGGTGGCCTGCGCCTGCTTCTGCCACATGCTCAGCAAATCACTCGGTCGGCCCATCTTTCGGCAAACCCGCTCGAGGAGCCGATACGTCACGCCATCCGCTTCGCCGTCTGTCGTCGCTGACAGCGAAGCCAAAAGCGCCTGTTGAGCCGATTCATCTTGCCCGGCCAGCAAAAACGACCGACCCGCTTGCCGCAAAGAATCTGCCCGTTTCCAGTGATCTCGCTCGTGGCCAGCCGACTTGAGGTGGGCCGCCCCCGCTGCTGCGTTGTCTTTCGCCTGTTCCACCAAAAACGCCAGCGTGTCCCAAGAAAACGCATCGCCAAGTTCCGCCGCTTGGGCGAAACGCTCCTTCCGCTGCGAAGCCGGAGAAAACCGCGCAGAAAGCCGCAGGAACGCAGCTTTGAGTCCTGCCGACATCCGCACACCTTGGGCTGACAAAATCGCGCTGGAAAGCGGCGTAGCTTCGTTTTCGTCCTTCCGTACACGGGGCAGCCGAGCGGCGACCCGGAAAAGGCCCAGCGCAGCCGTCAACGTCGGTTGCTGCGCAAGACTGGTCTCGAATCGCTGCGCCGTCGCTTGGTCGCGGCCAGACAGTTCGTCCAAACGAGCGCGTTCGTTTTGAAAAACTGCCCGGACGATCCCTGACGACGGTGACATCGCGATCAAACCATCGAAGGTTTGTGCGACTTCACTTGTGTGTCCTTGCGCGAACTGGACATCGGCCAGTGCAAAAAGTGCTTGCGCCTGACCGGGTTTTTGGCCTCCGCGCGGAATCTGCGTCAAAAATTCCTGCGCCTGTCCACGGGCTTCACCGAGTTGGCCAGAGACACGCAGAAGCTCGATGTGGTGAAACCGCAAACCCACTTGTTCCGACGCGCCGCAGATGGCCCGTTCGCGTTCGATGAGGGACGCCGCCTCGTCCGGCTGAGCAAACGGCCCCGGCGTTTCCAGAAGCCGCCGCAGGGCCCTCAACGCTGTGCGGTTTTGCGGGGCCAGGTCCAGCACGCGACGATACAAATCGATGGCGTCGCTCTTGTCGAAAAGTGACTCTGCCTGGGCCGCCGCCGCCAAACCCAGTTGAGCCGCATCCGACGGATGTTTCGCCGAATTCTGGGCCTCTGTTTCAAAGAACGCCTTGGCCACTTTCCGCGTCGCTGTTTCCAACCCCGCACCCATTCCCACGCACGGTGGAGGTGGGGGTAGGTGTTCCACGGTAGGCAAAGGAAGTCGCCGGGGCGCGATCTGCGTACCTTCGTTCCGCAACGCCACACGCGCAAGACCCGGCTGAAACGGCGTGACCCGCACCGGTTCTGACGTGGGCTTGGCTGCCTCGGACGGACCAGCCGAACTTTCTGCCAACGGCTGAGGCTGAGGGTGAGGGTGAGGTTCCTGTTGGGCTTCCGTCGCTGTCTCTATCGGAGTCGCTGTCGCTGGCTTCTCCGTTCGATCTTCCTTCGAGGGTTTGGTCTCGGGAAGCAACAGTTCGCTCGGTGCCAGCATCGGCGGCGGAGGCAACGAAAATTCCACCGAACGCTCGCTCGCCGTCGAATCGACAGGCCCGGTCGATCCCGCCACAAGAGAGCCCGTCGGATTCTTTCCGAAATCGGGGAGAATTTGGCTGATCGACGGATCGACGACAGACGAAGGCACCGAAAGCGGCATCGCAGAAGCAACGATCGAGGCCGATGGATCAGCCAACAGCACCGACGCATCGGGCGACGCGATCGACTCGGTCGGAATCGACACCGACGGCTCAGCCAACAGCACCGACGCATCGGGCGACGCGACCGACTTGCTTGTTAAAGCCACGTCGATTTGCACGTCGTACTCTTCGTCATCGTCGGCAGGAATCGGAAAGCCAGTCTGTGCGACCTCTGACGCAACAGGCATTTTTCCATCAGCAGGCTCGACCAAAGAACTCGGCCTGCTTGTGCCAACGGCCTGTGTCGCATCGATCGAATCGGGCGACTCAATCGATTCGATTTTTGCTGGTCCGACGGCAAAATCCAAATCGAAGTCGCCCAAAATCCCGGCGGCTGGCGCGATGGGCGGTAGCGGCGCAGCGTCTCCCTCACCATCGATGGGAGGCAACGCAAGCGGATCGGCGTTCGAGGAAGCCGCATATTTTTCCGTCGAGACCGCTTGTGGCGGAAAAATCCCCGACACATCCGGTTCTCGCACGGTCTTTCCCGTCGGTTTGTCTTTTGTTTCAGTCGGGAAAGCGGGCTTGGAAACCAACGTTTCGTCGGGCGAATGCACCACCGCCGTGCGCAACTCTGGAGGAAGTTCGTCCTCGGAATTGAGCGTATTCCCACCAACACTGGCGAGCTGATCCCAATTGAAATCCTCGTCGCCAAAGTCAAAATCGCCGAGGAGTGAATCTGCTGTCTCTGATTTCTTGCCGTTTTGATCAGCCGGAGGCACGTTCTTACTCCTTGTCAGTCAGACCGAGTTCTCGACGGAAATTGAGGATGTCCGCCGAGACGCTCCAAGCAAGCAAGTTCCGCGCTGCCTTGAGGGAGTGTTCCTCGTCGGCATCCAAACGAAAACCCGTCTCGGAAAATGCCGCTGCCAAATGCCCGGTCATCGCCAACGCCAAATGAGCACAGCCTTGCAAAATCGACCGCTGCCAACCCAGCAGAAGTTCTTTGCCGTGTTCCCCGGCCAAATCCTGCATTTTCGACGACAGGTCTTTCAGCTTTGAACGCTCTTTTCGCGTGATGGCGCGGTCGAGATTTCGTGTTTTCTCGTCGAGCTTCGTGCGCTCGGTTTGGGCCAGCGCCGGTCCGCTCTTTCCAACCAACTGACAACACGACGCGAAGAACAGAAGAATCTCCGTCGGTGCACAGTCCACCGCACCCAACCGATCGGGAATCAACGCGAGTTTTTGGACCAGACGGAAGCTTTGCGCCGGTGTCCACGCGGTCAAAGGCTCGGTGTACGCGCTTCCACACACCAATTGTTGTCCGACAGCAGCACACGTTTCCTTCTCTTTCCCTGCAACCAGCACATACGCGATGCTCAAGTCGGTGTTGCCGAGACCAAAGCGTTGCGCAAACGAGTCCACAGCAACCCAGGCGGGCGGAATCTTCTTGGCGTTGATTCGATCTTTCGGGCTTGAAGAAAGCTGCGCCACGTCGGGACCGAGCAGCTTGCTCGCGGTCTCCCAAACCTCCTGCCAAATCTCGAACGGCAGGCCCCGCGCTTCCGACGAAAAAGCCGCGCTTCGCAACGGTGGGCCAACCGATCGGTCAGGCACCCGCAACAAAAGCCCCGAGGCCGACTCGGCGAGACCGCCCACCGCCCGAGAGACCTGCGCAAAAGCCTGCGCTGCCAAGCTGTGCGCCTCGGACGATTTTTGCCAGTTCAAAATCTGCTTGAGCGCCTCAAACGGCTTTCCCGAGAGCGCCACATCAATGTCCGCAAATTTTGCCGCCTCCGCTCGGGCCGCGTCGCGCGCTCGAAGCAGAGCCTGCTGCGCCTTTGCCGCGTCCCCACCCGTCTGACACAATTTCACAAAATGCTCCAACGCTTCGATTTGCAAGGGCTTTTCGTCGATGAGTCGTTCCAGCACCAAAGCCGCTGCTACAGGATCGCCCACGTCGAACTCATACAGCTTCGCAACGTCGAGTAATGTTTTTTCGCGCAACGTCGCACTTTCATTGCTCGTCGGAAGCTCACTCGCCATCGCCTTGAGCGTTTTGTATGCATTCGGTTTGTCGCCTTGCCGCAGAAAGAGACCGAACAGCCGTCGCTGAAGCTGCACACGTTGCTCGGTGTCTTCCAGCGTCTCCTCGGTGCCAGTCGCCTGCCGCAGAGTGTGACGAAGCTTGAGCGCCTCGGTCAAATGCTCAATCGCCTTGTCGGGTGCGTGGTCTGGCAAAAGCTCGCCCAATGTACGATGAAGTACGTATTTTTCTGAAGGTGTATGCGCCAGTTCGAGCAGTCGCTCGTAATGCATCGTCGCTGCCGCAATATCACCGTGTTGCGAACGCAAAGCCGCCAAACGATGGTGTGACAATGTGTGGTCGGGTTTGATAGACAGCAGGGTTTCCAGGTCTGCCGCCGCCAGCAGGTTCTGACCCGACAACAAATGCAGCGCGGCTCGTTGCGACAAAAGCTGCACCCGCATCGCCTGGTCCGAAGCACTGTCTCCGTCGGAACGAGGAACCTGTGCCAGCCGGAAATCCAACAGTTCCAAAAGGGGCCCATTGTCGCCGGTTTGATCGGCGTGCCCTTTGAGCAGCCCCAACAACGTAGACACAAGATTTTCATCGAATGGTCGGGAATCCACCGCAGCCCGCAACGAGGCTGCCGCGCCATCTTGATCCCCGAGCCGAAGCAACATTTGCCCCGCTTCTACATACAAGTCAGCCCGACTTTCTCCGTCGGTGACGACCGCCGCCATCCGCAGCGTGTACATCGCATAAGCCCGCAGCCTCGCCGCGCTTTCGGGAGAGAGCGGCTGATCTCGCAACGGATCTAGCTCTGCCGTCGTCGGTGCCGTCGATTGACGCAACAAAAACAGCGCGTGCAGATGATTTGGGTGGATCTGCAAGGCACGCAGCGCGGCTTCAGCCGCACTTTGACGCAACTTTGCCGCCGTCGGCTCGTCCACCTCATCTGCGGAACTTTGAATCAGCAGGGCCTCGACCTCGAGCAGGACAAACTGCACGCGGTCCAAGGATTCGCCGTCCGCACACAACGACTGACGAGCCCGCAACGCACGAACCACATCGGGAAGCTGCGCAACCTGCTCCAACACCGAAAGATCGGAAAGCAAATCTGTAAGAGGAATCACAACTTGCGGTTCGTCTCCAAGAACACGATACGCGAGAAGAAACCGTCGAGCAGCCTCGCCATCACAGCCCGGATCGTCGTCACAAGCCAAGGTCAACAAACCCGCACGAACCAGAAGCTCGCCTGCCAGCGGCTTGCACGCCGCATCGTTTTGCGCAAGCAGAAGTTCGGCCCATTCCGCCAGTGCATCGCCTTGCGCTTTTCCATCTTCTCGACGCTGATTCAAAAGAACTCGCGTCAAACCAAGCTGAAGTTTTGCCGCCGCAGAAACTTTGTCCTGTGCGTCGCGCAGTTCTTTGGCAGTTTTTTGCAACTTTGCATCCGCCTGTTCAAGTTCTGAACTGGTCGGAATCTCCGAGAGCAAAAGCTGGTTGCTCTTTTCCTCGGCAAGAAGAGCACAGGTTTCCAGCGAGAGCGGATCGTCTGGGGAAAGCGAATCGGAAAGACCCTCGAAAATCTCTCCGAGCCTTTCGTAACGCCGTTGCTGCATCGTCGCTTTCAACCGGCCCACCGCAGCGTGGGTGGCAGCCATCGATGGCAACGGACTGGCTTGAAGTGCTTGGTCGTACAGTGCATCCACTTCCAGCGGTTTTGCCGCCTGATCGTCACGAAGATCAGCGACCTCTAGAAGCATCTCCCCGCGCAAAACTTCCGTCGGAGCATGCTCTGCGATCTGCGAAAGTGTCGCCTGAAACTTCGTCGTGTCGGCGCTCCGTCGATAGTGTTGCCTCAACGCAAAAAGTGCCGACAAGTTCGTCGGATCACGCTGCAATACCGCTCGATGCAGCGACGCAGCCTGATCAGGCAAGTTCAGCTCGTTCTCTAAAAAATCAATGAGTTTGGCGTACAGCCCTCGTTCGGCCCGCAAACTGGCGTCGTCTGTTTGCGTCGCAATCTGATCCATCTGCCGACGGAGAAGTTGCGACAATTCATCTTTCCGTCCTTGCGAAAGGTAGAGCCGCTCAAGCTCTTCCAACGCCTGGAGATGGCCGGGTCGAACCGACAGAACGTGCTCGTACAGTGCGATGGCCTCTTGGCCACGACCCAGCTTCGTCAGCAATTCGCCGCGTCGCAGAAAATCAGACACCGTCGGAACGGCCTTGTCTCCTAGCGCACCGATCCATGCCCCGAGCGCCCGTTCTTCGTCGGCCAAGTCACCACGAAAACGCGCCTGCAGAACCCGCCGTCGCAAAAGTCTGAGGTCCGTCGCCGCGTGCTTTTCAAGTTCCGCAAGATGCGGCTTCGCAGCGTCGGGAGTCGATAGCACACCCGTATACAGGTCAGCCAAAACCTCGCGCAACAAATGGGCTTCACTTTGGTCAACCATTCCGTCTGACAAGCGGCGCTCGAACAGTTGCGCCAAAAGCCCCTCGCGGCTGCTGCGAAGATAGATTTCCTCAAGAAGAGCATCGAGCAGCGCGCGGTGTGTGCGACCTGGCCCCGACAGCGGCCTCGTCAGAAGCGACTCAGCCTGCGTCGCCAAAGCCTCGGCCCGCGCTAGGTCCCCCGATTGAAGGATGCAATCCGCAGCGGCGATGAGTGCTTCACACGCCCACCCCACGTCGGGTGTCTTGTCCCCATTTTTTCCAGAAATCCCGTCGGAAACGCGAGACGCTTCCGCCTCCAGAAGAGCCGCCAAAGCGGGCAAATCGAACCTCTCCATCGCCCGTCTTTGACGCAGCAACGGCAACAGCAAATGCGTCGGTGCGAGTCCCGCTACTTGACTTTCCAGTTTCTCTGCCTCGTCGTTGCTGCCCGCCGCCCGAAGCGTCATCGCTTGCTTCAACCACAAACCAATCGGCGGTGGAGCATCGTCGGAACGCTGGATTCGCAATTCTCGTTCGCGTTCCATAAGTTGCGCATACAGCCGTGCCGGATGGCCTTGCGCATCCGCGACCGTCAACAATTCCGGCAGCAGCAGCGGATCTGCGGGCGATTTTTCCTGCGCTTGCTCCAGGTATTGCCACGCCAGATCCAAATTCCCGACTTTCTCTCGTGCGAGCAGTGCCTGCCAGCGACGAATTCCAACGATCTGATCGGTCAAAAACTGTTTGCGCGGCTGCTGCGCGTTTTCGACCTGCATTTCCAGAATCTCGGCTCGGATGTCCAACGCTGTCAGACAATCGGGAATCCGGCCCGCCGTCGCCGTGATGCGAACGATCTCGTCAATCACCCGAAGCTGGTCCACGCCAACGTCATAGGCATCGTGCAGGCAATTCAGCGCCGAAGTTACGTCTGTCGAAACCGCGCGATTGTCGCCCGAACTCGTTTGAGGCAGTTCTTCTATGCGAGCCTGTTCAATCAGAAGCGCCACGCGACGACCGGGATCTTTGGTCGCGTGCAGAAGCGCGCGATACACGGCCAGAAGTTCGTCGCCGGGCCGGGTTGTCCCCTGCGCCAGCGTCGATTCCCCCGCTTGCCGCGTCAGGACCTTTTCCAGTGCGACGATGGGTGCCAACGCCTCGCGATCCATCTCGTGTGCGCTGCGGTAGCACACCATCGCTTCGTCTGCGCTTCCCAGCCGATCCTCCAGAATGTGGCCCTTTTCCGTCAGAAGTTCGGCGCGCTCTCTGGCGCTGGCGGCAGCATCGGCCTCCAAATCCAGCAAGCGAATCAAGCTGGGCCACATTCCCCGTCGGTAATACAACCTCCTGAGCGCCCACAGATTCGGCCTCAGTGCTGGATCGCGGGTCAGCGCCGCCGCGTAACCCTGCGCCGCGTCGATGTCTTCTTCCTCGATGCCGCTTCCGGCCTGCTCCAACAAGACTGCGATTTCGTGCTGCAAAACAGCCGCACGACGCTCGTCTTTTTCATCTTCGAGCTGTCTTTCGAGAAGTCCGATTCGATCCTTGGGTCTTTCGTTTTTCGCTCGACGCGAAAACAGATCCACTGGGTCCACCGCGCCGGCAAGATGCGCCTCGTCGCTGGGAATCGGTTCTGCTTCCAGAATCTCGATGGCATCCGCCCCACTGTCAGGCAAAAGCGTCACCACGTCATCTTCTGCCTCAAGCGCAATGTCGGCGTCATCTAGCGCCGCGATGACCGCTTCAGCAGCGTCAACAGGCCGACCTGCGTCGGATTTTTGGGGCAAGGGTCGCAAGCTGTGAAGAAGGTCCTCTGGATCGTCGATGGAAGACATGGAAGCGCCCGTCGTTGTTCGTGCTCTAGGCTTTTTCGCAATTTTACAAGCGGCTGCAAAGGGATACGCAGCACAATGCGGCAAAGCCTAGAGAGCCTGACTCTAGGATATCATGCCTTCCTGTTTTCTCCTGTTCTTTGGCTGGCTTAATTTCCGACGATAGCGCCGAAACCATCGAAAAGCTGGGTCTCGCGCCTGAAAGAACCTGAATCGCTCCGCCGACCAGATGATTGGATTACATGTCAGTGCATCTAAGCCCGAATCACGAGCTTCGCTGTGCGCAAGGATCGCATTGACCGTTTGTTTCTGGTTGTATGTGGTTGTGTGCCGTGAACCGACAGGTCTGGAATTCTTCTAATATCAGTTTTGGGAACAGGTCTATTGGACTAGCGCTTCCTTTGGGATTCGGAAAGCTGGATAGCCAAAGGACCCGCTGCAACCAACAATTCGTGTATCGGGCCTCGCCTGTCACCACGGGAATTGATGGCACGCCTTGCCAGCACCTTTTCGATATGCAGATCACGGTAGAGCCGCAACGTGAGAGGCACTGCCGAGTTCGACACAAGCACATGAACGCCGCGTAGTCCCAGCCGACATACCCAATCTGCGAGCCGTTCTTGCTCACGTTCCGTGAAACCGCTGCCGTGATATTTTGTAAACGACGCCGTGCGGCTCTGCGGAGCATACGGCGGATCGCAGTAAACAAAATCCCCTGCGGCACAGTCGTGCTCGATGTCGTCAAACGACGCCACTTCCACGGCCACTTTTCGCAACGCAAAGCTCGCCGCACGCAGGTCGTTTGGCGCGCAGATTTGTACTTGTTTATAGCGCCCAAACGGCACATTAAACTGACCTTTGCTATTTTCGCGAAATAGGCCATTAAAACACGTTTTGTTTAGGTACACAAAGCGCGCTGCTCGCTGAATTGGATCGAGATTAGACGGATTTAATGCGCGGATTTCGTAGAAGAAATCGCTGTCATTTGGAAAAGTGGACAACAGCGAAATTAGTGTCTCCACACGATCTCGAACAATTTGGTACGCATTGATCAATTCCCCATTGATATCTGTCAATCTGACGAGCTTATCATCAAGCATTCGCTTTTCTTGCAATGCAAAAAAGAGCGCACCGCCGCCTACGAACGGTTCATGGTAACTTTGAAAAGAAGATGGCAAGCGTTGCAACAAATCCTGCAACAATTGACGTTTCCCACCAGCCCACTTCACAAACGGTTTCGGCGACATGTGCGATGGATGATCGACCTGACTCGGGTTTCCTGCACAGTTTGTTCCGTGTGTATCTGCACACGTTGTACGGAAACACGAAAGCGCAGGAATCTCCTGCGTGACATCAATCAATGGAGGCACAACGCCCATGCTATGGGCAAGGCCAAAGGACGCAAATTTTTGGACGAAAAATCACGTTTTTCTAGCCCGAACTGACGGTCACAGCAGACAGCCCGGATTTTCGAGCGGCACGTTTGCAGACGAGAAACGACTGTGAGGAAGGGGGCAATCGCCGTTCACCCGGTGGTGTCAGCGAACGTGTGGAAGTTTAGGAGTGAAAAGCAGACGACAGGGTGAAGTAGACGGCGTAAAGCACAAACAGGAGCAGCGGAAAGAACAGGAAAGGAGACAGTTTCGGGAATTGCTCGACGAAGGATATGACTTGGTAGGTCATGCGCTTGGCCAAAGTAGCAGGGCAACGTACAGCGCAACGTCCCTCGGTGATTTGTTGCAGTTCCGCAATCATCTCGAACGCGCTTTGGTAGCGTGCGTTCGGGTCCTTCTCCAGTCCCTTTGCGACGTAGTGCAACAAGTCTGAGCGAGGCACCGGATGTTTCGGATGGCGAACAAAAATGAGCTGCCAATACCCAAAATTCTCCGTCGCGATGGCCATCAAGATGCTGTTGAGCGTGAGCTTGTCTGACAGGTAGTGACGAAGCGCCAAAAACTCGTGCAGCAGAACTGAGGCACTGTACAAATCGCTGCGCTCGTCGATGGCATCGTTTTTGCCCATCGCTTGCTCGGGCGACATGTAGGCCGGTGTCCCGATGAGCTGGTCATTGCGTGTCGCAAACAATCTATTGAGCGTCTCCGCTTTTTCAGGTGCGGGCTGCGTTTCTCCCGTTGGTTCTGCGCCGCGAATGCGTTTCGCAACGCCAAAGTCCATCAGCATCACCTCGCCGTAACGCCCGACCATGACGTTCGCCGGTTTCAAATCCCTGTGAACCACGCCCTGGTCGTGCGCGTACTGGAGGGCGCGCAGAAGGCCCATGAAGATGGTCAACCTGACCTCGACTGGATAGCGTTGGTGATAGTCCGGGTCGCCGTCAGCGAGTTTGTGGATGATGTGCTCCAGCGTCTCGCCATCCACGTACTTCATCACAAAGTAGTAGTTGCCGTTTTCGTCCAAGCCGACATCGTGGATGGGGACGATGTTCGGATGTTCGAGTTGACCGACGGTGCGAACCTCGGCGACAAAACGGAGAAGAGCCGAGGAGTCCTCGCTGGAAGACAAAAGCAGCCGCTTGCGAGCGACGGTGCGACCGATGTCGTTGTCACGCACGAGACTGACCTCGCCCATTCCCCCCTTTCCGAGGGGTTTCAGCGTCTCGTACCGTGTGCTGCATTTTCGCACCAACTCGATGCGCTCTCCGTGCTGCTCGATGAGGGGCAAGACCGTGATTTCACGGGGAACGTCTTTTGCGGTCGTAAACAGCTCGCCCGTCTTCTTTTCGTCTGCGGCTGACGAATCCGCAGCCTGTGTTTTCAAAAGCTCCATCGGTGCCGCTTGCGTCGGCAACATGGCATCCATTGCGTCTGTCGCGTCTATCGCGTTTTTGCTCATCACGTACCCCGTCTTGTTTCGGAAAAAAACACCCCGCCCTCCCCTGCTCTCCCTTTCGATCGGAACATGCTGCCACTGTAGCCCAGTTTCCCCCCAGCACCGGCTTCATCCCGTCTGAAACCCCGCCAAGCCGCGCTCATTTTAAAGAAGAAAGGACAAAAATTGGATGCTGCCCGGACACAAAACCGCACGTTGTTGCAAACTTGCATTCTCCCGACGGAAACCTCGTTGATCTCTCGGTCTTTTCCATTGTATAAGAGGCGAACACACTCTCTAAGGATTTCCAAATGTCCCAACTTCCTTCCAAGACCCGCCACAACCTGCTTTTTTCCGTCGTTCTGTGTTCGCAAACGCTGCTGTTTGGTTGCAACCGCACCTCGGGCTCGGGTGCAGCCAAAGACGACCTGCGCATGGTTCCCAAAGAAACCGATGTGGTGTTCATGGTGAACGTCACGCAGGCGCGCAAAAGTCCGCTGTGGGACAAGTTCGTCGAAAAATTCAATCAGAGCAAAGAGAGCAAGAAGAACCTGGATGAAGTGGTGGCCAAGTGCCAAATCGATCCGGTGAAGCAAGTCGATTCTCTGTTTGTGGCGGTTCCGTCGAACGTGGATGAATCCAAAGAGTTTGCCGTGCTTTTGAAAGGGAGTTTTTCGCCAGACAAGTTCGTGGATTGCATAGTGAAAATCGCCAAAGAAAAGCACGAAGCCGTCACGGATGGGGAATACAACGGAGTCAAGTACTACTCGATGGGAAGACCGTCGTCGTTCATGGCCGCAATCCCGAAAAAGGCCGTCGTGCTCGCGGGTTCGGAATGGATCAAAAAAACGATCGATTTGGCGAACGGAAAAGGCGACAACGCGACGGGAAATGCGGCGCTTCTGGACACCATCAAGCGAACCAAAACGGCGCACACCCTGTGGTGGGCGGGTCTGGTTCCCGAGAAAGTCGTAGAAAAAATGGGGAGCAACCCGCAACTGACCCCGCTGCGGTCGCTGAAAAGCGTGTCGGGGTCCATCGACATCGCCAAAGGTCTCGAGATGCACGCCTACTTGGATTTGGGTTCGGATGCGGATGCAACGCAGCTCAAAGACAAAGCCACCGAGCAACTGGGCGGTCTGCGCAATCTTCCGGCAGTCAAAATGATGGGCATGGCGAGTTTCATCGACACCGTGAAAGTCTCGTCGCAAAAGGCGTCGTTCGTGGTGGATGTGAACATGGATCAGAAGCAAATGGATGACCTCATCGAGCGCGTCACCGGCATGGCGCAGCAATTCGGAGGCCGTTCGCGGCACGCGGACTAACCCTTCCTTCCAAGAACCCCGCATTTCCACCTCTTCGCTCCCTCCCACAGGTCGATTTTTGGCACACGGTTTGCGCCATGTTTCGGGTGCCCGCGGTTTTTTGAGCCGTTTGGTTCCCCTGTGCGCACTTAACCGTTGGGTGTCAGAGCCTTTCGATAGGTTCTGACATGGCGCAAGCCACTTCCCCAAAACCCTTTTGCGGAGAGAAAACATGCGAACACGACAACCTGAACTTGGCCGATTTGGTTTGAGGACCCTCGGAAGCTTGGTCCTTCCTTTGTTCGGTTCGGTTGCGCTCGTGGCTGCCTGCGACGGCGTGCCGAGCGACATCGAACAAACCACCGATGAAGTCACAAGCGGCGAGGAGAACCTTTCCCCCGACACCACCCCCCGCTGCATGACCGCAAAAGAAGGGGGCGCAACCAGTTGCAAGGACGAAAAAACCTGGCGCGGCTACGGTGAAGCTGCCTGCAAGGCCAAGGGTCTTGTGCTGAAGGATGTGACGTTTGCCAATGCATGCGGCGCGGGAAACTGGCGCGAAGCCACGTACACCTGCTGTGACTCGGTAACGCCTCCTCCTGACGCATGTATTTCTCAAATGCTCAGCACTGCGTCCGGCATGTGCATTGATGACACCACCTGGAAGACCAAGGCCGCAGATTTTTGCAAATCGAAGGGCCTGACCCTCAAGAATCTGTCGTTCGGCATGGCCTGTCGCGGGGGTCACATCGAAGCCAAGGTGGAGTGCTGCAAGACACCGACTCCGCCACCACCACCGCCGCCGGGCATGTGCTTCAGCGAGGCGATCAAAGATCCGACCGGTGCGTGCATCGACGACTCGATGTGGAAGATGCGAGCGGAGGCGTTCTGCAAAGCCAAGGGCGCTGTGGTCAAGAACTTGGCGTTGGGCACAGCCTGCCGAGGTGGTCACCTGGATGCCAAGGTCGAATGTTGCAAATCGACAACGCCGCCGCCGCCGCCGCCGCCGCCGCCGCCGCCTCCTCC
>DAOLIT010000033.1:0-56039 GCA_035328405.1 Pseudomonadota bacterium | reverse complement strand
GAGTCCGGTCCAATCGGGATTGAGTCCGGTCCAATCGGGATCGAGTCCGGTCCAATCGGAATTGAGTCCGGGCGAAGGGGGGCCGTTACTCGATGGGGTTGATTCGGTCGAGGTTGAGGCCGCCTGCGTAGGAATACGAGGTGGCGTAGGAGTAGCCGTATCCGAGCAAGCCGAAGGGCTTGTTTGCGGTCAGGCGGTGGTTCCCAACTTTGTCCATGCGCAAGATCACGCGCCCGAGCGAACCGTCTCCAATCGGGCGGAGCGGAGTTGTGACGGGTTGGCCGTCGAGCAGGAGCGCGATGCCGGGCGCAGCCGTGACGTTGATGTAGTCGTACGCATACGTTGCCGGCACGTAGAAGATGTAATCGCTGCGGTACTGTTCGACCGGAACGAGCGGAGTCATGTTGGCATCGCCCAGGCACTTCACGTCGTCTGGGCCTCCGGCAAAGGGACAGCCGGGGGAAACGCCGGAGGGGAACTCTTTGGGATCGTACCGGCCCGTCAGATTGCCCCACGCGGGCATGTATTGGAAAACCAGGATGGGCTGGTCTGCCTCGATCACAAAGTCGGCATCGGTCGAAAATTCATAGATCTGACTGCGAGACAAAGGAGGAACCGGCGGCAAGGCCACGGTGCTCTTGAGCGTGATGTTCGTGTTGTTCACGCTCGCGACGATGCGGTAGTAGTCCTTGTCCGACGCATTCCGCTGCTTGACCTTGGCTCCGACGTACCGCTTGCCCCACGTTTCCGTTGGGAACATCTGCACGCCCAGGTGGTTGCCGCCGACCGCACTCATCGGAATCGTGACGCCGCCGGCCCCGCCATACACCGCAACCGGCGCGTTTGCTTTGATCGTGGCACCCGAAAGGTCTTCTCGGCTGTTCGCCTGAACAATTTCGAGAACCTCGAGCCGACGGAGCGTTTTTCGGACGGGCTTGCCGGGGGAAAGGCCCTCGATGCCTGGGCCCTTTGCGGTCGTAACCGGTACGGTCACTTCCACCAATGTATCGTCGCTAAGCGCAACGACGGCCAAGAGCCCCGGACCTTGGGGCGGGAAGGTGATGTGCTCTGCGTTGTACGTGTACGACATGACGAAGTAGTTTTTCGCCATGACGTGTTCGGGCAAAAGCAACGTCGCAGAACCCGAATACACCGTTGCCGCGTCGATGGGATGAAACTGATACACGGCCACCGGTGAGGTCGAGGCAAGGTGAAACCCTTTGAGCGCGATTTCGCTCTCCGACAGCTTGTTTTGCCCGTGTGGGAGCCGGAAAATCTCGACGCCACCGCCGGGAGCTCCCTTGGCCGGAGGAATCGACCGGGCAATTTTGAAGCCGTTTCCATCGGTCAGCGTGACCTGTGCCGTCAGCTTGTCGCTCGTGTTGGTCACGACGATACCGAACTCCCCGACGAGGGATGTGGACCACAAGTTCACCGGATAAAAACTGCACCCGACGTTGCCGCGAGGGGCCAGCTGACACGGCGTCAAGCAGCGACCCTCCAAGCAGGAATCGCCGCCCTCTACGTTGCACTTGTCTTGCGGAATCCATTTTTCGCTTTCGCAGCGTTCGGTGCCGTTGCGATCCGCGTTGCAGCGCACTCGTCCTTCGTCGCACGTCGGTGGTGGAGGCGGCAACACCGACATGTCTTCCGGCGCACGCCCGTCTTCATCAACGAAACGTGTCGAGGGATTGCAAGACCCAAGGAGACCCAGCCAAGCGAGACCCAAGGAAGCAAGACCCAAGGAAGCAAGACGACAGGACCAAACCCAGGTGCGCATTTGACATGCTTACTCGGATTTTTTTTCGATGTCACGCACTTTGGTGCTCCTTGTGCGCATTCCCCTACAGTGCCTTTGCGCGATATTCACACAAACAGCGAACCGACCTGGAACACAGCACGCACACGAAACGGTACATTGGCTGATACCAGGTGTTTTCCGCGCACCCAGTCAGAACAAAAATGCACGGAAACCAGCGACCTTGTGCGAATAGACCTTCCGTGAAGGTTTGGATGGGTCATTGATGCGCTTGCCGTGCGCTTGCCATGCGTTTGTGATGCGCTTGTCAGGCGTTTTCCAGACGGCCATCGCGTTCCAAGCGGGGGTGGACCCATGAATCGGAGGTCGAGTTCTCATTCTCAAGTCCGCTTTTTATCGGTCAATTCAAAGAAAGTCGTCTACAATGGCTATGCCACTGTCTACGAATACAGCGTTGCGTTGCGGTGCAGCACCTGCAAACGGTTTGCTGGGTCGTGTGTGGCAAACGTCTACCGATGAAGTATTTTCGACTGATTTTGTTGTCTCTCTTGTGCTCGCTGGTTTTGGTCGGGCGTTCGACCTCGTCGCCCAACCTGCGCTCGGCGTACTTGCAGGACAGAGACCATGCGCCAGGTGGTTTGGCAACGATGGCCAGCCTTGGCCCGGTTCAACCGCGTGTTTCGCTGGGGCAGCCTGGGGCCAGGCCGGATTCGTTTTCACGGAAACCGGTGCTGTTTGTCCCTCCGAACCGTGAAATTCCAGCGTTTGAGCCACCGCCGGAAGAGGCGGAGCCACCGCCTGTCGAGGTGGACACTCGGCCTCGCTTTCGTGGGGAACTGGACCAGGACATTTTGGCGCGTCTGTGTTCGGCACAGGTCAAATCGTTTCGGCCTCTCGGTGGTGGTTCGTCAATCAAGTTGCGCGTGACTTTTGCGGACGGAAGCCATGCGGCGGTCAAGCCGAACCAAACGCGCATCACTCGATACCAGGCCGAGGCTGCCGCGTATCGGTTGGCTCGTGCCTTGGGGATTCAAGTCGTGCCTCCGTCGTGCGTGCGAAGTTTTTCGAAAGAGCAGCTTCAAGCCAACATGCCCAAAGACCTGCGTGAACGAATGGACGCAGAACTCATCGTCGAGGCGGACGGAACGGTCAAAACGGCGGTGATTCAGTGGGTGCCGGGCTTGCGCAATTTGCGTCTGGAACAGGCGGATTGGTGGCGACCGCTTCTGAAGGCTGGCGAGCCCATTCCGAATGGAAAACAGAAACGGGTCGCAGAAATCAGCACGCTCCTTTTGTTCGATTATTTGCTTCTCAACTTCGACCGATGGTCGGGCGGAAACACAACGGAAGCAGGCGGCGAGATGATCTACATCGACCAAGGGGCGGGTTTTGGGCCGGACAAGCGGCACGGCCACTCGAGGTTGATGCTGAAGACGCTGAAGTGGAGCGAGCGTTTTCCTCGAACGGTTGCGCAGACCCTTTTTCATTTGGACTTGCCGACGCTGCGACAAGAGTTTGGCGACCTTCTGTCCGACGAGGAATGGAAAAGTTTCGTGTACCGCGTCGAACACGCGCGTGCCTATCTGAAATCGCTCAAAAAAAGCAACCCCAAAGACTCGTTGTTTTGAACTCAGTCGAGTTTGATGAGCCGCTGCATGCGCGGTGAGCGTGCGGAAATGCCACGCAGATTCCGCGGGTCCGTGGGAGGGAAAATCACCACACCCAGGTGGTAGTCGTGTTGACCGCGCACGCCTCGTTGCGGATTGACATCGTGCCATCGGAAAAGAAGTTCGGGGAGCGATAGAAAGGTGTACGTCTCGGGCGTCGAGGGGTCCATGAAATAGGCGTACTGGTTGTCCATGCCGATGAGAACGACATAATGACCGTCGTCCCACGTATCGAGCCAAGACTTCTGTCGGCTTTTGGGATCGCGCCAGGCTTGCAGTTCGATGATGACGGGGCGGCCCGCTCGTAGCGACGATTGAAGCTGCGCGAGGGTCATCGGTTGTTCCACAGAAGCTCGCAAACCGAAACGCTGCGCTCCTTTGG
Organism: Pseudomonadota bacterium; assembly: GCA_035328405.1. Taxonomy (GTDB): domain Bacteria; phylum Myxococcota_A; class Polyangia; order Palsa-1104; family JAEUJZ01; genus JAEUKA01. Next base: position 52,231 of record DAOLIT010000033.1, on the reverse strand, counting down.
CCAACGCCTCGGGCAAGGTGCCTTGTTCCGCAGAAGTTCCGAGCAAGCGATGCAACTTGGTTTCAGGCCCCTCGTACGCATTGAAGTATCGAAGCAACGCGACCAAAACGGCAGGACCGCAGGAGTAATCGCTCGTTTGTCGAACGAGCGGAACAGGCAGTGCATCCGCAGGGAGCTTTGGGCCCGCTGCCGTTGCTATCGAGGGAAAAAACAGCACACTGCACACGAGCCAGGGAAGAAACTGGACAGTGGTTCGCGTCTTGTGTTTGCGCATCGGCTTCTCTCGATGGACCAGCGCGAGTCGTTCCATGGTTCGATGGAAGGTAGGTTTCTCGATTGTAGTTTTTTCATCCTGGAGAGAAACCGCCTGGTTTGTTTTTTTGATGGACGACGCCTGGTTCGTTGTCGTAACGAGTCGCGCCGTGGACAACGAAAACCTACCTGTTCAAGAACAAGCCGCGTTGCCGCCGGCTGCTGCGGCTGCTGCAAAAGACCTCTTGCTGACCAAGGAAATCGCTCGTGAGGTCAATCGCCGACGCACCTTTGCCATCATCAGCCACCCGGACGCCGGAAAAACAACGCTGACGGAAAAACTCCTGCTCTTTGGCGGAGCGATACAAATGGCCGGCGCGGTCAAGGCACGCAAAGCGGCTCGGCATGCGCGCAGCGATTTTTTGGCGATCGAACGAGAACGCGGAATTTCGGTCAGTTCGTCGGTGATGAAGTTCAATTATCAAGATGTCGAAGTGAATTTGCTCGACACGCCGGGGCACCAGGATTTTTCCGAAGACACCTACCGTGTGCTGACGGCAGTGGATTCTGCGCTGATGGTCATCGACAGCGCGAAAGGTGTCGAAACGCAGACGAGAAAACTCATGGAAGTGTGTCGGCTGCGCAACACGCCGATTCTGACCTTCATCAACAAGTTGGATCGAGACGGACGTGAGCCGTTCGATTTGCTGTCGGACATTGAAACCAGTTTGAAGATCCAATGCGCGCCGCTGACGTGGCCGATCGGGATGGGAAAGCAGTTTCGCGGGACGTTCAACCTGTTTCGCAACGAGCTGCGGTTGTTTTCTGGAACGGGCTCTGAGCGCGTGCAGGACGCGACGGTTTTTCACGGCGCAGAAGATCCCGCGCTCGAGGAAGTGCTGGGCACGCAAGTTGGGGCGTTGCGGGCAGACCTGGAACTTTTGCAGGGCGCTGGCACGCCGTTTGACAAAGAAGCGTACTTGCGCGGACAGATGACACCGGTGTTTTTCGGCAGTGCAGTCAACAATTTTGGCGTCGCTGAACTGTTGGATGCGCTGCTCGAATTTGCGCCGCCGCCCAGGCCTCGGTTGACGACCACGCGGATGGTGTCGCCCTACGAAACGGGCTTTTCCGGTGTCGTGTTCAAAATCCAGGCGAACATGGACCCGCAGCACCGAGACCGCATCGCGTTTTTGCGGATTTGTTCCGGGAAATTCACGCGAGGCATGAAGGTGCGACATCACCGCATCGACAAGGAAATCCAGCTCCAAAACGCGACGATTTTCATGGCGCAGGACCGCACGGGCGTCGAAGAAGCTTTTCCAGGCGATGTCATTGGTCTTCACAACCACGGCACCATCAAAATCGGCGACACGATGAGCGAAAAAGAGCCGCTCAAATTCGTCGGCATTCCGAATTTTGCGCCCGAGCATTTCCGTCGCGTGCGGCTTCTGAATCCACTCAAAAGCAAACAACTGGAAAAAGGTCTTCTGCATTTGGCCGAGGAAGGCGCGGTGCAGCTTTTTCGCCCGCTCCGCAACAACGATTACGTGCTCGGTGCGGTCGGCGTGCTCCAGTTCGAGGTGACGATCGCACGGCTTTCTGCGGAATACGCTGTCGAAGCGACGTATGAACCGGTCGAATTTGGCGCAGCGCGTTGGGTCCGGTGCGACGACAAAAGCCTGCTTGCGGAATTTCAGTCCAAAGCAGCGAGCAACTTGGCGACCGATATCGACGGAAACCTCACCTACCTTGCGGAAAACGAATGGCGGCTCAATCACACCATGGACAAGTGGCCACGCATCACGTTTGACCGCACTCGAGAGCATGTCTGACGACGAACCGCGCGTTTGGTAACGAGAGATCACACCTCGATCAGGGGAACAACCGCACGTTTTGGAGCAGGTCAGCCTCGCGTCGGGAATTGGCCATGGTCTCGAAACGAGCGCGGACACCGACAAAAACGGTATGCCGCGCGGTGTTTTGTGTGGCCTGCTCAGGGTCTTGGGGAAAACGGGCGACTTCAGCCGGATAGGTTTTTCCCTCTGCCGGCGTTTCCGAAACCCCAGCGCCGCGAATCGCCATTGCGAATACGTTGGCCTCGACAAACACGGCAACGGGCCCGGCCACATCATAGCTTGCACCCACATTTCCCATCACAAGGTACAAGGTGCGGTTTTGTGGGGAGACCGGCTGAAGAGCGACACCTTCGGGCAACGGACTGACCCGAGCCGGACTCGTCTGCACACCGTGCAAAAGCTGCGCGGAACCGTAGAGCGCAACTCCCCACTTTGGCATGACCGAAAAATCGGCGGCCAAGCGATCCCACAGCGTCAGACCTGCGCCATACGGATCGGGCTCATACCCTCGGGCCAGACGGAGATTCATGCGGCGTCTAGGACCTGTGTAATCCAGGGCCAATTCTCCGGCGACGGTCAGCGTGCCAGTTTTGGAAAAAGCCCATTCCAGCGGCGGAGCATCCTCGAGGCCCCGAATACCGCCAGCAGCGCCGTCGATAGAACACCCACCGGACGCGCGGATGAGTGGATCGAACACCTCGCACAAGTGAGGCTGCATCGCGGCTGCAAGGCCCGTCTCCGTGCGAAACGCAAACCGCCGGTCCAGTTTGTATTCCCATGTACCCGACAGAAAACCGTCGTGCGCAGGTTTGACCTGTTCGCGCGGAAACAGGTCTTTGACTGTGCCTGCGTAGAACCAACTCGCTCGATACCGAAACGACAATTCCAGACGATGGCGATCGAAAACACGTCCAAAAGCTGCGACACCCTCGATCGATTCCATCGGTCCCAATGTCAAGAAATTCGGCAAGGCATCCAATGAACCGAAAGGTTCCAGTGCTTTCCAAGATGCGGCGGCACGGGCCCCAAATTGGCGTGAGAAGGTGTGTGCGAATTCAAAGTTGGCCTGGCCGGTCAGGAAAAATTGACCGGAACCAGTGCCTCCGCTCGATGCTGAGCCGCTGCGAATGTCGAGCGTGCGGTCGAACACATCTACGTTGGCTCGGGCTTGGCCGGAAAAACGGGTGCGGGCGCTGAACGCATATTCGCCGCGATAGTCGAAACCGCCCATCGGACGGCGCAAGATGGTCGTGCAAACGGGCGCGATGTAGCCAAGCGAAACAGCCAACTGATGTCGAAATCGCGCGTCGCTGACGAGCAAAGCCGCCGTGCCACTGACTTCTTGACCCGCGTCCATCGTCGGGTCCAATCCGCACAGGCCGCTCGAATCGCCGGTTCCAAGCTGCCCTGCGCTCGCCGTCATCCAAAACGAACTTGTGCGCGCCTCGCTGAAAAAATCCGTTCGAGCAGCGTGTGCTGGCACGGGCAGCATCGCCAACAGGCCGCTGACCGTGAGCCCGCAAACTCGTCTCAAGTGCGACCGATCGACCATTGTGCAAACCGATAAATGTGCTCGACCTGGACGACCCATCTTGTCGGCGAAAAGTGTTCCTCGACGAACACGCGACCCGCTTGGCCGAGTTGCGCACGCAAAACCGGGTTCGTCGCAAGGCGTCCGATGGCCTGCGAAAGCCCGGACACATCTCCACGAGGCACAAGAAGACCTGTGACTTCGTTTTGCACGATGTCTCGGCATCCTCCCGTCGCCATCGCAAGGACAGGCACACCGAGTGACATCGCTTCAATCACATTCAGCGGCAAGCCTTCCAGACGAGAACACGATACAAGAGCATCTAGCGATCGGTACGCATCCGCAGTTTCCTCGACGTAGCCAGCCAAAGTGACATCGAGTTGTCTATCGGCAATCTCTCGCCGCAGCGACTGTTCCAGCGAACCTGCTCCAAACAGCACCCCGCGCACCGTTGTGCTGCCGTCTCTGAGCCCGCGCAGCCGATCGAGCGCCGACAAAAACCACTCATGTCCTTTTTCGGGAGACAGCCGCGCGACCATGCCGACCACAAATTCCGCCGGCGAAAACCCAAGCTCCGCACGGAAATCCCGTTTCCCGACCTGTTTTGCCAACCTGTCCAGGTGCAGGCCGCTTGGCAAAAGAAAGGTCCGTTCTTTGGCGACACCGCTTTGGACGATGGTTTGGTGGTAATCCCGGCTCAGCGTCAGCACGGCTTGTGCGCATCTCAAAAACAGCCCGTCGAGCCACTCGTACAAGCGAATCCGCAGGTCGTTGGGATGCAGATAGCCGTGAACTTCGATGACCAGGGGCACATGAAGTCCCCTGCACACCGGGACCGACAGCGCGTCCGTTTTGAGCGAATGCGAGTGAACCACATCCGGCGCAAGCCGCTTGTGCGCCTGCCACCAATCCGCAACGAGTTTGGGATTCATCCGTGACTGCGTTTCTACACGTTCGGTCGCGATGCCCAAAGCAGACAACTCATTTTGCAAACGATCCTGGTCGGGACCGAACCGTTTTTCATGACACAAGAGCACAGTGACCTCATGTCCCCGTCGAGCCAACGCAACGGTTTCCTCGAGGACGCAGCGTTCAGCTCCGTAAATTTGGCTGCTCGATTGAATGACGTGAAGGATGCGCATGAAAAAGTGGCGGGAGCCTATCATGCAGGCGGAAAAACTCGCGTCATCGCCCCGGCACTTTCCAACAGAGTTCCGAGATGAAACCCAACGCCAAATCAGCCGGGCCAAATCGGCGGCGGTTGGCAGATCTTGCCAAGCACGGCCGGGCCGCGTGCGCCCGTCACACTCGGAAGGTTTGCGGCCTCGCCATGGATGGTTTGGACCGCTAGCAACGCGAACGCGACAGCCTCTTTGTTGTCCACGTCGATGCCCATCGCGTCCAGTTTGCGCACGGGGACAGGCGCGAGCAGACGTTCTACATGCGCCATCAGCGTGTGGTTATGTGCGCCTCCTCCCGATACAACGAGTTCGTCGGGGAAAAACGGGCGCAAACTGTCTGCGATCGCATGCGCCGTAAACGCAACCACCGTCGCCAGCAAATCCACGGTGTTGTGCCGCGCATGCCGAGCCAGAAGCGCATTTGCAAAGCTCTGACCATACCGTTCGCGGCCCGTTGATTTGGGGGGTTTGGCGCGCAAGTACGCATCATCCAAAAGCTCTGCCAATACCGATTCAAGGACGCGACCGCGAGCGGAAAGCTCACCGTTCAGATCCATGTTGTGTGTGCCCTGCGAGACCACCTGCGCCACTGCGTCGATCAACATGTTTCCCGGCCCATTGTCGAATGCAACCACGCGTTCGATGTCATCGGAGAGCACGGTGACATTGGCGATGCCTCCGATGTTTTGCAGGGCGCGCGTGTGACCGGGCCACCGAAACAGCAAATGATCGCAGTAGGGCACAAGCGGAGCGCCTTCTCCCCCGAGTGCCACATCCGCAACTCGAAAGTCTCCAACCGTGATGACGCCCGTTCTTGCTGCAAGGACAGCGGGCTCTCCGATTTGAAGCGTCGAAGGCGTGTCGCCGGGCCCACAGGCAGAGGGAGGCATGTGCCAAACGGTCTGGCCATGGCTCCCGATCAAATCGAGCGCTGAAGGCGGCAGGTTGCAGGTGCGGCACAGATCGAACACACCCTGCGCAAAGCGTTCGCCCAAACGGAACGATGCCTGGCACAAAGAGGCAGAATCGATCTTGGAAAACAGGCTGTGAACAAACGATCTTTCCGCTGGACTGTACGGAAAAGTAACGGCTTTTACGGCCAGCACCTGAAGGGAAGGACCATGGCCGACCACATCGACGAGAGCACAGTCAAGACCATCCCCCGAGGTCCCGGACATCAACCCCACCACTTGTTTGCGTTGCCTTCCAAGCAAACGCAGCAGCGACTGACTCAAGGACTTGTCCCAAACGAACAGCAGAACATGTTTGACGGCGCGACAGATTCCCTAGTAGTCGTCGTTTCCGTCCCACCGCCACTTGCCACGCTCGCGCTCTTCTGGAGCCGGTCGTCCTACCGGCTTTTTCTCTTTGATTTTGCGATCGGGCTTCGTGTTGTGTCGGCGGCCACCCTCACGGGCGGGAGTCGGGTCGAACGACGGTCCTCCAAAAGTGCGTGGAGGTGGGCGAGGCCCTCCAGGACGAGGCCCTCCAGCATCCGAGCCATAACCACCACCTCCCGGAGGTCCAGCGCCAGGCACACGCGGACGAGGCGGCGGTCGCTCACCCGGTGCGCGTTCTTGGGCTTTCTCGACGAAAATCGGACGACCCGCGAGCAGTTTGTTGTTCCACTCGTTGATCACCGAATCCGCCTCGGCATCGGTGGCAACCTCTACAAAGGCAAACCCACGCGGACGGTTGGTCTCGCGATCACGGGCGATGCGCACGGTTTGGACAGTACGTCCTCCTTGCGCAAATGCATCCCGCAACTCCTGCTCGGTGATGGCGTAGGACAGGTTTCCCACAAACAGCTTGGTGCTCATATGCTCCTTCTCTTTAGCCTCGTAAATGCCCGCAAACGGGGCCGTTCACACCCACACGCCAGTCGCAACCATTTGACGACTGAACGCGCATGTTTGGCGCACAAGTAGTTTCACGATAGGGAGGTTTGACAGGTCTGGCAAGAGCCATGTGGAGAAATGGCGGGGTGGTTTCTACCCAGATTTTTTTCGGAGCAGGATGATTCGCGCAAACGCTGTCGCGGCCTCGTCTGCAAGTTGGGCCAAATCGCGAAGCAGTGGTGTCAGGTCCTTCTTCAACTCATCTGCATATAGAACGCCAATGCCACGCCCTTTGAACATCAGTGGGACCATGAGCAGCGGGCCCGCCGAACTTCCAAGTGTCGCAAGCGCCATCTGGTTTTCCCCGGTTGCCGCCAATTTGCCCAAGAAGGGCTCCTTGCTGGCGACCACGGTGTTGAAGGGAGACGGTTCTTCGGTCGAAAACTGGACCCACTTCAGCATGTCCACATTCGAGCCGCGCCCGTCGAGGCATGCAAACTGCTTCTGCTGGATGACAAACAGCGCGACTTGATCCGCCACAGGCTTAACAGCTTCCAGCAAAATCGCGACCACTTCGTCTCGCTGCGTTGCCTGCTGCATGTCTGCGATTTGCGCAGCGAAGCCCCCTGCTGACGGTGCCGCCGCAGTTGCGCCACCCAGGCCATCCAAGGCTCGGGCAAGGGCTTTCAGCCCGGCGGGTTCCACTTTCGCAGCCTGTGGAGCCGTAGCAATCGGTTTGACGGCTACGGGCGCGGGTTTGGCGGCTGGGGCCGTCGCGATCGGTTTTGGCGCAAGCCCCGGCGTCGATTGAGCGGCGGGCTTGGCCATCGGTGCCACCGCAGGCACAGTGCTTTTGACCGGTGCAGCAGCAGCAGGTGCGGCAACCGTCGATTTTGCCGGGATAGGTGCGGTCGTTCCTGCTGGACTTGCGGGCTTGGCAGCCGCTTGGATCGGGGCTTGCGCCGCTTGAGCAATCGCTGGTTTTGTTTGGGATGCGATAGCCGGCTGAGGTGCCGCCTGAGGCGCAGGCTTGGCTGCTGTAGGTGCAGATGCGACAGCAGGAGCACTTGCCGCCTTGGCCGGCACCGCTGCCGCAGCCGGTTTGGCCGGTGCTGCCGAAGCCATCGGTGCTTGCGAAGGTGCTGCCTGAGCAGCCGGTTTGGTGGGCGCTGGGGCTGCTGCAGCGGGCTTGGTCGCGGGCGATGCTGTTTGCGCGACAGCGGGTTTTGCCGCTGGGGCTGCTGTCGTCGGCGCTGGCGCGGTGACGGAAGCCCCCGTCGATGCAGAGGCTGGCGCTGAGGTCGCGGGCACTACTGGCTCGGTTTTTGCCGCCGGTGCCGCCGGTGTTGTTTGGGGTGAGGCCGTTGCTGCGGGCGCGTTTGCACCGCCCGGCTTGTTGAGGACCACACCGTAATGTGTCCGCAACGCCTCGCGCATCGCCGTCGGAGAAGCGACCGCGCGGTTGACCTCGGAAAGTGTGTGCATGATGACCTGTTCGACAGCCTCGTCGTCACTTGGATCAACCATGGCGAGCGTCAGACTTCCGCTGGCATCAATGTCCATCGGAATAATCCGAAGCTGTGCGGCAAGCTCCGCCGGTATCGCGTTCAGCACGTCTTTGGAAACTCGCGCCAAGGCCGCCGCCGAGACGCGCGGAATCTGCATGTTTTTTTGAAACGCAGAAACCAAATGCTCTTCGTCTAGTAGCCCCAAACGAAGGATCGCTTCGCTAAGCGTGCCACCGTCGCGCTGTTTCAGCGCAACCGCAGCATTCAGTCCCTGGGGAGTCAAAACACCGGTCTTGAGGAAAATCGCAGACGCTTTCTCTGGCACAGTATGTTTACTTCCCACTAGGGCCACTTAAAGTCAAGCACGCGAGTCTCAGCCACGCAGGCGGGTGCTTGGTTGGCATTCACCTGGAACAGGGAATTTTGAGCCGCAGGCACGTTTTCGGTGGCCCCGGCTGTGTGACTTCGATGCGACCGCCGTGTTGTTCTGCAACGGCGGCGACGATGGCCAGACCCAGGCCACTTCCGCCTCGGTCTCTTCGCGTCGTCACAAAACGCTCGAAAAGACGACCCAGGATCTTGTGCGATATTCCGGCCCCGGTGTTTTCCACATCCAGACAAGCAGCTTCGTCGCTGAGTGTCAGCCGCACCACCACTTGAGGCTCTAGCGTTTTTTGCGACTCACCATCAGAAAAAGCGATCGCGTTGTCGATCAAGTTGTCCACCGCCCGTCGCAGCCACGGTTCGTCGCCTGGCACAGTGAGTTCCGATGGAAGCTCTGCGTGGATTGCGATTTTTTTTCGAGTGGCTTGCGCACTGTGAGCCTCGACAGATTGACGAACGAGATCGGCCAGATCCACAGGTTCGCGCGCCACACCACGCGCCTGCAACCGAGTGAGCATGAGGAGGTTGTTCAGGATTCCCTGCAAGCGATGCGTTGCTTCGAGGATTCGAGCGACAAATCGTCGAGCCGTCTCGGGTTCATCCAGCGCGCCATCCGACAGAACCTCGGCTGCCGCGCGAATGGCTGCGACCGGGTTTTTCAGTTCGTGTGAAAGATCCGCCGCAAGTTTTTCCGCCAGGTGCCGTCCTTCGAGTTCTTTTCGCATGGATTCGACGGCCTGAGTCAGCGTGCGAACCTCTCGCCCAAATGGAGAGGGCAGCACGGCCTGCCTTTCGCCCTGCGCGACTCGAGAGGCCGCGTGCGTGATTCCTTCGATCGGCGTTGCGATCGCTCGGCCAATCAGCGCGGCAGCCGTTGCCGTCCCCAAAACCAGAAGCAGTGTGAGCAGCGCAGCCCGCGAGGCTACTTCCCGCAAAATTTGTCGAAAACCCAGGCTTTCCCTCGCGACTCGGATTGCACCGACCACCGCACCTGCGGAGTCTCGCAGCAAGGCCTGTTCAATGGGCCGATCTCGAATGAGCGAACCGCTTGCGAACAGGATTTTTCCTTGCCGATTCACGATTTCGATTCGCAGACCTCCAGGCCGCACTTCTTCGAGTTTTTGCAAAGACTGCTGCATCACCAACTGCTCCGGCTGCATGCCCGAAACGGAAAGCACCAACGACAAAACCGTAGCTTCCTCTCGCGAAACCTCGGCCAGGAGCCGTGCCGCCCGCAATTCCAGACGCTGCACCGCCAGAAAACCGAGCAGCGCTGCGAAGCCTCCAGAAACCGTCGCCATCGCGACAAAAACCTGCATCCGAATTGACAATCCCCGATGAAGTGACCGCAAAAGTCGCCACAAAACGAACGCTGCGAACAACACAAGCAGAACCGTGGCCACCACTGCCAAAGAGGGAAGAAAGAAACTCATTTCCAGACGCTACACCAAACCCACTCCGTGGTACTGTCGCCTCCGATGAAAACGATTCTGCGACTTGTGTGTATGTCTGCCCTTGTGTGTTCCCCTTTCGGTGTTTCGGCAGACAAAGCGCCTCCGCGTCGAGAACATGCCGGAGAAAAACCGATGGTGCATCGGTTTGAAGATCCGGCGAAGTGGTCTCCGGTGTTCGACAGCCCCGATCGCGATGCGTGGCAGAAGCCTCAATCTTTGGTCCGTCACCTCGAGATCAAAAAGGGGATGGTTGTCGCTGATGTGGGGGCCGGCACTGGGTACTTGATGTCGCATTTGGCTCGGGCCGTCGGTCCAACCGGGAAGGTGATCGCTGCGGACATTGAACCCAAGATGGTCGAACACCTGACCCTACGTGCCCAAAAAGAAAAATTTCCGCAGATCACTGCCCAACTTGCTGCACCAACGGACCCAAAACTTTCGGCCAGCAGTGTGGACAGGATCGTTTTTCTCGATACTTGGCATCATGTTCCGGCAAGAGTGGAGTATGCAAAGAAGCTCCTTTCCGCGCTGAGGCCAGGCGGTGCGGTGTATGTCGTCGATTTCACGATGGAGTCCTCGCATGGTCCCCCTAAACACCACCGCTTGCTTCCCGAACAAGTCAAACAGGAGTTCGACCAAGCAGGACTTCTGGCCGAGGTGATTTCCGAGGATCTTCCTGACCAGTACATCGTCGTTGGTCGAAAAAAGACACCGTAATTCTCGAAGGTCTGCGTGACACCCTTTTCGCCCTCCTTGACATTGGTCATTCCCTCATTCAACGAGGCAGAGAATCTCCGCGCTCTTCTTGCGGCGACCCTTGCCCACGTTCGGGAGAAGTGTGAACACTGTGTCGTTCTCCTTATCGACGATGGATCGACTGATGACACCCCGGAAGTTCTGTCGTCCCTTGCGTCTGAGGTTCAGAATCGGTTTCGCGTGATTCGCCATCCAACAAACCTCGGCTTGACCCAGGCATTGCGCACGGGTTTTTTTTCCGCAGAAAGTGAGCTGGTCACCTGGATTCCCGCCGATGGACAAATCCCGCTTTCTGCACTCGACAAGATGCTGTCAGGGTATCGTGGGGAGGATCTGCTTCTCACCACCTATCGACATAGGCCAGACGGAATGGTCCGCGCCATCATGTCGAAAACCGTCCGTTTTTTGGTCCGTTCTGCGACGGGTTTTGCCGACAGACTTGAGGGCCCCTATCTGTTTCGCCGCGCGCTTCTTTCTGAACTGGAACTCGTGTGTACAAAGTCTGCGGGGTCCATTGGTTTGGAGATTGCGTCCAAAACTCGCGCGCTTGGCAAAACAATTGGCTCCGTTGAAATCGAATGTCTGCCAAGAGTGTTCGGGAAGTCCAAGGTCGCCGACCTCCGCAACATCGTCACGTACTTGGGCGAAATTTGGCGCATCCGCGCTTCCCAACAAGACTTGCTCGCCCGCCGAAAATAAGACCGACCCCCCAAAAAGGCCAAGACTCCTAAAAAATGGGGGCCATCAGCTCTTCCTTCTTCTTTTTGCCCGGCTTTTCCTTTCCTTCTTTTGCTGGTTTTTCTTTCGCCCCTGCCTCTTTCCCTGGTTTGCCTTCCTTTGGTTCTTTTCCTTCTTTGGCAGCGACGGCCTTGGTCTCTTTCCCCTCTTTTGGCGCCTTCCCCTCTTTTGCAACTTTGGGAGGCTTGCTTTCCGAAGTTTCGGAGTCTGTTTTTCCTGTCTTTTCGGCCTTGGCGGTCTTGGTTTCCTTGGTCTCTTTCGTGTCTTTGGCTTCCTTGGTCTCTTTCACTTCTTTGGCTTCTTTGGTCTCTTTCGCTTCGGACGTATCAGGTTTGCTCTTGGTTGAGGTGTCCTCGACCAGCTCTTTTTCCGCAGGTTTTTCCAATTTTGCGAGCGTAATCTCGATGTTTTGGTCCTCGGCAGGATGAATCACGCGGCTTTCTTCCTGATACCCGGGTGCCCGAATTTTGAGTCCAAACGGCGCGCTGTTTTTCTTTACAGCCAACGTATACGGCGATTTGAAGGAGTTCTTTCCATCCGGTCCGCTTTGCTCGATTTCGGCATCTGCGGGCTCTGTCTTGATGGCAATTTTGACCTCTGCAATCGGTGTTGCGACGACTTTCGGGGTTCCTCCACGAACCTGTTTGGCGACGACCATGCTCAATGATCCGAGCAGCATCGCCGCCGCAAAACCAAAGAAAACTGCCGCTGGTTTGCGTCGTCCGGTGTGTTCTCCGGTAGCCCCAGACAGCGTTTGACCAATCCCCGAGGAAGCGGCCACCGGAGTGGCGTCTGCGGGCTGGTTCGCTTGCAATCCTGTCGGTGTAGGGGTGCGCATTCCGTTCGTCGGAGGCACAGAACTCGAAGCCAGCGGCTGGGAAGGCGTCATCCCCATCGGTTGAGGAGTTGGCACAACACTTTGCGGCGTCAAGATTCCCGAGGCCATCGGGTGACCGGGCTGGAGCGCAGGCATTTGCGTAGAGGGAACGACTCCCGATGCCATTGGGTGCCCCGGCATTCTGCCCGACGGCATTTGCGGCATCTGTTGCATCTGTTGCATCTGCTGCATTTGCTGCATCTGTTGCATCTGCTGCATTTGCTGCATCTGCTGCATCTGTTGCATGTGCTGCATTTGCTGCATGTGCTGCATCTGCTGCCAGTTGGGTTGCCCGTACATTCCCGGATTGCTCATCGCGGCTGGCGGCATCATGCCCGGAGGAACCACACCACTTTGCCCCGGATGCACGATTCCCGACGCCATTGGGCCACTCATCATGTTCATCGGTCCACTGGGCATCATCGCTGCCGACATCATCACAGAACCACTTCCCGGCAGGGGTACAGGCCCGTTTGCTCTCGGAGCTGGTTGTCCCTGAATCCAAGCTTGGTAGTGCGGCAACGGATCTACCAGCGCGAGCTGCATGTCGCTCATCGATTGGAAGCGTTCCTCTTTTTTCTTGCGCAGACAGCGCATCACTATCGCGTCAAGCTCCGGCGGAATGTTGGGATTCAGCGAGCGCGGCGGGTCCGCGTCCCTGGTCAGGTGTGCGACCAGCACTTCCCCGAATCCCTCCCCTGGAAACGGAACTTTCCCCGTCAGCAATTCGTACATCACCACGCCAAGTGCATAGATGTCTGCGCGATGGTCAATGTTGCCTTTTCCGTCGCACTGCTCGGGGCTCATGTACGTCGGCGTCCCGATGACCATGCCGGTGCGCGTCTTTTGAGACATCGCCCCATCGTCGGTCGTAAGCTTCGCAATCCCAAAATCGAGAAGCTTCACATAGTTCCGATCGCTAGGCCGAGAAACCAAAAAAATGTTCTCTGGTTTCAGGTCTCTGTGAACGACGCCTTTGGCGTGGCTGGCGTAGAGGGCGGAGCAGCATTGGGCCAGGATGCTGATGCTTTCTCGGATGGTGACGCCTTCGCGGCGCATTCGGGCGGCGAGGCTTTCTCCGTCGAGAAACTCCATCATGATGTACTTGAACGTGATTCCATCGACGGTGGCTTCACCGAAGTCGATGATGTCCACGATGTTGGGGTGATTGATGTCGTTGACGGCCTTGGCTTCATTGAAGAAGCGCGTCACAACATCAGCCTTGTCGCTGAGCTCGGGGTGGAGGACTTTTACGGCGACTTTTTTCCCGATTTGGGGATGGACGCCCATGTAGACAATGCCCATCCCTCCCTCGCCGAGTTTGCCCTGGATGTCGTAGTTTCCTAAGCGTTTGCCGATGAGCGACATCTTTGGTCCCTTCCGTGAAGCAAGTCGTTATGTGATCTCGTCTGGAAGGCGCGCTGGTCGGTCGGCCCACCCTTAGACAGAAAGCAGCTTTTCGATTGTATCATGCAAAGTGCCGTCGGCTCATTGGGAGCAATGCCGTCGGATGGTTTTGGAGTTTCAAGTTGGATGGGTTGCGCAGACGGAGGAGGCTTGCACTGAATTTGGCGAGTCGGGCAAGATAGGCCGCTTGCTGTGGAGAACGTGCTCCGATTTCCTTCCTTTCCGCACGATTCGGTTTCGGGCAGGTTCCAAGCAGTTACCGTTTTTCGAGGGTACACATGTCACAAATTGCACTAGCTCTTTTGCTTTTTTCCGCCTTCCCTGCGACGGCACAGGCTGTGGGCGCGGCGGCACCAGCAGCGGCGAGTCCTGCGGGAGTGCCGGGACAACCTCCCGCGTACATTCCGCCCGGCGCACCGACGACACCTGCCGTGGTAGACCCGGCGACCAAGGAACTTTCGGCGAAGTTTTCTGCGGTCGTCAAGTGTGAGGAGGGGATGAAAGATCCACTCATGCACTATTGCGCGTGGACGCGGATTGGTCAGGACCCGATGTGGACACCGGCACAACCGACGAGCTACGCGGGTTTGACGGTGCTTGTCAAAACGGGCGCAGACCTGAAAAAGGCGCTGTCCGAACCGGCGTCGCTTTCGGTGCTTCACTTGGGCCCGTCGTCGGGAAAATTGGTATTTTTGGGGGCGGCGGCGAATCCCGAAGGAAAGGCGACGGCCTCGCTTCTGCAAAAAGTGTTGGCGGGTGACCAAAAAGACCGCGCGGTTTTGCCCGAAACCATTTCGGCGAGCTGGAAAAACGACGTACATGTGGGTCGGGCTCGACTGAAGCTCGATCGGTTGTTTGCGGACATGAGCGGGCAGCCGGGCGTTCGTCTGTTTCGAGCGGACACGCCGAGGGGTGCCGCTCTGGTCACTGTAGAAACGGTGGCTGACGGTCAGCGGTTTTCGGTTTTTCCGATGAGCACCGGAATCAAGTGAACGCCACAAAAAGCCGAGGGGAATCCTGTGGGCAACCCAAGTGAGGCGATAAATCAATGAAGCTGGTTGGGTTGCTTGTGGCTGTTGTTGTGGCGTTTTCAGGCTGCAAAAACGACGCGCGGGTGTTGCCGGTCGTCGTGGACGGGCGGGTGTCAGCCCAAGCAAAGGGCGCGGAGGAACCTCGATCGATTGCGGACCTGGCTTCGGCGGAAGTTGCTGCGGTTGCGCCTGGGGAAGAAGCGGTCCTCGAACTGTCTGGCACGGTCGAGATGGCGTCGGATGGTCGTCCGCGCTTTCCGGTTTCGGTGATCGTTTCGGTGGGGGATTGTTCGGAACCCGGTTCTCAACTGTTGCGCCGAGTGCCGCTCGGGGATGGCGGCGGTTTCTTTGTGGTGGTGATGGCGAGTCCGGGACAGGCGCTTTCGGTGTGTGCTGCATCGGAACCTGCCCCTGGTTTGCCGACGCCGCTTTGGGCGAAAAGCGAGCCGATCTTGGTCAAGACGGCCAAAGATCAATCGAAGGGCGACCTGGCGCTGACGCTGCGCAGTGCCGAACCAAAACGCTTTGCAACGCCCGCATCGTCGAAAACACTTTCGCCCAAACACCCATGACATACGAGAGCCATAAAACCGCGTGCATTGACGACGGCGCAGACATCGGAGAAGGCACCCGAATTTGGCATTTTTCGCATGTCTGCAAAGGCGCAAAAATCGGGGCTGGGTGCGTGCTGGGCCAGAACGTCTACGTCGCACCCTCGGCTGTGCTCGGTCGTGGAGTTCGGGTCCAAAACAACGTTTCGATTTACGATGGCGTGGTGTTAGAAGACTCGGTCTTCGTCGGGCCAAGCGCAGTGTTCACCAATGTGGTGAATCCGCGTGCCCATGTGTCGCGGAAAGCCGAGTTTCGCGCGACGGTGGTGGAAGCGGGGGCGACGATCGGTGCGAACGCGACCATCGTGTGTGGACACCGAATTGGACACCACGCTTTCATTGGGGCCGGTGCGGTGGTGACACGCGATGTTCCGCCGCACGAGTTGTGGGTGGGCGTGCCCGCGCGTTTTGTGGGTTTTGTGTGCGTGTGCGGCGAGCGTCTTCCCGACGAAACTTTGTGCTGCACAAGCTGCCAAAAAAGCTTCACCTTGGAAGGGGAGAAACTATGCGCGCAGTGATTTCCTCGTCGGCTTTGGCGCTCCTGTTCTTGTTGCAATCGGGATGTGCGTCCTCCTCGCGTCTTTTGGGAAACGGCCAGGTTTCACACGAATTGGAGCTTTCTTTCGATGATGGCCAACCGGCAGACAGGCCGCTTTTGCCGCCTATCGAGGGAGAGTGGTTGCTTCGTTTTGAACCGACGTTGCCCGCCTACAAACCGCAGCGGGTGCGTTTTTTGGTTGCGCAGCCGGGGAAAATTCGGTTTTCGCTGTACGCACAGGACGCGAGCGGACGGCCCGGTGCGAAGCTTTTTTCCGTCGAGCGTGCGTATGAAATCAACCACACGTCGAGCGGTTCGGACGGAAAGTGGGTGCTCGAATCGATGGGAGATGTGGCTGCGCTCAGCGGGCCGGTTTGGCTCGGCATTTCCGTGCCGACAGCCGATGTGACGGCGGCGCGTTTGTGGGTTTCTCGAAAAGAGGCGACGCAGGCTTTTTCGCGCGATCCAGAGCCGGGAACGGCGCTGCAATCGACACCGCTCAAAGTGACGCCGATGGTGCGGTTGCTGGTGTTGCCGGACGCGAACGTCCCGCAGGCGACCTCGGCACAAAAACCCGACGACAAGAAGCCGCAGGACGACAAACAAAAGCAAGAAGACAAAAAAACGCAACCGGCAGGCGGCGCAAACCAGGAGCAACATGGCAAGTGATTCCGTCAAAGATCGCCCGTCTCTGTCCCAGGACGAAACGAGCGAGGATCGCAGTTTTCGCGAACGGGTCGAACAACTGCTGCCCGACATCGTGCGCAGAGCGATTTCCGCCGGGAGCACCGCCATTTCGTCGCCCGAGGAGACGATTCGGCGCTTGGTGAGCGAGCTGAATCTGCCCAAAGAAGTCGCGACGTATCTGCTGTTGCAAATCTCAGCATCGAAAGACGAGGTGCTGAGGATTCTCGGGCAGGAATTGCGGCGTTTTTTAGAGACGGTGAACCTGTCGGGGGAACTTCAGAAACTGCTCACGTCGGTTTCGTTCGAGATCAAAACAGAAGTTCGGTTCATCCCGAACGACGCCGCCATCAAGCCGGACATCAAAAACCAAGTCCACGTCAAGCGCGGGAAAGACGGCGGCGGTTCTTCCCAGTAGTTTGCGAGATCCAGACTTGCTGCGACGTTGCGTCAGTTGGCTGTCGAGACGATTTCCACTTCCCGAATCACCGTGACCCTGATTTGCCCTGGATAGACGAGGTTTTCGCAGATCTTTTGCGCCAACGCCGTCGCCAGTTGCGCGGCTTTCAGATCGTTCACTTGGTTTTCTTTCACATGGACGCGCAGCTCTCGCCCCGCCTGAAGCGCATAGAAGTAGCTCACGCCAGGCGTTCCGACCACCAGCCGTTCCAGGTCTTCGATGCGTTGCAGGTGGCTGCCTTCTTGTTCGTGACGTGCGCCGGGCCGACCGCCGCTCAAGGCATCGGCTGCGGCGACAATCAGCGCATACGGCGACCCGAACGGTTCTTCCAAATGGTGTGCGCCGATGGCATTGGCGACGACTTCATTTTCCCCAAGCCGCCTCGCGTGGTCTGCGCCGATGACCGCGTGACTCCCATCGAGCGCGTGGGTGAGCGACTTGCCGATGTCGTGCAGAAGCGCCGCGCGCCGCGCGATTTTCACGTCGAGCCTGAGCTCCGCCGCCAGCATGCCGCACAAGAAGGCTGATTCGACGGCATGTTTCCACTGGTTCTGGCTGTAGGAAGTCCGAAATTGCAGCCGTCCGACGAGTTTCACAAGGTCGGGATGCGCCCTTGGAATCGCGAGTTCTTTGAAAGCGCGTCGGCCTTGCTCCACGATTTCGCGTTCCAAATCCTCATTGAAGTTCTTGACGATGCGTTCTGCTGCGTCCTTTTGCGCACGCCCGCCAAGTTTGACAAGCCGCGCAATCGTGCGTCGAGCCAGCTCGCGCCCCAGGCTGTCTTGGCCTTCTAGGCGAATGGAATTTCGTTCCTCGCCGAACTGAACTTTGACGTTGGCCAGCGAGCTGATGATCTCCAGCACGTCGTTGTCTTTTCCAAACACCCGATCGAGCACGTCCTGCGGAATCGGCAGCGTGGACAAAAGCCGTTCGGTCAGATAGTGGCCTTCATAGCGTTGGATGGAAATGTCCAAGAGCCGCTTGGCGCACACGGCCAGTTCGGGCGTGTTTTGGAGCTGCTCGACCTGCCGCACGCTGTCGGCCCCCGCCGCTCGGACCTGTTCGCACCATTGCTGCCCCAATCGAGCGCGGGCCTCCGCGTGCGTTTCGCCAGCCCGGCGCACGAGCATTTCTTTCGCCTCGGCGACAAGTTGTACCCGCCGGTCTTGTGCCGTTTTGCAGCGCGACTGCATGTCTGCCACGGCCCGGTCGCGTTGGGTCAGCGCGGCGGCCTTTTCTTCAAGTTGTTTCTCGCTGCGCTTTTGGATCTGCTCCCACGCGACGATTTGTTCCGCCGCCCGTTGCAGCGTTTGCCGCCGGAGCAACAGATCGCGCTGCCCATGCGCCAGCCGTTTTTGCCGCAGTTCTTCTGCGTCCGTCTGGGCTTGCGCAAGCAGACGTTCCGAAAACGCCCGCGCTTCTTCCGTCACGGCCTGCGCCTTCTCCCGCGCTTGCTGTTCCATTCGGTGCCACGCCCGCGTGCGCCGCCGCTTGAGGAAAAAGCCCACGCTCGCCGCAAGCGCCACTGCCAAACATATCCAAAGCCACGTCACGAGGCGCATCTTCGCCGTCCTCGTTACAGAAGGTCAAGGCCAGCCTTGACGTTGTGTGTTTTCCTGTGGCACACAGGCGCGGCCACGGGAGGCCCGCATGAACAAAAAAACGCACGGCAACAAAACCACCCTGTATTTGTTTGTCACCGGAGGCGTCGTTTCGTCTCTCGGCAAAGGTCTGGCGTCCGCATCGATCGGCGCGCTTTTGGAAAGTCGCGGCCTCAAGGTTGCCATCCAAAAACTCGACCCGTACATCAATGTCGATCCGGGCACCATGAACCCGCTTCAGCACGGCGAGGTCTTCGTCACCGAGGACGGTGCCGAGACAGACATGGACCTGGGCCACTACGAACGATTCGTGTCCGCCAAAATGTCGCGCAGCAACAATTTCACCACCGGCCAGGTCTACGAATCGGTCATCCGCAAGGAACGCAAGGGCGAATACCTGGGCGCGACCGTCCAAGTCATTCCGCACATCACCGATGAGATCAAACGCCTCGTCAAGGTGTGCGCCGTGGGTTTGGACGTGCTCATTGTCGAGGTCGGCGGCACCGTTGGCGATATTGAATCGCTCCCATTTTTGGAAGCCATCCGGCAGCTCCGCCACGAGGTCGGTCTCGGCAATTCCGTTTCCATTCACCTCACGCTTGTCCCGTTCATTGCGGCGGCGGGCGAGCTGAAAACCAAACCCACCCAACATTCCGTCCAAAAACTGCGCGAAATCGGCATTTCCCCCGACATTTTGCTGTGCCGATGCGATCGAGAGATTCCCGAAAGCCAGCGCGACAAAATCGCTCTGTTTTCCAACGTGCCCAAAGACGCGGTGTTTACGTCGATAGATGTGCCGACCGTGTATCAGCTGCCACTGCATCTTCAGGAGCAGGGCCTTGATGACAAAATCTGCGATCTTTTGCACATCCGGTCTCGTTCCCCCGAGCTGCACAACTGGAAGGGCATCGTCGAGCGTGTTCTGCGGCCCGCCGGAACCGTCACCATCGGCATCGTGGGCAAATATGTCGATTTGGTCGAGTCGTACAAAAGCCTCCACGAGGCGCTCACCCACGGCGGAATCGCGCACAACTGTCGCGTCGAACAAAAATACATTGACGCCGAGGAAGTCGAGCAAAAGGGGCCCGAGGCGCTTCTGTCCTCAGTCGATGCGATTTTGGTTCCGGGCGGTTTCGGCAAGCGTGGCGTCGAGGGGAAAATCGCTGCCGTTCGGTTTGCGCGCGAAAACGGCCTCCCGTTTTTCGGGATTTGCCTCGGTTTGCAAATCGCCGTCATCGAATGGGCGCGCAACGTGGCCGGTCTGGAGCAAGCCAACTCCGTCGAGTTTGACCCCGAAACGCCGCATCCCGTCATCGATTGGATGGCCGACCAGCGGAACGTAACCGACAAGGGCGGCACGATGCGGCTCGGCGGTTATCCGGCCAAGCTTGTGCCCGGTTCCCTCGCTGCACGCTGTTATGGCACGACCGAGATCAGCGAACGGCACCGGCACCGTTTCGAGGTGAACAACGCCTACCGCGAACAGTTGACCGAAACCGGGTTGACCCTGTCCGGTTTGTCTCCTGATGGTCGGCTGGTGGAAATGATCGAGCTGTCCTCCCATCCGCATTTTGTCGGTTGCCAATTTCACCCGGAATTCAAGAGCCGTCCCACCGCGCCTCACCCGCTCTTTTCCGCTTTTGTGAAGGCCGCGCTCGCGCATCGGCTCGGCACGGCTCGAAAACCTTCGCGCGGGGCGACTGCGGTTCCCACAGCAGCGACCCCCAAGGCCCCCAACAAGAAGACGCCTGAACGCAACTTTCCTGATGGGGTTCAATCCGATCGCGCGACTCCCACGGCCAAAAAGAGAAAGACTCGGTTGAGGGCGGGCAACTTGCAGGCGCTTCCCCCAGGCTAAGGTGCCTTCTGGGTTGGAGTATGGGGAGTCGGTTGGTCTCGTTGGCCCCCCGATTTCTCCAATCCGCGCAGGGCCGCCAGCGAGTTTGCTGCCTCAGCGTTGTTGGGGTGAAGCTGGAGTTCCTTTTCATAGGCCGCTACCGCCCGACCCCGCTTGCCTTGTACCTCCAGGACGCGGCCAAGATAGAACCAGGCATCGGGATGCTCGGGATTCTCGCGGATGCAGGTCTCGAAGGCCTCGCGTGCTTCGCGAACGTGCCCAACCTCCAGGTACAAGACGCCGAGATCGTGCAGCGCGTAGATGTTTCCGGGCGCAATCTGTAGCGCTTTTTTGTAGGCCGCGATCGCTTCATCGTAGCGGCCGAGTCGAGCGTACAGGGCGCCGAGGTTGCTGAAACCCAGTGAGAAGCTGGTGGTTTCATCATGATTGGCGGGAGGCTTGAAGGAGAGCAGCGTGACCAGTAGCACGCCAACGGACACAAGAACTGCCTGCCACTTCGCGTTTTTCATGGTCGAGCGCAACCGGGGAACCAGCAGCGAGAGCGCGGACGACGAAAAGATCGCAAGCACCGGTACCATCGGCATTCGGAAGCGTGCCTGCACGAAAAACAAGAGGATGGACGCGCCAAAGATCCCAGACAGTGCGATCAAGAGCCGCGCCTCGCGACGACGAAAGGACAGCATCATGCCGGTGAGCGCGAGCGGGAACACAAGCCCAAAGGAGAACAGCGGCAGCCTCAGCACGAGCGAGTGACGCGCCAAAAAGTACATGTCCTGATTGTCGGGAAGCTCGTAGTCTGCGATAAGCAGCAGCGCCTTGCGCGCAATCAAACGCAGCGCCAGCATCGGCTCTTCCACGATATGTAGGAAGGCCTTGCGCATCCAGAAGGACGAGGTTTGGCCGGGCGTCAAGGCATGCCCAACTTCGGCCTCGGCAGCGGCGTGAAAATCCGCCTCCTCAAAGTGCGGCGTCGCACGCACGAAGGGGAGGAAGCAGTAGCCGCCGGTTACGTTCAGGGGGTTATTGCCGATGTAGAAGTTCTGTCCCGCAGAGGTCGTTATTGCCCACTCACTGCCCACGTGGTGATTGCGGAAGACGACCGGTGCGAGGATCAAAAGGAAACCTGCGACAAAGGCCCCCACCATCGACAAACTCGCTGCGTCCAGCTTGGGCAGCCGCCACGAGATCCTGCGCTCGCGTTGAAAAAGCACATGAAACAAGAGGACAGGAAGAAGCAAGAGCAGGTTGGCGCGCGACAGCACCGCAAACCCCCAGAGCACGCCACCTAAAAAGCGCGCACGCCGCGAGCACCTGAGCAAAAAATAGAGTGCTGACGTTGTGAGAAAGACAGCGAGCACAGTCTTTTCGATCTCTTGCTCGTAGAAGATTGCTGGCTTGTACAGTGCCACGATCAGTGCCGCGCCGTTTCCGATCGCCGCACCACGCTGCGGGACATCGCGAAACAGCGTCTGCCCGAGACGCGCCGTGAACCAGCAGGTCCAAATGCCAAGGCCCGCCTGCACCATCCGCACCACCAACAGGCTCCGCCCGAACAGCGTATAGAGAAACCCCAGGAAGTACGGATACAGCGGATCGACGAAAAACATCCTGTCCCCGATCACATCGCCCTTTGCTATGCGCTGGGCCCACAGATCGAAGCTCTGCGGATCGAGATCGAGGTTGTAAAAATAGACAGTGGAGCGCAGCGCGAACAGATGTCCAAGACGCAGCAGCGCCGCGATACAGAGGACCCCGATCAAGAAGTTTCGACTAGCGAGGATAGCCACCAACGAGTGCGAAGATTCCACTGCCGCGGGAACTTCAGCATCCTCCATCGAATCGCAAACCGTCGATTCGATTTTTACCGCGTCAGATTTCTTCCTTGTCACGATAACGTCGCGAATCTGTCATTCCCTTTTGGAAGCTACGGTTGGCTCCTGCACCTGCCCATCGCGGCGTCCTCCGTCGTTGCTACCACCCCGCTCCTTCCCCCGCAGTGGCCTCATGGGAGTCCGGAAATCAGCATACGCCTGGGGCCAAGAAAACGAAACCAGCATCCGGTGTCATGGGGAACAGATGTGCATCAAGGTCCAAACTCGTTCTGGACCACTTGCCTGACTCGTGGCCGACGTCCGGTATTGTTCGCGTTAGAGGTTGCCTTCCGACAGAAACAACGGACCGCGCGCCCTGGAAAAGCGGACCCCCCTAGCACTTGGTCGGAATCCTCGATACATTCGCACGCCATGAGGTCCACACTCGCTTTCCTTCTCTTGTCGCTTTGCGTTCCGAATTTCGCAGTTGCGGACATTTCGGTTCCTCGGCCCGTCGTCGCACCTGTCAAGAAATCCCCGCCGCCCAAGCCGGTCCTTCGTCCGGTGACGCCTGCGGTCAACCCACCACCAAATCAGAATCCGCGCGATCCGGTATCGGTGGCGCGCAGCACGCCTGCGGTTTTGGCGCAAATCGCGAAAATGAAAAACCAGGGTGGCCCAGCCGATCAGCAATCCGGGCAGCCTCTGGATGAAGTGGTGACGAACGTGCAACTCGGTGGCCAGTGCGGTTTTGCGGGTTGTTCCTCCACTCACTTGGTCGCCTTCACGTACAAAACGCGGGGTGCCAATACGGCAACTGCGTCGGTGTTGGCGCTCGTGTCGTGCCCGCCCATCATGCAAAAAGGATGTACCGCGACGCTCGCAGAGGTGCGACCGATTGGGCAGCTCGAGCAAGCGCAATAAGCGACATGCTCAAGGCACTCGTTGTCGAACCACTGTCTCCTCTTCCTCCTGCTTTTACGGCATCGCTTTTTGTGGCGGGCGCGCCTGGGCCTTGGGTCCAAGCTCTGGTCGATTTGATCGGAAAGCACGAGTGGGATGGCGTGGTTCTTCTTTCACAAAGCACCTCTTCATCGTCGGTCCCATCGCCGGTCCCATCGAGTGGCACATCGCCCATCACATCGGTTGGCGCATCGCCTTTGTCTCCGGCCATGGTGCGGTGGCGAGAGGAAGCACTCAAGCACACGGACGGTCTGCTGATTTGGTTTGGCGATGGGGGGCAGGGGGAACCGTGGCTTCATGAATTGTGGGGCGCGTGGCAGCGTTCGTCGCGCGTCCTGCTCGGGATTCCGCAGGGCATGATTGTGCCCGCCAGTGCCGGTCGGTTTCACGTTCCTGTAGCCATCACGCTCGAGGATGCTGCCGAACAGGCTTTGCGCATGCTGCGGCCCAGCCGTTTGCGACGCGGTTCCGAACGTCAAGTCCCCCTGTCTCTGTGGCAGAGTCCCGGTTTTGTGGCGTGGTACAAGGCCCTCAAACTTGCGGGACATCGGCTTGAGGATGCTCAACTGGAGTGGTCTTACCGCAGTCGTTCCGCCGGGCGACCGCCGCTTCTGTGGGCACTTAGGCCGCGCGTTTCCATCGCGGGCGAACATCGTCACAAAGGCGGCGAGGTCGTCATTGGGCGCACAGATGTCAGCGCGAGCGTTCTTTTTTTCAACGACTCCAGCCGTTCGCGTGTCGATCAACCTGCCGATGTCTTTTCGACGCAGGTCGTGCTGGTTCGGGAGTACCGTTCCGCCGTCCGCAACGCGCTGGGGTTTGGCCTGATGTTGCCCGGCGGTTCTGCCAACCTCGCAAGCGAACGAACGGTCGATCCACGCCAGACGGCCCAGCGCGAAGTCTTCGAGGAAACCGGCCTGCAAATCGACCTCGAGCAGTTTCAGCCCGTCGAAGCCGGGGATCGTCAAGTCGCCGCATCTTTGGCCAGCTACCACTGCCATTTGTTTCGCGTGTGTCTTTCCGAGGACCAATTTCGCGCCCTCGTTGCCACCGAGACTTCCTTGCGGCCTCATGGTGCAAACGTCGGCGAACGCTGCTACGTCACGGTCAAAACCGTGCGCGAGCTTCTTGCATCCAAAGACATCGATTGGAGCCAGCTCGGCATGATCCTGCACGCCCTCCTGTCGCCAACATAGCCAGCCCCCACCGCATGGCATCTGTCTAAGAACGAGTCAGTTCCGATCCAGAAACGTAGCCCAGAGATTTGTGATGGAGGCTTTGTTCCCATCCAGAAACGTAGCCGAGATTTGTGATGGGCGAGGGCGTAGGCGGGCGCGCCAGTCCCCGGAACGAAGCGTGGGGGACAGCAGCCCATTGGCTGTGAGCACGCCTGACATAGCCCGCGCCCACCGCAGTCGTTTCTGGAAGGGAACGGACTACTTTTTCTTTCCGGCTACGTATCTCATCAGGCGTTTTTCGCCGACGGTGTGAAGCTTCTTGTCATCCACCAACTCACCGAGCGGTTGACGCAGTTTGTTCGCCAACTCATCCCGTCGAACCCCAATCGTGGACAACACATCGTCGCCAATTTGCCCCGCGATGTCTGTCCGGCTGAGCCCCTCTTTGTGATTCCCAAGCACACTCACAATGGCCCCTTTGAGCGAATTTTTCTGTGCATCGGAAATCCGAGTCCGTTTGGTTTTTTCCGGCGCGGCCTTCGCCGTACTGGCCTGTGATCCGCCTGAAATCATCGAAGCAAAATCCAGCGCCGACAGCCCCAAAACTGCCGTCCAAACCTCGCGGTGCTGCTGAAGGGAATCCAGAAATTCTGCCATTGTCACTTTGGGAGACGGACGCAGTTTCGGCAACATCGCCAGAGCCGCTTGTCGTCGCAAATCCTCGTTACGCGCCTTCAGTTCCTGCTCGAACAGCGCATTCATGTCAAACACTGAACTGTCCTTCTTTGGTGCCATGTGTCTTTCCTCGGTGTTGAGGTCGCGGGAAACTTCCCAACGCGACCGTGAAAGCGAGGTCATATCAGGTTTGCAGATGCTCGCAAAGAGGGAATTGCGGGTGGTTGCTCGGTTTATCCAAGATAGGTTGGCGTCGTGAAACAAACAGTCCTATGGGGTTTTCGGCCTCTTGAGCGCAGCCCACACAAAGCCCGGTCCAAAGCCCTGCGCACGCGCCATCCGAATCCACAATAGCGTCATGTGTTCCAGGTGAAGCGCCTGTGCAAGACCACCCGTATCGAGCGGTTCAAAACCGCAATCTGCAATAAGCAGAGACACCCGCTCTTTCGCCGCAGCGTCGTTCCCACAAAACAGCATCGTTGGTTTTACGTCGTAACCGGGATAATGCGAATCTTCCAGATTCTCGAAACCATAGATTGTGAACGCCTTGACGACTTTCGCTTGGGGGACAAGCGACTGCACAAATTCACTCCCCGACCGTTCACTGTTTAGGCCATGCGACAGGTTCGGGCCAACGGGATTTGTGCAATCCACCAGCACCTTCCCCGCAAGGCACTCTGCAATGGGCCGGAGCACGCTCTCGTTGGCTGGAAACGGGGTCGCGAGGAACACGACCTCCGCAGTGTCAATCGCCTCTTGTTGTCTCCTCACCATGTATTGTCCCCCATCACCCATTAGCGACCCAGTGCTTCGATGACCAGCTTTGCTGTCTCTGCACCCGAGAAATTCTGTTGCCCGGTGATGAGGTTTCCGTCCCGGATCGCGAAGGCCCGCCACAAACCCGCTTGCACAAAGTTTGCGCCCAATTTCCGCAATTCGTCCTCGATTCGCCACGGCATCAGGTGTTTGTCTATCGGCAGAAAACCCATTCCCCGAACTGCGTTGTCCGCAAAATCTTCCTCAACATTCGCAAAACCCGTCACCGTTTTGCCTTTGACCAGAAGTTCTCCGTTTGCAAGCTTCGCGTACCGCAGAAGCGCAACGCCGTGACACAGCGCGCACGCAATTTTCCCGGCCTCATAAAACGCCGCGAACGTCTTTTGCAGACCTTCTGCCGCCTCGAATGAAAACATCGGGGATTGGCCGCCTGCAACGACGATCGCGTCAAACTGCGACACGTCGATGTCCGAAACGGGTTTCGTGTTCTCAACGTGTGCCACAAGGCTTTTCGTGTGCAAAAAGCCCAAGCTGATGAGGTCCGATGCCGAATAACCGCTCGCGTCGCGAGGATCGCTCATTCCATCTGCCTCACATTTGCCGCCCGAAGGACTAAAGATCTCCACTTCGTATCCCGCCTCGTGAAAGGCGTAGTACGGATGCGTAAGTTCCGACCACCAGAACCCAACCGGCCAGCCTGTCGTGCTCGACACCGACGGGTTGGCAATCACCATCGCGATCCGTTTTGACCTGTTCGATCGATTTGTATCTTTCACGCTCATGTCGTTTGCTCCTTTCGATCCAATCCGTGGACTTGTCCAGTCCCGAACATGATGCGCCCGGTTGGAATGCAAACAAGGAAAAGAACGTGAACTCTATGTTGCATGCCGTGCAACCATGAGAGCCGGCTACTTTCGATCTTCCGCGCGTACCCTGTTCTGAGACTTGGCAGACCTCGGTGAATCGGGGTCTGGAGTCGGATGTTTTGCATCCAACCGCAAGCGCGCTTCTGTGTGCCGATTCCCTGCAACTTTTTTGGATGCGCGCAGAAACACATCCCGAAGAAAACGGTGCCCCGCATCTCCGTCCATCCTCGGATGCCACAAAAGGCTCAGCGCATATGGACGAAGCGGCAAAGGAATCTCGAGCAGTTTCAGCGACAGACTTGCAGAAAATCGTTTCGCGATCCGTTCCGAAATCGTCAGCAGATAGTCTGTTTCCGCAACCATGTGGAGTGCCGTCACGAAGTACGGAACCGCACGCGCCACCCTGCGTGAAAGTCCTCGCTGTTGGAGCACGTCATCTATGTACCCACCGGGTTTGCCACGCGGTGCCACCTGGATGTGCGGCAAGCGTACAAAATCCTCTAAAGCAAAACGTTTTTTCAGTGCGGGGTGACTTTTGCGAGCGGCACAGACAAACCGATCCGTCAGAAGCTGCTGGCACCGCATCTCATTCGGAAGGTCTCCGTAAATCCCGATCGCCAGATCCGATCCATGATCCCGCAAAAACGCCGCATCATCGGGTGAATTCGGGACAAAGCGAAGGCCCGCATTCGGAGCTTCTTCCCGGAACATCCGATCCACGGTCGTTCCCAGAATCGTCAGCACATAGTCCGTGGCGTGAACCACGAACGTCCGCGAAAGTTCCCGCGCCACAAAGGGTTTTTCAGGTTCTAACGTTTTACCAGCCTCGAGGATGACTGCGTGAACCTGCGGTTTCAAGGCCAGGGCGCGCGGCGTCAGAAGCATTCCTCGCCCCGAACGCACCATGATCGGGTCCCCCAATCGATCGCGAATCCGTGCCAGCGCGTGGCTCATTGCGGGCGTCGAAAGACCGATGCGGCGTGCGGCCCCCGTTACGCTCCCTTCTTGAAGAAGCGCATCGAGAGAAACCAGAAGTCCAAGATCAGAAGATTCCATGCCGTGCAACTATGACTGGCAATCCTTGCACAAATCAAGACAATCGATTCCCTCTGTTGACGCCGGATTGCGCCCCGGCATCAGACCGTTTCGCCCAACAACATCCGGTCTTGTGTTCGTCCTTCGCGCAGTCCATTGGTGCATGAGCGAGCGAACCGACTTGCTCTTTTGGCTTGGCGTTTGAAATACTGCGCGGCCATGCACGAGACTCCCGAACATGGGGAAAACGCTGCGCCGGTTTTTGCGCGCGGCCTGTCAGGAATCGTTGGACAGGATCAGGTGGTGATGCCCCTGAAAAGCGCCCTGCTCGCTGGGCGTCCGCACCACGCCTATCTGTTCGATGGTCCCGAAGGCGTTGGAAAACGGACGACGGCTCTTGCGCTTGCCGCGACGCTCAATTGCACCAACCGACCCGAGGTGGGAGGTGCCTGCGGTGCCTGTTTGTCGTGCCAAAAAATCCAAGCAGGCACGCACCCCGATGTGTTGTTTCCGTCCATGGAGGCGGCGGGTTTGGCCAATGAAATCGAACAGGTGTTGAGTCGGCTCAGGTTCCCTCCGTTCGAGGGACTTTCGCACGTCGTGATCCTGGACCCCGCCGATCAACTGACCATTCCGACGGCCATGACAGCCGCAAACCGTCTGCTCAAAACGCTGGAAGAACCGCTTCCTCAAACGCAGTTTGTGTTGTGTGCGACGTGTGGCAGCGGTCTTTTAGAGACCATCCGGTCGCGTTGCTTGCGGCTGCGTTTTGTGCCGCTTCCCGACGAGGCCATCTTGTCGGCGCTGACCCAAAAACACGTGGGGCTTTCCCTGGATTTGCGAGAGCACGTTGTGGCCTTGTCCCAGGGCAGTCTGGGGCGCGCCCAACGTCTGCTTCGTGAACCAGAGGCCATGGAAAATCGACAACGGGCGTCGGAAACCCTGTTTTCTGCCGCATTGTCTGGGCGTGCGCAAGCGATGTGCCAGGTGGCTGCCGAAGTTGGCCAAGACCGAGAGGAAGCCGTGGAAGTGCTCGACCTTCTGTGGCTGAAATTGCATCGGCATTTGCGCGACGTTGCAAAGCAGAATCAGCTTGCGGATAGTCCGCCGCTTTCCGAATCGCTTCGTTTGTTGCGCGAGACGCAAACGGCCATTCGCCGCTACACAAGCGCGCCGCTGTCGCTGGAGCGCCTGTTGCGCCTTCTGTCCCCGCGTTTGCAACACAACGCCGCACGTTACGGTTTGGAAGGTGCGCAATGAACGAACCCCCTAAAGGTCCCCCTAGCCGCCCGGGCGATTCCGCAATAACTGAAGGGGGTGCTCCGTCGTCCCCCGGAATGCGAGGTCGGCACCGTCACGGACCGTCGAATGGACCCCGATTCCCACGCAGAGAATCCAAACCGAATGCCGAAACTCCGAACCGCCCCAACGTAGACGGTTCCGCTCGGTCAGATCGTTCGGGTCCCTCCGGGTCATCCCCTTCTGTTTCGTCGCCGTCTTCGCCTTCACCCGGCGGATCTCCCGAGCGGCCTCCCAAGAGTGGATCTGCTGCAAGCCATGCCTCGCAAGGTCGCGGAAATTCGCCCAATCCCGCGAAAAATCGACCAAACCAGGACAGGCATCCGCAAAATCGCTCAAATTCGGACAGACCCCCAAAAAATCGACCGAATTTGCCTCGTGTGCCGCAAAGCGGACCCGCGCACCCCAGAAAACCCAGTCGCAGCTCCTCTTCCCCCAATCTCGATCGAAATCGCCCGAGTGGTTCTCGTTCGCAGCCCGAGTTCCCCAGCGAAAAAGCCCCACCGACTGGAGAACGCCACCGACGGAATCGTGGCCGTGGACCGCGCAGTCAGCCTCCGTTTGTTGCAGAGCCTCTTCCCTCCAATCGCTCGTCCAAAGACAGTGGAAAGCACCCAAGCCTGGACGCAGGAAGACAGAACCGCAGACCTGTTCAAAAAGACAGCGGGCCCGTATCGCATTGGGAGAGTGTTCAGGAGCCGGGCAAAGACACGCGAAAGGATGCGCCCCCTGTTGCGGCGACTTTTTTGCCGGATTCTGAATTTGCTCCGACGACCGATGAGGCAGCCGGGCAGCCGGAAACCATTGTGGAATTTCGGCCCACTTTGCAACTGGAGCTTCCCAAAGACTTGCCTTTTGAAGTCGCGCCGATCGCAGGAGTACGCTTTCGGCCCGGCGGCTTTTTACACGAACTTATGTGTGCCGACAGGACTGTGGAAGTGGGCGATCTTGTTCTGTGTGAAACCGATCGGGGTCCGCGCCTGGGTAGAGTCGAAACCCCTTGTACGCCAAGGCCTTCATTGAAAACGCTACGCCGGATTTTGCGAAAAGCCAGGCCTGATGAAACGAGTCAGTTTGCAGACATTCGGCAGCTGGAGTCCGAGGCGTATCGGTTTTGCAAAGGGCGGCTCCGTGAATGCAAAGTGCCGATGAAATTGCTGTCTGTGGACCTTGTTCCCGGACAGCGCGCGACGTTCTATTTTGCGTCCGAAGAGCGGGTCGATTTTCGGGATCTCGTGCGAGATCTCTCCCAACGCTTCAAACTCCGCATCGAAATGCGTCAGGTCGGTGCCCGAGACGGTGCAAAAGTGATTGGGGGTGTCGGTACGTGTGGTCGAGAGCTGTGTTGTTCCTCCTTTCTTCCCAGTTTTTCCCCAGTCTCGATTCGCATGGCCAAGGATCAAGGCATGGTGCTCAATCCTGGGAAATTGGCGGGGCAATGTGGGCGACTCAAATGCTGTCTTTTGTACGAACACGAGACGTACAAAGCCTTGGGTCATGCACTCCCAAAATTGGGCAAGCGCGTGCAAACTCCCGACGGCATCGGCAAGGTGTTGGATTTGGACATTTTGCGTCAACGAGTCCGTGTCTACCTAGAGGAACAAGGCGCCAAAACCTATGACGCCGCAGTGCTTTCGCCGATCGGCACCGGGAAAGACGCGGCACCAGCGGTTTCAAACTCGGCGAACCCCGATCACACCGAGGACACCGCTGGAGACGAACGATATGAATAGTTCGTGATACCGTTGTGAGCATGTTGTGCCCGCACTGTCAGACTGAACTTCGTACGGTCAAAGAAACAACGCCGGTTTGTACGCTTCTCCTCGACTATTGCCCGAACTGTCGAGGAATTTGGTTTGATGCAGGCGAATTGGAAATGCTGCTTGCGGAAAGTCATTTCGACAAACCGCTTTTTCAGCTGGTAGATAGCCCGCAAGCCGAGGCCCTAAAACGCTGCCCGCGCCACGGTTTGCTGATGCAAAAGTGTGGGGTTTCAACCGGGCGCCTGCGCCAAAGAATGTATGGACAAACGGGGAATTTGTCAGAAAGCTTGGTCCTCGACCAATGCGCCCAATGTTTGGGCATTTGGATCGACGGTGGTGAGCTGGCGCAAGTCTCGTCTGTTTTGTCGTCCACCTCCACGTCCTCCCATCCGCTTTTGGCGGCTTCTCCCCCGCCTCCTTTGGCACCGGCAGCGGGGTCCGAAAGTCCTACCTCAGCTTTGCTGTGGGCATTCATGTTTTTAACCGGATTGCCCGTGGAACACGACCATCCTCGCAAGCGTTTTCCCATGGCAGTCATGGTTCTTATCTTTATCAATGTAATGGCATTTTTGGCAACCATGGGAAGTGACAATCCAGAAGTTTTTACTCGCACATTTGGATTGATTCCAAATCGTTCATTTCATGGTTCACTCTTTCCATGGCTTTCGTACATGTTTCTGCATGCAAACCTTTTTCACATTCTTGCAAACATGTATTTTCTTTGGGTTTTTGGCGATAACGTCGAAGACAGATTGGGCTGGCCACGTTTTGTAGGGGTCTACTTTGCATCGGGTGTGGCCGCAGCCCTTTTGCAAGTGCTTTTGCAAAACGAACGCGACATGCCGCTGGTCGGTGCGTCAGGTGCAGTGTCCGGGGTGATGGCGGCGTATGCTGTGCTCTTTCCGCACGCGCGACTTTCCTCTCTGATTTTCGTGCTTCGCGTCCAGTGGAAATCCAGCACGTATGTCCTGTTTTGGCTCGGGCTTCAGTTTTTGGGGGCGCTGACCGGGGTTTCCCAGATCGCATGGTGGGCCCACATTGGCGGCTTTTTGATAGGGGGCCTCATCGCATGGCGGTGGCGAGCGGTTCACCTCAAAGAAGCTGAACAAAAACTGCACATCACAGAGACCACAAAGAATCCTCTCGCCTGGTATTGAGGTCCTCCCACAATCAAGGATGTTTGGGCGACCGTGTATTCGGGTTTGACCCGAGTTTCTCGTCGGTCTACGATCTCATAGGAACTCTGTTTATAGGACTATCTTCCATGAGATCGATCCCCCCAAAGCACAGTCATTCTGCATCGTTTCTGTTCTTTTCCTGGCTTGCCCTTTCAGCCACCTGTGTGGCGTCAGGCTGTTCCGGGAATACCAACACCAACACAGACATGCCTCCTTCTGCCGAACCGGACCTTGCACTGCCGTACACCTACAAGACAGCGACGATCAACCTGATTGACAAGGACCCCGGAAACGGACCCTTTGGCAATGGGGAGCGCGTGATGCTTGATGGTGTGGTCGCGGTCAGCAAGGTAGACAAATACGTCAACTCAACCAACCAACAATGTCGCTATCAAATCTGGGTTCAGGACCCCCAATGTACGACTCCCCCGTGCGGTTTGGTCGTAAAAGCCATCGGACCCAAGGCCCCGAAACCTGATTCGACGGGAAAAGACTGTCCGTCCGCCAGCGACAGCGGAACACTGCTCAATGCGATTGGTCGGAATGACAATGTGCGTTTGCGCGGAAAGATCCTTGTCGAACTCGATAGCACCCCACCGATGACCGTCGTGGAACACCAACTTTTTGTGGAGGTGATCGAAATTCTGCCGCAAACAAAAACCATTGCCCCCACGGTGATCTCAGACACCACCGTGTTCGGTCAGTTTGTGAGTCACAAGGGAACCACCTGGAACAAGTATGAGGGGATGCTTGTGACCCTACAACCGCCGGTCGGAACGCTGCAAATTGCAACCGTAGGCAACAACGGTTTTACGACGACGCCAGGCAACACAGACTGGGGAAATACCTTCGATTCCGATTACATGCCATCGGGCAGCACAGCCTTCCCAACGGTCGGAACAACGTACAAGAGCATTTCCGGAGTCGTGTCATGTCGTCACGGAGGCGAAATCATGCCCGGGAAAAACAAAGACTTCGTTCCGTAACTCCTTTAACCATCTAGTTCCCATTGGGAGTCCCAGACTTGGGCTCTGTTCGTAGGTTCGGAATGGGAATGTGTAGCCAAAGGGGTGGCTTTCTGTCGTTGTCAAACACAATCACCAAACTTGTTTTGCTCGCGGACATCGCAATCCCTTCTGGTTTCAGTCCCACAAAGCGCCGCAACAAGGAAAGAGATCCGTCGGTGTTCCGCATCCACAATGCACCACCCCCATCAGGCGGGAGTTTTTTGGGGCTGTTTCCCAGCAACAGCAGCCGTCCATCGGGCAAGAATGTCATGTCTGAAATTCCTTCTCGAACCATGCCCGGTCCATTGGCTGCTGGCACTTGTAGGGGGAACTCCGCAAATTTCGTCACCTGCTCTTTGCGAATCGTTCCTGTCTTGAGTGTCGAAAGCACATCTGCAACCCGCAGGACGATCGCATCCCCCGAGGGTGTTAACGGAAACTTGAGCCCTACATAGAGGTCTTTTTGACGAAACGACAAGGCTTCGATGTCCACCGATGCAGAGGCAATCAAGCCGGAATCCAGAATCGCTTGGGCCAAGTCCAACGACGCCAACACTTGTAGTGATTTTCCCACCGTTTTCAGGTGCAGCAAAACTCTTCTGTCTGCCTTCTTCTTCCCCTTTTTGTTTTCGGAATGAGAAGTCGCAAGAAAGTAGGTTCCCCAAGGTCCATCACATATAGCCTCTGCATCGTTGAGTTTCTCGATTCCCACAATGGGAATAGGGGCTCTGTCGAATACGCCTTCTTTGGCCAGCAAAAACAGCCATGGTGCGTGGTTTGTCCCTAGTTCCTTTTTTCCCGTGTCATCGCTGATCACAAGGTAGCGTTGAAGTTGTGTGTTCCAAACAACTCCCGAAGCTTCCGGCATCGAGGTCTGTGCAAGAAGTTCATCAGAAACGACGATTGGCGATGGATCGCACAGCAGCGCGGTAGCGACGCACAACAGACTACTCAGGAGTGACACGGAACGACTCCCCAGGAACCAATTCCTGCGTGGTTTCCAACTTCAAAATGACGCGGCGTCCCCAAGCAGGTACGCCCGGAGTAGGACGAGATCGAACGGGCATTTCTTCGACTTGCGGACCCAAATCAAGCACCCGAGCATACAGCGTTTGGGAAACGAGGCGCGGTCTCCGCAACGCCACTTTTTGACCTTTTGTGAAGCGTTGAATTTGTCGCTCTGGTACAAACGCAACCAAAAATCCCGGACGGTGTGTGATGATCTGAAGCACCGGAGTTCCTGCACCAATCACATCTCCCTGTCGCTGCAAAAGGGGTCCTACAATACCATCCACAGGAGACTTCAATACAAGTTCAGAAAGCTGAAATTCAAGTTGTGCAAGCTCTGCTTCCTTCACGCCGATGGCTATCCGATAGGGTTCAAGGCGGTCATGCAGGCGACGGTCTTGGTCTTCTTTTGGGCGTGGTCGAAGACCCATCAATTCTTGATCGCGGACATTCCCAGATGGGCGAGAACCCAAGTCTGCGGACAGCGAACTCTTCTGCTTTTGTGCGACTTCTACCTCATCAGCACGCACCAGTTGTCTGCTTTTTAGACTCTGTAGCCGCTTGAGCTGCTTGTTCGTTTCGCGTAGCTCTGCACGCATACTCTGCACGCTGGCATAGGCCCGCACTGCCTGAATTTGCCCCCGCATGAGGAGTGACGCATGCAAGTCCTCCTCTGCCAGCACTTGGGCTCGCAATTGTGCAAGTTCCGCAAGCACTTTTGCCTTCTGCAAATCGAGCGGACGCGAGTCCATTCGGACCAGAACATCCCCTGTTTTCACCGGCTGTCCAAGCGCAACAACAATTTCTTTGACCCGCCCTGCCTGCAAAGGACCCACTTGATGGACGATCTCCTCCACATAGCCCAACGTAGTGCCCGTTGAGACGGTAAATCCGTGCGAAAAGTAATAAAACCCCGCGAGTGCAAGCAGCACCAAAAGCCACTTGGGAATCTTCCCAATCAGTGTATGTAGGAGCCCCTTAGGGTTCAAGTGATGTGTCCTGCAAGAACAGTGTTGCGCCAGTGACTCCGGGAATCTCACCGAGGAGCTTGAGAATCTCTCCCTTTTCGCCCACGTTGCGCAAGCGGACATGATAGGAATGCTCTTGTGTGCCTCCCCCCAAATCGCGTGCGTTGATCAGGACAAAACTCACAGCGAACTTTTCAAGGACCTTGCGAATGGCCTTCTGTTCGCTTTCCTGCGGAGGCACTTGCATACGCACCACGGCATTGAACATCCGGCGCATTCCATAATCCGAATAGCATAGATAGAACATCGCAACACAGAACACAGCAGCCCCCAAAATCGCCACTGCGAACGCGAGGACTCCGCACGCCACACCGATCGCGAGCGTGGCAAACGCAAACATCAAATCGCGTGTGTCTTTGAGCGTCGAACGGAAACGGATAACGGTCAGCGCGCCGACGAGACCGATCCCCCGTGCAACGTCATCCCCTATCGCAAGCATGACCAAAGCAGAGACAACCCCCGCAATCGCAAGGGTGTTCGCAAAACTGCGCATATAGGACAACCCCGTATAGGTCGCAACGTACGTCCATGAGATCGTCATGGACAGGGCAAAGGCAAGCAAGAGTGCTGCCAAGGTTAAGTCCCAACCAATGCGTGTATCCATGTTAGGCGGTTGTCCTTTTGAGCGAAGGGGGCACAAAGGGGTCCGTCATTTCGGGCGAATCTCCGCCGGTTGAATCCAACCGCATCGCCATCACGTATTTGGAACTCGCGGCCAGGCGCAACTTGAGACCTTGCACCATGTCGGCAATCCAAACGGGTGCCATGTTTCGGAATTTGATCTCACACAGCGTCGGTGCTTCCGGTTGATAGTGCATCTGTCCGCAAAGCGAAATCCAAGCCTTCGGATCGCCAAGCAGAGTAGGTTCGTACATCGGCTGGTAGCAAATCTGTCTATCGAGGGTGAGTCGAACCCCTTCATCGGGCAGAATCGACGTAAACGCCTCGCGCTTGCAGGTAATGAGCAACTTGGGAGTCGCGTTCCATACGTACATCAAGTACAGGAAGTGATCCAAAATCTTCCGTTCTTCAGGACGCAAGACGAACTCCGCAGGAATCTCTCCTCGAAGCAGTTTTGGAACCATGTTCATGGGAACCGTCGCGCGGTCTTTGAAACACACGCGCTTGATCTTTCGTTTGATCTCAAAGAAGGCCTTTCCCGACGGTGGATTTCCATAAGCGCGCACACGAAGTTTGGGCCTGTCTGGTGTCTTGTCTACATGCAGAGTAAAAAAGTCCAGCTCTTCGGAATCAAGATACAGAGACGTATTTTGCTGTCCCCCAGGGGCCATCGCATCGCGTCGCATGAACGTGGCAAGACATTGAAGGAGAGCCTCTTCTTGTGCCAAATTGAGCCAGTACTTGTACTCAAATCGTTCAAAGGAAATCGGAACAGAATTCATGGGTGGATCTCCTGAAGTGGCCTTCCCACCGCTGCTTCCAAGGCCAACCATGCCGCACGGAATGCAAAGCGCGCTTCAAAATACTCCCGTCGCTCACGCAACACGACTTCTTCCCCAGAAAGCAATCCGATGAGATCGATTTGTCCTCCCTTGGTTGCTAGGTCCAGGAGTTCTTCGTGCTCCAGGAGGACAGGCAAAACTTCCTTTTCATACCGCAACAGAATACCTTTTCTGACCATCAGTGCCGCGTGGGCATTGAACACAGTCTGTTTCAGTGCAAGAAACTCTGCTTCTGCAAGTCCTACTGCCAGATCGATTTCTGCTGAAGCCTCTTTGATTGGACCCTGATTCCAATTGAGGATAGGAAGGGGGGCCTCGATTCCGAGCAACACTTCATTTGGATAATTCGTGGACGCAGTGTGTCTGTATCTTGCGCTGAATTCAAACCACGGCCAGCGACGAGCTTTTTCCACTCTGAGTGCCTGTTGTCGCCCTACGATCCGTGCTTGCATGGCTTTGAGGGAGGGGCGGGCAGCGAGTGCCTGCTCAGCCAAGATCTCTGCCGCTGGGATTACAAAGCGTTCTTTTTCTGTGGGAATTACACCGGACACGCGGACAGATTCGGCAGACAGAACCCCGAGCAGCGTGCGAAATTGTCGTTGTGCATCCGCCTCTTTGAGCAGAATGCTGTCTCTCTCGCGCTTCAAAGACAGCATTGCCAGTTGTACCTGATTCCATTCAATTCTGGTCGCTGCACCTTTTTCCAAACGAACCATATAGGAATCAGAAACCAGCTTCCGCGCGGCAAGCAGCAGGTCAGACATACGCTGTTCCCTTTTCAACATCAGGAGCAAAGAATGCAGACCCCTAACCTGGTACTGAAGTTGCCATTCTCGATCGGCAATTTCGTGTTCCACCTGTTGGAGCGCAGCACGAAACACGGCCTTGTTCGCTGAGTACACAACAGGTTGAGGAGGTGCCCATTTTAGGGCCACGGCAAAGCCCATGTCAGCGCCTGTTTGAACATGGACAAGCTGAACCTGGAGGGAGGGATTGGCCCAAGCAGAGGCGGTCATGATCCTTCCTTCCGAAACACCCCGTTCTTTTCGGAAGGCGCGCAGTGCAGGATTCTGTCTTAGTGCCACTGACACTGCTTCGTCCTCAGTCAGGCCGCCGACTGTCTGGTCAACTTCTGGATTGTTGGACAGGGTGTGGGTTAAGGTCTGTGCAGGTGCGGAAGTGGTGACTGTAGTCTTGGCCTGTTTTCGGACCGCTTTTGGTGCAGCGATCGCTTCCGAAAATGAAATCGCAAAAAATAGCACGATCAGAATTGCGTTCGGCCACATGGCAAACCTAGACATCCCGTCGGGCCGATCCCCCCAACATGCGGATCGAGCAATTCAAACCCCGAAGCCACGAATGTATCAGTTTTCCCTTTCTAGGGGGGGCGAGAAAAATCAGGTCGGTTTCAGTCTGTTTGTAGGAATCACTTGGTAGTACTGAGAAGGGCTGTACCATCTAAGTCTTACCGATGCAGTTCCGGTGTTTTCAAAGTACTCAAGCCGAATGCTGACGGGTGTGTTGGCGGTCAGTGTGATGTTCCCGTACTTTTCGGTCGCCGTTTGTGTGACCCAGTTGTCGATGATGAGTACGTTGTTCACCCAAAGCCGGACGCCCTCGTCCGATTGGACAAAGAATGTGTAGGTCTCACCAAAACGTGGGACGACCCTTCCTGTGTATCGGATTTGAAAGGAGTCGGCCAGAACGGCTGGATCGGGGGACCCCGTTCCAAAGTCACTGTTCACCGTTTGGACAGTTTTGGAAGCTTTGAGGATAGCCTTCGCAAAATCACGCGTCGTATCCCCCGTTGCAGTCTGATACATATCTGCTTTGAGACCACAAGTTGCTGCCGTACAGGAGGTCTCCTCTTGCAAATCCAATACATCTAGATGTCGGCGACCACCAAAGGCCATAAGACCCTGAAGCTCCGTGTTGAAATTGCATGCAGAGGAGACAGCAGGAGATAACAGATAGTCTGTCTGGTTGAAGGTCGCAGCAGCCTGCTGTACTTTGCTCTGCCAAATCGCTGGGTTCAAAATGCCAGCCTGATCTAGATCAATGATCCGTTGACGAATTTCGTTCCGAAAACACTTGATGAAGGCATCCTTCCATCGGTTGTACTGACCATTCCCTTCTTCCCCCCAATAGAAAGAACGCCCCCCCAAAAAGGCTTCCGTGGTTTTTGTAAAGGGGTTGTACCAACTGATCGCTTCACCCCATTCGCGGTCCTTGTCTTGCGGGATCATGAACCATTTTCCGTCGCTGATATTTTGGTATAGGAAGTGGTTGTGGAAGCCCTCATCCCAGGGAACAGCCCAATTTCGGATGACGATGTAGTCGATCATTTTTTGTACGTCATAGTTTGCGATCAAAAACGCTTTGAGGGCCGAATAGTCTCCTGTGGATACTGCGGTTGCGCGCAACGTATTGACCGCTTCGATTGTCTTGCGGAGCTTGCTGTGGTTGTCCCAATTGTAGGTCTTTCGATCGTACGTGTACTTGTACCGATCATCCACGGAATAGCCGGTACACGTTGCACTTGAAAGGAGTGTGGATTCATCCGATGGACCCCATGGACCTTCAACAGCGCCGGCATTCCCATCGGCCTTGAAGAGATCCCCTACCCGTTCTCCTTTTGCCACAAAGCGTTTCAGCATTTCACCGTCGATGGATTCCAAATCGAGCATGTAGTGGTAATACCCGCCGTTGACGTGAAAACGAACAAAGTGTGCGTCCTGCGTTGGGATGTTGATCGATGGATCTCCGTACATCAACTGTCCAACAACTTCATCGAGTCCTGGGCATGCTTGGTTCAATTTGTTCAGCATCACTTTGCTGCGATTGCCTTCAAAACGAGCGTAGTTTGGAAAGTCGATTTTCCAGCTCAACACAGTGTTTGTTGGACGATCAGGGGTTGGTGCAATCGATGTCTTTGTTGGGTCAAACGGAATTCCGTTTGTGCGATTCCAACGACTCCCTGCATAGCGCGCCATGACATCGTAGACCACTCCGTCTTTGACCAGAACGGCGGGCACCTGTTGATCCCATTCCTGCCGAATGTCACATCGATCTGCGTCGATACATCCAGGTTTGACCCTCTTGTCATTTGCGGTCGGATAGGTCGTGGTCGTAGGACACCTGGGTGCCGGAGGCCGAATTGAAGGCCAGGCATTGTCATACATCTTGTTCCAGTTGTCCTTTTTGATGAACATGCTGTAAATCGGACTTCCGGACGGAGCTGTAGGCGTCACAAAATAGGCCCAATGGGTGAGCGGATCTGAAGGGCGCGGAGAGATGACTTCCGACCCATTCCCTTTGTCTACCAGAATGCGAAAACGAATGATGGAATTGTTGGGCTTGGGCGGTATCGTGGTCTCATAGAAGCCGTTGTTGTTCGTGAGATCAACGGTTGTAACGGGTTCCCCTGTTTTTTGAACATCG
This sequence comes from Pseudomonadota bacterium, assembly GCA_035328405.1. GTDB lineage: Bacteria > Myxococcota_A > Polyangia > Palsa-1104 > JAEUJZ01 > JAEUKA01. Next base: position 12,171 of record DAOLIT010000033.1, on the reverse strand, counting down.
TCCACAAACCATTCGAGTTGGGGTTTGGAAAGCGGGATGTGATTTGAAAAGACAAAGCTCATCTTCACACTGTCTTGCGAGGAGATGAGTAGATTTCCGTTTGGCGGTGACACAGTTTTGCGAAGGACAATGGTTGGAGGAAGGCCGGAGATTCCGTTGTCTTTTCCGGGTGTAGCACCATCCACGGGGGAGGGAACCCAATTTGCAATTTCGGCACCATCGAGATCGAAGCTGACTCTTTGCAGGGAGATTCCCATGTATTGATGGGGGGCACTTGTCAGGGGTCGTGGAAGTTGTGCGAGCCATTCATCATCGGCCCCAAGCGCGTCGGCACCGATGGGGTAGGGGAATCCATCGGTGTAGGTTACGGAGTCTACTTTGTTGTTTGAGGAATCGATCAATTGGAGGGTAGAACTGCGATTGTCAAGCTCCCCCTCATAGTTTCCGTAAAGTTGTTCAATAGACAATTTGTAGCTTTGCACCATGACGAGTGCAGCTTTGTCCTTTGCGACGACAACATACGTCCCTTTCGCGATCTTTGTTCCAGCAGGAAAGACATACCGAATGTCTCCAGAGATCTGCCAGCCCGAGACATCCAAGTCTTCTGTACCACGGTTGAAAAGTTCAACAAATTCATGCCGATCAACGTAGTCGTTTTCCAACACCGGGTGGTACATGATTTCGGAAAATAGGAGGGCCGGTCGGGAGTCTGTTTGGGGTGGTAAAACTTCTTGTCCTGTCGTGTCGTTTTTGCACCCGAAGGCAAACCCTGCGAAAAGAAATAGAAACAGAGAGCGCAAAGACAACCGCAGGAAGATCGCGTTCATGGGCACACCTCGTCTCCGTGTTCTTAGGGGGAGAGCCTCTCAATCGTATCATGGTGACTCTCTCGGTATGAAGCTCTGCTCGGGTTGTCAGAGACGGAGCGCGCGGTTCTTTCCTTTGCAAAGAACTCGACCTGAAAAGGCATACACGCGATAATCTTTTCTTGTCCGCAGGGAGGTCCCTTGCTGACATTTCCTCACTTATCCGAAGGAGAAAAGATGAAACGCGAGAAACTACTAGTTTGTTGCATGTTCGGAGTTGCGTTGTCTTTTGGAGGCTGTGATTTGCCTCCGCAAGGTGGCCCGGACATGAATGTGACCATTCCCAAGACACCGGAGCAGGCGTGCCCCGATTTGACGAAGGCGTATTGCAAGAAACAAGCGGACTGCTTTCCGTTTGGGTTCACGATGGCCTTCCCGGATGCTGCGACGTGCGAAACGCGGATTCTCCCCCTCTGTCTCCAGATCGCGAAGTCCAGTGGAAGCAAAGTAACGGGAGATGACATCGCGGGGTGTGCCCCGAAATTTACTAGCACCTCTTGCTTCGACTACTTGGGACAAAAGGACCCCCTGCAAATCTGCAATTTTCCCGCAGGAACTCTCGCTGCGGGGACTGCGTGCGGGATGGATGTGCAATGTCAGGGTCTCTACTGCAACAAGGACGGAGGAGCGAACTGCGGAAAGTGCGGAACGCGCGGTGCCGCTGGAACTGACTGTGTGGATGGTTCGGATTGTGAAAAAGGTCTGGCCTGTGTTGGAGCAACGGGGGCTTCAAAATGTACGGCTCTGCTCGCACAGGGGGTCGTATGTAGTACTACACCGGGAAGCGCTCCGTGCCATCCTGCGCTGGCTTGTCGGAGCGGAACTTGTCAAACGCCGGGCAAATTGAGCGATTCCTGTACCATGGGCAGCCAGGAATGCGATGCAACGCAAGGTTTGAATTGCCCGATCTCGGGAAAGTGTACGGCTCAATTGACAGCGGGTCTTTCCCAACCGTGCGGAATACAAGGTACGACCTACGTACTTTGCACGGGAGGAACGTGGTGTGAAACCACCCAGAAAAAGTGCATGGCACCTGCGCAAGATGGTGGCGCATGCAACAACGCAACAGGACCCAGGTGCGCTGCTCCGGCGTCTTGTACGAACAGCGTTTGTTCCATGTTGGACACAACGACCTGCAAGTAGTTTCCCGTCTCGTGTTCATCCCCCGAACGTCGGAGCGCGGAGGCTTCGGGGATCGGGCTGAGACGCTAGGCTTTTCCCAGAATCTTCGGACAGCGTACACTCCTTGCTCGGGTCTTTTCTGCCAAGGAGTGCCGTGAGATGGACACAAAACCAGTTTCGACATTTGCGGAACTTTGCGATTTGCTGCGGTCCGAGAACGTGGCGTGCGAAGGCGATGCAGAGAACCATGTGGTGACGTTCGCGGTGAAAAACGGGCCACTGGAAACAGAGATGATCATCCGGTGGGAAAAGGAATTGCTGCTGGCGCAATTTGCAGTCGCGTTTCCGTACAAGATTCCGCCGCAACACATGCAAGGGACTGAACATGCGGTGGCGGTTGTGAATCATCGGTTGGTGATGCCAGCATTTGGAATCGATCACGACAATCGCGTGCTCTACTACCGCGTGGTCGTCCCTCGCGCCGACGACGGTGGTATCAGTTACGATCATCTCTTTCGGCTGGTTTCGACGACGATCGATACGATGATCGATTTTTACGAATTGCTCGTGCAGGTGGTGCTGCATGGAAATCGGATCGAACCGTTGCTTGAGGAACTGGGACCCAGGCTGAAGTCGGCGGTGGTATCAAGCGACGCGACGACGAATAGGAAGGACGGCTCACTTCCGAGTTGAGTTTCCGCCAACACTTTGTATTTTCGGGGAAGGTCCGCGTCGGCATAATAGACGCGCCGCTGCGCTTGCAGTGGCTTTGGGCAGCGGTCATTCACAGAGAGCTTTCAAGGAGCGTTCATGAGCATGCTATCTCCTCCGACGCAGTATCAAAAACTCGATACCCGTGACACGACGGGAGGTGTGACAACCTATTACTCGGCTTCGCGAAGCTACGAGGACGGAAAAGGGGGGCGGGCGGTCTTGTTCACATTGCAGACGGACCTGTTTGTGATGGTGACGAAAGCGAAGGTTCTGTTTGTGATTGACCTTCAAAAAGACGAGACGGTGTTTGGGTACGTTTCCGAGCGCATCGCGGAAGTGGTTTCCGTCGAGACGTTGCCTGGCAAACCCGATTTTCAAGAAGTAGACCCGGGCAGCTACACCCAAGATTTCGCTTTTGTCGGCGAAATGTTAGAGATGCAGTAGTCGCTTCCCAAGGGAAAGAGCAATGCAACAACTGAAAGAGTTTTTCGATCAGGGCGGGTTCTTCATGTATGTGAACCTGCTGTGCTCGGTGGTCGTCGTGACGCTCATTGTGGACCGGACGATGTTTTTTCTGGGCAAGGGAGCGGTGAATGCGCGGGCGTTTTTGGAACAACTGCGCAAGCTGTTGTCGGCGGGGCAGTTTGAAAAGGCGATTCGGCTGAGCCAGTCGTCGGATGCGCCAGTGGCCGTCGTCGCGAAAGCCGGCCTGCAAAAATTCAAGTTGGGGGATGCAGCAGTTTCGACGGCGATCGAAGAGGCGCTGACCGATGCGACGCCGGAGTTGAAAAAACGGATCAGCGTGCTCTGGTCTTTGGCAAACATTGCGACGCTGCTGGGTTTGTTGGGAACGATCAATGGTCTGATTGGCGGTTTTGCAGCCATCGGAAAAGCAGCAGCAGATCAACGCAGCGCACTTTTGGCGACGAGGATTGCCGAGGCGATGAACAATACGTGGCTGGGTTTGGCCATTGCGGCATCGTGCATGATCGGCCACTTGTTTTTGTCGGCGGCGAGCAAGAGCAAACAACAGGAACTAGAGAGTTTTGCGCTTCGACTCGAGAATCTGTTGTCCGAGCTGATTGCGAATCCGCCCGCCATTGAGAAAGAAAGCAAAGAGCCTCCTAAAAGTGGTAGCCGTCGCGAGGCTGACAGAAATCGGCGGGCTCGCGATGAAGACGACGAAAACTAGCGAGGCGTTGCGATGACCATCCAGAGGTTGCGCTTTCGATTGCGGAAGCTTCGCGAACACGGCGAAGAGCTCATCGAGGAAACCGGTGAGCTGAACCTGGTTCCGTACCTCGACATCGTGATGAACATCATCATGTTCTTGCTGGCGACGGTCACGTTTCAAGCGTCGCTGTCGAGCATCAACATCAATTTGCCGACCTCGACGGCAACCATGGCGACGACGACGGTTTCGCCGAAACCCGAGCTTAACTTGACGGTTTCGATTACGGACAAGGGGTTTTCGCTGGTCACAAGTGCTGCGGTTTTGTATCGCGGTTTTGTCATGTCCGAGCAAGGCGTACAGCAGAACAGCAACGAATTGCCGACGATACCGCTCGGGGCTGACGGAAAACACGACCAGGCCGAACTCACTCGGCTGCTCACGCAAATCAAGACCGTGTACCCAGCGGAAGAACGCGCCATCATCACCGCAACGCCGCAAATTCCTTACGAACTCGTCATCTCAACGATGGATGCGATGCGCCAGACGGCTGGGGCCGAACCCAAGGCCTTGTTTCCGGGCGTGCTCCTCGGCGCGGGAGTCAACTAGATGGCCGGCCAGCAAGTCGATCGTCGAGAAGCGCGTCGGGCGTTGTTCAGACTCCGCCGCAAAATCGAAGAGGAAGCCGACGAGATCAACTTTCTCAACATCATGCCGATGATGGACATGATGACGATTCTGCTTGTGTTTTTGATCAAGCAGTTTTCGGTCCAGCAACTTGCGGTCAGTCAGCCACAGGGCTTGCAACTTCCGCCTTCAACGGCGCAGCGGCAACCTCTCCCGGCGGTCAACATCACGATCACGCAGACGGCGATTGTCATCGAGGATGACGCGGTGGTCGAAGTGCAAAACGGCACAGTCGATCCCAAGTGGAAATCGCAAGGTGCGCAGGGTTACTCGATCGATCCGATCGTTAGCGCGCTATCGAAACATCGCACGCGGTTGACTCGGCTGGCGAAAATGCAGGGGCAGACTTTTGAGGGAATTGCGCTGGTCATGGCAGACAGGCGCACACCGTACCGGCTGCTGACGGAAGTGCTGTATTCAGCCGGTCGGGCTGAGTTTGCAAACTACCGCTTGATCGTGATGCAAAAAGGCCAATAGCCGACCGACTGACTGTCCGCCCGTCGGACACTTTCTGGTGTCGTGCCGGACCTTGATTGAGCCCTGTTCGGGGGTGCGGTTTCTTTTCTGGGCTTGGGTTGGGGTGCGTGCGCACGAGCGATTTTCGTGTGGTTTTGCGCACACCATGTCAGGGACCTTTGCTATACCGGCACGACGTGTCGGTGAGAGGCAGCCCAAAACTACCTTTCTAAACAACCACACCCACAAAAGCGATCCAGACGACAAGGGAGCACTAGATGGCAACCGAAAAGACTGACAAGGCAGAAAAGCGTGACGACAGCAGATTCCCAAACCGCACCGAGCGGCTCGCGGCGATCGACGCGGTCACCACCAACATTGAAAGACACTTCGGCAAAGGCGCGATCATGCGGCTGGGCGAAGGCGCACAGCTCCCCGAGGTGGTGGTGATTCCGACCGGATCGCTTTCTCTTGACGTGGCGCTCGGATGTGGCGGGTTGCCTCGAGGGCGCATCGTCGAGATTTTTGGGCCGGAAAGTTCAGGCAAAACGACTTTGGCGCTCTCGGTGGTTGCAGAGTGCCAAAAACGGGGAGGAATGGCGGCATTTGTCGACGCAGAACACGCACTCGATGTGAACTATGCCAAGAAATTGGGTGTGCGCACCGACGATTTGCTTGTGTCGCAGCCGGACAATGGCGAACAAGCACTCGAAATCGCGGACATGCTGGTTCGGTCGAGTGCCGTCGATGTGGTGGTCATTGACTCGGTGGCTGCGCTTGTTCCCAAGGCTGAAATCGAGGGTGAGATGGGGGACCAGCACGTTGGTTTGCAAGCTCGGCTGATGTCTCAAGCCCTGCGCAAGTTGACGGGCACCATCAACAAAAGCAATACGCTGGTCATTTTCATCAACCAAATCCGCATGAAAATCGGCGTCATGTTTGGCAGCCCCGAGACGACGAGCGGCGGCAATGCGCTGAAGTTTTATGCCTCGCAACGGCTGGACATTCGGCGTGTGGGCGCGCTGAAACAAGGCGAAAAAGTGGTGGGCAACCGCACGCGCGTCAAAGTGGTCAAAAACAAGCTCGCCCCGCCGTTCCGCGAGGTGGAATTTGACCTGATGTACGGCGAAGGCATCAGCCATGAAGGCGATCTCGTGGATCTTGCGTCGGAGGCAGGCATTTTCGACAAATCGGGCGCGTGGTTTTCGTATGGCGGAGAGCGAATCGGTCAGGGACGAGAAAACGCGAAAGACTACCTCAAAACACACCCCGAAATGGCCGAGGCTGTCGAGCGCGCCATTTTGGAGAAACACGGCGTCAAGCGTTTTGGCATTGATCCAACGAACACAGCGAATGCTGCAAATGCAGCGGAGCATGTTGTTCCACAAACAAAAGCCGCAAAACGGTAGTCCAATACAGGGTTCTTTCTGTTCATTTCAAGATTTGGTTTGTTTTACAGATATTGAGCAGAAAGACCATGGTTTCGTTTTGAACATCAACTATTGGGAGCAGCCATGGCTTCAAAACAAGATCGTTATGCGCAAGTGAGACAGCACGGTCCCATTGTGCGTGTGACTGATGATATTTGGCAAATTGAAGGTACATTCCCTGTTGGCATGGGAATGACAATCACGCGCAACATGACTGTCTTGCGTGAAGCTGGGGATTTGACGGTTGTCAATTCGGTTCGACTGGATGAGGCGACGGAGCGCGAACTTTTGAAGCTTGGAAATGTCCGACATGTGGTGAAGTTGGGGCATTTTCACGGTGTCGATGATCCGTATTACGTCGGTAAGTTCTCGGCCAAACTTTGGGCACAAAAGGGGGCCAAACACTACGCAGGCCTTTCGACGGAACGGGAAATTTCAGAGGCGGGTCCGACCCCGCTCGATGGGTTTGGCGCAGCGTGGTTTGTCTTTCACCATGCGAAAATGCCGGAAGCCGCGTTGTTTTTGTCAAAAGCGGGGATTTTGGTGACGTGTGATTCAGTACAAAATTGGTTGCCAGGTTTGCCGGGATGTTCGTGGTTTGCGCGCTTTATGATGCCGAAAATGGGTTTTCCTCCAGGGCCGCTGGTTGGCCCTTTTTGGCGGAAATACATGAAAATAGAAGGAAAGTCGCTGAGCGAAGATTTTGCGCGACTGGTTGAATTGCCCATTTCCCAAGTTCTGGTTGCTCACGGCGTCCCGATTCGAGCAAACGCCAGCGCAGCCATCCGTGAGGCAGCCCAAAAGGCGTTTGCAAAATAGCGGTTTTGGATTTCAGCGCCTCCAGCGGCCTTGCTTTCTGCAACCATGTGTCTGAAAGGGGGACGCTACATGTTGATCCATGTCGATGAATGTTGGGTTCTGCCCAAAGAGGCACTTCAAGCGCCGACGGTCGGAAAAGCACTGACGCTGATCGAGGAGTGTTTTTTCCATGCGCAATCGGAAACGCTTGCGAGGGTGAAGCAAAAGCTGTTGGAGAGCGAGGCACCGCCACCTGACGAGCTGATACGGCGCAGCGTGAAGCAGTTGGTGCGGATGACGATGCGGGAGAACTTGGATGACTACGATCACCCAACGCTCGATGCACTGAGGCGACTGATTTCGTCGCTGAAGGTGAAGGCGTCCTCGTGGGGAACGCCGCCTGACATTGTTGAGCATCATTGTGGCCAGATCGCGACGTTGCTCGCCCACATTCCGGCAAAACACCAGGCTGACGTTCGCTGATCGGGAATCGGCAAAGAAAGGCGATTTCTGCGGCTTTCGCGTCGCGTGGAAACGTGTTATGCAGCGCGACATGTACGCAAAAAACACCTCGTTTTTCATGGGTCGGTGGCGAAGCGGGCTTTGGCTTGGTTTGCCGCTGGTGGTTGTTCCTCTGCTTGTTCCATGGACTGCGGAGGCTCGTGAAGGAAAAGCGGTGAAGCCTGAGAAGGCTGCTGGCAAGGTCACGAGCAAGGCTGCACCGACGAAGAATGCAGCCGGCGAAGGTGCTCTGCCGGATGCTTTTGCGCAGCCTCTATCGGGAAAAGAGGCCAAAAAGGAAACCAGCGAAACCTTCGAGGTCCTGCTCAAAGAGGCCGTGCAGGTCAAGGATTTCGCGACGCTGATCGAGCCGCTTTATGCCAAATGCGATGAGTCGGACCCGATCTACGCAAGGCAGTGCGAGCTCTCGAAAGTGTTTTTGCTCGACTATTTGCGTGGTCACACATTTGTGGCCGAGGCAGATGTTCCGCCAGAAACCTCTCCGTATGATGCGGCGGCAAAGCAGATCGATATGGAGATTTCGGGTTGTGTGGTGTGCAAACAGCCGATTTTGGTGGCAGGAGAGCCGCGCTTTCTGACGACAAAACCGGTACAGAGGATTCAAAACGGACTAGCGATGGTTGATCCGGTGGCGAGCCACGAGATTTCGATCGAGGACCGGACGCAGGCCGATCGGTTTGTCGAAAAAGTGGTGCCTCGGCTCAAAGTGCAACACGTTTTCCGCTTTTCAACGCCGTATCCCGTCGAAACCGGAACGGGCGCGTCGTCGTCGGTGGCACCGAAAGGGGCTGCGCCGGTTTCGCCACCGGTCAAAGGCGTGTTGGTGGCGTCGCTTGGACATAGGGTCTACGACCGCTGCACAGGCCAGGTAGCAGCGGCTTCACCCAAAGCGGGCGCGCTCGTCAAGGTGACTCCAGATAGGTCTTGCCCGCGCGATGCATCGGAAGAGATGTCTCAAGCCGAAATCAAGAAGCAGAATGAGTACTTGGCGTTGCCGGAACGGTTGTCACCGCGCGAGATCGATCGCGTGCTGGCACCGATTCAGGCCCGTGTCCACGACTGTTACGTCGAATTTGGCGAGCCGTCGGGGAATGCCAAAGTCAGTTTGGTGATCGGCACGGAAGGGAAGCTCACACAAATCGGTTTGCCGCCGCCGTTTGACAAAGCCGACATCGGGCTTTGCCTGAAGTCGCAGATTCGATCGGCTGTGTTTCCGAAATTCCGAGGCAGTCCGATGAAACTCGAATACGTCTACCAAGTGCAGTAACTCCTCGTCCACGGCGTCTGCTCGAAAAGGGTCCCCTATGTACTTCTCTTTCCTACACCGTTTGTTTCTGGGCTCGTGCGTCCTGTCGTGCCTGGTTTTTTCTGCGTGCAGCAAAGGTGGAGCGGGTGAATCGGGAACTTGTCGTTCGATGGCGGACCCAGAGAACCAAGGTCCACCATCAGATCGCCCCATTTCGCGATCGCTGTACGCAGAATTCAAGACGCCGCGAGGGTCGTATATCACGATGGCGCTCGATGGAATTGGCGGGACGTACACCGGTCAAAAAACGATGAACAAGTGCGATGAGCGGGGGCGGTATTCCCTCCAGCGCTTGGTGCTGGTGAATGCGAAACAGGAACTTGTGGCGGTTGCGAATCGCATCTTGGGTGGATCGAGTTTTCGAGTCGATTATCAAGACGGTCAGAGCACAGTTTTGGCCGATGCGTCCGTCGCAAGTAGTTTCACGGATTTCAATACGGCAGTGTCGAATGGCGCGGTGACGCTCTTGGAGGTCAAGCCCGATTCACCCAAGGTGAAACAAGGTGAGCGCGTCACCGTCCAAATCAAACTGCAAGGCGATGAATGTGGTCTGTTGAAAAGCCAGTGGTGGCTTGCGGAATCGTCGGGGGCTTTGGCCAACAAGCAGCCCATCGAAAGCCAACCCGCCCTTCAGGGTGGATCTGGTGCGGTGTCGCTGTTCGTGCCCGTCCTCGCTACCATCGGGGATTACTGGATTGAGGGGCAAGTCACGACGAACAGTGGCCAAACGCTGCGTGTAAAGCGACAGAATGCTGCCGACGCCACGTACAAGTTGTTCGACGAAAAGAGCGGCATTTACACGGCGACGAGCTATCCGGTCCAGAAAGTCCTGGTGCTGGACAATCCCGATGCGGACAGGACCGCGCCGCAAGCTGTTCAAATGGATGCGCAGCCGTCTCGTGCGGAACGTTGTCAGACGGTGAATCTGTCTTTGAAACTCAGCGATGATCGGGGTTTGCCGACGAGTCAAAACATCAAGGCGCAGCTCATGTTGGACGACAAGAAGATGGCCTCGATCGACATGTCCGGTGGAGACATTTTGTACGGAAGCTATCTGATTCCTTCCGATGCTCCGGGCGGTGTGTTCTATGCCTATCCAGAACTTGTGCGCGACGCGGCGGGTAATGAGGCGCAAGCGAGCTTCTCGGGCGGGAAGTTTACGCTGACCGGCATGGGCATTACGCCCAAGGCAGTACAAGCCGCGACGTTTATCGTGCCCGAGGCACCTGCTCGACCCGACGGAGGGCACCCCGGTCCACCCGATTTAGGCGGCGGGCGTCCCGATGCGGGCAGTTCTTTTGTGGCGACCCTCAAAGAGCTGAAAGTGATTCCAGCCAGCGTGACGCGCGATGGCGATTCCATGACGTTGCAGGTTACTTGGAGCGATCACGCAGGCACATTGAAGTAGGTGAGCTTGCCTGCAAAAAAGCGTAGTCATTTGAGCCCGCATTTCTCGTCGCACCATCCATGAGTTGCTTTACCTTCTAGGGCAGTGTTTTGTAAGATCCCTTACATGATTCCGCTCGAAGATTTTATTGCAGCGATTGAACGGTACAAACGACGCAAAGAGATGGAGGCGGCTGCGGCTCCGGCGCAAACCGGTCGCCCTCGTCCCGAAAAACCTGCGGTTCCAAGAACCTGAGCTGGTTTTGAAACCCCTTAGGGTGACTGTCAATGCACGGCACGCGCTTTTGGTCTTGGATCAAAACAGAGCGGGTCGTTTGACACCAGCCACCTAGAAATCATCTTTTGAGAAACTTCGGACAGAGGGAATTTGTCTGTGGGGAGCAATTCCTCGTCCTGAGTCATCGGTCAGAAGGTGTACGCACTCTGCGTCCTGAAAGTACGCAAAGTAGTTGTTGATGTGAATGGGTTCATTGTCGAACGCGGCAATCACAGAGCCCAAACTTTCGAGCGTTGCCCGTGCAGAAATCTTGAAGACATCATCATGAAGTGAGATGTCTGGCTTCATCAGCAAATGCACTTGCTTTCCGTCGGGAATCGGAAACCCCTCCCGCGCCAGACATGCTGTTGTTCCTTCGCGCATCCCCTCATGTCGTCCAGTGCAGTACGCCACAATCGATCCCGCCAAGACCAGCTCCTTCACAAAGGAGGCCGCAAAGGGAATGGCAACGTCGTCGTGACAATACTCGCTGGTAAAAAAGCGTTCCTTCCAGATGTCGCGAACTTTCGGAATCAGAAAGTCGATCTCCTCATCTGAAAAGCCGAGTTTCCGCAGCGGAGGCGCAAAGGACCAGCTCACAAAGTGCTCGGCCTGACAACCGAGCAGCCTTGGCTGCGACAACAGAGTGCCTGCTTCTCGCAGAATCCGAGCTTGCCGAGGCCGATTGTTGAGCAGCGTTGAATCCAAATCGAAGACCACGACAGCTTCGCTGCACATACGGCGTGCGCGCAGAAGAACGCGCTCGAGGACATTGGGGGTTACTGTGCGTCCCCTCGTCGCTGTCCAATAATTGGGATCGTCAGACCGCACAAGCGAGTCGCGTGAGTAATGTTGCAACGTAGAAGAGGGTGTCTGCATGCTGAGCGCGCAGACTACCTCACCACACGCGGACTTGTCGATGCGTCCATCGTGGCCAGCATTTGGGCGTGGTTTCCCGTGGATGCGTTGTTTGGCTTACACATATGAACTAATATGTTCAGATCATGTCAGAACCAGCCGTCGCTGCCATGGGCGTGGGGCCGGGTACGATCCTGGTTGGGAAGTACCGGATTGAACGCATTTTGGGCAGCGGTGCGATGGGAACAGTGTTTGCTGCGCTCCACGAGAAGCTAGGCCGCCAAGTCGCCATCAAAGTGCTCAATCCCGAACTCGGATCTCATCGAGAAGCGATGGCACGCTTCCAACGGGAGGCCGAGACCATCACACGGCTCGGACACCCAAACATTGTGGCGGTCTACGATTTTGGAACATGCCCCGACGGTGCTCCGTTTTTTGTGATGGAAGTGGTCACAGGGGAAACCTTGCGCAAGCGCCTCGAACGAGGCCCTCTGACCGACGACGAAATCATCGCCCTGTTCGCCCCCATCCTATCCGCCACCGCCGCCGCCCACATCAAAGGAATCGTTCACAGAGAC
>DAOLIT010000032.1:0-57434 GCA_035328405.1 Pseudomonadota bacterium | reverse complement strand
GCTGCGGGCGTTTCGCCGATTCGCTCGCCGGTCTGTCTTGCTCGCTACGCGGTTCGTTTGTCACCAGCCACCTAGAAGACTGAACAAGTGGGTTCACTGTTGCTTAGGGGGAACCTGTTTTCAGAAAAAAGCGCGTCAGGGCCCGAAGCAGGGATTCAGCATGCAAGGGAACCGCAGGATCATCCCCTTTCCCGTCGTGGAGTAGGAGTACGCGAGACCGTTCTGCATGCAATGGGAGTCTGTACACAATCTCCATTCTGCGCAAAAGGATCTCTGGTTTCGGCGCATCGGTGTCCCAGACTCCGTGATCCCACATGCAGAGACGCAATCCCGCTTGCCGCAGTGCCCACAACAAAGCCGGTGTACGAACTCCATGGCTGGGCCGGAAGAGCAAGACAGGGGTTTGGGACAGCTCCTCAAGCTGTGTTTTTGCGCGAAGGAGGCTCGATTTCAGCTCCTGCTTTGTGCGAAATAACGGCAACGTGTGATCCTCGCCATGCAAACCCAGAACATGGCCTTCTGTGACGATGCGGTGAATCAAATGGGGGTGCTGTTTGGCTTTGTGCAGCAGCACGAAAAAAGAGGCAGACACCCGCCGTTCTTTGAGCAGGTCTAACACGCGTTCTGTCAAACCCTCTGTCGGGCCATCGTCGAATGAAAGAAGAACCCGCTGGCCATTGAATGGGAGTGTTCCGCACAGATCGGAATCCACCAAAAAGTTCCCCACCGGGAGCCTGCACCACAGGTAGAAACAGAGACCGAGCGCAAACACAACCTCGACGGCAGCACAGGAAAACATCGCTGACCAAGTGGCCCGCATTCCCAAAAGGAACCACGGTACACAACACGCAAGCAGGCCGATGCAAAACCAGCCCACGCACCGGACTTTCACTGCGATGGGAACGACTTTCAGCGCAGAAAGACACGAACACATGATCATCGACCCCTTTTGGCTCCCTTTTTTTCGCGTTTTCGGGGAGGAAAAAGCAAACCATTTGCGGCAATCGTTCCGATGACCAGCACAACACTCCACACTGTCCGCAGTCGTTCCCACATCGTGTGCAAGTTCCTACCACACTCTGTCCTTGAGTTGCAGAACGGAAAATTCACTGGTTGAAAAGGCGCGTCGCTCCACAAGATAATGGACGCAAAAGGGGGCCCGGATTTGGAACGCTCGAAACCGCCGCACAGCGGTTCGCTGCTGTCGTGGTTTGCGATTTTTCACCGTCAGTATCGCTCGGTGCTGGTGCAGGCGATGCTGGCGGGAACGATGGCCTCGACGCTGGTGTATTTGGACGATACGCTCCTCGGCTGGTTGACCAGCTCGCTCGGCGATCCGAGTCAGGGAAAAGAACTGCCCGTTTCTTCGTTTCTGTCCGGTTTCGCGAGCAAACAAGGTATCGCTCTGCCATTCTTGTTGGTTTCTCTGTTCTTCGTGAATCGTGTCTTAACGGCTTGTATTGGATTTTGGCAAATCTATTGCACTGGTTTGCTAAATCTGCGCGGAAAGGCCGATTTGGAACGTGAAGTGCTCTTGCATTTATTGCGAAAGGATGATGCTTTTTTTGGCCGGCACTCTCCAGCCGAAACTGTCAATCGTTTGTCGATTGATTTGCAAAGAATCTGTGCGCGAAGACCCAATTTGATGATGTTCTGGTGGTCCGCATTATTGATTATTGGGAATCTGATTTACTTTGTCGTGCATGACTTGCGCCTGGCCGTTGTTGCACTGCTGAGTTGTGTTCTCGGCGGTTTTTGGGCGACGGCGATGTCTGGAAGAGTGAAAAAAACAGATTCAAAGTATCTGCATGAAGATGACCAAGTGAAACGCTGTTTTGAAGACTACTTGCGAGCCTTTCAAGAGATTCAAATTGGGAAATTGCAAGATAAAGTCACTGTACACTTGGGCGACCTGCAAGACCGAAGAGGAGACACATTTAGTCGATATGTAATTATCAACGAATCAGTTGCTTTTGGCAATTTGATGGCGAATTTACTTGCTTTTGTGTCTATGTTGCTTGTTGTAATTTATATGCGAATGAGTGGACATGTGAGCCGTGCGCTCATGTTGATTCCAGTGATTATTCATACACTGCCGTATTTGATCAAGCATATGGTCCAATTGATCAATTTGAGCATGGATTATCAATTGTCTCGGACGAGTGTCCACCGTTTGCTGGAATACGAAACAGAGAACGATGGGGACGTGCAAACAGAGACACCTACGGAGCCACCAACCCTTTCCAAAGTTGAATTTGACAACATCACGTACCAGTACGCAGGACCGGATGGGAGTCGGCAAGGGGGTGTGGTAGGAGTCCGTGCGGAGATCACGACAGGAAAACTGACTACCGTCGTCGGAGGCGCAGGATCTGGAAAAAGTACGTTGGTGAAAATTCTGCTCGGTCGGCTTTCCCCGCAAGAGGGCACGGTGTTATACGGAACAAGGCCCCTTTCTCGGATTCCGAAAAAGGAATTGGCAAAAATCTGCACGATGATGCCGCAGACGTTGGCTCTGCTGGATACAACCATCGAACAAAACATCCTGTTTGGTCGTCCGCGTGGACATGAACACCTGGATGCAGAGGATTTGGAGGCGGTCGAACTGTCAGGTTTGGGCCGGATTTGCCGTTTGAAAGCATTGGAAATGTCCCCTGATCCAACGGCGCACGTTCCTGAATTGGTGGAAAACATTGCGGAATTGCGGGGGCTTCTCCGTCAGAAATTGACCGAACGGTGCGGGGTCAAAGTCCTGGGGTATGAAGAGGGGCACGCAGATCCAAAGCACTGGGCGTTGGAACTGCTTTTGGGGGGAAGGTGCAATCGAACAGAGACGTTGTCTGTCTTGCAAGCGAATGCGTCACAAAGACGGCTTTTGGAACTCCTTGAAACGCCAGAAGGACAGTTGTTGGTCCGGCGTGCCTGTCACGTTCTTGCAGAGAGCAGCGGACTTCTGTCTTTGGACAACTACCACGGTTTCACGCAGCTTTCCCCATGGCCACTGGAGGAGAAAGTCTGGCAGATGCGAAGGGCATTCCTACACTTGTCTGCTCGACCTCCGGTTGGGAAAAGGGAACGGCTGTCTGCACTGATTATCGGTTTGACATCTTCGCTTGGGGAAAATACGTCTTCCGTCGAAGAATTGCGCCAAGTGGCCAGCAAAGTTCGGCAAGAACGGGGACTCCCAATGCTGAAAGATTTGCTTGGTACAGTGTGCAAACCATTCCTGCTGCATGAAGTTCATTCGTTTCTTTCTTGGCGGGAAAATCTGATTTTTGGGGTAATCGATCTACCCAACAGCAGAGCGGGCCGTTTGGTGGAACAGACAATCCTTCAGTTTCAGGAACAGGATTCCTTGCGGCAGGCGTTTACACGTTTGGGAACGCAATTCCGCATTGGCAGACAGGGCTCAAATTTGTCAGGGGGACAAGGACAATTGGTGGCGCTGCTTCGAGCTTTGTTGCGTCGGACACCGCTCATCGTTTTGGATGAACCAACCTCTGCACTCGATCCACACAGCCGAAGCTCGGTGGTAGAGCTGCTGTCCAAGTGGAAACAGGGGCGCATCGTGCTGGCGATCAGCCACGACCCCGAGTTTGCAAAAGCATCGGACCATGTTCTTCTGATGGATGGGGGTCGCTTGATTGCGAGCGGCCCCTTTCAGGAATTGAAGGAAACCAACGAGGTCTTCCGAAGGACGTTACGACAAACATGAACGCGAAGCCATTGTCTGCCGCAGAAAAAATGAATGTGCTCACACGCTGCGCGGTGTTCGCGGGGATTCCGAGCCGCGATTTGTCCGTGCTGGCGGAAATGATGACGACGGAACGGCTTTCTGCCGATGAGGAATTGTTTGAAAAAGGGGACCCGTCGGATTCGGTGTTCGTGGTCGCGGATGGTAGATTGGGAATTTTCGTAGATCCCAGAGGAAGACCCGTGCGAATTTTGGATGCGGGGGAGCTTTTGGGAGAATATGGAATGTTTATCGGCTTGACGCGGACTGCAACGGTCAGGGCGGATACTGCGGCTGTCTTGTTGTCGCTGGATTACCAACGATTCCGAGCGTTTTTGCTTCAGTTTCCGCAATCTGCGTTGGTTCTCCTAAAGATCGCGGTCCAGCGTCTCATCGTGGCCGAGTCCACGAGGCGATAGACCCCCAAAATCGTCGCCGTCGTTGTCATCGTCATTGTCTTCGTTGCCATGGGGGTTGGCTTCTTGGGACTCCCTTTTTTCTTCATCAAGTTCAGGGGAATGGGAATCGTTTTCGACCAAAATTCCCATCTCCTCACATTCCAATTTGGCGCATTGACGCAGCAGATCTTCGGTGACGTGAATGCCCTGAACCATGGCGCGGAGTGCGGCACGTACAACGGCGTTTTTGATGGCACCGCCAGACAAATCGAAGTGTTCTGCAAGACGGCGACAATTCAGGCCTTTCTCGACGGGAGTTTCTTTCGGTAGCATGCTTTCCCAGAGTCGCAATCGTTCGGTCTCGGAAGGCAAGGGAAGGAGGATGCGAAAGCGGAGGCGGCGCTTGAAGGCCTCATCGAGCAATTTCTCGTTGTTGGTCGTGAGAAACAGCATTCCGTCATGTGATTCAACAGCCTGCAACAGGAAACTCACAGCGATGTTTGCATAGCGATCCTGCGACGAGCGAACGTCCAACCGGCGACCAAACAGAGTGTCTGCTTCATCGAACAACAGGGCGACTTGTTGCCGCTTGGCTTCATCGAAAATGCGCGCGAGATTTTTTTCGGTTTCTCCGGCGAAACGATCGACGACGCGCGCGACATTGACGCGAAACAGCTCGATCCCGATTTCTTGCGCGATCAGGGCTGCGGCCATGGTTTTTCCGGTTCCAGGAGGTCCAGCAAACAAGACGCTGACGGCTCGTCCGTAAGGCAGTTTTTGTGAAAAACCCCACTCCCGCAGGAGTTTGTCGCGGTAGCGGGCATAGGCGACAATTTCAAGAACGCGATCCAGAATGTCAGGAGGAAGCACCAAGTCTTCCCACGCAAGGGAGGTGGTCACAAGCTGCGCGAGGTCGCCGAAGCGATTTCCCAGTTGTCTGCGAACGGTGTCCCGCGCAGCAGACATGGTGAGACGGGGGGTCTGGGCTTCCTCGAAGCGTGCATTCCGGCAGAGTTCTGTGATGCAGCGTGCGATGGCACCTGCGGGCAAGGAATGATGGCCTGCAAGGGTGCGGACATCGAACCCCTTTTCACGCTGGATATCGACGGGAAGCAAATGATTCCACAGGGCAATCTGTGTGACTCGATCGGGCAGAGGAAAATCCACCTGAAGGAGTTCTGGGAGTCTGGCCATCAGGGAATCGATCGGGCCGTCGGCTGACAGGACTACGCGAACACGAGTTCCCAAAAGAGAGCGCCGGACTTTGGCAAACGCGGGCAGATCCAGCTCGCCAAGGAGTTCCGCAGATGACACGTAGATCAGCGTGTTTTGCATCGCGGCCTCAGCGACGGCTGCGAGCACGGTTTCATGCAGAAACTCGGGGCGGCCTCGCAAATGTGCAGCGGAAAGGACGACCAGGGAACGTTCAGGAAACAGGGCCCACAGAAGTGCTTTTCGACCACTCCACCGCTGACCGACAAGGCACAGAGGAGGCAGGACAGGACCTTCGGGGTCGCGCAACATGGGCAGAGAAGACTCGGACAGACCTTCCCGCACGCGATCGACCAGACCGGGAGGCAAGACAAGCTGTTCCAATGAACGCTGTCCTACATACAACCGGACACCGTGTGGGAGGGTGTGGGAAGACAGGTGTTCGTCGCCAAGCAAAAACGCGGTCACGCGATCGGTCAGACGGAGGCGCATGTACAGGAGCGGGGTTTGGGGCAACCAAGCAGGGTCGTGTGCTGCGAGCAAAAGACCATGCCGTCGCAATGCACCGCTCGGTTGCAGTGACGAAAGGAGTGCGGCCTGTTCTTCGGGGGTGTCAAAAAGGAGTCGCAAATACTGGGCAACGACTCCTTGGGTTCCCGAGAATGCGCGGGAGAAGATCTCCTGGGCTGAAAGTTCGGTTTCGCGAAGCAGCAGAACGACGAGCAGACGTACTTCGATGTCGGTCAGACTGAGTGTCTTTTTGAGACGGACAATCGGCAACGGCGCATCGCTTTGGGGGACCAAAGACAACCCGAGCCGCTGTTCAATTCGGTGCGAAACGGCGGCCAGTTCTGCCTTCAATGCGTCGGGGTTTTCACGCGGATTGATTCGCAAGGTGACGAGGAGTTTGAGTCGATCCAGCTCATCCAGCAGATGTTCCTTCACGGATGAGTACGTAGGTGGAGGTATTGGTTGTTCGGTCATGGGTGGCTCCCGACGAGCATATCACGAGTTACAAGACAAATGTATGAGAGGACAAGCGCCCTTTCTGCGCGGGATTGACAAGTGCTTGGGAAGCTGCTTGGGACGATACTTGGGACGATACTTGGGACGATACTTGGGGTAAGATGCGCCGAATGTTTTGGGATGGCTTGTGACAAAAATGAAGAACGGCGACGTGAAAGAAACTGAAACTGCATCCAAGGCAAAACCGAGGCGTGTTTTGGCCGTGTCTGCGACAGTTTCGAGCGCAAAAGAGGGGAATCAGGCGGCGAGTGAGCCGTCGTTTGCAACACCGGAAATTGTGGATGGGGTGGAAGCAGGCGTTGGGCATGCCGCACTTGTTCCCGTCGGTGAACCCGAAGGGGAAACGGATGGAACGAAACTGGCCGACCTGGATGATGCTTTGCAGAATGCAGGCGAGATCGAGGGCCTGATTGGCGCGGCGGTCGATGCAATTTCCGACGACGACATTGTGCTGGCTGCGGACGCATTGGCCCCGGAAGTGCTGACGCCGGAAGTGACATCGGACCGGCGCGCCGGGTCGCTCGTCAAGACCGATCCGTTGACGGTGTATATGAATGAAATTCGTCGGTATCCGCTGCTCAGCCGAGAGGAAGAGCACGAGCTGGCGGTCGAATATGCAAAACGGCGCGACCCGCAGATTGCGCGCAGGCTGATCACGGCGAACCTGCGGCTGGTGGTCAAAATTGCGCACGAATACAAACGCGCGTTTCGGAATCTGCTCGACCTGGTGCAGGAGGGCAACTTGGGCCTGTTGCAGGCGGTCGAAAAGTACGATCCGCACCGAGGCGTGAAGCTGTCGTCGTATGCGGCGTGGTGGATTCGGGCGTACATGCTCAAGTACATCCTGAACAATTGGCGGCTTGTGAAAATCGGCACGACGCAGGTGCAGCGGAAGTTGTTTTTCAACCTGAGCAAGGAGCGCGACAAACTGGAAGCGGCGGGCTTTTTTCCGTCGAACAAGTTGCTGGCGGAACGGCTGTCTGTTCCCGAGCAAGATGTGGCCGAGATGTCGATGCGGATGGGCCACAGTGAAACGTCGCTGGACGCCCCTGTTGCGGCAGAGGATGAGCAGGGCCGGCATCAAGTCGATTTGCTGGAATCTCCGACGGCAACTCGCCCAGATGTGGCAGCGGAAAGCGAGGAATTTCGGGCGATTTTGCAGCAGAAATTGGCGGCGTTTGAAACGACGTTGAGCGGTCGGGACAAACTCCTGTTTCGGGAACGGCTGACATCGGACCAACCCCTGACGTTGCAAGATGTGGGAGATCGTTTCGGCATCAGTCGCGAACGTGCGCGGCAGTTGGAAGCGCGGCTGCTGAATCGGCTGAAGGAATACCTGAAAAAGGAACTCGGCGACGCAGTGCAGGTTGCGATGGGGTTGGACTGACAGGTCAGGGGGACGAACACGCCGAAGGTGTGATATGAGGCTGGGGTGTCGTTTTTGCGTGTTTCGTTGCGGCGGTTGCGGGGCTCGATTGAGCAGGGGTTTTGTACAACGTGCGATGACGGAACTGTGTCGCTGACGGAGGTTGTGGAAGGACGGGCGGGCATTGTTGTGGGCGGCGGGGAACCTGTGGGCGAGACGGTGCGGATGGCTTGTTTGGAAAAGGCGCTGTGTGAAAAAACATCGCTGCGCTTTTCGGCTGGGCTGTTCGAGGCGGTCTCGCAGCTTGTGATGCAGGCGGAGTGGGCCGGAGTATCATCGGGACTCTGTTCACGGGGTGCGAAACGGGCGCTTTCGCACGAAACCCAGGACGCGGAGAGAACAAGGCGACTTGCTGCTGCGGCGGCGCTCTTGACGAGGCGAGACAGCGGACGGGGACATATCCCTGTTGCAGAGCGTCTGTTTGGCGCAGTGTCCGGGCTTGCAGAGAACCCCCTTTGGGAAGAAACAGAGGAGATCGAATTTGCGGATTTGCACCTGGCAATGGGGGCGGAGGACGTGCTTCCGTATCCGGTTTGGTTGCTCTGCATCGATGGTTTTTTGCGAACGGGGAAGCGACTGTCTGTAACACTCCCACAGGTGGAAGGGAGGCCGGCGCTGGAGCGAGCACTCAAACCCCTTTACGATGCTCTGTATAGGCGTCACGAACTCCCGATCGAACTTTCGACGCAAGCATGGACCTCGAATGCGGCGCAACGGGATGAAGTCTGGGAGCAGTTTGTGGGTTCTCTGTTTGGTCCAAAGGGGCAGGCGCAAGGGGCACCTTTGGAATTGGCCGAGCGGGTGACTTGTTGTGAAGCGCAAAATCCGCAAGCAGAGGCGGAAGCGATCGCTGCCAAAGTGTTGAAACTCTGCGCGGAGGGAATTTCGTCAGACGAAATCGCAGTGGTGGCAGAGACCCCGGAACAACGGCATCGGTTGTTTGCAACGTTTCAGCGGGCAGGGATTCCGACCACGTTTGCAAAAAGAGGGGGGCGGGGTTTGTGGGGGAATGATGCGCTCCCACTTCCCCCTCCGTGGACCCTTTTGGACCTGTTGTTCGAGGTGGTTGCGCTGGGACTTCCCAAAGAAGGTCTCGCGCAACTGTTGGGAAGTCGGTATCTGCGTTTTCCGGGGCCGCTTTCGGATGCGCCGTGGCTTGTGGTGCAGGCACTGCGAGCATCAGGGGTGCGAAAACTGCACGAATTTTCGCCGAATTCAAACGCAAAGGCGGACCTGTGGGGAGATGTTTTGGAGACGGAAAGGGGGAGACAAACGGCGCGGCTGGAATCGTGGCTGGCAAATCAATCCGTTCGGTCGGTTCCACATGGAGCAGAGGTCGTGCCGCACCTTCGAGGGGTCGCGCGGGAGCTTGGTTCGTTGCCGCAGATGGCCCCTTTGGTGGAGCATTGCAGGGCGCTCGCGCGGTTGCTTACACGGTTGGGCTTTTTTTCGGCGTGCGAGATGGACCACGCTGTTGCCTTTGGCGAGGACTCGTTCTCGTCGGAGCTGGGGATGTCGCTTCTGCGAGCGCAGGAACACGATCGAGCAGCGGGGGCGCTTGTAAGGTATGCGCTGGAAACAATTCCGGGGGCCTTGGCGCGACTCCCCTTTGCACATGCGCCATGGTCTCTTTCGGAATTTGCGACGCTTGTGCGTGTGCTTGGGACACGGCTTTGGTCGGAAACGCTTGTGCCGTCTTTCCCGTCGGCAGTGAGGCTCTGCAATCTGTCGGACGTGGCGATGGACGGAGCGTCGCACATGTTCTTGACAGGTCTTGTGGAGGGAGCGTTTCCGCAAGTACGACTGGAAAATCCATTGCTGTTGGATGAGGACATGCGTTTTTTAGAACGCATGGCGGGGCGGGAACTGTTTGCCAAGACAAGTGAACAGAACGATGCGGCACCGCTGCGTCTGGTCTGTGCGCTTGCGCAAGCGAAGCATGTTTGCGTGTCTTGGCCACGGGCAGACTTGGAAGGGAGGCCGCTTCTGCGTTCTCCGTTTGTAGAGGAAATTCGTTTTGCCGCAGGTTTGCAAGATGAGGGGATTGCGAAGGAATCGGATTTAGGGGGACTCCTGACCACAGCAGAATTGTGGCAACGGGCGGTGCAGGAACCGGCGTTTTTGCAAGTGGCGAAAAAATACGACAAACGTCGTGCTGCACGTTTGGAAACGCTCGGGAACATCGAGGCTTGTCGTCGTCGTTTTTTTGCGGAAGGAGGAAAGGACAGAGGGGCAGAACGAGGACATCCATTTGTGGGGCGATTGCTGGACAGGAGGCTTGTGGATGCGCTTTTGCCGCATTTGCCAGGGAGTCCGCAACATCCTCTTTCTGTGTCGGTTCTAGAGGACTATGCACGGTGTCCGTATCGTTTCTTTGTGCGGCGGGTGTTGAGAGTGAGAAAGACGCTGGAAAACGGAGAGGAATTGGATCTGCTCGCGACGGGGCGCCTGCATCACGAGGTACTGGAAGCGTTTTACAAAGATCGACAGAATGAGAACCGTTTGCCGGTGCGAGCGGATGAAGACGATCGGTCTGCGCTCGATCGGGTGATTGCGAAAGTCGTTGCGGGGTTTGCACAGCGGGAACACATTGGGCATCCGGCGCTTTTGCAGGTGCGGGTCAGGCGGCTGCGTGCGGATGTGTGGCGGCTTGTACACAACGAAGCAACAGGGTTCCCCGAAAAGGACTGTGTTCCGACGCTGTTTGAATGGAACTTCGGACCGCTTGCGATTGCGTCTTCGGATGAAGATCCGCACGCTGTGGCGCTGCACATTCGTGGTGTGATCGATCGGATTGATGTGGGACCCGGCAAGGTGCTGGTGTTGGACTACAAAACGGGGGGACTTGCGCATTACAAAGAGCTGATTCGCAAGGAACTTCTGTCAACGTCTTTTCAATTGCCGTTGTATGTAGCGGCGCTGCGGGCGGACCCCTCGTTCGATGCAGAGAAGGGGAACTCTGCGATGACAGCGCGGTATTACTCACTGAAAGATGGGAAGGTGGGTGAGCCGATTTCGGACCCGGATATGACCTCCCTCGATTTGGACGTGCGACGGCGAAAACCGGACGGAAACGTGGCAGAAGTGGTGTACAGACTGTGGAAGCAGTTGTGCGATGGGGACTTTGTGGTGTCGCCGAAAACGTGCGAGGGCTGCGGTCTGGAAAGCGTTTGTCGCGTACAGATAGAACCGAGCGAAGCAGAGACCGAAACAGAGTCCAGTACAGAGTCCAGTACAGAGTCCAGTACAGAGTCAATAGGGTCCTCTGTGGAAGAGTGGGGAGGACCATGAAACACAGCTCACGTTTTTTGTTTGGGAAGGATTGTGTGGTGCAGGCGGGCGCGGGGACGGGGAAGACGCATGCGCTGATCACGCAATATCTGCATTTGTGCGCGGGAGCGACGGCGTACAGACGAAGTGTGTCACCCAGGCAGATTTGCGCGCTGACGTTCACGGAAAAAGCGGCGTCGGAGATGCGGGAACGGTTGCAAACTCGTGTGACTGCGATTTGCAAGGCGTTTGGATCGGTGGGAGACCGCGTGGGAGACCGCGTGGGGGCGTCTCCTTTGAACGCTGTGGAACCGGAACTTGTGGCATCGCAGGAAGAACTCGGGGTGAGCGCGCCGTCTTGCGAAGGATGGGAACAGGTACTCGCAGAGCTTTCGTTTGCGACGATTTCAACGTTCCATTCGTTTGCGAGCGGGCTCCTGCGTCGATATGCGTCGCTTGTGGGAATCGAGGCGGATTTTGCGCTGCTCGATGAAGACAGTGCGTCGCAAATGCTGCGGGATTCGTGCGAGGAATTGCTTTTGCGGATTTTGGATGAACCGTCATTTGCGCCGTGTGTAGAGCAACCGGGGTTGTCTGCTGCGGTGTTGGAACTTGTGGCAGAACTCGGTTTTGCAGGGACGGGCATGGCGAGCGGAGAAGGGGGTCTTGTTGATTTGCTCTGTCGTTTGCACAAGCAACGGGCCGAGGAAGCTGTGCCAAAGGGGTCTCTGTCTGCGGGGTATGAACCGGAAGCGGTGCGAGCGGAATGGGGGACGCTGTGCGGACGGCTTGTGAAAGCGTTTTTAGACATGGCAGAGATGGCTTTGCACAACGGAGGAAAGACGAGCCAAAACGCTGCGGAACTGTTGGATGTGACACGAGCGTTGGCGTCGGGTTTGGAAGATGCAACGGCGAACGATATCTCTTTGGTTGCGCCGCTTTTTGTCCGGGCGAATGCGCTGTCCAAGGCACTGCGAACTCCCAAAGAGGATGAGGAACAGAAACGTGCGCTGAAACAAGGAAGGGCGGTTGCGAAAGGGGTGTGGGCAGACCTTTTGGCGCTGTCCCGGACGCTCAAGGCTGCGCCGTTGGCGCGTGGGCTGTCGCAGCTTTTGCCGCTTCTGTCCGAGGCGTTTGCGGCGGCAAAAAGTCAGGAGTCGGCGCTCGACTTTTCGGATTTGTTGCGTTTTGCGCGCGACCTTTTGCAGAACCACAACGCAGTGCGCGACGAACTACAGAAACGGTATCAGGTCTTTTTGATCGATGAATTTCAGGACACAAATCCGCTGCAAGCGGAACTGATTTCGCTGCTTTTGGCGGATGAGGGGCATTCACCGGGGCGGCTGTACATCGTCGGAGACCGGAAACAATCGATTTACGACTTTCGGGGGGCGGATGTCGCGGCGTTTGAGCGGCTGTGTCAGAGGATGAAATCGTTTGGCGCGGACGAGCACACGCTGGCGCATTCCTATCGTGCGCTGCCAGGTGTTCTTTCGACGGTGAACGGTCTGTTTTCGCACGTCATGCAAAGAGACCCGGACATACTACCGGACGATGGGCGCGATGGACCCAATGGGCCGGAATGGTTCGTTACGTGGGACCCCGCACGCGACCCCCTTTCTCCTGTACGAGACGATGTGGGGGTTGGGCATCGGCAGGTTGAGCTGCTGCGGGCGGCGGATTCTTCATCGCAGACGCCGGCACTTGTGCGAGAAGCAGAGGTCATTGCGCTGCGCCTTGCGTCGCTACTTGCGGACGGAGTGCCGCCCGGCCAGATCGTCATTCTGTTGCGCCGTTTCACGCACGTCCTTCGGTACACAGCGGCGCTTTCGCGCAAACACATTCCGCATTACGTGGTGCTGGGCCGAGGGTTTTTTGCGGCACAGGAGATCCTCGATCTGTCGGCGGTGCTGCGTCTTTTGACCGATCCGCTGGATGCGTTTGCACTTGTGGCGGTGTTGCGTTCTCCGTTTTGTGGCCTGTCCGACGAGGCTCTGGTGCGCCTGCACATCTCGCAAGCGCTGTCTTTGTCCGTGCTGGCGAAGACATGTTCGCAACCGGAAGGGGCGAACACAGGCGAGCCGGGCGAGTTTGGGCAAGATCAGGTTCTTGCGTTGCCGCTCGACGAACGGATGAGGGTTGCGCGCTTTCTCGGCTGGTTTTTGCCGCTGTCGGCGGCGGTCGATCGGTTTTCTCCCGCCGAGCTGCTGCATTTGGTTTTGGAACACAGCGATTGCTGCGCGGTGCTGTTGCAAAACCCCGACGACGGCGCGCAGCGAAAAAAGAACCTCGATCGCCTAATCGAACGAGCCTCGGCGTACCACGGGCGGTTGCGGGCGTTTGTTCGCTTTTTGCGTTTGCGGACGGACCCGGATTTGTCGGCGCAATATGGCGATCCCAGCGACGAGCCTGCTGCTCAGCTTCTTTCGGAACGGGACGATGCGGTTCGGATCATGACGGTGCATCAAGCCAAAGGTCTCGAGTTTTCCACGGTGGTCGTCGCGGGCTGCGGTTTTGCAGAACCGAATCGCTTTTCTCCGGTCGTGTACGACAAGGATTTGGGCCTGGGACTTTCGCTGACGGTGGATGGGAAACGCCAGGACACGTTGCCGAAAAAGCGGGTGATGCAGCGACGACAACTGCGTGCGCAAGCGGAAACGGCGCGGCTTTTTTACGTTGCGGCGACGCGCGCGAAAGACCGGCTGATTTTTGCGGGTGAAACAGACCAAAAGCGTCGAGGAACGTGGCTTTCGCGGCTTCTGGAATGGATGGAAACACAGAAGAACACGCAGGAAGGGGAGACTCTGTTGTCGGTCTGGGTGCCCGATGCGGAACGAACTCCTGCACGTTCGCCCGCGTCGGCGCAGGTCCTCTCGCATGAGTTTTCCGACCCGGATTTTGCTCGGCAAGACGTTTTTGAAAAAGCGTGCCGGAGGATCTACGGACCCATTTCCGAGCCGGTGAGCCAGGTGACGGTGTGGACGGCGTGGGCGGCGGAATTTTTGTCGTGTCCGCCAAGGTATCACCTGCTCACGCGACAACCTGTGACACTGTCTCGGCCTCTCCATCGGGGGAAGACGAGCGATGAAACAGCGAGTCTGCCGACGTTTGCATGTTTGTTGTCTGGCACATTGCCGCAGCGGCTTTTGCGCTTTGTCGATGTGCGCAAACGCGGAGAAGACCTTCCGCATATCCTTTCGCACTTGGGTTTGTTTCCAGAACATCCACTTGTATCGGAAACGGTATCGCTTCTGCGGATCTTTTTGCGTAGCCGTTTTGTGGAAGAACATTGGCTTGAGCCTTGGGCGTTGTCGTCGTTGCGTATGGGCGTTGCTTATCACTTAACGCGGAAAGAAGATTGTCCAGTGGGTTTGCGAGGTACGCTGGATGCGATGTGGAGGTCGCGCGACGGTTCGGTATGCGTGCTGGACGTACAGCTTGCGCCACCACCTGCGTCGCTGACGACGTATTTTCGACACCGCAAGGCATTGCTGGGGTGGTGCGCAAAACAGGTTATTTTTCCGGAACTATCAGGGAATCCATCGATTGTGCAACAGGCTCGCGTTGGTTTTTTGTTTTTACCACAACTCGACCAAAATCCGGAATTGCTTTGCATTTCGGAGGATGAAATCAAAGAGAGTCTTTGTGGACTTGAGATGTTGCGAAGAAGACCTAATGGAATTTGGGGAGAATCAAAAGGGGAGGAGTTCTAGGTCGATTTGTTGTCGTTCGGCGGAGCGGACGGTGATGCGGGTCTGGGATCGGTGGTTTTGTTTTTGGGCGGTCACAGTCAGGGTTCCTTCCGGCACATCGAGGAGGGAAAACTCGCCGTGGGCATCGGTGCGGCCTTTCGCGACGAGTTCGTGCGCGTCGTTTTCGGCGTGAACTTCGGCGTCTTCGACGGAATGGCCGTCTTGCCGAACTTGGCCGAAAAGCTGTGCACCTTTTTGCAAAAGAAGACGGACCTCGCGAACCGTAATCTCGTGGGGCGAGGACCCCTCGGGCACTTGGACGGTTTTGCGAATGGGGGAAAAGCCGCGCGCTTGGCCGACAAGCGTCACAAACCCCTGCGGAATGCCGGTCTGCGCAAAGCGTCCGTCCGAACCGACTTTGAGGGGCCACCGCTCGCCGCTTTGCAAGACCAAAGACAGCGAGAACCCATCGGGCACGCCGCCTCCGTGGCCTTGTTCGACTTGGCCGGACACGCCGCCGCCGACGCGCAGTTCCAGCACCAATTCTTCGGGCCAATCTGCGGACCCGATGGTCGTTGTGAGCGGCGCAAAACCGGCCTTTGTCACCTGCAATCGGACTTCGCCGTGGGGCACAAGCGGCAACACAAATTGTCCGCGCGCATCGGTGCTGACAAAACGCTGCGATCCGGCGACGAGCGCGGTGATTTGAGCCTGCGCCACGGCAAAACCCCGCACATCGAGCACGCGGCCCTTTTTGTCTTTTCGCGCTGACAACGCCGCCGGAGATCCGAGTGAATCGGCACCTTCCATTCCGGCCATCCCCGCGTTTCCCAGCGCATCCGCACACATGGCCTGGGGCACAAGACGCAACACGACACGAAAGGGAAGGTCTGTTTTGTGCGCGTTTTCCGCCGTTTGGCTTTGGACCGTTTCGATTTCTGCGGACGCGCTTTTTCCCAAAAACTCGGCGAGCAGAAACCACCGCCCCGCTGTCAGTTGGGCAAACCGAGCTTGGCCTTGTTTGTCCGTGCGCAGAACACGAACCGCCGAGGTTTCTGTCCCTCCTGGTTTCTGTGCGATTCCCCCCGCGCCCGTTCCCGCAGAGGAAAGTTGTCCCGCAATGACTTCCTCGGGAAACGGCAGAGGGCCCGGCATGACGCCGAGTTCCAAAGGGCCCCGACCTTTGGGGTTTTGACCTGGATTTGGGCCAAGCGGCGCGAAACCCTGCCTGAGCAATACTTCGACGCCCTCCAGAGGATGGCCTCCCGCATCCACGACGACGACGTGGACTTCTTGCGCAAAAGGCAGGGGCGGAACCGACGAGACCTGTGCGCTGTTCGACGCGCCCGCATCCGCAGCCGTCGAGGCGGGACCGCCCACAGGGGTTCGGTGCTCCGCAAACGACCCAGGCGACACAAGTTGGGCCTGCACCGGGTCGGCTTTCGGAAGGGAGCGGTGGCGCAGTTTTCGCACAATCCCCCCAAACAGCACCCCGCAAAGCACGCACGCGAGCACCCAGCACAATCGCTTATAAAACAGCTCGCCCACGTTCCTTTGCGACCTCCTGCCCGACAACGAAGAACCCCGAGATCGATACATGGTTACGTTCGCGTTCTCAACCGAGACGCCTCCCACTTCGAGGGTGCATGCATCGCAAGGAATGGGGCCACGAGATCAATCACCAGCGGACCACCGTCGGCAACGGGAGGCGTTCCAATTCTTCCCCCTGCACGTTCTTGACGGCAAGCTGCCCAAGAACCCTGATCTCGCGAATGTCCGTCGGCAGGGGAGGAAGAAACAGCGTGACCAAGCCTCCACTGATGGTTGGCTGAAAAGCCTGTCTTCCCGGGCGTACTCGCGTTCCATCTGGAAGCGCGAGCGATAGATTCACAAGTTCCGCCCCTTGCAGACTTCCGTCGTCCATCGGTTCGTCAGCACGAATCTCGAAACGAATCGACAACCCTTGAGCATCCGACTGCACCACCGCAGCCACCGCCGGACGGACTCGAGGGTCCGCATCTTGTGGAGACCGAAATCGGTGGCCCCAAAGTCGCCATGTCAGCAGACCGACCAAGCAGGCCATCAGCGGCCAAACGAACCAGTGTGTACGAATGCGGATCGGCACTGCGCACGCCCCTTCACATGTAGAAGTCAGACACTCGCCTTCTGTATCACATCCCACGCGGCCCAACACTTGGCTGCGGCGGTATTCCCGTCTCTTCAAATACCTTCATGTCCACATCCATCTTGTTCCGGTTCGCGCCGCGCAAAAAGTGCAGCAACAAATTGGACTTGCTCAAGTCTGCCGCATCTTCTGCGGTGGCCCTGGCATCGGGAGGCAGTTCTCTGAGATTGTTGATCGAACGATCTTCAACGCCCGGACCCTCATTCTGTCCGGGCAAACTCGTACAGGGTCGCTTCATCAGCGATTCTCCAAAGGCTGCGCCTTCAGCGTTCATCAGAATGTCCTTGATGCCGCTGTTGCCTGCGCCCTCCTTGAGCGAGGCTTCCTGCAGTTCATACTGGGCCCCGACAAAGCCGCTCATCGCCTTGGCTTGGTGCGGCAACACTCCATGCTGCTTGATCAAAGAAGCGGTCAGGTATGCGTGAGAGAAGAAGTGAAAATTGTGATCCGCTGTGAAGTTGCCATGGCCGGGTTTGGCTTGGACCCCATAAGACATGACTGCGGCATTCGGACTCTCGGAATGGGTGAGCGCCTCGCCCGCATCATTGATCTTCTTCCACAGTTCGGGAGGAACCTTGCCAGCCAACTCCGGCGGAAGTTTCCCATCCGGGCCGCGCGCCTTGTAATAGTTGGAAAGGGTTGCCATGGCCTGGAGCGCCAACAAGTTGCTGTCGGCGGTGTTGTCATCGGCACCGCTCAACTCGCGCGCCTTTTTCTGTGTTTCCGCAAAAACAGCTTGGATGTCCAGCGTCTTTTGGTCCGCCGTGAGTATTCGGTCGGTCAGGTCCCTCATCATCGACTGCATCGAGGGACTGTTGCCGAGTTGGCTGTACAGCGGCATGTGCATGCCCTTGTTCTGCCCTGAACCAAACAACGGAAAAGACGGATCGTTGCCCTGCATCTTGAACATCGCCCCGACATCGACCTGCGCCAGTTGCTTGTCGCGGTAGTCCAGCATCAGGGCCGCACGATCGCCCGGACTCAGCGACTTCTTGTTCAACGCATCTCGCAGCGGCGAAAGCGAAAGCTCTTGGGCCTTTGAAGGTTCACATTTCGTGGGAGACTGCGGCGGGCTCGTTATCGGGTTTCCAGCCAGGCACACCCGACGTTCGTCGTCATACATGCCTGCAAACGGATTGCTGGCCAACGGTTTCGCTTCGACTTGTGGCTGAGGAAGAGGCCGCCACGGCATGGGACCTTCGGGCAGAGGCCACGCAGCCGGTGTCTCTTGCCCCCCTTTGCGGTTCGGCGTGTTCCTGCGTTCGTCGTGCAACGGATTTCGCCGAAGCTGCTCCGGATCAAACTTCATAGACCCCTCCACGGGCCTGTCTTCAGGCCCCCAGATTGACTCGAAAACAGTCCCACACCGCAAAAAGGCAGTCAACGCTAGTGTTTGAACTCCTTGTGGCACCCGCCGCATGCGTTGCCCAAGGTTTTGCTCGCGGCCTGGAGGGCTGTGGCATCTTTTGCGTCCACCGCAGCTTGCACTTCCTTGACCCCTTTTTCGAGCTGCTCGACAAAACCGGCAAACGTCGGCGGTTGCGCCGCCGCAAACCGGGCCTTCACCACGGCACCAAGCGCCAACATCCGCAAAGTCGCCGCTTTGAGGGATGCCACATCCGTGTCCGCAATCGCAGCCCCCGGTGCCCGCGACAGAAGGGGTTTGGCCGCCGTTTCCATGTCTTCCATCAAATCGTGCAGCGATTCATTCCCCGTAAGAGGCGCGTCCGGTTTGTGTTTCTGGCACCCCACCGCAGCCAAAAACACACCGAAACAACAAACAAGGCGCAAGTTCATGTTCATCTCCTGAAAGTGATTTTCCGGCTCCGATTCAGCCGGGTTCTTCTGTTTCGCCGAGCGCACGTCGCGCTTCGGCACTGTACCGACCGTCTTTTTCGCGAACAAACAGCGGCGGGTCAATGGAAAGTCCACCGCGATATCCTTTTTGTGCTTCCACAAGCATCCGTTGCGCCGGGTCGTTTTCGTGCGGATGAACCAGCCGCAACCGTCGCACGGGCAACTGGTGTTCGTGCAGCGCAACCAACAGCTCCGACAAACGCGACGAGGGATACACCAGCGCAAGCCTTCCTCGAAAGGCGAGCAGACGCTTTGCCGCCCCGACCAAATCGAACAGGGGCAAACGCAATTCGTGCCGGGCAATCGCCTCTTCCCCGTCTGGATTTACGCCTCCTTGCCCGAGCGGATAGTACGGAGGACACGACGCCACAAGGTCAAACCGTCCGCCTTCGAGCGTTTTTTTCGTGGCCTGCGCCAACAGGTCCGCCTCGATGACCTGCGCGCGGTCCCCCAAACCGTTTTCCGCGACGTTGCGCCGACACAATTCCGCCAGCCTGGGTTGAAGTTCCACAAGCGTCCCTTGTGCCTTCGCAAAACGCAAAAGCAGCGCCAACCCGACAATTCCGACGCCCGTTCCCAAATCCGCCAAGCGCGCCACCGGCACGTCCTGCACAAAATCAGAAAGGAGCAGCGGATCGATGCTGAACCGATAGCCGCACACCGGCTGCCACAGCCTGAGCCGTCCGCGCAACATCGCGTCGCAGGAAAGTTCTCCCTGTTCCAAGGCTGTGACCACCTTCGCGACTCCTTTGTTTCCTTGTCTGTTGGTTTTGCGTTGTCGCTACGAGCTTTTTGCCCGCTTCACGCTTTCCGCAGGCACAAGCGGATTCAGAACCAGACCTGACGCAATTTTCGGATAGAAGTACGTAGACTTTTGCGGCATCACTTCGCCCGCTTCCGACACGGCCATCACTTGATCGACCCGCGTTGGATTCATCACAAACACCGCCTGCACGTCCTTTTCTTTCGACGCAACCCGCGCTTGTTCGTTGTCTTTCACGTACCGCAAGTACGTTTGCGCCTCCTGCGCGGCCCGGTCGATGTGAAGCGCCTGCTCCAAAATGAGCGCGTGCAGCACCGTCACATCCAAGCTGTGCAACACCTTGGGACCGGGCAACACAGACAAATCCGCCATCGGCAAAAGCGACAGATAGAACGCCCGCCCGCCCGACAGAAGCAAAAAGCACATGGCCTGCTCGCCCCGTGTCCGCAGTGCTTCTTTGCCTTGCGCCGCAGTTGGTTCGGGGACCTCTTCGATGCGGAAAAACGGAGCGAGTTTCGCGAGCAAATCCAAAAGCGAAAACTCCGGCAGGCTGTGCAGCACGCGGTGTGTCGGAAACACGAACAAACCGGGGTCCCGGACGTTGCACAGAAAGATCGAACCGTATTCGACCGACGAATCCAGGCCGCAGTAGTCTGGTTCTTGCCGCAATTCCTCTCGCAACGCGAGCATCGTTTCGTATCTATGGTGTCCGTCTGCGATGTAAATCCGTTTGTCGCGCAGGACTTGTTGCACCTGCTCGATCGCGGCCTCATCGAAAAGCTTCCACAGTTTGTGAGACACCCCGTCTTGGGTCGTGCCGTGCAGCGCGGGCGGTTGCGCTTCGAGTGCTGCAAACGCCGCGTCCGCTTTTCGTTCCGGGTCGTCATACAGCCCGAACACCTGCGACAGGTGCGTGCGCGTCGCGCGTTTTAACTTGAGCCGGTCGGCTTTGGGCCCCGACAACGTCCGTTCGTGCGGCAAAATCACGCCTTCTGAAAAGCGGTGCAACCGAATCCGCGCAACAAATCCCTTTCGCACGATTTTGTCCCCGCTCGTGTCGCCCGGTGCCGCAAACACCTGATGGTAGCGATAGAACGAGGGCCGCTCATCGCGAGACATCACCCCCGCTTTTTGCCACGCCACAAGCGTCGCCCGTGCTGCCGCATACCGTGCGTCGCTCGCCTGCCCCTGCGGAGGCTGCGGCAAAATCAAATGCACGCTCTGAAACGGAGACTCCCCCGCCAGCTCCTTTCGCCCCGCTTCGCTGATCACATCATAAGGAGGCGCAAGCAGACTCGACGCCTCCGCGCCTGCCTGTCCGAGCGCCACTTCCGGTTCATACAAAAGACCTGCAAACGGAATCACTTCTGCCATGGTGTGCCTTTGTCCTTGTCGTTGGTCTTGCCGTTGGTCTTGCCGTTGGTCTGGCCGTTGTCCCTGTCTTTGCAAACGGTGTTGCGCTCATCACTTGGTGTTCGTGCCCGCTGGTTTTTTTCCCGCAGGCACCGTCGTCGCATCGCGCAAAGGAGGCGTCTTTTGCGCCCGTCCTGCCGCCGCCCCCTGCGTTTTTTCCCCGCCCGGCTTTTCCGCTTCTTTCGTCGGGCTTCCCGCTGCTGACCCGGCCCCTTTTCCGGTGTCTTGACCCACACCGTCTTTTTGTTCTTCGGACACCTTCGCTTTCATCCGCGACAGCAGACCGTCGTAGTTGTTCGCTCCGATGATCCGAGTAAATTGCGTCCGGTAGTTCCGCACGAGCGACAGTTCATCCGTGATCACGTCGTACACCTTCCAACTTCCATCGGGCTGCTTGAGCATGCGGTAGTCGATCTGGACCTGCGTCGCTTTGCCTTTGGTCATGAGGCGCAAATTCGTCGCCACCTTCGCTTCATTCCCTGTCACTTGTTCGTCGTTGTACGAAACCGTGTATTCCAAGTTCGTGCGAAGCTGCCGGACATAGTTCCGCTCGATCAGCTCCCGGAGCGTCGCCACAAACTCTGTTCGTTTCGCCTCCCCCATTTTTTCCCAGTGTTCCAAAAGCGCCCGCTTGCACAGCTCGGTGTAATCGAGCAGCGCCGAAGCATGCTTTTTGATCTCCTGCTTCGTTCGGCTTTCCTCTGCGCTCCCCGGTTCTGTTTTGGCGCGCAAAAGCTTCTCGCACGCTCCGTTCAGACGTTGCAGCGTGGCCTTCGGCCCGTCTTCTGTTGCTGCCGCTGCCGCTGCCAGCGCCGGGTTCCCAACCAGCAAACCGACAGATCCGCCCAGCACACCTGCCGCACAAACCGCCCCGCAGACTGCCCTAGACATCCAAAGACCCAGCACAAACCGTTTCGTGTTCATTTTGGTATCACCTCCAGACCGGAAACCCGCCGCAGCGTCCCGCACGCCACGTTCAAATCGTTCACCGCACGCAGCACTGCGACGTGCTGGTCAAAATACGTCCGCAGCGCATCGTGCATGTCGCGCCCCTCTGCCGTGCCCACATCCACCGATTGCTTGATGCCTTGCAACCAACCTCGCGCCCGCCGTTCCGCGACTTCTGCCGTTTTGAGCCGCCTCTGGGCCTCGCGCACATCGTTGTACGCCCGCTCAATTTCCAGCGCGCCCCCGCCCAGCAGTTCCTTTTTCCGCGCTTCAAAAATGTTCACATCCGCAATCGCCCGCTGGAGCCGCGCCACCTTCGGCCCCAAATCGAGACCCCACGTCATTCCCAACCCCGCCCCCACACCCAAAAAATTCATCCGGCTCATGAAACCGTGGTTTGGGTCCTGCACGCCCCCCGCGTAGCCGTATCCGAAGTTCACCAAAAGACCGAAGCTCGGCAGCATCTCGGCGATGCGGAGTTTCTTGAAAAGCCGCGCGCCTTCCCCCGTTGCTCGCATGACTTTGAGTTCCGGGCGATTCCTGAGCGCCGCATCCAAATAGTGATCGAGCGGTTCTCGTTCGTCGTGCCACACCGCAAGTTCGCTGTCGTCGATGTCCACCGTCGCGTCCTGCGCAAAATACCGCAGCGCCGCCAGGGTCGAATCGACCGTCCTTTCCAAATCGATCAGCACCAGCTCCACCTGCGACTCCGCCACTTTGAGCCGCATCAGGTCAATCTCGGACGCCGAGCCCCGCCCCGCTTCCACATCCGAGTCAATCTGTTTGACCCACTTGATCACCTGATCGTGCCCTTCATGAACTGTCTCGAGCGCCGCCCGCGCCGTTTTCAGACCGAAGTACGCCCGCAGAACATTCATTTGGTGATCCAGCCGCGCCGCATCCGACTGAGCCGCCGCGATATCGACGCCCGTCTGCCCCAAATCCCACGCTGCCGTCAGTTTCCCGAACGTGTACAGCGGCTGCGTGATGCGGATGCCCAGGTTCACGAGCGCCCCGTAAAACGGCAAATAATTCTGAATCGTGGACGAATTGAGCGTTTGCGCCACGTTGGTCTCGGTGCAGTGGTTCGGGCCCCCAAGCTGCCCCGCTTTTCCTTCTGCCGCAAACTCCTCGGTCGTCTTGCATTTGATGTTCGGCGACCAGCTCAGATAGCCGCTCACGTCCGCCGAGGGAAGCCGCAGAAAAATCTGCTCATTTCGCGTGTGCCGTGCTGCTTCGATGTTGCGCCGCGCCGCCACAAGTCCCGGAAACCGCCCCTCTGCCAGTGCCCAAAGCTGCACAAGGTCCAGGCGCTGCACAGTCTTTGACGCCGCTTTGCCCACCGTTGCTTTCGCCAGCGCCAGCGTCTCGGCCATTTCCTTTTCCGACAAGGGCTTCACCTGCGCCCGCGCCCCCCGCGTCTCCCCCGTTTCAAGCGACAAACCAAGCAGACAAGCCACCACCGCATATACACACCGACGAAACAAAAGAAGCTCAACCCAACGCATAAGAAGTCTCCGACAAGTCAAGGGAAGGGCCTACCTATTAGACCCTCGGCCCAAACTCTGCAAGCCCGAAGGCCACGCCGTCCCAAAACACAAGCGCCCCGCTCGGATCACCACGGCGACCCGCTCGGATCATCACGGCGACCCGATTGATCCGGGTCGGCGACCCAGTTGGGACCTGTGATTGTGATATGGTCCGGGCATGTCGAGTGCAGCACCCTCCGCGAAAACACGATCAACTTCAACAACGGAAACCCGATCGAGAGCCACCAAAGGTTTTGTGGCCGAGGAGGTTTCTGCTGCACGCTCGCGGGATTTGGTGCTGGCCATTACGGGCTATCTCGGTTCGGGCATGACCTCCCTGGCAGAACAACTCAAGGCGCGACTCGAGAAGCTGCCTGAACATGAGGGAGGGGTTTCTTCCATCAAGGCCAGCGGGTTGTTGGAAGCGGAAGCGAGAAAACGGGGCGAGGTGATTCCAAACGGATCACGTTATGAACGGACCCAGTGGCTTCAGCAGTTTGGAGACACGCTTCGCGCAGAACACGGCACGGCGGTCGTGGCTGGGTTGATCATTCGAGAAATGAAAGCGAAGCGCCGCAGCGACGCAAACGGCCAAGCCTTCATCATCGACTGCTGCAAGCATCCAGAAGAGGTTGCTGTTCTTCGAGATGTCTATGGATCAGGCTTTTTCTTGATCGGCATGATCTGCGATTTGGAGACTCGGAAAACCAACCTGCGCCGCAAGTTTCACGGGGACGCCACCGAAGAGCAGATCGAAGAAATCATAGACACGGATGCCAAGGAAGAGATGGACTGGGGTCAACACGCGCGCAAGACCCTTCCCATGGCGGATTACTTTGTGAGCCAGCAAGAAGGGGGTGCGCTTGTGTCTATCGACAAGCAAATTGAGCGACTCTTGGAACTGGTCTTGGGCACGGCGGTTCATCGTCCCAATCGAGATGAGCGCGGTATGTATGCCGCATGGGGTGCCGCCCTTCGTTCGTCTTGTTTGTCACGGCAAGTGGGTGCCGCGATCATCAATCAGCAGGGGATCGTCATTGCGACCGGAACCAATGATGTGCCTGCTCCGGGCGGTGGGATCTATCCCAGCAACAATAGCGATGCTCGATGCCATCTGCCGATCGAAGGACCTCCGGGCCGGGACATCGCCATTGGGCAAAAACGCAGCATCGAACTGCGCGTACTGGGGTCCAAAAAGACGGCAGCCGGCAACGCACCTTTGCCTTTTTGCCGCAATGACTTTGTGAAGGAAGCCCTCTGGGTGGATGTGACGGAGAAACTAAACAAGCTTATTGACTCCACCTCCTGTCCACCGCTCACCAAGGATGCGGTCAAAGACGCTCTCAGGCAGACGTTGATCAGGGACCTGGTGGAGTTTTCGAGGGCGCTGCATGCGGAGGCGGATGCGCTGATTTCTCTGGCGCGTGCCGGTGGGCCATCCTGTCAGGGGGCAAGCCTCTACGTCACCCTGTTTCCTTGTTGCCCTCTTCAAAGGAGTAACACATGTCCCGTCCGCTGCTCTCTGTGGTTCCTGGGGGAAAAACAGGTGTCACGACTTCAGTTCGAGAGGCGAATCGAACGGTTCATCTGCTGCCTCCGATGCGACCCGTACCCCCCCAACAGCTTTCCTTGGGGGGTCTTCTGTGTCGAACGGAGACCCTGGTCAGCGTCGGGGATTACGATTTGACCTACGATGACTTTTTGGAGGTTCTTCAGCGCCATCGCATAAGCAAGATTCTCGACAGTCGAAAGTATCCCTGGTTTGGCCATCGGGGCTTTCCCGATGACTCTGTGTCGTTTCAGAAAGACATGGATCGCTTGGGGATTGTCTACGAGTGTCCTAGAGACATCTTGGTCGAGATGGACCCAGATCCTCGGACCGGCAAGCCACGATTCAGAAAGGGTCGAAACGAAATCTGGAAAATAGCCAATCGCGAGGGAAAGTTTACGGAGACGGCCCCGGAACATGTCCTTTTGGCCCGGTATCAAGAGACGCTGCTTCGAGAGAAAGAGGGACTGGAATTGCTGCGGCAGAGGGTGGCCGCGGGGCCTCTTTTGCTGCTGGGGTATTCGGCCTTTCCGCCCAAGAAAGCGGAACAGGACGTACTGGTAGACGCGCTGCGCATGGCATTCCCTCACTTTGACTTTGACCTCCTGGTCTGTCCGCGCGACAAGCAGTGGTTCCCGTGGATGGATCGGGAGGATGCCGTGGTGCCTCCGCCCCTTCCAGGGCCTTCGGCAAGTGGAGATTGGAGCTCAATGAGGCCGTGATCGGATCTCGATGAAGGGGAGATCGGATCTCGATGGGGTGGTGATCGGATCTCGATGGGGTGGAGATTGGATCTCGATGAAGGGGAGATCGGATCTCGATGGGGTGGAGATTGGATCTCGATGAAGGGGAGATTGGATCTCGATGAAGGGGAGATCGGATCTCGATGAAGGGGAGATCGGATCTCGATGAAGGGGAGATCGGATCTCGATGAAGGGGAGATCGGATCTCGATGAAGGGGAGATCGGATCACCAAAAATCGAGATTGGATCTCGATGAAGTGGTGATCGGATCTCGATGAAAGGGAGATCGGATCTCGATGAGGTTGAGATCGGATCTCGATGAAAGGGAGATTGGATCTCGATGAAGTGGAGATCGGATCTCGATGAAGTGGTGATCGGATCTCGATGAAGTGGTGATCGGATCTCGATGAAAGGGAGATCGGATCTCGATGAGGTCGAGATCGGATCTCGATGAAAGGGAGATTGGATCTCGATGAAGGGGAGATCGGATCTCCAAAAATCGAGATTGGATCACCAAAAATCGAGATCGGATCTCGATGGAGGGGAGATCGGATCACCAAAAATCGAGATCGGATCACCAAAAATCGAGATCGGATCTCGATGGGGTGGTGATTGGGGGGCGCGGGTGGGTTATGGCGTGGGTGCGGGGGCCATGGCGTTTTGGATGTCGGCGCGTTTGGTTCCAAAAGGGGGCGGCTCAGCCTGACAGTGGGTTGGTATATTCCTGCGTCATGCTTTCGTATTTGCGGATCAGCAACTTCGCGATCATCAAAGAGGCAGAACTTTTGCTTGGCCGTGGGATGACGGTGCTCAGCGGCGAGACGGGAGCGGGCAAGTCGCTCATTTTGAATGCGGTGGCCTTGTTGCGGGGCGAACGGGCTCGCAACGAGCTCATCCGCGACGGCGCAGACGAGGCGCTCATCGAAGCGGTCTTTTCGTTTCAGCCCGGCAGCGCTGCGAAACAGGCGCTGCTTGTGCGGCTTGCACAGCATGGTTTTGACACCTCTGGCATCGAGGAAGACGGCCTGTCGGTTCGGCGCGTGCTCAGTCGAACGGGCCGCAACCGCATCCACATCCACGGGCAGCTCGCCACGACGGCGGCGCTGTCGGACATTTGCGGCCACTTGCTGGATGTGAGCGGCCAGCACGAGCACCAATGTTTGCTCGACGTGAGCCAGCATGTGGATCTACTGGATCGGTTCGGGGTGCCGCCCGCGTTGCGAGAGAAGATGGCAGAGGCGTATGCGGCGCTCGCGCAGGCGGGTGAAAAACTGGCGCGTGCATCGTTGTCGGAAAAACAGCGTCGGGAACGGGAGGAGTTTCTGCGCTTCCAGCTAGACGAGCTTGAAAAAGCAAGTCCCGAGGTCGGCGAAGACGAGCGACTTCGGGCGGAACAGAAACGGCTGCGCTCGCTCGACAAACTCCTTTTGGCGGCACAGCGAAGCGAGGGGAAGCTGGAAAGCGGCGAAAACTGCATCCTCGACGGCCTGTCGCAGGTGTTGCGCGATCTGCGCGAAGTGGCCCCGCTCGACGCGGCGTTTTCGGAGCTGTGCAAGCGCGTCGAGGAAACGCAGGTTCTTCTGCGGGACACAGCGCACGAACTGCGGCGGGCGGTCGGAACGCTCGCAGGTGATCCGGAACGGCTGCTTCTCATCGACGAAAGGCTGCATGTGCTGGCGCGTCTGTGTCGGAAGCACGGGCCGGACCTGCAAACGGTGCTCGCGAAGCACAAAGACCTTCAGCAGGAACTGCACGAGCTGCTTTCGCACGAGGAAATGCAGGCGCAGGCGCAAAAGGAGGTGCTTGCGGCAAAAGAAACGGCGGCGCAGGTGGCTGGCACGCTGCACGCGGCGCGAATCGAGGCCGGTCGTCGGCTGTCCGAGCAAGCGGGTCGGGAGCTGCGCGATTTGGGGATGTCGGGGGCGACCCTGGTTCCGCAACTTCTGCCGCGTCTTTTGGCCAAGCAGGCGACTGTGGGCGAAGACCCGGCGTTTGGATGGACCGAAAAGGACCCGACGGGCGAGGGAGAAAACCTGACGCGACGAATCGGGCCGGACGGATGGGATCGGTGCGAGCTTCTGTTTTCCGCGAACTCGGGGGAAGCACCGCGCCCGCTTCAGAAAATCGCGTCGGGAGGCGAGCTGTCGCGGGTGATGCTGGCGCTGCGCGGGGCGCTCGGGCAGGCAGACCCGGTGACGACGTGCGTGTTCGACGAAGTGGATTCAGGCATCGGCGGAGCAACGGCGGATCGGGTGGGGCAGAAAATCCGCACACTGGCCGAAAAAAAACAGGTGTTGTGCATCAGCCATTTGGCGCAAATCGCCTGCTACGCAGAGCACCATTTTCGCGTCGAAAAAGTCACCGAAAAAGGCCGCACAGTCACGCAAGTCAACCCTCTGTCGGACGCGGCACGCAAAGACGAAATCGCTCGCATGATTGGGGGCGGCAAATTGACTCCGAAAAGCCGCGCCCACGCCCACGAACTTCTGTTGCACGCGCTGGCGCAGGTCGAAAAACGGCTTCTTGCACACACACCAAAACGGAAAGCCACCTCCCGCTTGCCCCAAACAGTCGAACCAACCGGCGCTCGAACAGACTGATATATTGAGAAGTATGCGTAGTCGTCTGCAAAGTGATCGGGTGGGTCGTTTGGGATGCCTTGCGGCCTTTCTGTGTTGTACCGGTTTTGTGTGGTCAGTCGAGGCGGAACCACCGCGAACGGCCCCCATGCCGCCGCTGCGGGATGCTTACAAAAAACCCGCATGGCTCGGATCTGCGGGCGAAGCGGCAAAACCGACCGCGCAGACCGCTTGGGCGAACACCCAAAGTGTCGTGGCTTGGCCGATTGCGCAGGCGGTACCCGTGACGATCGATGGGATCGTGCCGGACGCAAAATGGTGCGGCATCGAGGTGCAACGTGAAGTGCAAAGCCCGGTGCCGCTGTGCAAGCGAACGACATTGCCGTGCGGGCCCGTGAGCTTTGAAAAAATCCACAACAACAGTGGCGAAGAAACGGACGACCTCGATGGGGACGGTGTGCGGGACGTGGTGGTCGGCGGACGTGTCACGGTCAGCAGCAAAGAGGTATTTGCGGCCATCTATCGCGGCGGAGAAAACGGGTATGTGCTGAGTGACTACCGGGTGATTCCGCCTCGTGCCGAGCCGACGTTTGCAAACGTGTTGCTTGTGGAAAACGGACAGCCGCCGGTTTTGCGAGATGGACACGACGTTGTGGAACCGAATGGGAAAAGTCTGAGCGTCGCGCGGCTGCGTCGGTTTGACGGCCAGCAGTTTCGGACGCTGCTTTCGTTTTGCGCTCACCGCAGTGAACCGTCGTCCGTCGCGCCAGGCGGCGTGCGGCAAGGGCTCAACCGGGTCGATTTTGTGG
The DNA here is from genome assembly GCA_035328405.1 of Pseudomonadota bacterium. Taxonomy (GTDB): domain Bacteria; phylum Myxococcota_A; class Polyangia; order Palsa-1104; family JAEUJZ01; genus JAEUKA01. The sequence goes on along the minus strand of DAOLIT010000032.1, from coordinate 28,302 downwards.
ACGTGGATCGCGACGGGAAAAAAGAGGTCGTCATCCAAGGCGTATTGGCACCGGTCGTGTTTCGTTTTGCAAACGGCGGTTTGATGCTGCTCGAAGATCGGTCGTTGACGCAGACGTTTGTCGAGACCAGTCGGGAATCCAACCGGGCCAAGACGCTGCGAGCAGAGGCGGAAAGCCTGCTTAGCGAGGGCGATATGCGCCGTGCCGCCGACGTGTACCAGCGCGCCTTTTTGAGCACGCCGTATGACATCGATCTCGGTCTCGCTGCCGCCGAAGCACACATCCGAGCGGGCCATCCCGAACGATCGTTGGATATTGCGACGAGGCTGCGCATGTTGGCACCTGAACGAGCGTCCGTGTTCTGCATGCTCGCCACCGTTTACAAAACAATGGAACGGCGTGCGGACGAACAAGCTGCGCTCAAACACTGTGCGGAACGGGAAACGGACGAGTTTCGTCGGAAACAGGCGCAAAACCGGCTACGCGAGATGTCGGGGCAAGCGGCACCGCAACAACCTGCGCCCGCACCAAAACAGCCCACGAACGAGGTTCAAAACGTCCTCGGAGACGGCCTGGGCGTGAAGTAATTCCCGGTTGTTGGGCCGGGCGTGTGGCTACAACACCGCGCCTTTGCACAAGGCTTTTTCGACGAACAAAAGCCGGTCCTGGCCGAAAAACAACTCGGCTGGGCCGTGATGCTGCGCGACGCGAAACGACGGCACGCCAAAACAGCCCCATTCCTCGGCTTGCTTCGTGTTCGCCGCAAGTTTCGCCTTGATGTCCGGCTCACCGGTCCGCTGCAACAGGTCAAGTGGGAGTCCGACGGTTTGGAGCGCCTGCTCGATGACTTGAGGATCAGACAGGTCTTGGTCGCACGCCCAATAGAGCCTAAAAAACTCGTGTGTGAGGGCGGATATCTTGTCGCCCGACAGCAGCAAAAGCCGCAACGCGGTCATCGTGTTCATTGGAAAGCGCGACGGAAAGTGAAACGTCACGTCGTAGTGATACGCCCAGCGTGTCAGGTCCTCGAGGAGATGACGCCGTTTTCCATCGGAATAGGTCGAAAACGGCACGAGCGGCACACCGAGGCTGCGAAACAAACCGCCGAGCAGAATCGGAAAGAACTCGACCTCAGCGCCACACTTTCGGGCCACTTTCTCGATTTGCGTCGAAGCCAGGTAGGCATACGGACTAGAAAGGTCGTAGATGAACGTGACCTTGCGGGCTTGATTCGCGACGATTGGACTTTGCGCATCCGTCGAAGACTCAGGATTTCGTGCGACCGCTTCGGCAGAATGCAGCGGATGGGCACGCACCGCCGCCTCGACGAAATGGAGCCGATCTTGGCCGAAAAACAGACGCGGGCCGTGCTCGCCCTCAACGACAAACGTCGGCACACCGAACACTCCGTCCGACACGGCTGCATCGGTATTTCGTCGAAGCTGTTGCGAAATCGCTGCGTCGAGCAGTCCTTTTTGCGCCTCTCCACGAGACAAACCGACCGATTCGGCCACATCCAGCAGCACGTCGATGTTCGCCACGTCGAGGCCATCGACCCAATACGCTCGAAACAGCGCAGCCGCAAGACGCGGAACCGCAAGTTTGGGCGCCCAAGTGAGAAGCCGCATCGCCTCGACCGTCCGTCGCGGATGTTCCGCCGGAAAAACCAGCGGCACACCCACATGTTCCGCCCATCTCGCAAGGTCGAGTCGCGTCATCGCCTGTTTGGCGAGCGCATCCGACGTTGGATCAGCACCGAGCGTTTTCAGCACTCCCCCAAGCAAAATCGGTCGGTAATCGAGGCGCGCAGACAGTCGCTCAGCCCATTCGGGCAGCCTGACCGACGCGAGATACGCATACGGACACACAAGGTCGAAGTAAAAGCGGACTTCGGGACGCGCTCCGTCTTGATGGCGATCGCCAAAGGCGGTGTTGTGGGCAGGCAACGGAATCGGCATGGCGGATGGCTCTACTTGACGCTGACTTCAATGCGGATTTGCGTCGATTGCGGCTCGCACGTGCTTTCGGTGCAAACAGCGAAACGAAGTTCTCCCGAGACCGTCTTTTTGCCCGTTTCAGTCGCCGTGAGCGTGACATCGAAACGCCCTTCGTTTTTGCTGAGTTTCGCGTCGGATTTGGACAAGTCCGCCTTCGCGAGCTGGACTCCCGCAACAGGCTTGAGGGACAGCTTCGTCGGGAATTCTTCGTTGATGTGGTAGCCGGCACCCGGCTTGATGACGACAGCGGCTTGCGCGGGTTGGCCTTTGCTGGCGCTAACTGGCGCCACCGTGACGGTGTACGGACGACCCGCAACGGCCACCTGAGAGTCCGCAAAGCCTCTTTCAAAGCCGACAACCTGGGTCAGCAACGCGGCAACCGCAAAGCAGCAAATTCGACTTTTCATCGCATGTCCTCCGACGCTCTCGTGTTGGTTTTTCAGCAAAGGTACGACGAAACGACGGGGCTAGACATGCAAATGTTGCGTGAAAAAATGCGGGCCGTTCGACTCAGTCGGCGGTTTTGGTGAGACGAGCCGCTGCGAGAAGTTCCGTGAACGCCTCGTCGAAGCGACCCGTGCGGGCACGCAACCGAGCCAATCGATCGTGCAGATCGGCGCTGGCCTGCGGACTAGACGCCTGTGATTCGGCAAATGCCTGCTCGGCGGCCAGAAAATCTCCACCCGCGACGAGCGCGTCCCCGAGCGCCCGACACAACAGCGCCCGACCTCGCCCATTCGCCGTATAGTGCAAGCCGGCGCGCAACGTCTGAATCGCGCGGGGCGGATCTTTTAGCCGAAGCAGAGCCGTCGCATAGGCCATCCGCGCTTCATAAAAAGAAGGAACAAGCTGAACCGCCGCCTGCAAATCTTGGCACGCATCGTCGAGTTCGTTGCTGCGAAGTTCGGCGATGCCGCGAGTGAAATATCGACGAGCCATGAGCGCGCTCATCAGTCGATCTCCAACAGGCCAAATCGTCCGCCCGGACTTTCGGGCTTTTCGACTTGGGCTTTGTCAGGTCGAACCGGTGCGGACGATGCGGCAGGCGCGCTCGATGGATTCGCGGGCGCAGTCGGGGAAGGAGTTGCTGCCGGGCGAGCTGCGGGGACGGGCCGTTGGGTTGCCTGGGTCGCCTGGGCTGCCTGGGCTGCCTGGGCTGCCGGACGCACGCTCGGCGGTACGGGTTGGCTTCTTGCGGCTGCCGCGGTTGTTTCTCGGCTCTCCGTTCCCGGCGCAGACGTTGCGGGTGCGGGTTGCGAAGTCTGTGCGGCAGAAGACATGGGTTGCATGTTGACCACACGAGAAACAGGCAGAGGTTCAGGCCGCGTGTCTCCGATTTCGAGCGGGTGAAGTCTGCCATCCAGCCGAACCATGACGCGACCGGCCTGGACTTCAAACAGCCGCAGTTCTGGCACGTCGAGCCGAAGCTGAAGCCGCTCGATGATCTGCACAAAATTCAGTCCTGCCAGCTCGTCCTGCATTTGAATGGGCGGGGCTGAGCTTCCTTCGACGACATACTGACGAAAAACGTGCGTCAGGATGTCCAGGACTTGTTCGGGTTCAAAACGAGCCAGAGCCTCCCGGATTTCTTTGGTCTGGCGACGGGGATCAATGCGATCGCTCATGGTCATCCTTGTTCGTCAAGGCAAAAAACCTTTTGTCAAAAAAGCTAGGCAAGTGGCTGATTCAGGGCCGATCCTCCGACGAGAGAAGTCGGTAGTTCGGCCCCCAACGTGTCACAACCTACAAGTGTGGTTTGTTCGATGGTGGCATCCCGAAGAAGTGCCCTATGAAGGTTGCACCGGACGAGCAAAGCCCGTCGCAAATCGGCCCGCAACAGGTTGGTCGATGCAAACTCGCTTTCGATCACCGTGGCGTCGGTGAACTGCGCGCGAATCATCTCGGGAGCGCCATTTTCGACGCTTACTTTCATTTTGATGACCGTCGCGCCTCGAAGCTTGATGCCGTAGGCACGGTTCGGAAAAAGCGAACAATTTCCAAGGTACGCCCGGTCGGCGCGCAGGTTGTCCATGTCGCACCGGCCAAATTCGACTCCTTCGACCAGCGCCTTTTCCAAACACAATTCTGTCAAGTTGCAATCGGAAAACACGGCTCGCGTCAGCGTCGCTGAAGTCATGTTTGTGCAGCGTGCGCTGGTTCGATTGAATTTCGTGCGGACAAACGTGGCCCCAGTGAAATTCGCTTCGTCGAGGCTGCAATCCTCGAACGTCACATCGGTCAAATCAGCCCCGATGAGCGAAATTCCTTGAAGCCACAGTCTTTTGATGGTGCAACCCCGAAGTTCTTTGTCGCGATACCGTATGAGCACCTGTTCTTTGCTCTCGACCACGTCCGCCATGACCCGCCTTTCCGATGCGACCTAATCCGCGCCAAACTCGCTTTGAGAGTTGGGGTTCGACCGCAAGTCTTGTTCTTGCTTCTCTTTCTCGATGAGCTTCATTGCTTCTTTCATGACTTCCGTCATGTGCGCTTTCAGGTCTTTTTGGTATTCCTTCTGCGCTTCATTGTCAGCTTCATTACCAAATTGCTGCGCATAAGAATCCTGCTCACTGTGCGCTTCGCGTTCGAGCGGTGAGGACGTGTCTCCCGCGCCGTGAAAGTGCAAGCCGCGCTGTTGCTGACGAACGTGCGTCAATTCGTGCGCCAAAAGCGCGCCACCTTGCACCGTCGAGAAGTTGCTCTGCCACCCTTCTCGGACCAAGATCATCTCGGTTCCACCGACGGTAACAGCGTCTGCTCGATAGCGGGCCGTGACTTCTTCTGCCAGCGGCCCACGGTAGACGCGCACATTTGAAAAATTTCCACCCAAGCGGCGTTCCATCGCCGATCGTGTGTGCAAATCAAGAGCTTCGCCTCGACCTGCGTCGCGCATGATCAGCCTCGAAAGCATGCCAGGATCATATTTTTTGGCGATCTCCTGATCCAAGCGAAATGCTTGCTCATCTTTCTCTTGGGGAGCAGCGCCGGCTTGCTTGGTCATATGGACTCCTCGCGTGTCAGCTAGTTTACTTCATTTCATTTATCGTGTGAGCCAGCTTACCGTTGTGAATCGACTTGTACTCTTTCTTGCGGAATACATCGCCTTCTGGCATCTGACATGGACTCCATGTCCCCACAAGCACCCACGTTTCTTCCCCCAGAGCCACCTGTTGATACCGCCAACTGGGCCGAGCGAGATCGACGCTGCCTTTGGCATCCTTTCACTCAGCAAGCAGAATGGCGACCGCTCGCAATCGTTGCTGCCGATGGAAATTATCTCATCGACGACACAGGAAAAACATATCTCGACGGTGTTTCATCGCTGTGGGCGAATGTCCATGGACACCGACAGCCTCAGATCGATGCGGCGATTGCGGCACAACTGAAAAAATGTGCGCACACGACGCTGCTGGGCTTGACGCACCCTCTCGCCATCGAACTGGCCGAGCAACTTGTTTCGATTGCCCCGCCGGGCCTCTCTCGGGTTTTTTATTCTGATTCGGGAAGTTCTTCCGTCGAGGTTGCGCTGAAAATGGCGTTTCAGTTTCACAGCCATCGCGGAGATCCTCGTCGGCACCGATTTCTTGCGCTCCGCAACGCCTACCATGGCGACACGCTAGGTGCAGTGTCCGTCGGAGGAATCGACCTGTTTCATCGGCTTTTCTCTCCGTTGCTTTTTCACACTGAGCGAATCGATCCAACGATGGATGACCTGGAACTGGCGTTTGCGCGCCACGGAGACGAACTGGCCGCGTTTGTCCTTGAGCCGCTCGTCCAGGGTGCTGCCGGGATGCTTTTGCAACCGCATGGCTTTTTGCGCCGCGCTCGAGAGTTGTGTGACAAAGCCGGCGTTCTGTTGATTGCCGACGAAGTAGCGACGGGGTTTGGTCGCACGGGAAAGATGTTTGCTTGCGAGCACGAAAGCGTCGCACCCGATTTCCTATGTCTGGCCAAGGGGTTGTCGGGCGGATATCTGCCCCTGGCAGCGACGCTGACGACAGAACCGGTCTACGAATGTTTCCTGGGAAAACAGAGCGAGCAGCGCGCCTTTTTCCACGGGCACACCTTTACTGGAAATCCCCTCGGATGTGCGGCGGCCCTAGCCAACTTGGAGATTTTTCGCCGGGAAAACGTCCTCGAGAAACTTCCGGCCACCATCGAAGCGCTCGCTGCGAGCCTGAGCAAACACCTCGCAGGCCACCCAAATGTGGAGCAAATCCGTCGCTGCGGCCTGATGGTCGGCATCGAAATCGGTCGATCTCTCAAGCATCCCTTTCCTTCCGAATGGACGGTGGGGGCCAAGGTTTGCGAGGCCGTTCGACGATACGGAGTCATTTTGAGGCCACTTTCCGACGTGATTGTCCTTATGCCTCCCCTGTCAATTTCGATCGGAGAAATCGAAATCCTCACCTCTTCGGTCCGTCAGGCGCTCGACGATGTGGTTGCTCAACTCCCATCAACGGGTTGTCCATGAAGCGGTTTCTTTTCGTCACCGGAACCGGAACTGGCGTCGGGAAGACGACAATCTCCGTCGCCCTGTTGGCGGCCTGGCAAAAGCGTGGGTTCCTCGTACGTCCCTGCAAACCCATAGAAACCGGCCTCGACGCAGAATCGACTCACAGCGATGCGTGTCGTTTGGCAAGCGCAGCAGGGTTTTCTATCGGGGAAGTTTCTTTTCTGCGGTTTCGACTGGCCGCGTCTCCTGAAACTGCGGCTTTGGCGGAAAGGGACCCGATTTCTTTCGATCGCCTCGTGGAGCACTGTCGGTCGCTTCCGTCTGAAAACATCCTCATCGAGGGTGCAGGGGGTTTGCTGGTCCCGATCACCGCTTTACGTGTGATGGCAGATTTGGCGCAGGCACTGGACGCGCGTGTCTTGGTTGTCGCAGCAACCCATTTGGGGACGGTCAATCACAGTTTGCTCACTCTTTTTGAACTGGCCCGGCGAAAACTGCCCGTCGCTGGTCTTGTTTTGAATCAAGTGACCTCAAACCCAGGGCCCGAGGAAGCCGACGTGCCCCGTCTTTTGCGCGAACATGCCGTGCCCGACTCATTCGATCCACACGGCCCACTCTGCACGTTTCCGTTTGTCAGCGACCAAACCCCTGAAACACTCGCGAAGTTGGCCGAAAAGCATCTGTCCGTGGCGAAGCTGTTTCAGGCTTGTTTTCCATCCAATTCGACCAACCCGCGAGCCGAAATTCCGGCGTTCTGACGCAGACAACTGTGCGTTTTTCCAATTTTATTGACCGGTCGGTCAAAAAGGGGCTGGCAAATGACTGACCGGTCGTTCAAACTCCTTGGAAAATGGCCAAACAAAGCAAACCAAACCTTTGCGAAGTGCCAACGAACGCAGCGTCCGAGAACTCGCCGTCGCACACAGCGATGGACACCAAACATCGAATCTATCAAGCGGCATTCCAGTTGTTCGGGACTCGGGGATATTCCTGCACGTCTATCCAGGATATTTCCGAGGCTGCTGCCGTAAAAAAGTCCATCGTTTACTACTATTTTTCGAGCAAAGAGGATCTCTACGAAGCGTTGCTGGTCGAGAGCGCAACGCATTTGCGGCAGATTCTGACCCAAGGTCTCAAAGACGCGGGTCTGTCTGTCGAAAACCTGGAAGGCCATCGGACAAAGAAAAAAGGGGCCGAGGCCGCGTTGATGATGCTGGCAGAAAATTTGCTCTCTTTGGCCAGGGAAAACCGCGATTCGGTTCGGTTCTTTTTGTCCCATATTTTCGCCGTAGATTCCGACCGACCGCCGTGCAGCGCCGTGGTAATCGAGCAGGTTCCAATGACGCTCATCACGACGGCGATTGAGGCTGGCGTGGCATCAAAAGAATTGCGTGGAAAACCCGCGCTGTTAGCCTCGTTGGTTTTGGGCGGAATCCAAGTGTCCATCATCCGACACCTTCGTTGGCCTGACCAAGAGCCGTTGCCAATAGGACTTGGGCGTTCGTTGGTCCGTGCGGCATTGGATGGCTTCCGCCCCCACATGAAGAAAATCAATTCGAGTTCGCAAGAAAAAGAGACTTCAGACGGAAAAGACCGTCTCAAACAGAGGATTCGTCGTGCGTAAGACAACATTGCATTTGTTGTTGCTGCTCTTGTTGCCCGTCGGTGGGTGTAAAAAGGACGCGGCAAAAACGCCCGCAACAGCGTCGCAACCCAAAATCATTCGGGTCGAGGCGGCAAAAGCCGTGCGGCACACGTTCAGCGGGAAACTTCCCATCACGGGCGAGCTCAAACCCGTCTACGAGGTGACGCTCAAGTCGAAGGTCGGCGGTACCGTTGTTTTGCTCAAGTTCGACGAAGGCGATTTGGTCAAAAAGGGCGATCTGATTGCAAAGATCGACTCAGGAAACCAACAAGCTCAGCTTCGCTCGAACGCGGCTGCCGTTTCACTTGCCGAGGCACAGCTTCAGCGAAGCAAAGCAGACATCGAGCGTGTCAGCCGCGATCTGGAACGGGTGGAAAAACTTCATTCGTCGGGAGCGGCTGATCAAAAGACGCTCGACGATACGAAAAGCGCAATGAAGCTTGCGAATGTTGCGGCGACGGCGGCAAACGCACAACTCGATCAGGCCCGTGCGGTGCGTGATCTGGCTAAAAATGCCGTCGGTGAAACCAAGTACATCGCGCCCATCAGCGGTGTGATCAGCCGCCGGGGTGTCTCGCTTCACGAGTACGTCGATACGATGAAAAATCGCGACATCGTGACCATCGTCGATAACTCGGCGATGGAACTTGTCGCGCAGCTTGCTGCGGATTTGGCGTCGGGAATCACGAAGGGCGCGCGGGTCGAGTTTCAAGTTAACGGGCCTGATGCAAAACCGCTCGAGGGCGAGGTGACGGCAGTGAGTCCAACCGTGGATTCTCGGACCCGCACCATTCGTTTGCGTGTTCGGATTCCAAATCCCGACGGAAAGCTCAAAGGCGGCATGTACGCGACGGGAAACGTCATCGCGGGCGGCGAAAGACAAGGCATCGGTGTGCCTGCGACTGCGGTGCGCGAAGAATCCGTTTCTCCGCCTGCTGATCTCGACGGAGACGGTGAAGACGACAAGCAAAGCGTGCTGTGGCGCGTCGTCGGTGAAAGTGTTGAGAAAGTGGTTGTGCGAACCGGCGTTACCGACGGTGACATCACGGAAGTTACGGGCGGGATTCAGGTGGGCGATGCCGTGGTTGTGTCGTCTCCTTCCAATCTCAAACCCGGTGCGAAAGTGATTGTGCAGACCGCCGCTGCGCAAGCGCAACCGAAGAACCCGTAACAAGCAACGAACCCGAGTCCGACCGTCCATCGGTGGACTCGACATGTGGGGTGGAGGACGCCGTGGTTCTCTCAGACATTTCAATCAAACGGCCCGTGTTCATCACGATGATCATGCTGGCCTTCGTGGTCCTGGGTGGTTTTGCTTTCCGACGACTGTCCGTCGATGAATTTCCAAACGTCGATTTGCCCGTCGTTACCGTGACAACCGTGTGGCCCGGTGCGGGTCCAGAATCCGTCGAGAGCGATATTTCAAAGAAGGTCGAAGAAGCGCTCAACACCGTCTCGGGAGTCAAACAAATCAGTTCGCAGTCGCTGGAGGGGGTGTCGAGTGTCGTTGTGCTCTTCCACCTGCACGTAAAAATCAACGATGCTGCGAACGATGTCCGAGAGAAAATCGCGAAAATCAAATCGGACTTGCCGCAGGATTCCAAGGACTCGCTGATCGAACGTTTCGATCCTGGGGATCGTCCGATTTTGGCGTTGGCGCTTTCGTCCGACTCCATGTCGGTCAAGGATTTGACCGAGCTGGCCGATTTGTCTTTGCGCAAGAAGCTCGAAAACGTCCCCGGCGTTGGAAAAGTTACGCTCGTGGGCGGGGCAAAACGTGAGATCGAGGTGTTGCTCGACCCTGCGCGTCTCGACGCTCGCGGTCTTTTGCCGATGGACATCATCAACGGCCTCAAGTCGTCGAACCTGGATTTGCCAGCCGGTCGCATCGAACGTGGGTCGCAGGAAACGCTGCTTCGCGTCGCTGGCCGCGTGAAGGAGGTTCGCGAATTTTCGGAATTGCCTTTGCGGATGCCAACAGGCGGCGTCACACGAATCGGCGACGTTGCAATCCTTCGAGACGGAACAGAGGAGCGGCGCAGCCTATCGCTCGTCGCCAAAGGCACTGTTTCGCAGGAAAACAAGGCGCTCGAAATCAAACAAGCTGTCGCTCTCGAAATCCGCAAGCAATCGGGCCAAAATACGGTTCAGGTTGCCGACGCCATACGCGAAAAAATGGCGGAACTTCGAGCAGATCTGCCATCGGATGTGGTGCTCGACGTGGTGATCGACAACTCGGTCTACATTCGAGCGTCAGTTCATCAAGTCGAGGAGGATCTGCTGCTCGGGGCGATTCTGACGGTCGCAATCGTGTTTCTGTTTTTGCAAAGTTGGCGCTCGACCGTCATCACCGGCTTGACGCTGCCCATTTCGGTGATTGGAGCTTTCACTGCCATCTGGGCAGCCGGTTTTACCCTCAATCAACTGACGCTGCTTGCGCTGACGCTGGCCATTGGGCTGTTGATCGACGACGCCATCGTCGTTCGGGAAAACATTGTCCGTCACGCCGAGATGGGCAAAGACCACGTTCGCGCGGCTAAGGAAGGCACCGACGAAATCGGCCTCGCCGTGTTGGCCACGACGTTTTCCATCATCGCCGTATTTGTTCCCGTCGCATTCATGGGTGGCATCATCGGGCGGTTCTTCTTTCAGTTTGGCATCACGATCAGCGTCGCTGTCCTTCTGTCGCTCTTTGTGTCGTTCACGCTTGACCCGATGATGTCGTCGGTGTGGCCTGAACCGCACCACCACGGGCCGCGAAATTTTCTTATGCGTGCGCTGGGTGGATTCAACACGGCGTTTGACCGGATGGCGGATGGATACAAAAACGTGATTGCCTGGGCCCTGCGGCATCGCGTTTGGACGCTGGTCCTTACTGGGCTCGTTTTTGGCGCAACCATGGCGCTTGGGCCCCTCATCGGTTTTTCCTTTTTTCCTGACACGGATCGCGGGGAATTCATCGTGTTGTTGCGCACGCCCGTCGGTAGTTCCTTGACCTACACGGAAGCCAAGACGAAGGAGATTCTCTCGCGCATTCATGAGGATTCCGACATTGCGTACACCTACGCCACGGTGGGTGCGGGTGCGACGGGAACCGTCACCGATGGCGAAGTGTTCGTGAAACTCAAACCCAAGCGAGAACGCAAACGGACCATTTTTTTCATTCGACCCGAAGTTCGGGATCGCGTGGGCCAAGTCGTTGATGTCATGACATCTGTGGTCGATGCTGGTGGCGTGGGCGGTCCGCAGTCGGCGTTGCAGATCAGCGTAAAAGGGCCGGATTTGACCCAGCTCGAGACGGTTTCCAAGCAAGTCTTGAATGCGGTGCAAACAACGCCTGGCGCGGTCGATGTGCAGATCAGTCAGGAAAAGACCAAACCTGAACTGCGCCTGTCCATCGATCGACAGCGAGCGGCAGACTTGGGGGTGTCCGTTGCAGAAATTGCGACGACGCTCCGCGTGTTGGTTGCTGGCGATTTGGCGGGAAACTTCGAGGACAAGAGCGGAGAAACCTACAACATCCGCGTTCGATTGCCATCGACGGGACGAACCAGCCAAAAAGACATTGCGCGCTTGTTCGTGCCTGGAGGAATGCGGCCCGAGGGAGGACGTTCCTTGGTCGCGTTGGATCAGGTTGCAAATCTGTCGCGGGGTGTCGGTCCATCCAGGATCAATCGCATCGACCTGGCACGCGAAGTTCGGATTACCGGTGGTGTCGAGGGGCGACCGCTCGGCGACGTTTCAAACGACATCAAAGCTACCGTCGCGAAAATGGAACTCCCGTCGGGATACACGGTGGATTTGGGAGGCCAGACCAAGGATCTCAAGGAAACGGTCGGGTATTTCATGGAAACCCTGTTCCTGGCCATCGTGTTCATTTACTTGGTTCTCGCGTCGCAGTTTGAGAGTTTTTTGCAACCGCTTGCGATCATGCTCTCTCTGCCGTTGTCGCTCATTGGCGTGTTTTTGGCCATGCTGGTGTCGAGAGGCACGATGAACATGATGAGCATGATTGGTCTCATCATGCTGATGGGCCTTGTCACGAAAAACGCGATTTTGCTCATAGACAATGCAAACCAGCGACGACAAGAGGGCCTGTCGCGAGAGGAGGCACTCATCGCTGCGGGTCAAATTCGTCTGCGTCCCATCATGATGACGACGCTGGCCATGATTTTTGGCATGCTTCCGCTCGCTTTGGCCCTGGGTGAAGGCGCGGAGTTCCGTTCCCCGATGGCCCGCGCGGTCATAGGTGGCCTGATTTCCTCGACCATTTTGACATTGGTCGTCGTGCCGGTTGTCTACACGTACTTCGACGGTTTTGGTGCATTTGTCACGAAACTGTTTCGCAAGAACGAAGGGCCGCACTCGGATGCTCCATTCCGCTCCGACGCACTCCCCACTGCAGATGAACCCATGGTCGAGCACACCCCGCTGCCCCATCCAAGGCCGATGAGCCAAGCCGACATCCCGCTGTTTGGAGACAAAGACGCATTTCGCAAGTGACCGCGTTCGAGCGGCCTTTTTTGGGTTCACAAACGCGGTTTCCTCGGAAAACATGTCGCCGTTCATTGACCAGTCTCCTTCGCCGCTGCTATCGTTTTGACAGTTTTGGAGCAACCACCATGACGGCCACCGTATCCCCAGAACCTGCCGTTTCTCGACGAAAAAACCTGCTTGGGGCCGTTTCGTGGGTCGCCCTGTGTGCCATTTGGCTTGCGTTTGAAGCGGTGGGACACGCCCAAAAACTGCCGTCGGTGCTGGTCGCGGGCGACCCGGTTGCACCGAGTCCCGTCGATGACAAGGGTCAACTTCTTCCGGGAACTGGTCTTTGCGCCGCGTATCGCTTTCTTGGTCCACCCCAAAGCCAAGGCGGACCCGATCCTTCCCTGTATTTCAAGCCACGAGCCAGCGGTTTTCCCAATTTGGGAGTCGAAGATTTCCCGGATTCGGTAAACGACTTTATGGATGGCAAAACTGGGGCATCCTCAAGCACTCCGCGCAATGATGCAAGCCTGCTTACCCCGTTTGATTTGACCAATTTTTTTGAGGCATTGGGCATCAACAGCAAAGGCGATTTTGTCGGTACACCCGGCTGTCCGGCTGTGAGTGGTAAGGACTATGGCTGTTGGTTTCCCGCTGCGCCGACTGATACCACCGTACTGGCGGGATCGTTTGGGGCTCGGTTCCGTGGATTTGTGAATATCTTACCTGAATGGGTCAATCAGACTATCCATTTCGGTTTTCTTACGGACGAAGCGGTCGCCATGCACATTTTCACAAAGGCGAAAGCTCCTGGAGGTCCCACCAGGTACACCGTGATCAGTCGCGGGATTTCTGGAACGATTTCAAAATATCGAGTTTCCAATGGTGTTTTGTTTCGCAAAGCTGGCATTTATCCGATTGAGGTCACGTATGCACAATATGGGCAAGCGGCTTCCCTGGAAATGGCGGTTTTGGTTGGGAGCGGGAGCGGCTTTTCCTCTGAGTTGGACGAACCCGCCGACGACCCCCTGACCCAGCCGCTTGGAACGCACCGTTTTGTGTTGACCCATTCTCAGCCCAACCAGTTTTTTCAAACCAGCTCGGGTGTAATGTCTTACGACGGTCAACCGAGCCGTTGCAGACAATGCCCCAGGTCTCTGGCCAATGTCCCCAATCAACCCAATGGGACTTGTGATGCTGGGATGTTTTGCAACGAAGCGGCGGTTTGTGCGCCTTGCATCGGCGATCAATTTTGCGGGAAGTCTTGCAAACAATGTATAGCGCCAGAACCGTTCTGTGTACGAGACCCGCGCGACCCAAACGGCGATTATACTTGCGTTGAGTGTGTGACGGACAAAGACTGTTCTGTCGGAAAGAAATGTGCATTGGGGAAGTGTATCAACCCATGCAACTGCTGCCCAGGCCAGTTTTGTGTTGCAACAGATTCCAACAAGCCTGATGCGTTCAATTGCTCCCAGTGCAGAACGAATGAGGATTGCGGGGGCGGTGCGTGCGATCTTCTCAATGGGCGTTGCACGGACAAGGTTCCAGACTGCAACGCAGATGACCGATGCGGCAAGAATTGTGTCAATTGTGCTTCGACAAAAGACGAGAAAACGGGACTTCCTCGTCCTTATTGCTTAAACGGTGAGGTTTGTGTTCAGTGTCGATATGATTCGGACTGTGGGACCGGAACGTTTTGCCGGAGCGGCGATTGTGTTCCGTGTACCGACGACCGCCATTGTGGACCCAACTGCAAAAACTGCGGCCTCGATTACATCATCGGTCCAGACGGCTCCATCACGAGCAAGCCTCCGACGGAAAAACCGTTCTGTGTCACGCCAGACAACCGGGTTGAGACGGCGGTCTGCGTGCGCTGCAAAGAAGACAAGGACTGCGGGGAAGGCGGCACTTGCGACCAGGCGGCACACACATGTACGACGAAGTGCGCGGGGCCGTGTCCAACAAACCAAGTTTGCGACGGCAGCAAATGTGTGGAGTGTTTCACGAACGCGCAGTGTCCATGCGGCGTGTGTGTCGAGGGACAATGTACGCCAAGCTGCGAAACCAGCACGGACTGCCTGGGGACGCAGTGCTGCTCGAAAGACACAAAGACGTGCATAGCGGGGCGCTGCAAACCGGGGCTGACGGCTCATGGCGGCGCGCTGTGCTGCGGAACTACGCTAGTCGGCTCGACAGAAGATCCGGTCGCACCGACCTCGAATCGAGGTCTGTGGATCGCATCGCTGCTCGCGCTAGGCATGCTGGGTTGGCCACTTTTCCGACGGGCGCGAGGCTAACGCATGCGTGTTTTTGGCGGTATTGCGATCGTAAAGTGGGTGCTGTGGGCCTGGTTCATCTTGGGCAGCGTCCAAACTGCGCACGCACAAAACACCCGCTTTGACGTGCAGAATTTTCGCCCGACGCCTGGGCCTCGCGACCTGATCATCATTCCGCAATCGCAACCGCTGTCGCACAATTCCGGCGCAGTGGGTGCGTACTTCAGCTTTTCGCTCGACCCGCTTGTGTTGCTAAATAACGACGGACAGAGGGTGGCCGATGTGGTCAAGAACCGTCTGGAACTCGATATCATGGCGGCCTATGGATTGGGCAACTGGCTGGAATTGGGAATGGTTCTGCCAGTCATCCTTTTTCAGCAATCGAGCAATCTGGAGTCAATTGGCGAAGAAGGCCAAATTCAAAGCACGGTGGTCGGGGATTTGGCCGTTCTGCTGAAAGTGCCGTTTGTGAGGCGTTTGTCGTACGCAAAGGGTTTCGGCGTATCGCTGCAAGGCCGAGTGAACTTTCCGACGGGAAATCAGGACGCTTTTGCGAGCGACGGAAAAGTGACTTTCACACCGAGTTTCGTCGCAGATTATCGGTTTGGGATGGGGGCGCTGCTGGCGTTGCAGGCGGGTGTTCACATTCGACCGGTGGCGGAGTTCATGGATGTGAAACTCGGACCGGCCTTCGTGGGTGCGGCAGGCGCGGAGTTACCACTGATTCGCAAATATGGCATCACGACGCTCGGTGGCGTCTATTTCAATGTGCCGTTGCAAGTGCTGCCGGATTCGATTCGACAGATTCCTGCCGAGGCGATGCTGGGTTTGCGATGGTATGCGTCATTCGGCGTGACATTTACGACGGGTTTCAATTTTGGGGCCGATTGCGGCTTCAGCATTCCGACGTTTCGATACTTTTTGGCGGCGGTGTGGGTGCCAGGAAAGACCCGTGAATACGAATCCATCGAGAGTTTCAAAAAGCCGCCCGACGATCCAGACGGCGACGGGCTGATTGCACCCATCGATCACTGTCCTGAGGAAAAGGGACCAGCGGAAAACAACGGCTGCCCCGAGCGAGATGCCGACAAAGACGGCATCGTGGATAGGCTGGATGATTGTCCGACGTTGCCTGGACGGAAGGCGCTGCATGGATGTCCTCGGGTGTATGCGGACGACAACAAGATCAAAGTGCTGGAACGAATCCATTTTGCGACGGATCAAGATGTGATCCTGCCGGAGTCATTCAGTGTGCTGGAGGAGATCGCGGACTACATCAAGTCGCATCCAGAGTGGCTCGAAATCCTGATCGAAGGGCACTGCGACATTCGCGCAGACGATGCGTACAATTTGAACCTTTCTCAGCGACGAGCGAATGCGGTTCTCAAATTCCTGCTTCTGCGCGGCGTCGAGCCCAACCGTTTGAAAGCGCAAGGGTTTGGTCGCAGCCGTCCCATCGCGACAAACGACACCGAGGAAGGCATGGCGCTGAACCGTCGTGTTGAGTTCACGATTTTGAAAGTGGCACCCGGATACCAGCTCCCACGAATGGAACGACCGGATCAGCTGAAAATCGAGCCCGTTTTGCGGAGTAGTCCTTGACGCGCCGACGGGGGGGGTTGGTAGGCGCGGCGCTCGCGCTGGGTTTGTTGGGTCAGGGTTGTTATCAGGGGGAATGGCGGTTGGGAACACCGGTTCCCATGTCCGGTATCCAGAAACTGGTTCCGGTGCGCACGGTGGAATCCTGGGAGCTGCGTGCATCCAGAAATGGCAACACGGTCGAGCTTCGGGCGACATCGACCCAACGCTGCCGCATGGCCACGCACGGCAAGTCTACGCGAACCGATGTGGGGACATTTGAGCGGGTGGGTGGAAATTGGTGGAAAGGCGCGGCGATCATCTCGGGGATTGGGGGCGGCGCGGGCGTGGGCGTTGGGCTGGGCGGCACGGTCGCTCTTTTGGACCCAAAATATGGGGCTCCGATTGCGTATGCGGGGGGCGGAGCGATTGCGGCGGGCGGGCTTGCAAGTTGTTTGGCGTCCATTTCGCGCGCGACGAAAGTGCGGCTTTCGTTCTGCGGCGTGCTGACGGGCTTGGGGGCATCGGTGCTGCTGGGAGGCTTGCTCGCATCGCTGCCGGCTTCGCAAACGCCGACGGTTCTGCCCTCGGGTTCCACTTCGGGAACAACGACAGGTGGGACCACGAGCCCACTCGTGAGCACGTCTCTTATAGAAGCGCCGACGTTCCAGAAAATCATGTACGCAGGTGGCGGTTTGGTGGGTGCGTCGATTTTGACGGGAATCATCGGCCATTCGTGGCAAGGCACCGAGGAACGGATGCGCACCGTGGACACGAATCGGGAAATCGTGTGGGACACGGATTCTCGGGAAACGGCGTGCGATGCACCAGAGCCTCTTCGATATCGGGCAGCGACGCTGAAAATCACGGCAGAGCATGCTCCGAGCGGTCTGGGGAGCGCGGAAAACCCGCTGGTGCTGCATGTGCAACCCGTCGGGCCTGCGGCACAAATGGTGGATCTGTTTTGGATTCGCCAGGCATTGCCACAGTGCGGTGTGCTGTCCGTGAAGGTGATTCCTGATGTCGTGTATGTGCCGTACACCGACGAGTTTCAGCCGGAGACAGAGCCAAACTTGGCGGCAAAAGCGGCTCGTCCGCGCTTTACACAGGTTTTGCCAGAAAGCGGTCTCCAGTTGCCACAGGCATCACCCTCGGGCCAGGCGTTGCCGTTGCCCCAGGCGAATGCGTTGCATGGGCTTTCCGCAGCGGATCTGCACGCTGCGAATGAGCGGTGCAAAGCCCAGCCGAAAACGCCCTCGCCGGACAACGCTCAACCGGCGCAAGACCCGGCTTCGGACGGGAATGCTGCGGTTTCAAAACCGGTGGATGCGGGGCCCCGCGTTCTTGTGGACGATCCGGGCCTGACGCCGGGCCTCCTGCTGCCGCCTGCCGAGGACTGGCAGCACGAAGACGCGGCCTGTAGCCGCGAGGCGCACAAAGCGCGGCTCAAAGACTGCGAACACCAGTGCGGTCGGAATCTGGCGGTGACCAGTTGTCTTGTGGCGTTCCGAGGTTGTGCAGAAACGGCCCGTTCAGCGAATCAACCGTTGCGAGAGCGCGCCCTGTGCGAAACGACCTGGCAGGATTGCGTCAGCCAGAAGAACATCTCGCCGAGCAGTTTCCGCGCTTGCGCCGAAGCGTGCGGAGAGGCGAACACGCCGCTCGTCTGCCGCGAAACCAAACGGCGAGACAGCCCGTAACCGAATCGCCGGTCAGGGCGTGTCGCTGCAAAGACCTGCGGGATTGCTCTTTTGACAGCGATTCAGACTGAGCCGGTTCGCCGTGCCCTGATCGTCCATGTCGTTTTTGACGGATCGCACGCTCTGGTTTTGTTGAACATCCAGGTTCTCGGTGCCGATCCCCAGCTCGATGGCATTCCTGGGGCTGTCGGCGATGCTGTTCTGGATGACCACCGTGTCCATTTCGTCATCGACGGCAATTCCATCGCCGCTCAAGGGGAAGCAACTTTCGACGGTGGATGCAGTGCTACGCACAAGTTCGGAAAACGCATTTTTGCTGATGCGCACTTTTCCATCGCTGTTGCTCGTGCTTTCGATGCCGAGTGCAATGCGAATGAACCGATTGTCGTATGCCACTTGCGGGTTTGCGTTTTCGCGAAACACAAGCCCTCGGTCCGCATCCAGAACCACGTTGGCGGTCACAAAGGTCTGACCTGCGCGGTAAAAATCGAGCGCCGTGCCGATGCCTTTGCACGGATCTCCGCTGAAACGAAAGTCGTACAGGTTGTTCCGATCGGCTGCTCCCGATGCGCCGTTTGTGAAACGAATGCCGGTCTGTGGAAGGCTGTTTTGAACGCCTGCTCCCCGCACAACGGTGTTCTTGACCACGACGCCGGAATTGGCCCCGCTCGCGAAAATCCCGACGGCTTGGAAGTTTCGGACGGTCGATTGGGAAACCTGGACTGAACCTCCGCCTGCGCCCTCGCTCGTCACGCCCACTGCGAACATGTTGCCGCACGAGGACGCAAAGTTCTTGCCCTGGCCGCGCACGTTTTCGACAAGGACCCGCTCCAAGTTGCCGGTCGCGTTGTGGTAGCGGACGCCAAAAAAGCGTTCGGTACACGTCGCGTTGGAAAGACCGTCAATGCTCAGGTCTTTGAGGGTCGCGAGCGCACCGGGCTTGACCTCGACCACATACGTGTATTTGGGCAAAAACGTGGTCGAAACCGCAGACTTTGTGCGCGTCGTCGGGCTGCGCAACACCGTTCGATTCGCCCCTTTGCCCACGATCGTCACACCGACGCGGCCAATGGAAACCTGTTCCGTGTACACCTGCGCCTCAAGCTGGATTTCGGTACAGGTCGCGTCGTTGATGGCTTTTTGAATGGTTGCAAATCCACCGGGCACCTTGCACACCGCAGCGTGCGAAACCGTCGGGCCCGCGCCAAGCGCAAACAGCGAACCGGCAACCGAAAGGAGTGTCTTTTGCATCAGCGTTCTCCTCGAAAGGGCTCGCGGAAACCAAGCGAGGTGTGCAAGCCCAGCGTGTGCCGGTTTTATTAGCACTTTTTGGACTGCACTCGCAGCACGAAGGCGCGCTACTCTTCCCGAAAAAAGCTCAGAAATCTTCTGGGGTTCGGAAGGAGGCGATCATGCTGAAAAGGAAAGCGATGGAAGCATCTCGGTGGTGTTGGGCCGTGTGCTTTGGAGCTTGGCTCGTGGGATGCGGCGCGGACCCAGCCGAGGTGGGCATGCTGCGGGAAGCCATCTGCGTCGCCGGCGACAAGGGCGGCGATTTGGGGTGCGGATGTACCTTGAACGAGCAATGTACCGGCTTCGACGATGACACCCGCCTGCTCGTCTGCAACGTCGCATCGGGCAGCAGCGTAGGCAAGTGCAGCGATTGCGTGGCTCTTCCGGCCAAGCCCACCGGCTGCGCGTGTACGACCGACACCGACTGCGCCACTGGCCTTGCCTGCAACGGGCGCACCTGCCAGGCATTGCGGAAACGCGGCGAGTTTTGCGTGCGCGACACCGATTGCGGCACAGACGCCACTGGCAGCATGGTTTGTTTGCCCAGCAAGAACTGGTGCGGTCCCCTCGCCGTCGGATCGTTTTGCGACTTCAACTTGGATTGCTTGAGTGGCCTGTGCAGCCTGCGGAAGTGCTCGACGGGAGAAAGCGGCCAGCCCTGCGAAATCGACCGCAACTGCAAAGCTGGTTTGGTCTGCAACACCGCGTCCGGCACCTGCGGAGACAAAGCCGCTGACGGTCAACCCTGTCGCCGCAACTCCGAGTGCCAAAACCAGTGCAACAGCTTCATAGGCACTTGCAAGCTCGGCAGCGCGGGCACGGTCTGCACCGAAAGCAACCCCGACGGAGATTGCGCCTCGGGCCTCAGTTGCACAGACTGCGGCGGCGGAGCCCGCACCTGCCGCGTCGGGGGATCGTGTTCGTGACCCGGCGGGGTTTTGTTGCCCGCGTGCGTTCACTTCGGTAAAGTCCGGGCCCAAGCGTTTTCTTGGGTGTTTTGTCTTCTCAAATAAAGGAGCTCTCGCTTCATGCTCGACTCGGTGCGGCAGAACTCACGTTCCGCAATCGTCTACATCCTCTTTGGCATCTTGATTGCGGCCTTCGTCGTCAGCTTTGGTCCAGGATCACCCACGGGGGATTCCGTTTTCGACACTTTCGGTGGGCGAGATGTAGCCCGCGTCCACAGCAAGGAAATCACCGACCAGGAGATGTCCTTTGTGTGGACTGCGATGGAACTGTCCGATCGCAACGAATCCATGTCTCAAAAGTTCAAAGAGATGATTCTGGATGCGCTCATCGAGCGGGAACTTTTGGCCCATGAAGCCGAGGAGGCCGGCCTTCTGGTGTCCGAAGACGAGGCGGCGGCGTTCCTTCTGGACGGCTACATGATGGTCGCGGGTCAGGCGCGTAGCATGGCTCGCATTGCCATGCGCAACGGAGTCTTTGACTACGATCGGCTGAGGCAGGTCGTGCAAAACGGCTATCGCTTGACCATGAAGCAGTTTGTCGAAATCCAGCAGCGCGAGCTTTTGGCCGACAAGTTCCGGCGGCTCATGCTCGCGGGGACCAGGGCTTCTGCCGATGAGATCCGCGCAAGCTACGAAGACAACGAGCGCAAGACCAACTTGGAATATGTCCGTTTTGCTGCGTATCGGTTTGAGCAGAACTTGGTCGCAAGCGATGCCGACGTGGAAACCTGGGCGGCGTCTCACGAAGCCGAGATCAAAAAGACCTACGAAGAGCGGAAGCTCCTGTACACCAAGGCCGAGCGCAGCGCGAACATCCGCCGGATTCTCATCGAACTGAAAAAGGACGCGACCGAGCAGCAAGTGGCAGAAGCCAAGGCCCAGCTTGTGGCGGCGCGGGACAGCATCACGGGCGGCAAGAGTTTCGCCGAGGTCGCCGCCCTGGTTTCGCAAGACGAAGCGACCAAAACACGCGGCGGCAAATTGGGATGGCGGAAAAAAACCACGACCGATTTGGGCGTCGAACTCGAAAACAAAGTGTTTGCCGCCCAAGACGGCGAACTGCTTTTGCCCGAGCGCGGCGAGCGTGGTGTCGAGCTAGTGAAGGTCGAGGGCTTTCGCGAAGGCGACATTCCGCTTGAGAAAGCGCGAATCGAGCTTGCCGAAGAACTGTATCGCGCACAAAAGGGCAAAGAACTTGCCCTGGCCAGCGCCCAAGAGGCTGTCGCGAAGCTTCGGGCTGGCGCAAAGCTCGCCGATCTGTTTCCCAAAGACGATTCCGATGCGGCAGAAGCCCAGGCCAAGGGCAGCAAGCTCCAGGTCGAGGAAACGGGCCTCTTTGCCCGACGTGGGGACATGGTTCAGGGCATCGGTGCGTCGCTTCCGCTCGTCAAGCAAGCGTTCTCGGTCGCGCCCGGCGAGGTGCTCGGTCCCGTCGAAATGAGCGGTTCCTACATCGTTGCCCTGCTCAAAGAACGAAAGGAACCCGACCTGACCGAGTTTGAAAAGAAGAAGGGGGAACTGTCCTCGACGTACTCCTTTGCCAAGTTCCGCCAGTCTGTCAGTTCGTATGGCCGCCATGCGTGTACACAGGCCTATGCCTCGGGCAAACTCAAGGTCAACCAGGCGAAACTCTCAGAGGAAGGCGCGACGCGACGCGGCGGTGCGCCCAAACTTACAAGCCGCTACGAACCCTGCAAAGACCGCTTCTAGCCCTCCCACCTCAGCATCGAACGCCCGAGCGATCTCCCCCCAAGTCGCACTTCACTCCCCACGCCCGGACACACGCCCGGACACACGCCCGGTTCATGAAGAACAGATGATCGGTTCCCAAGGAACATGTAGTCGGTTCTATAGGACCTGATCACCTGCACTCGGGGAACAAAACGGGTCACTCTTCCACGGAGGAAGATGAAGAAGCGGGGGCAGAGGCGGGCGTGGTTTTCGTAAGGCCTTTGCATGTGGGCGTGTCGGGGGGGAACCGAGGCTGGAAGGCATAGACGTTCAGCACAAAGTGCAGGTCAAAATCGCCCACGGCTGCGTCGGCTTCTCGATCGGTGGAAAAGCGCATGCCCTGGACCTTGGTTGAACCGCACGGATCGAACTTTCCATCCGACTGTTTGGCCAGACGGTCAAATTCGTCCCGCGCCAGGTCTTTCGTACACGGCTGCATGCCATCGGTACACCGGAAGCCGAACGTGCGATACCACCGCTTGTGTTTTTCGCCGTACTCGCTCACGCGCAGCCGCGGTTCGGCACCCTGCGTCGGGTTTTGCGCGATGACGTGGTACCGAACGCGATGGGCACCGGGAGGCAAATCGACATAGATGCAGCGCGCCTCGGGGTCCGCCCCGGATTTCACGAACGTACCGACCCCTTCGATCGTGATGCGCATCGTGTCGCCGCCCCGTCCCGTCCGCAGCTCGAACCGTTTTGTGCCCTGTGCAGGGGCCGCCGATTCCACGTCGTTTTCTGGCGTCCCCCGGCCTGCCGCGTCGATGTCTCGGCACGCGCATACCCCCGATTGACAACGCGCTGACGAACCCACAAGCGACGCTATCTGTTCGGACACAGGCGACGTGTCAAACACCTGCGGCGGCAACTTTGTCGAGCCTCCGCCCCGCCCCGTGTCCAGATTCCGGTTCGCCGCAGGTCCCGAGCAGTGTGTACCCCACAGCAACAAACCAATCCCAGCCAACTGTTTCAAACCACGCAAACATTCCCCCATCCCCGCATCGTACCACGCAAAAACCCGACCGAGCCCAGCTTCGCCCAAAAGCCGCGTCAACCACCACAAGGGCTGGGGACTGGCGATGGTTTTGCCAAGTTTTCAGGGCTGGGGTCGGTGGACCGATTCCCGTTGACGCTCCTCCGTCTTCCGGTGGAAGCTAAGAGGAGCCTTTTATGTCAACCACGATCAACGCATGCGTCGCGGTGGGCTTTCTTCTGCTGACCCAGGACACAAGCCGAGCGGAGGATGATCGCCCGCTTGTGCCTCCAACCCAATTCCAATGCGAGACGGACGCATGCAAACAAGCCGCAAGTTATCTTGCGCTAGGTGCAAACAGGGAGGCGCTCGAAGCCTACGAGAGCATCATTGAAGCGGTCTCCAACCATCGCAAGTCCTTGCTGTATTTTCTTGTGGCCACGCTGCAACTGCGCCTCGGTCGAGCAGAAGACGCGAACAGGTCTCTAGACAAATACCGTGCGTACATCCAGAAAACGCGCATCCCGGACAAGGAGCTCGCCGAAGGCCAACACAGGGCGGACGTAGAGACACTCCAGCAGCAAATCAATCCGGTCCTCCTGAGTTCACCAGACACCGCGACCAAACGGTCCAGCGCGAGCGCGAGCGCGCCCGCATCGCCCAGTTGGAGGTCCACCCTCGGCATGGCGGGGATGGTCGTCGGAACGTTGGGCATGATAGGAGGAAGCACCCTCGTGGGCTATTTTGGAACTTGTTACGACCCTGCTTCACGGAGTTGCGGGGTCCCTGTGCTCAATCAGTTCATCGGCCTTTCGCTGGTCGTGGGGAGCACCGCTGCAATCGTAGGAGGGGGTGTCCTTTTCTGGCTGCCTTCGTCTCGACGCTAACCAATGTCTATCACCGATTTCCACTATTTGCAGAAGTCTGAATTGATGTTTTGCAACACCGGGTACCAGCCCTCGTCGTCTGCCTCATTGTTTCTTTGGACATCTGTATAGGTAAATGTCTCTGTCATGCCGCCCTGCATCGCTGTGCAAACATCGGAACGCCGCATCTTGACCTCGTACCACATTCGTCCCGATTTCTTCGGCTTTGCATCCACTTGTCGTTTCCCACAGCGAAACTCGACTGCATGGCAGTAGACAAATCGCACGTTGATGTAGTTCTTCTTTGCAGATGGAGTCTGTAGATCGGGCGCACTTGGCAGCATGTCCGTGGTTTCCTGGTGCGAAACCGCATCCACAAGACCCGCATCGAGAAAAGCTCCCGCATTCCCCATGCTCCCCGTGTCTTTTCCGCTTGCTGGGCTGTGCGCTACCACAGAAGGCCCGTTGGGTGCTGACAGCAGCATTGTCACCAACAAAACAAGGCCCACAAGAAACACCCCTGCAACGACCAAGAGAGGACTGTTTCGAGGATCAAAAAATGGGCGGTTCTGTAGATCAATAAGGATCTGCTGAAAACGTGATTTTGGGGGGCTTGGGACGAAAGGAGCGCGATTCAAAACAGCGGTTTTGGGCCCAAGGTCTGGTTCATGGGCCATGTTCGACTTGAACGCAAGATCGATCTTGTTCTTGAGCTTGTCTGCTTCCTCTGCGTGGCTGGTCGTAGATTCTCTTTCGGGGTCTGTGTTCGGCCCAGGTTCTGGGTCTGTGTTCGGCCCAGGTTCTGGGTCTGTGCTCGGCCCATGTGCAAGGTCTGTGCTACCTCTTGTATCCGTCTCTTCGAAGGGCACGCTTTGAACCTTAGAGGGCGTGGGCAAAGGCAGCCTGGTTGCACGCATTTGTTCCGTCTCTTCATCGGAATCGGCAGGTTCAAGGATCGAAGACGGATCAACAAATGCACTCTGCTGCTTGGCCAAGTTCAATCGTTGCTTCTCTAACAAGGGCGGCAAAGAACCTTCCACGATGCCAGAATCTGGCTTTGGCTTTCCCTCAGCAACCTGATCCGCTGCGCTTCTTGGCGAAGTACCAGCACCACCCAGCCGTTTCGCCGGAGCATCCGTCTCTGGAAGCTCTAGCACGTTGTCTGACCAACCCAGCGATGGACGACGCAGCTCTGGAAGTGTGCTGATTCGCTGCAACAAGACCTCGGCATTGGCGGGCCTCTTGGCCGGATCAGCGTCCAAGACTTCCTCGGCCAACCTGCGCAATTCCGACGACGATTTCAGACGTTCAAAGACGCGATCGATGTCCACACGCGGGTCTCGGAAGATTCGGTCGCCCGTCAGCATCGCCAGCAAAACAACGCCGAGCGAGTACACGTCCGAAGCCGCAGATCCCATACCCCGCCACTGTTCGGGTGCAACGAATTGCGGTGTTCCGATCCGCTGAGTTTGAGAAGCTCTCTGTTGGGGTGATTTCTCCCCTCTTTCCTCCACTGTGGCAATCCCAAAATCCAGGATCTTGACCAGATCGACTGGCTCGCCCGCTTCGTCGAGCTTCTTCGTCAGAAAGAGATTGGCCGGCTTGATGTCGCGATGAACGATCCCGGCCTTGTGAGCGACCATAATGCCCCGAACGGCTTGTCTCCACAGACGAAACGCTCTCCGTAGCGGAATGGGTCCATGCTTCTCGAGGTAGTCATCGAGCGACATTCCATCCAGAATCTCCATCGCAATGTAGGGCTCTTCCTGCCCGCGTTCGTAGACCGTGACGATGTGGTCATCTGTCAGCCGACCCAACGCCTCCACTTCGCGCTCATAGTACTTCAGGCGATCTTTGTCGATGTTCAGTACCTTGAGCGCGACTCTGCGCTTGAGTCTGGGCTCCCAAGCCTCCCACACTGTGCCCATTCCCCCTTGCCCGAGCTTGCGCATCTTGACGTAGCGACCAGCGACAACATCCTCGGAGAGTTCAAGCTCAGCTCGATCGTTGCCGCAGATCTTTGCACTTGAGGGATAGATGCTGCGGCATTTGGGGCACAGCCGGTACTGGTTCTGAGCCGACATAGATCCGGCCACTGTTGGCCTATTTACACGTTATTGCAAGCCGTTCCAGGCCGAACACAAGAGCCGGGTACGTCAAAATACGTCAACCTTCTGATAAACGATGGTGTGTATCTCGGTAGGATTCTAGAACAGATATGAACTCTTCCAGTGTGGCTTTCAAGGTTTGCAAAAGCTGAACATTTTCCTTCGGGTATGAATCGATCTGAGCAGAAACCACTTGTAGAATCTTGTCAGCCAGATTTCCGCGCAGTTCATGGAGCTGCATACGGATGTTATCCAAGCGTCGCAAGTCGCTGTCTATACTAAGTCCACGTAGTTGCTCTTCTATATCCTGGTTTTCTTGCTCTAGCTTTGCGAGTGTGACTTGAATGGTTGCAGCTATCTTCGGTCTGGCATGCCGTTCTTGGTCGCGCAGTTCCAAAAAGCGTTCTTGCTGAATCGCCTGTTGCCTCAGCGCATCCCGGCGAGCCTGATGGATTTCCTCTCGCCGAAGTGCAACTTGCACGGCTGTGTCCTCTTCGTGCGTCTCCAGTTTTTTTACGTCAGACAGCAATCGCCCGATTTCAGAAGGAGGAGTATCATGCCACAATTTGCGAATCACAGTACGCGTGCGCTTGGCAAGCTGAGTACTCGTTTGTGCTAATATACTATCCAGAGCATCGACATCATTGATTATCTGCTGTATTCTACCTACTTCATTTAGAATAATAGTCGCCTGCGGTCCTGGTTGGGACAGAATTTTTGTATTCATATACAAAAGGCTTTGAACTGACCGCTGCGGGAGTTTCGGTCGCAGTGCAACGAGGATTTCAGTTGTTTTTTTTGCAGAAGGTCTGCGTTCAGGATTTTTGTCCAGCAATTGCGCCACCAAGGCATCTAGTTCCTTGGGAATTGTAACATCCTTGCGCTTCTCGCTCACTCGAGAAGGTATGGCGTTGATTTGTTGGTACATGACACGGTTTGCGTTTCCCGTGAAAGGGGGTTCTCCGACCAAACATTCATACATCACACCGCCCAAAGAGTACATATCAATTGCGGGCGTAAGGTAGTCGTCTTTCTCAATCAGAAATTCTGGTGCAGCATACGAAATAGTGCAGGGCGGGCTCACTTTTGTCACGCCCTCTTGATCAAGCAAACGAGCAATTCCAAAGTCGAGAATTTTTACAAAATCCCCTTGCCCATCTTGAATAGTCAGCATGATGTTTGATGGTTTTATATCACGATGAACCACATTGTTTTCATGAGCATATT
Organism: Pseudomonadota bacterium; assembly: GCA_035328405.1. Taxonomy (GTDB): domain Bacteria; phylum Myxococcota_A; class Polyangia; order Palsa-1104; family JAEUJZ01; genus JAEUKA01. Next base: position 999 of record DAOLIT010000032.1, on the reverse strand, counting down.
GCAATGCAGCGGCCACTTGAATCATGATTTCTACCATTTGGCCTGGATAGATCCGATTCCCTGGCTTCTGTTTCAGATAAGACTCCAAGGACAAACCATGAAGGTGTTCCATGACAAGATAGTATAGACCTGTTTCGCTTTGCCCATAGTCATGGATAGATACAATATGATGGTGAGACAATCTGCTGAGCACGCGAGATTCGCGCAGAAACCGTTTGATGGAAGTTTCTCCATCTCGATAGTCTGTCTTCAATATCTTTACAGCAAACAATCTATTGGTATGAGTTCTTTTCGCCTCATACACTGTCCCCATTCCCCCCTCTCCCAGAAGACACCGAATCTGATACCGCCCATCAAGCGTCTTTCCGATGAGCGGATCTTGTTTCGCCGAAGGGCTATCTTCACGATGTTGTACGAGATCTGCCCCATCCGACGTACAAAACCGCTGCCCGAGACCATAGACAACCCCACATTGGGGACACCGCATCGTGCCTGCCATGATAGACAGACTAGAACATTTTGATTTGCGGGTGAGAGCAGAAATTAGGGGTGTCGGGTGGCTTGGATTGGTGGCATAAGACCGCCAACGGGCAATGAGCGATAGCGATTGAAGACTCGAACTCCGGACGGCAGTTCACCGGCAGCGCGCGCGACCATGACGGACAAGTGAATGCTGTCAGCACCCAGGGTCTGGCGGTGCAGCTTCTCGATGCGCGCCGCGCAGTCCTCTTTGGTCAACGAGGGATTTTCGCGCTGGAGATACTCGCCAAGGGGCGCAAACATCTGCGACCCGTCCACATAATCGCTTCGGTTATCGATATACACCTCGATCGACAGCTTCTGGGAGGCGGCATATTGCTGAAGATCCGCGACGTAAAAGGGCTCCTTCACCGACCCCGCTCCGCCTGGTCTGTGGTGTTTAAAGACCGCTGGGTTGTGGGTTCATGGGTTTTTGCGGCGCTTCGGGTTGTTGACAAAAGGTGCCGAGCTTTGGGACCG
>DAOLIT010000031.1:26705-58718 GCA_035328405.1 Pseudomonadota bacterium | reverse complement strand
CGCATGGGAGGCGGACCATACAAAAGCCCCCTGACTTTCCGCAAACCTTTTCTTCTAAGGAAACTGTCAAAACACAACGGCCACCCCGGCTGGCTCGTCCTGCATCGCGGCTACCAAACCCTTCTCATCATCTACAACGGCGACAAAAATAACCTCTCAGACGATGCGTTGTGGTCCATCATCCGCCGCACGCGCCCCGCACCTTCCCTTCCCGGAGATCGCCTTTCCCCTTCCTGGAGATCGCGTTTCCCCTGCGTCGAGATCGGTTCTTGAATCGGCGGCAAATGGACCTGGCCGCAGGCCGGTGGTTTGGGCGGGGGTGGAAGGTTGAGTTTTTGCTTCGGAAAGACCGGGCAAAAACAGGGGGTTTTCCTTTGCGCAGATCGCGATAGGCTGGGGACATGCTGAATCCGAAACGACTCGCTTTGGTCCTGTTGCTTCTGTGTGGTTGCCTTGGGATGGGGGCGGGGTGTCGCAAAAAAGGTGGGATTTTGCCCGCGCATGTGACGCTGTACACGGCGTATGGAACCGGCACGACTGGAAAACTGTACGCACGGGTGTCCAAAGGCCCCAAAGACCCGGCCCCGGAACCGGGGGAATCGACGATCCAGCGGGTGGAAGAGACGATCCTGGCGCTGGATGCGCGCGCGCTGCATGGGGCTCATGTCGAGGTGGTGGTGGGGACCAGCGCGATGCAGACGAAAAGCGATCGGCGCGGGTATGTGGAACTGGCGTTGCCCGCCAAGCTCCCGCCGGCGGTGCAGGTGGAAATCCGGTTGAAGGAACCGGGCTACGACGCGGCGTCTGTGCAAACGAAACTGGAGGTGTTTGGTGACGAACCGGGGTTGGCAGTCGTATCGGACCTCGATGACACGCTGCTGGATTCGCAGGTGACGGACAAGGCCAAGATGGCGGCGAACGCGATCGTGCGCAGTACGTGGGAATTGCGGACGTTCCCAGAGGCGGAAAAGAAACTGTCGGCAGCGGCGAAACAGGAACCGGTGTTCTATCTGTCGGGCAGTCCGTGGGGGTTTCATGACCGCATCGGGAGTTTCCTGGCTCGGCAGGGTTTTCCCAAAGGGGTGCTCATTTTGAAACGGTTTTCTTCCGAGCCGCTGCTGGATCAGATGGCGTTCAAGTATCCCCACCTGAAAGAGATCCTGGATTCGCTTCCGAAACGGCGGTTTTTGCTGTTCGGAGATTCGGGCGAAAAAGACCCGGAGATCTACGCGCGACTCAGGCAAGAAATGCCGGGGCGCGTCGAGCGGATTTTCATCCATCACATCACGCAGGAACCTGCCGATTCGCCCCGTTTTGCAGGGATGACGGTGTTTCGCAAGTGGTCCGATTTGCAGCTCTAGACGGTCTCCTCGCAGCGGTTCGGTTCGCCACAGCCGCGTCTTGCCTTTGCACACCGAACAAGCTAGGTTGCGCGCCCTAAACGTCCCCCAAAAAGGAGCTTTTGTATGCGCACACCTGTTCGTTCTGTGTCCCGTTCTGTGTCTCGTGCCGTGTCCCGTTCTGTGTCCGTTCGTCGTTCTGTCGCGCTGGGCCTGTCTGGTCTGGCGCTGTCTTTCTTCATCGGGTGCGATCCCGGCACCGAGGAAGAGTGGACCCCGGTCGATCCAAGCGAGGTCGAAGGCAACGACACGCCGCTGGCCCCGCTTTCTGAACTCAAGGCGGATGCACCCTCGGATGCCAGCCTGCCGTTTGAGGGGAAGGCCGACGTGGTGCTTCCGCGACAAACCGACGTGCTGTCTGTGCAAACGCCCGTGAAAAGCCAAGGTTCACGGGGGGTCTGTTCGATCTTTTCGACCGTCGGCCTGATGGAGTCGCTGTACAAAAAAGCGGGCATGACGACGACGCCGGACTTCTCTGAACAGTACTTGCAGTGGTCGGTCAAGGTTCAAGTCGGCGCGTTTCCCACCACGTCCGGTTCCAGCGACTACTACAACCTGAAAGCCATCAGTCAATACGGCATCGTCACCGAAGACAAATGGCCGTATGAAACCACGCAGTGGGACACGTCCAAAGACCCCCGTTGCACGGGCACGGGTTCAGGACTTCCGACGGTGTGTTACACCAATGGAAATCCTCCGGCGGCGGCGACGAGCGCGACGAAGTACAAACTCCCGACCGGTCGCTATGTGTCCACAAGCTCTATCAAGAATGTGATCTTCGAAAAGAAACAGGGCGTCCTTGTGGGCCTGGATTTCTTCTATCAAGCGTGGAATCACAGGCGCTCGACGTTGCCGGTCAGCTCGACGTACTTCTCGAAGGGGTACGTGCTGTATCCGAACGCAGAGGACAAGGCGGCTTCGGCGAAACAACCGGCGGGCCACTCGATCCAACTGATTGGATACAACGACGACATGGAAATCCAAGCGATGGACAAAGACGGACGCCCCGCAGTGGATGCGGCTGGAAAGCCCATCAAGCAAAAAGGGTTCTTCTTGTTCAAAAACAGCTGGGGAACGACGAGCTTTGGTGTGTCGAACTCGAAAGCGCCCGGTTACGGCTGGATTTCGTACAAGTACATCCAGGAGTACGGCTCGGGCTATACGTCCGACCCCCCGAAACTGCCGTAATTCGGCCCGAACCGTCTCTTGTTCACGAGGCGGTTTGGGTGGTTGTGAGGGGGTCTTTTCTGAACAGGAGCCAGAGGGCGAGGGCGATGCCTCCTGCGGACAGAATCTGGCTTGTGGAGATGACGCCCAGGAGCACGCCGCGATCATCGTCGCGCAAGACCTCGACCCCGATGCGCAAAAACGCATAGAGCAAAAGACACGCTCCGGCGACCTGTCCTTCCTGTCGTTTCCACGGGCGCACCAAGAAGTACGTCACGCCAAACAAAAGCAGACACCCAAGAGACTCGTAAAGCTGCGTTGGATGCACGGGCAACATCGCTTGGCCTGCGTGGATTTGATGTGCCTCATATTGCACACGCCACGGAGAACTCCCGATGGGGAAACGGACTCCCAAAAACGAATGCGTGACCTTCCCGTAACAGCACCCGTTCAAGTAGCACCCGAGTCGCCCAAAAAACAGGCCGAGCAAAATCGCAGGCGCGGCCAAATCCGCCACACGCAAGAAACGGATCTTCGCCTTTCGGGTGTAGTAGACCGCGTAGGCCGTCGCGAGGATGAGTCCCCCGTAATACACAAGGCCCCCCTGCCAAAGCTTCGCCCACGCAAAACAATCCCGTTTGGGATGGCAAACGTGGCGCGCGGTGTCGCACAGGTATTCGTATCCACATTCAGACGCCGTGTTGCAATGCCGCACGAGCGCGTCCACCGCAGGCACCCGCGCGGGGTCCACGCACAGGTTCACATAATCGGAAAAATGCCCATCGACAAAGACGTGCAGGATGCGGGCGCCGATCACGCCAAAAATCGTCATGTACAGGTTGATGTCGATGATGTCGTCGCGATCGAGACCCAGTTTTGGGGCCTCGCGAACGGTCAAGATTGCGGCGAAGAGGAGGCCGAGGGTCAAGAACGTGAAATACGCCGGAAACGTCACGTCCCCTATCCACGGCAGCGCAAATTTGAACAGAAGGGGTTTCACGAGGTACGCACGAAGCCTAGGCGGGCTTTTCAGCGGGGCCGGAAGTCGGTGAAGCTTCGGGCTCCGTTTTGGGTTCGGGCTTGGCCAGAAGTTCGTCGAGCGGATCGCGCGGTCTATCGAAGAGAATCATGGCCACACCGATGACGAGCGCGGCATCGGCAACATTGAACGTGGGCCATTCCACCAACACTGCTCCGCTCGCTTTCGTGATTTTCCAAACCACAAAATCGGTGACCCGGGAAAACAACGCGCGATCGACCATGTTGCCGATCGCTCCGCCCGCCAGGAGCCCCAGTTTCAGCCCCAGCCATTTCGCGTTGCCGGGCAGCTTGTTCAGCCAAAAACCGACGACGCCCAGGCACAGAATGCCGATCCCGAAAAAGAAATACCGCGCACCAGCCTGGTTGCGCAGCATGCCGAACGCGGCCCCCGGATTTTCCGAATAGCGCCATTCCCAATAGCCCTTGATGAGGGGTTTGGACACCGACACGGCAGCGGGATAGTTCGCAGGTTTGAGGGTTTGGCGAGCCCAGTGTTTGGTGGCCTGATCGGCCCCGATGCTCAGCAGAAAGAACAAAAAGAATGCGAGGTATTTGGACTTCATCGTGGTGACTCCGGGTTATATCACTTGCCGTTTTGTCTTTGGGCAACGTCGAAAACACCCCAAACATTCCGAGGCCTCACAAACCATGTCTGACACACGAACTTCTACCGTTTCTGCACATCGTTACCTGTCGAGCCAACTGTATGCCCGAGCCCAAAAGGTCATTCCGGGCGGCGTCAATTCCCCGGTGCGCGCTTTTTTGGGCGTGGGCGGCGAGCCCGTCTTTTTTGTATCGGCGCGCGGTGCGCACCTGTGGGATGTCGATGGACACAAATACATAGACTATGTGGGTTCGTGGGGGCCGATGGTTTTGGGGCATGCGGACCCGCGCGTGTTGCAAGCCGTGGTCGAGGCGGCGATTTGTGGCACGAGTTTTGGCGCTCCGACCGAACGCGAAGTGCTGTTTGCGGAGCTTCTGACTTCGCTTTTGCCTTCCATGGAAAAAGTGCGGCTCGTGTCATCAGGGACAGAGGCCACCATGTCCGCCATTCGCCTGTGCCGAGGCGCAACCGGTCGGCCCAAATTCGTCAAAATGGACGGCGCCTATCACGGGCACGCGGACAGTTTGCTCGTGGCTGCTGGATCGGGCGCGGCGACGCTCGGCCTTCCAGGCGCGGCGGGCGTCACCGAGGGCGCGGCTCGGGACACACTCACCGTTCCGTGGAATGACGCGGGCGCGCTCGGGGCGGTGTTTGCGGCGCACAAACGCAAAGACGGAGAAAGCGAAATCGCAGCGGTCATCGTCGAGCCGGTCTGCGGAAACATGGGTTGCGTGCCTCCCGAGCCCGGCTATTTGCAAACCGTGCGTGCGCTGTGTACCGAGCATGGTACGGCGCTGCTTTTCGACGAGGTAATGACCGGTTTTCGCGTGGCCGCAGGCGGTGCGCAGGCGCTGTTTGGCATCACACCCGATGTGACGTGCCTTGGAAAAATCATCGGTGGAGGTCTGCCCGTCGGTGCATTTGGCGGTTCTCGCAAGTTCATGGACTGTTTGGCACCGCTTGGTCCTGTGTACCAGGCTGGCACGTTGTCCGGCAATCCGCTCGCCGTCGCTGCCGGTCTCAAACAACTGGAACTTTTGCGCGAACCTGGCTTTTTCGAGCGGCTCGAAAGCCTGTCCGCGATGCTGTGCGAGGGTTTGCTTTCGGCCTGCAAACAAGCGGGCGTCGAGGCTGTCGTTCAGCGCGTGGGTTCCATGTTCACGCTGTTTTTTTCCGGGACACCCGTTCGCAATTACACCGAAGCCAAACGCGCCGATGCCGCTCGGTTTGCCCGGTTTTTTCACGGCATGCTCGACCACGGCGTGTATTTTCCGCCGTCGCAATTTGAAGCCGCGTTTGTCTCGGCGGCGCACACCGAGGAAGACATCGAAAACACACTCCGTGCCGCTTCACAGGTCTTGCGCTCTGTGTGAGTGTCTTGCTGACTTCGCTTGGCACAAAAGCGCGTGCGCAGACATCCAAACAACATCCCGTTCACTATCGGAGGAACAAACCGTCCATGTTGGAAAACAACCAAAAAGCGCCCGGATTCACTCTGTTCGATGGCACCCGAAAACCGGTGTCTTTGTCCGATTTCGCAGGAAAAACCGTCGTTTTGGCCTTTTTTCCCGCTGCTTTCACCGGCGTTTGCACCAAGGAACTCTGTACGTTCCGCGATTCCCTCGCGGCGTTCAATGATGTCGGGGCCAGCGTGCTCGGCATTTGCGTCGATGCGCCGTTTGCGAACGCTGCGTTTGCGGAAAAAAACGCGCTCAATTTCCCGATTTTGTCCGACTATGAACGAAAGGCCACCCGCGCGTACAACGTCGCCCACGACGATTTTGCGGGCATGCCTGGCTACACTGCGGCCAAGCGATCCGTGTTCGTCATCGACGGAAACGGCAACCTTCAGTATTCGTGGGTTGCTCCGAATCCCGGCGTAGAACCAAGCTACGACGAGGTCAAAGCGGCTGTGGCTCGCTTGCGCTGAGGGATTCCCCGAGCAGCCTTTCGCACAGTTCTTGAATGCGTTTGTGCTGCCACACGTTTTCAATCAGGTTTTTCCGGTCCAGTTCCGTCGGTGCTTTCGCCAAACGCTTGCGAAAGTGATCGACGGATTTTCGGATTGCACTTTTCGCTTCCTCTTCTTTCGATTGCGCCAGCAGCACTTCCGCTTTCGTCATCCACGTCATCGCCACAAACGGCCCCTGTTCGTGGAGCATCGTCGTGCAGATCGTGACCGCCGCGTCCGCTGCTTGTTCTGCCTCGGCCACTTTCCCCTGTTTCAAAAACGCCACCACCAGCGACGAATACACATGTCCCAAAATCGTTGGAAGCATCGCGAGTTCTTCCGTTGCTGCGCGCAAGTACGTTTCTGCTTTGTCCCACTCACCCGTTCGCAAATGGCTGTTTCCCAGCAAAATGAACGACTGGCCCCGACGCACGCGGTCTTCTTTGATTTCGCGAAGGACTTGCTCGAGCCGTTTCCGTTCGCCGTCATGTTGGTCGGGAGGAAGTTCATACAGTCGTCCCGAGCCCGTCATGATGTCCGCCGAGATGAGAAGCTGCCGATCCCCAAGCTCTTGCGCGCATTCGAGCGCCGCCTGAGAAAACCGTTTCATTCCCTCGATATTTCCCGTCGCCCAACACGTCAGCGTTCCATCCAGCGCAATGAGTGCCGCACCTCGCACCTGCCCAAACTGACGGTAGGTTTCCATCGCTTGATCGAAAGCACGCACGCCCGCATACGGATCGTTTTCCAAGAACACCTCACGCACTGCCGTCGCCCGTTGCCACGCCGCATAAAAGAGTGCGCGTTGGGGGTCGCTGTCGAACCGTTCCTGAACCGCGTGCATTTGTCGCAGGATGTGCAAGGCCGAATCCCTGAGCCCCAAATACGATTGGAGCTGGGCCACCACCGACGCCGCTTCGAGGAAAAACCACGCCGCATCTTGCTTGGGCATCGTTCCGTCGAAAGAGTTGAGGATGCCCAAAAACACTTCCAACCGCCCCGACAGCATCGCCGTTGCCAGCATGGCCAAAATCGACCAATAGAAAAAACGACTCCCTCGCTGCGACAACGCTGCTGCCTCTTGCGCACGAAGAAGCCCGTCGCTGATGTCTCCATTGAACAGCGCGATTTGCGCTTCGATGCACCGAATCGCCCCGAGTGATTCGCCCATCGCTCCCAGACGAATCGCCGCCTGACACAAATTGTTCGTCGATTGCAATCCACCCCGTCGCCAAGAATCGACCGCCGCCTCGATGTAGTGAAACAGGGCTTGTTCAGCGTCGCCGCCCGCGTCGTAATGCCGAGCCAGCGCCGCGTGGTCCGTCTCGCCCATCCGTTTCAAAAACTCTGCGCACAATTTGTGCCCGAGTTTTCGGTCCTCGTCCGTCAGCAACGAATACGCCGCCTCGCGAAGCAGCGAATGCCTGATCCGGTACTCCACCTCGTTTGCAAACCGGCTGTCTCGCTGCCGCTCCACGATTTCGGCAGAGCCCAGTTCGTGCAGCACCTGGTCCAGGTGGTCGCTTTCCTCTTTGCTCTCGCTGCCACCCAAAAGCGCCAGCACACCGCCTCGGTAAAACACTTCACCGAACATGCTCGCGACCCGCAACACTTTGCGCTGTTCCGTCGAAAGCCGTCCGATCCGCGCTTGCAACATCGCCAGCACTGTGTCTGGAAGTTGGTCCGTTTTTCCCTCGGAAAATGCTCGGATGAGTTCTTCCAAATACAGCGCGTTGCCCGCCGCTTGTTCCACCATTCGCGACACCGTCGTTTGTGCCACGGTCGGCCCCAGCACGCTTTTCACCAGCCGTTCGCTCGCTCGTTTTCCCAAACCCCCCAAATGGATCTCTTGCAACCCCCGATCTTTCCCGAGTTTCGGCAGCCGTGTTTCGTATTCAGGCCGCGCAAGCAAAAGCACAAACAGCGGCGACTCCGGCACAAGCCGCAGCACCGCATCCAACAGTTCCAGACTTTGCGCATCCGCCCATTGCAAATCCTCGAGCACCAGCACCACTTGCTGTTTCGCCAGAAGTCCCCGCAGAAAATCCGCGACCGCTTGCGAAGCCTGCTCAAAAAACAGCCGACTGTTCGATCGAGCCGCGTGCAGAGCCGGATATTTCTCAAGCGGAGGCGACACCCCCGCAAGTTCCGAAAGGAACGCCGTCACGCGCGCCGCATCCCTTGCTTCGACGTGCAGAGACACCTGAGGAAACAGATTTTCCCACGCCAGCATCGCTTCGTCTCTCTCTCCGTGCTGGCAAATCCGACACCCGATCCCTGCACTCCCTCGCAAAAATTCCGCCCACAAACCAAATGGAGCATGAGGATTCATTGCATCTCCGCGCCCCAAAAAAACCTGGACTGCTGAATCCGCCTTCTCGATCCGTCGCAAAAATTCCTGTCTCAATCGCGTTTTTCCGACCCCTGCTGCTGCAACCACTAGCGCCACCCGAGGCGTTGATTCCTCGACACCCGCCTCGAACAGAGCCGCCAGCATCGCCAGTTCCTGCTCACGTCCCACACAGGGAGTTGGTTTTCCCAGCAACTTGCGCGACTCATCCACCGATAGTTTTTCCCCCACAAGCGCGAATGTCCCCGAGCGGAGTCTCAATACCTCGAACCGCGCATCCAAAAGACCTGCCGTCAGGTCATCCAAAAGCAGCGTATGTTTCCCTCCTCCGGTCGTTCTTTCGCGCAGCAGCATTGCCGCCCGATCCACCGCTTCACCGACTGGAAAATCTCCCGCTAGCACCCCTTTCCCTGTTGCAATCGCAATCGATGCTTCCCCCCATCTTTCGTGGATGTGCAATGCGGCTCTCGCGGCTCGCGTGGCCAAATCCGTGGCAGCCCCTGATCCAAGCCCGTGCAGCGTTCCCAAAATCGATCCATCCGCCAACCGCTCCAGCACCATCCCGGACGGAGAAAGCTGCGTACGCAGACTGCGAAGGAGCACCGTTTGCTGTGCATCCTCTGCTTCCGCCATCGTTTGATCCGACGACGCATCCATTCCTTCGCTGACCAACAGCACACTGACCAGTTGTTGTTCTCCCCCTCGAATCGACGGAAGGATTTTGCCCTGTTCCGACAAAGGAGCGTTCAGCGTCGGCATTGCTGGCAATTTGGACAGTTCTGCCAGCACCTCCTTTGCATCCCCAAACCGAGCCAGCGGGTCTTTCCCCAACATTTTGTCCAGCAGCATTTCCAGTGCAGCCGGCAGTTCCGGGCGCAGCGCTCGCAATTTCGGAGCTTCCTCGAACAGAATCTTCGCCAACACCGCAGCCACATGCGCCGCCACAAACGGAGGATTTCCCGTCAAGCATTCATGCAGCACACACCCCAGCGAAAAAACATCCGCCGCCGGAGTAATCCCCCCCACCCCCCGAGCCTGCTCAGGAGCCATGTACTCAGGGGTCCCGACAATTGCTCCCGTGCGGGTCATCGCTATTGAGCGTCCGCCAAAACCCCGCCGAGCAATGCCAAAATCCAACAGCACCACTTTTCCTGCCTCTCCCCCAACCAAAAACAAATTCGATGGCTTGAGGTCTCTGTGAATGACGCCTCGTTGGTGGGCTTGGGAGAGGGCTTCGCAGGCTTTTTGGGTGAGGAGGAGGGTTTCTCGGAGGGTGAGGCCGTCGGTTCGTAGTTTTTCGGCCAGATCGCAGCCCGACAGCCACTCCATGGCCAAGAACGGCTGGCCTTTTTCAGTGTGACCGTGATGCACGTAGCCGACGATGCCAGGATGACGCAATTCGGCCAAAAGCTGGGCTTCGCGGAGAAAACGGGCCTCGTCCTCTGCGTTGAAAAGGACTTTGAGCGCAACGGGAGAACCGGTCTTTTGATCAACGGCTCGGTAAACGGCCCCCATTCCTCCTTGGCCCGCCAACTTGTCGATCGCAAACCGCCCCAGGACGACACTGCCAGACGCAAGCTGTTCCAACATGCTTTGATGTTAGCGCAGCGACGGAATTTCCGGGTTCATTTCCCGCGCTTGGCGGGCTGGAAGAAGAGCGTAGAGAGAAGAAGACGTGAAGAAGGGGACGCGGGGCTAGAAACGGCGACCGTGCTTCCAGCCGTGACCGCCACCATGTCCATGTCCATGTCCATGTCCATGTCGATGTGGAACGACGACCGGCGCGGGATGTACGATGACGGGAGGCGGTCGGTGAACCACCACGGGCGCGGGCCGTACAACGACGGGCGGTGGGTGGTGAACCACCACGGGCGCAGGCCGCACAACGACGGGGGGAGGCGGCGCAACGACGACCGGATGGGCGGGCTGATGCCAACGGCCTTCATAAAAGACCCACTGGCCCCCTTCTTGAGCCCACCGGGGTTCAACCCACACATGGTGCGGGCGGGGCGGATGCCGCCAGTGACCTCGCATCCACACGTGCCGGTGGCCATTCCAGACCCAATGACCGGGCACCCAGACATGCCCACCAGACGGTGCGACGGGCTGCACCTCAACTTGCGGAGGAGGCGGCGCAATTACGACTCGAACGGCCTGCGCATCCGCGCGCTCGGCCAGGGCCAACAGGGACACAAAAGCAGCAACGATGACAGTACGCATGCCGTGCATGGTACCCGAAAAAGGGGACGGGAAAAGGGGGCAGAAAGAGCGGCGGTTTTACCGTGGCGTAAGGCCCACCTTTTTCATGGCTTCGGGCAAACGCTGCATGAGCAGCGGGCCCATCTTTTGACCAACCTCGCCCGAAATCTCGGGGATCATTTTCGAGGCTTTTCTTCCGACGGGGGTTTTGTAAAACGCAATGAGCTGTTTGATCTCATCGGTGGTAAACCGGGTGACGTAAATATCGACCGTCCAGGTGGCCAGGTCTTCGTACGGCAGCGCGATCTCGATCACCTGACCCATTTTCTTGTCCACGTCGGGCGGAAGCGTTGCGCCGCTTTGCCGCATCGATGCGAGCATTTGTTTGGTCATTTGATCAACGATGCCGCGATAGGTCTCTTTGGGCGTGACGAGCTGGACCAGCTCCATGGTGGTCTTCCGATCGGCGTCGGCGTATGCCGTGCCCATGCTTCCGAAAAGACCGAACAACGACAGTCCCAACGCGAGACCCCACCCGAGCGAATGTTTTTTGGTGTTCATGCGGGCGTTGTACCACACGCGGAACGGTTTTGGGGAACGCGATTTCGGAGGCGAAACGGTTGGTGGGGTGAGTGAACGTGGTGCGGTGGGCACACAAGGGTCTTGCAAGGCAGGCCTTTCTTTCGTTATGAAGGCCGCTTCTTTGCCCACGATGGGCAACCCAAGAAAAACCCTTTTTCGGAGGTTTGGTTCATGCGTCGTTTCTCCCTGGTTTCGCCTTTTTCAAAGATGGTCCTGGGTGCCACCTGCGGTCTTTTGCTGTCGCTGACAGGGGCCGGTTGTGGCGGGGATGATGTGCCGATTGTCGATGAGACGCCAACCGGTCCGGTTTGTGACGCGACGAAAGTCACGGGCATGGACAACAAGATGGCGACGAATGAACTGAAGTTACCCGGCATCGCGGGCAACAAGCCGTATGCCTACGATTTCGACGGCAACGGCGTGCAAGAGAATCAGCTCAAGACGCTTATCAACACCATTTCGCTCGCTGGGCTCGACATCCAAAAGTCGGTGAACGATGCGGTCGCGGGCGGCGAAGCGATCGTGCTGATGAATGTGAAGGCGTCCGATTTGACCAAGGCCGAGTGTGCGCAGGTGACGCTCGGGCTGGCCAAAGGACCCAAGGCCGGTGATCCGAAGCCCACGTTTGATGGGAAAGACAAGTTCGAGATCATGACCGAGGTCGCCCCCGTGTCGCTGTTCGGCCCGGTGGACGCAGGCAAGATGAGCACGCTGGCTTCGAGCAAGCAGAAGACCTCGAACAAGACCGAGCAGCAAATCCAGGTGAACATCCCGCTCGGGGATGGCAAAACGCTGCCGCTGTCGCTTCGCGGCGCGCACTTTGAGGGGACGCTCGTCAAAGACGGTGCCAACACCCGCGTCAAAGACGGCATGCTCCACGGCGTGCTCGCCCAGGTGGACATCGATCAGAAGATCGTGCCGCTCGTGGCGAAACTGCTCACCGACATGGTGAACAAGGACCCGACGGCGGAATCCGCCAAGATCATCATCGGCCTGTTCGAGAACCAAGCCGACCCCGTATCGAAAAAGAAGTGCACAGACAAGCCCGCAGACTGCTGCGCCACCAATGGGAAGACCTGCAAGATTCTTCCCGAGGAAGTCAAGAATTCCGCAGTCGGCGGTGTGCTCAGTGCCGACGTGCAGGTGTTTGACGATCAGGGCAACTGGGCCCCTGTCCCCGGCGGCAAGAAGTACAACGGAATGTCCGTGGGCATCGGTTTCTCGGGCGTGACCGCGCAGTTCTAGCTGGGATGTAACAGCAAAGCTCATTCATGGGCCCCGGAGAGGCTTCCTTTCCGGGGCCTTTTCGCGTGCGAACAGGGATATCCATGACAAACGATGAACATACCTATGCAGTGATTTTGGCGGGAGGCGGAGGCACTCGGCTGTGGCCGCACAGCAGGCGGAGTCGGCCCAAGCAGTTTTTGCCCATGCTTCCCGGTGAAGAAACCCTCATCGGCGCGACCGTTCGGCGCACCCAGAGTGTCATTCCCCTTGCGCGCACCGTGGTCGTGACGACCGCCCAGCAGGTGCCCGAACTTCGGCGGTGTCTGCCGGATCTGCCCATCGAGAACATTTTTGTGGAACCGATCGGCAGAAACACCGCTCCGTGCATCGGGCTTGCGGCCCTGCTGCTCCACAAGCGCGATCCGCACGCCGTCCTCGCTGTTCTCCCTTCCGATCACTTTGTCGGGAACGAAGCCGCGTTTTCCAAGACCCTGGCAGATGCGCTCTCTTGTGCGCAGAAGGGGCACGTCGTCACCATCGGCATTAGGCCCACTCACCCCGAAACCGGTTATGGCTACATCGAAGTGGGTGCCGCGGTGTCCGGGGTCGAGGCCGCCGCCGCGTTTGTGGAAAAACCCGACGCCCAAACCGCCCACACCTATGTGTCGTCCGGGCGCTATCTGTGGAATGCCGGGATGTTCTTTTTCCCCGCCGCGCGAATGCTTTTCGAGCTGCGCGAGAAGTTGCCCGTCCTCGCCGACGTGCTCGACGCCATCGACCAACATCCCGAGCAAACCGGCGCGCAGTATCCCTTGGCCCCCTCCATTTCCATTGACTACGCCGTCATGGAGAAACTCGGGCAAGCGCAAGCCGGGCCGGATCGAGCCATTCGTGTGTTGCGCGGCGATTTTGGTTGGAACGATGTCGGCTCGTTTTCCGCACTCTCTGTGCTGCACCCGCAAGACCCCCACGGAAACCATGTGGTGGCCCAGGGCGAAAAGCCCCTGTTGGTCGATTCGCGAAACAACGTCGTTTGGGTGGACGGAAAACGGCTCGTCGCGCTCGTGGGCGTCGAGGGTCTCGTGGTGGCCGCGACCGATGACGTGGTGCTGATTCTGCCGCGCGACAACACCCAACAGGTCAAAGACGCCGTAACCGCCCTGCAAAAAGAGGGACGCACCCCGTTCCTGTAGGGGCGGGTGCTCCACCTACGCCCCCAAACCGCCCCCCACAAGGTCCTGACCCGACCACGATTCTTGGTGGTGTGCCCGCCCAAGGGCCCATTGCCCGGTCGGGAGGAGGCTTGGTGGACGGACGAAGGTACTAGGGAATTTCGACTCCTACATGCACTCAAACTGGATCTGCGGCATGGCGCGAAACAGAACCTTCATACATCGATAGGAGATCCGCTGCCACTCCATGGCAGAGCTGTAAATGACCCTCGTTTTGATCCCGTTGCTGGCCAGGCTTTTCAAGAACTGTAGTATGGGCCCCTGGAAGGCTGAACTCATAAACTCCAACGGGCGGAATTCGACGGTGAGCGACCGTCCTTTTAGGAATGCTAGGTGGTTCTTCAGGAAAGTAGAAAGCTGGAGTTCAGAACCCTCGGGTGAGCAGTGTCCTTCCCAGGTTACGGTTGCGCTCTGTGATTCGAGCATGATGAGGACCCGCAGGCCCTTCTGGTCATACACTTTGGTGTTTTCGTTCATGCGAGCTCCCGAGTGGCGGTGACGGTCAAGACCTGATCTTGATAGGTGGAGGTTAGGTGAAACTGACCTTCAAACCCAATCCGAAATAGCCCGAGCCGACCTGTCTCTTTTGGATCGTCCAGCATCTGTTGCAGCCGCTCCATGTACAGTTCTTCGCATCGGGCCGGAGAGGACATTTTGGCAATCCTGCCTTCCACCTCCTGCACTGCCTCCGCAGACACCGCGCCATTTTTCACTTGGACTTCGATGGTGTGTGGTCCCAAACACAAATCGACGGTGGCACTGGGTGCTGCGGGCACGCTGATGCCGTACTTGGCAGCGTTGTTGACCAGCTCGATGGCCACCATGTTCGTGGCGTCGCGTAGATCTTTGGGAAGGTTCGCCAATAGATCGTCCATCACGGCTCGCATGTCTCGCAACAGATCCCCCATCAGAGGGATGGATAGGGCTCGGCGGTGTCTCATATGGCCTCCTGAGGATCGCGCAGGCGACGCAGTGCAACCAAGGTCACATCGTCTACAACCCGCGCTCCATCCAGCGCTTTCAGCAGTCCATCGAGGAGTTCCTGGCACGACAAATCCTTTTGCGCCAATGCAAGGTAGCTCTCTGCAAGGAACTTCGTTTCGATGATCTGTTCAGAGATCTTCGCTTCGGTGTAGCCGTCGGTGTAAAGCAACAGCATGTCTCCCGTGTTGAGGTGGAGTTCTTCATTCTGCAAGTACTCGGTAATGTCTCCACTGCTTGCGCCGATCCAGATGCCTTGGGTTTCAATGCGCTCGACTGTTTTGGTCACGGCGCGATAGACGAGCAATTCCTGGTGAAGTCCCGCATAGCGCACGCACCCACCCTGTACGGTCAGCGCCGTGAGCGTCATATACTGGCTGCGACCGATCTGCCTGAGGTTGTTCTCTACCGCCTCGTTGACCAGACCGAGCAGCCGCGCTGGCGACTGTGGGCTGTGGGTCTGTTCCAGCACCAACGCCGCCGTGCGAATGGCCGTTTGGATCATCATCTGGCACAGCCCGGCTGGTACACCGTGCCCTGACACGTCACCAATCAACACCCAGTGCTTGTCCCCTTGAGGAAACACATCATAGTAGTCCCCGCCGACTTGGTCTGCCGGCCTCATCACGGCTGCAAGTTCATAGCCGGGAAGCTGGGGATTCTGGGGCAGCAGAACCGTCTGAATTTTGCGCGCCAGATCCATCTCGGTCCAAAGCTCTTTGAGTGCGCTATCCAGCTCTGCGGTTCGCTCAGTGACCTTGGTTTCGAGCCCGGCGTTGGCCGCCTGCAAGTCTGCATACAGTCGTGCGTTTTCCAGCGCGATGGCGCTCTGGGCAGCCAGCACGCCAAGCAGTTCTACCCGCGCTTGCGGAAAGGCGCTTGGGGCAGCGTGCTCCAGGTACAAGATACCTCCCAAGCGGCCTTGGTGAAGCAGCGGAGCGGCCAGCACAGAACGTGCGATTCCTCCTTGCAACCTCAGATCCTGAGCAAAGCGACTGTCTTCGAGCGTATCTCCGATGACCACAGCTTCGCGGCTGCGCTGCACATACTGAACCACCGAGCTTGCTACCGGATGCGCCGATGACAAGCGTTCAGACAGGCCCGTACGAACCTGGGAATCGGACAGGAGTGCTGCAACCGTCAGATCGTCGTTTTGGCAGAAGATCAGAGCAGCGCGCTGAGCACCAGCGTTGTCCCGTACAAGCCGCATGAGCTCACCGACCACGCGCTGTGGCTCAAGTTCGCGAGCGAGAGTCTGGGCGGCTCGGATGGTGGTGTTGACATCCACAACAATGCCGGAGGTCGTGCTGGTGGCATAACTGGTGGCGGCATTCGTGTCAGAGTGTGGTTGGCCATGGTCTGGCCTGGATGGGAGCGGCCACTTTGGCTGCGCTTTGCCCAATGCGCCGCATGTTTCGTAGAGCACTTGGGCTTCCAGGAAATAGCCGCGAGCAATGTTCTGACTGTTTGACCGAGCTAGGTTGCCAAGCGCCTCACAGGCTCGGGCCGCCAGGAAGGTCTGTCCCTGTTCACGCGCATGCTCCAGTGCCCGAAGGTTGTGCAGCCAGGCTTGCTCTTGACGCCCTTCTGCCCGAGCGAATGCGGCCAGCGCGAGCTCGTGGTACGCCGTAACATTTTCGGCAAAGAGCTTGGCCCATACATTGATCTTTTGCAGGCTTGCCTGCGCCGCTTGTCGAAAACCCTGCTGACGCTCTGGGTCGTTCGAGGAGGAGAGGAGTGCGGCAGCAACGTAGACCCTTGTCTCGTGAAAGCTTAGGTGCATGAGGAGGTTGCCGGCGGCACCTGCTGCGAGCAGAGGCTCAGCTTTTGTGCTGGCTGCCCAAGCTGCGTCTAGTTCGCCAAAGAGCGCGTGGGTGGTGGCGATCTCGACAAGTGACTCACACAAGTCTGTTGCATTCCTGTCAGCCTCATAGGTGTCGAGGATGCCCTCCACATCGATTGCATCAAAGTGGTCTGCGGCAATGCCCATGAGCCGATGTAGACAATAGATCCGTATTTTTGCTTGGCCGAGTTCGAGTGGCACATACTTTCGACAGTAGTCGTGCCATGCGCGGCAACGAAGGAGTGCATCGCGGCAATCGTTGCCTTTTGTATGACGCACAAGGTAGAGCGTGAGGAGCATGTAGCTTGCGTATTGAAAGTCTCCAACTAAATGGGCGCGCTCGAAGGTTTCGGTCATCAGCTTGATCGAGTGCTCATATGGGTATTTCCATGAGAGGCACTGCGCATAGGAAACAGTCTCGGTTTTGCCTCGTGCATAGTTATTTTCCTTGCCGGCTGACAGTGCAATCGAGAACTCCGCGAGATTTACGCAGAGGTTGAATTGCTCAACGATTCCCGCGAGCGTGGCAAACCAAGCGATGATGGTGCTCGATTCGGCGGCAATCCCGGCATGCAGGATGTGCTCGACTCCCAGGCAGATCGCACAACCGAGGTTAAAAGGAGCTGCAAAGTAGCTGCTGATGATCAATCGCTCATAGAGTCGGCTCGGCAGATCTTCTGATGGCCTTGCCGCTTGTTTCATCTGAAGGGCTGTTAGGATCTCTGGGTCAAGGAGCTTGGGCAGTCTGGCACCGATCATGGCGTTGGCTTGTTCGGGAGTATCGGGCATCGGTATGCCAAAGAGAGCGATGCCGGCACGCGCATACGCATACGCTTCGGCGGGCTTGCCTGCTGATTGCAGAGCTTCACTCTGGCGCAGATAACACAAGGCTCTGTCAGTTGATGTTTTCAATCGATCAATGAAGCGAATAAATGCAAGTTGCGCCGGTTGCGCTTGGCCAAGCAGCGCAAGTGCCTCGGCATGGGCTGCATGCACGTCACGGCACAGTTCATAGTGTTCATCGAAATCGCTTTCCGAAAGAAGCGAGAGCGCGATCGAAAGGCAACTTAACGCGGTGTCATATGCGGCGATAGCCCTCGCGTTTTGCGCAGCGCGGAGGTTTCGCCGCGCCAGCTCTTTTCGTTCATCCGCACGCTCCAGCGCGCTTGCTCCCAAGTTGAGCTGCTGCACAAACTCGAGCAGTTGCTGGGTTGTCCCGCCGTTTTGGTCAAAAGCCTTCTCTAGGCGCTGCCCGATCAGAAGGTGCATTCGCGCCCGCTCTGCCGGCGCAATCCACTCGTAACAGGCCTGCTGCACTCGATCGTGCAAAAAGCGGTACCCGGCATCCAGTCCGGCTGCCATCTCTTCCTCGGCCAGAGCGTGAATCTCTCGATATTGACCGTCGATGGGAAGCACCAGGCCCTCTTGCAACGCTGGCCGTAGCCCAGCCACCACTTCCTTTCGGTCCCATCCAGTCAGCACCGACACTTCATGCAGGCCAAAGCTGTATCCCGTGCATGCCGCTTTCCCGAGCAGCTCTTGGGTGCCCGAGGGCAACAGGGCGAGCTTGCGCGTCATCAGATCCACCACGTTGTCAGTCACCCCCGCTTGCTCGACCCCATCGGCATCCCACTCCCACACTCCACTCTCCAGGTTCCGAAAGACCCGCCGCTGCCGTTGTAGCTCCAGCAAAAGCTGGGTCAGAAAGAACGGGTTTCCTTGCGTCTTGCCGTGCAGCTTTTCCGAAAGGGGCCTGACTTGATTGGGCGTCTGCCCGAACATTCCAGCCAGCCACTGTGCCACCGCCATCACAGACAGCGGCCCGAGTTCGAGCCGCACAACTGCCACGCCGCTCTTTTCCACCACTGCGATGGACGGCCACAGCGGGTGGCTCGCGTCCATCTCATTGCCTCTGTATGACGCGATCACCAACAGATGCTTGCGACCCACATCCAGAAGCAGTGTCTTGAGTAGCTCCAAGGTCGCTGGATCGACCCACTGCAAATCATCCAAAAACAGCACCAGAGGGGGCGACATATCCGTCACTGCACGCACAAAGTTGATCCACGACAGCCTGATACGGTTGTGCATCATCTCTGTTGGCACCTCCGGCACCGCTGCCAGAGGCCCCGTCACCCATTCCAGCTCTGGCACGAAGTCCGCGATCACACGACAGAGCGGCCCCACTTTGTCATGTAGCTGCTCTCGCCAGGCATCGAACACAGGCTTGGGACTGGCTGCGATCCCACGTAGCAAGCCAGAGAACGCCTGCGCCAGCGCAGCATATGAGATGTCGCGTCCCAGTTGGTCATGTTTCCCCGATAGCAGCAGTCCACGGCCAGCTTTGGCAATCTCTCCGTAGACCGACCGCACGAGCGCGGTCTTACCGACCCCCGAGTGTCCAGATAGCAACAGAACTTCGACTCCGCCTGCTGCTGCCCGCTCGAAAGACTGAGTCAACGCCAGGCTTTCCTTGTCTCGCCCCACCAACGTCTGCGAAATCTGTAGCCGAGAGGAGAAGTCCCGTTGGCCCAGGGCAAATGGGACTACATCGTCGGTCTCGACAAGCATCTTCAAGCATCGCTCAAGGTCAGCAGCCAGACCTCTTGCCGTCTGATAGCGCTTCTCTGGCGCTTTTTCTAGACATCGCTCCACGATGCGCACCAAAGTTCGCGGGATGAGCGGTACCAGCGTTTCCAGGGCTGGCGGCAGCTTGGCCAGGTGTGCGTAGACCAGTGCCAGGGGGTCCTGTTCCAGAAAAGGCGGCTCGCCGGCCAACATCTCGAACAGGGTCACGCCAAGCGAATACAGATCCGTCCGGCTGTCTAGTCCGCGCGCCGTCCTTCCTGTCTGCTCAGGAGACAGATAGCGCAGCGTCCCTTCCATCGCTTCGGGCAGGGCCGCCTCTGCGGTTTCCTGGAGCAGCTCGGAGGCAATCCCAAAGTCGATGACAATGGATTTGGTACACGCTTCATCGACCAGGATGTTCTGGGGTTTGATGTCTTTGTGGATGATTCCGGCCCCGTGGATGCCATCCAAGGTGTGCGCCAACGACATACCCAGTCGTAGCACTTCAACTACAGACAGTCGCTTGCGCTCAGCCAGCACCCGATCCAGGGACCGCAATTCCGGATCTTCCAGCCACAGCGCAGTCTGTCCATCTTTCTGCTGGATTCCTCGCGTTCGCACGACACCAGAAACCCCGGCCAGCTTGTTTAGCAGTTGGTGTTCGTGGAGCAAGCGACCCACGGTCTGCGGACGAGAGGTTGCTGACGTGGGCAGCTTGACCACCAGCTTTTCACCGGTTGGACGATGTATTCCCCGGTGAACGCGTGTCTGAGACCCTTCGTAGATCAGCTCCCCAACCAAGTGCTGTTCCATCTCGCGTATGACTCCCTCTCAGGTGATGAGATCAGCCCGGCGGGATGATAGCGTGCTTTCGGGGAAGTTTGAGGTGTCTTCTCCAAAGAAACCTCAATTTGTGGGCGTCGAGGGTCTCGTTTTGTCGGAACCAGCGGAAGCGGTTTCGCGTGTGTGTGGTTCTGTTTAGAAATGGAGTCTTCGCATGACCGCTTTGGGAAGGTGATCGATGGCGAGCATCACCCATTGCCAAATCTGCGGTGTGTACACGACGGGACGGGGATGCAAAAGCGCGGCGCGGACCTCCTTTGCAACGTGTTCGGGTTCTCCGGCAAACGGAGGCGGGGAAAGCCCCGCTGTCATTCCCGTTTTTACAAACCCAGGGCGGACACAAATCACACGCAAACCGTCCGCATGGTGTTTGTAATCGAGTCCCTCCAAATACGCCGCAAGACCGGCCTTGCTGGCACCATACAGGACCACTTTTTTGCGAGCGCGGTCGCCTGCGACGGAACCAAAGACACACAGGATGCCACCCCCTTGTGCCAGCAACACCCTTTTGGCCGCTTCACAGAACAACACAGTGTTTACAAAGTTCGTCCTGAGCACACGTTCTGTCAGCACGGAATCTGCTTCCAATTCCTCTTGTGTTCCAAACAGAGCCGCAGTGACGACCACTGCATCCACATGTCCAAGGGTCTGCTTGGCTTGCGCAAGTGCGGTTTGAAACGTCTCTGTCTGTTCCAAATCACACAGGGCCCGACCGACGACAGATGCGGCCCCTGAACGCGCGGACAGATCGGCCTGGCTCCGTTCCAAATCTTCGGCGTCGCGTCCGAGCAAAAACAGTCGGTCTCCATTTTCCGCACACAAGCGAGCGAGTGCCCGCCCCATTCCTTTGGTGGCACCCAGAAGGACGATGTTCATGGTCTGTCTCCAAACAGGCGAATCGATTGTGCGCTGTGCAGTTTTCTTTCGGGGTCCCATACATCACGCATGTGTTGGAAAGCAGAAAGGCGCGGTTCCATCGCAGCAAAATCCTGCGCAGAAGTCAGCGCATCTTTTGTCAAATAGATGCGTCCACCCTCGCGAATGACCGCTTCGTTGAGTCGATCGATGTGCGCTTGCGTGTCGTCGCGCATCGGCAAATCAATCGCGATGGATGTACCCCGCATCGGAAAGGACAGGAGCCCCTTTCCTTGTTCCCCGCAATCTTTTATGACACACAAAAACGATGCAGCCGACAAAGACGTAAGGAGTTCTAGAAAACGCCGCACCGCTGCGTGTCCTCCCGTGGCAGGAAGCACCGCTTGGTGTTGGGTGAAACCGTTTTTCCCATAGATCCGATTCCAGTCTCGGATTGCATCCAGGGGATAGAAAAAGCTTTCGGGAGAAACGATCCCCTTTTTCACTTTGGGAACGTGCGTGTGATAGATCGCGGCGTTGAACATCCGCACCACGGGTTCCGCCATTGCCCATGACGGAAATTGAAACGGGACGCTGAGCCGAAACTTGGGTTTGGGGGACTGTTTGGGTGCCTCCTCGCGCGTGGCCCAACGCCCCCGGAAGATGACCCCGCGCCCCATTCCGTCGCCTTTTTTCAGACAGTCGATCCAGGCCATGGTCATCGGAAAATGCTCTGCCGCATCCGAAAGCGCCGCGAGCATCTTGTCCAAGTTTGGCACCTGTTCACTCTCTTGATAAATCCACGGTGTGGGGATTTTCTGCATCCGAAACGTGACTTCCAAGATGTGTCCGGTCAGACCCATGCCCCCGATGGTGGCCCGGAACAAATCTGGGTTCTCTGTTTCTGAACAGACCACGATGCGTCCATCCCCCAAACGCAAACGGAGCTGCAAAACATGCTCGCCGAAACACCCTGCGACGTGATGGTTTTTTCCATGCACATCCGAAGCAACCATGCCCCCAAGGGTCACGAATTGTGTGCCCGGTGTGACGGGGACAAAGAAGCAGCGAGGCAAGAAAATTCGATTGAGTTCATAAAGAGACAAACCGGCTTCTGCGCAAAGCAAACCGGTGCTTTCTTCAAACGACAAAATCCGATCTGCAAGCACGGTGCATATCGCTTTGGGAGTGGCTGTGCCTGCCAAGGAGGAATCGCCATAAGAACGTCCCAAACCGCGCGACAGAGGCATTCCCATGGAACCTTGCTCCAAATCCTCTGACAGCCTTTGTTCCCCCATTTCAGACACACCGCCCCATCCTTTCATCTGTGTTTTCTGTCTCATGAGAAATCCCCTCCTTTCAGCCTATTCTACTCGTCGCCCAAGTAAGAATGTCCTTCTGTACCATCGACGACAGATTTGCAAAATCTTTCATGATGTCGGTTTCGGAATGCGTCGCGGTGCAGCACCATGGGAATGTCGTCTTCTTGCCCATCGGGATCGGGTAGGCGATCCACGCGAACATAGCCGACTTTTGCATAACACCGGAGCGCGACTTCATTTTGGAAAACGGTGGTCAAATAGGCCGCAGACAGGTCCAAAACATCGAAAGCAAACGCATGCAAAAGGGTTGTGAATGCCGTGCCGAGCCCCTTTCCTTTGAACTCACTTCCCCCAATCATCAACGTGAACTCTGCTCGATCTTGTTTGATGTTGCGAAAGTCTCCATCCCCGACAAGCTGTCCGTCACAAAAGAGCAGGAAGTAGTGGCCTCCGGCCTTTTGCAAATCCGTGACAAATTCGATCACGTCGAAGTCCTCGTGCCTGGCAAGTCCCGTCATCATTTCATGGTTGTGGGGGTCGTTGTACCAGGCTGCAATCTGTTCGGCATGCAGACGGATTTTTGCTTCGTCCGGTTCGATAGCCAGCAGCCGCATCCCGTCCTTCACCCAATGCAACGCATGGTTGAGTTTTCGCAGGCTTTGTTTGGTCGTTTTGCTCTGTTTGGGAGTCATGTTTTTCTAGTGGGAGTGATTGCAAGTCCCGTGATCGTGATGGTGCTTGTGATCGTGTTTGTGATCGTGTTTTTCATGACAGGCCTGGGGCGTGTCGGGGGCATGGTGTGCATGCGAATGTGAACCGGAATGGCCGAGAGCCAGCGATGACGCGAGTTCTCGCAAAAAACCCCGTGGACCTTGCCTCAAAAAGGAGGTCACAAACAACAGAAGGAGTCCTCCCAGACACAGCGTATGTATCCATCCAGCATGGGTTGCTCCCTCGTGGAAGGGATACCTGGAACCCGCCGATACAAAACGATTGATCAAGAAGCCGCTTGCGATGGTCAGGGCGGCGATCACGCTGCCATACAGGAGTGCGATTCTTCGACCGTGCAATTGGGACAGAATGCCATACGTGGTTGCATTGGTTGCAGGACCGGTCAGCAGGAACGCCACGGCAGCACCCGGAGAAATTCCCTTGTGGATGAGAACAGCGACGAGCGGCGTTGCAGAAGACGCACAGACGTACATGGGCAAACCAAGCAAGGCCAACAAAGGAACATCGAGCCCCTTTGGAAGTTTCATGACCCATTCAATTCGCAAAAGGGGTTCGAGTGCCGCAGCAATTCCCAAGCCCAAAACAATCCAGGGCGCGGTGTGATCCACGGTATCCACAAAGCCAATTTGATAGACCCTGCGGAGTTTCTCCCACAGGTTCTCGGGGGGCGGTTCGGAGGGAAGCGGAGTTGCGTCCATGGTGGCCCCCTTTTGCAAGAAAGAACTCACCACAACCCCGGCCAGGATAGCGACGGCAAATGCACACACAATGCGTGCAAGCGTCAACCGGGCACCCAACAGGGGAAAGGACAGGAGTACGGAATCCAAACCAAGCTCTGGAGCAGCGACCAAAAAGGACAGCGCGGCTGCGGGCGGGGTGCCTTTCAAAATGAGGCTCCGGTAGACGGGAAGGACGCCGCAGGAACAGATGGGGAGTGGCAAACCAAAGAGCACACCTCGAATTGCGGAGACGAATTTGTTGCCTCGGGAGAGCCACGCGACGCCTGCCGCCGGTAAAAACACACCGATAAGTCCCGCCGTTACGTAGGCCACGAGCAAAGCGGGGGCGCTGTCTTGCGCGAGCAAAAACAGCGTGCGCGCCATGCTGGCTTCTCCGGCGCGAGCGAGCGGCAACAGTTGGCTGTGCTGAAAACAAAGAACCAACAAACCGAGTAGACCCCCAAGACCTTCCCATGCAACGTGTTTTCCGTGGCGGCCTTCTTCCTCGTGGATGACGACGTGCAGAAGTGCGCCTGCGACGACACTTTGGAAAACGCCCACCGCCGAAGAATCAGCGTGTGCAAAAAGCTGCGCCGAAAACGCAAAACCCAGTGCTGTCGAAATCGCAACAAAGCCGAGCGCCGCAAGTCCGGCCCAGGCACCCGATTTTCGCAAAAGCCAAAAAATGGACAGACCGATCGGGATTCGATGCAGCACGATCGCAAGCGGCAGAAGGGGCTCTGCACCGTGCTCTCCTTGGCCCATTGCGAGCGCGACGCCATCCAAAAATTCGTGCGTCGCGAAACCGAAAAGCCCCAGCAACGTGACGACTCGATGGGTGTACGCGCCTTTTCGATCGTGCAAACGCTCGATTTGGCGCACGAACAGATAACCCGCCACTGCGAGCGGCAGCGCGGGCCAACCGATGGCTTCGTGTGCTTGCGGCAACAACATTCCAAGCACGATCCCGAGCACCAAGAGCAACACAAACCCGTCGAGCGCGGCCAGCGCAAACGCGGCTCGCAGAAGCACGCGGGAAAACAGCGGCCCCAGAAACAACGCCACCGTGGAAAGCAAAAGCAATTTCATAACACCGTCGCCATCGCGCGCAGCGTGAGGGAAACGCACCCCAAAAGTCAACCTTCCGAAACACCATCGGGGTCTGCGCGGCTTGTAAAAACAGGATGCAAAACAAAAAATTGCTGTGGTAGAAGGAGCGCCTGGATGCGCGTCGCAAGGGGTGCATTCTGACTGCGTAGCTCAGTTGGATAGAGCAACTGTTTCCTAAACAGTAGGTCGCGCGTTCGAATCGCGCCGCGGTCACGATGAGGGAGAGTGGGATGAATCAAGAGGGGGTGTTGGTGACGGGTGGGAATCGGGGAATTGGACGAGAAATCGCGCGGCAAATGGGGAGGGCAGGGTATTTCGTGTGGGTGGGATGTCGCCAATTTGAAGCGGGAGACGCTGTGGCCGACGAGGTGCGTCGTGCGGGAGGGCAGGCGAGGGCGGTTGTGCTGGATGTCACTTCGGCGGTTTCGATCGCGGAAGCGCGCAACATGGTCCAAACGGAGGGAGGCGGACTGTCCGCGATTGTGAACAATGCGGCGGTGCTGTTTTCCGGGTTTCGGACTCCTGAAGTGTTGCAAACGATCGCAGTGAATTTTTGGGGGGCGCTGCACACAACGGATGCGTTCCTGCCCCTTTTGCACACCCACGGACGAATCGTGATGGTGTCGAGCGGATGGGGAGATCGGCAACAACTGGGGAAACGACTCGCGGGGCGTTTTCGGGGGCCGCTCGACCGTGCGGAACTGGTGGCGCTTTTGCGTGAGTTTGAAACGGCGGTGAAACAGGGGGTCGCGGGATCACTCGGTTTTCCTGAGCATGCGTACGCGATGTCGAAAATTGCGATGAACGCGCTGACCGAAGTGTTGCACCGCGAGCTTCTGACGGACGAGCGCAAACTGTTGGTGAATGGGTGTTGTCCGGGGTGGGTGCGCACCGACATGGGGGGAAACGATGCAGACCGTTCCGTTGAGGAAGGCGCAGACACGCCGGTTTGGTTGGCTCAACTTCCCGAGGGTGGACCGAGCGGCGGCTTTTTTCGTGACCGCGAACCTGCGGTTTGGTAAACAGCGCGTCCTTCAACCCGCCAGCAGTGCGCCGAGCAGTTGTTCGGTGGCCTCTGCATAGTGGCGTTCCGGTCCGGGGTCCAACACGACGACATATGGGTCGTCCGAACGCAGACACAAAAGACCTTCGTCGGTTTTCGCGGCCCCCCTGTAGAACGCCTCGAACAGGGGGGCTTGGTGTCCTAGGGGGCGGCCATGTCCTTGCCGAGCCACACATACGAAACGGCTTTCGTCTTCGCGATAGGCAAAGCACTCGACTTGTGTTGCGCAAAACGCCTGTTGCAACCGATCTGCCAAATCGACGGCGGGATCGATCTTTGTCAAATGTTCGTGAACAGAGGCATCCCCAGACAACAATCCTGGAATTCCTTGGTCCGAAAAGCCGCGCAATAGCTTTTGAAGGGCCGCTCGCGTTGGTTGACCTGCCATCATTCGCATGCACAGCTTCATTCCGTCAGCGGGTTGCAAAGGATGCGCTGGTTCAGGCCACAGACAATCGCGCAACAGAAGCCATGCGGGAGCGGCATGATGCGTCGCAGCAAACGCGATCAAACTGCCCATTTCCGCATCCCCATAGCCTGCTGGTAGCGACGGAAAGGTCCGCCCGCAGAGGAGTTCCCAAGCACATACCCCCATTGCATACGAATCGTTGGAAAGGGAGGCCCCGTGCTGCATCTCCTCTTCCTGTGCGGAACCAAAGTCCAGAAGCTGCACACGACCTTCTGCGGACAACATGACGTTGAGAAGAGACACGTCTCTGTGCGCAAGTGGCCGGTCGCAACGTCGCTCAAACTGCAAATAGTGCAGCGCAGAAAACACACCATGGAGCACATGGCCCCATAGCGCAGGCCCGAGGCGGAAGTTCTGCGCAGACAGTCGAGACAACAAGGTCTGCGCATTGATTCCCTTTACGAGTTCCATGGCGAGCACGGGTTCGTCGCCGAGTTCCAGAACTTCCAACGTGCGGACCACATGGTCATGGACAAGTTGCGAGCCAATGAGACCCTCGCGTCGAAGATTCCGTCTCAGGTCTGCCTCGCCGCGCCGCGCCGGCACAAGACGTTTCAGCGCGACGCGAACCGGAGGCAGCGGCGACCTTTGCAGCTCTGCCTCGAACACGTCTGTTTCCTTACCGCGGTCCAGGCATGTTCCCCAAACAATCGTCGGACGTTGCGCGAAAAGCCACGGTGTGGGTTCGCCCTGTTGCGTCGATTGGCTCAGGTTTTCGGACCACGCGACGCCCGGTTTTTCCGCGTTCCCGAGGACAAAATCCGGCTTTTTGCTCGTCTGCGACAAGGCTTGCTCCTGGTTTCGTGTTGCGCAGCCCGGAGCAAACCAAAAACTCGGACAAAAAACCACGTCCGTTGTTCAAAACTGCCCTCGGCTGTGAGACGCTCCGAAAAACTGCAAACGTCGCTCTGTGCGACGACAGAGGAAAACCATGAAACCCGCAGACAAACTGCGAAGCCGTTTGCGCCATGCCAGCGCAAGCTTGGTCAACGTCGCAAAACTTGTGAGCGGCAGACGTTTTACGTCGGTCTATCAAACTCGCTTTTCCGTCGTCCACAGGACCGACAAGTTTTCGCTGCGGCACTACGAAACAGACCGCGCGAAAGGTTCGCCTGTGTTGCTGGTGCCGCCTCTGATGGTGACGGCGGAAATCTACGACATGTCGCCTGATCTGAGTGCGGTGCTGTGGCTTTTGTCGAAAGGCTACGACGTGTGGTCCGTCGATTTCGGAACACCGGACGCGACGCCAGAAGGACTTGAAAAAACGCTGGCCGACCATGTGCTCGCGGTCAGCGCGGCTGTGGATTGCATCGTCGAAAAAACGCAGAAAAACGTCCATTTGCTCGGGTATTCGCAAGGCGGCATGTTCGTCTATCAAACGGCTGCTTTTCGTCGGTGCAAAGGCATCGCGTCGTGCATCACGCTGGGAAGCCCTGTCGATCTTTTGCGAAACTTGCCGGTGGCCGTCAAACCCTCTGTGCTGTCCGGGGTTTTGCACAGCGCCGAGCGACTCATTAGTAGACCGCTTGAGGAAGTGCCTTTTTTGCCCGGATGGATCACGAGCATCGGTTTCAAACTCGCGAGCCCGAGGCAAGAACTGCGGCATTTTCTGCTCATGCTGCGTTTGCTCGACGACGAAGAGGCGCTGAAACGCATGGAGCCGACGCGCCGTTTTTTGGGAGGCGAAGGTTTCGTCGCTTGGCCAGGTCCCGCCCTGCGCAATTTCGTGGAGGAATTTGTGGTTCACAACCGAATGGTGTCGGGCGGTTTCGTGATTGCGGGTCGAACCGTCTCGCTGTCGGACATCGACGTACCAGTTTTGTATTTTCGCGGGCTCCGCGACGATTTTGCGCGACCGCGCGCTGTGTCTGCCGTCGAGCGAGTGGTGCCTCACGACGAGGTTTACGGTGCCACGATCGACACGGGACATTTGGGTCTTTTGGTCGGGACCCGCGCGCAACAAGACGTGTGGCCGACGATAGATGAGTGGCTGCGTTTTCGCGATCAGCAGGGGCCGAAGCCCGAACGAATCGGCAGACTCCTGTCCCAAAAAGCCGAGACGCAGCAGGACCCGCACGTGTTGCGCCTGCTGTCGGCTGGGCCTCGGGCGCTGTGGGCGAAGGTGGGCAACTTGACCCAGGACGTGAATCGGGCCACGAGGTTTTCTCGCTGGCAGCTTCCGCGTCTTCTCCGTCTTCTGCGCGTCTGGGATGGCGCGGAAATGTCGTTGTCGGCGACGCTCAAAGCCCAGGCGCGTGCGATTCCCGATCATTCCTTTTTGTTGTGGGAAGGTCGCGCGTATACCTACGCCGAGGCCGACCGGCGCGTGACGCACATCGCGGCGGCGCTGTTCGGTTGTGGCGTTCGGTCTGGGCAGACGGTCGGTTTGCTGTTTGACAACCATCCCGATTGCTTGACTGCGCTGGCGGCGGCAAATCGTCTGGGCGTGACGGTCGCGATTTTGAATCCGTCTCTTCGTGGGGCGGCGCTTTCGCACGCGCTGTCCGTGACGGGCGTGCGTGACCTGATTTCGCTGCGTGAGGCCCCCGATGTAGGCGAGCTCGACGGTGTGAGGCGACTGTTGATCGGCCAAGGAGAGGCCCAAAACCACACGCGCTTTCGCGAAACCACCCTCGATTTGGAGGCTATCGATGCAGTGCTGCCGCCGACTTTGCCACTCGACGCGGGCCAGGCCAAAGACATTGCGTGTCTGATGTTCACGTCGGGCACGACGGGCAAACCCAAGGCGGTGAAAATATCGAATCGGCGATGGGTGCTTGCAGCAACGGCAGCAGCGGTCGGCTGTGACCTGAATCCGACCGACACAGTGTATTGCTGTTTGCCGCTTCACCACGGCACCGGTTTGCTTCTGGCTGCGTCGGGCGCGCTGCTTGGTGGGTGTCGGTTGGCCATCGCGCCGCGTTTTTCCGTTCGACAATTTTGGGAAGATGTCCGTCGCACAGGCACCACGGTCGTGTTTTACGTCGGCGAGCTGTGTCGGTATCTGGTGTCTGCGCCGCCTTCACCGCTTGAGCGCAGCCATTCCGTGCGTCTTTTCGTCGGCAACGGCATGCGCCCCGAAGTCTGGAAAACCCTCCTTCATCGGTTTGGTTCGGTCAGTGTCCTCGAGTTTTACGCGGCGACCGAGGGAAACGTCGTGATGACGAACGTGACGGGCGAAAAAATCGGTTCCGTCGGGCGCGTTCCGTTTGGCGTCGTTCGCACGCTGACCGTCAAATACGATCCAGCGACGGACACGTATCCCAAAGATTCGCGCGGCTTTTTGATTCCGTGTGAAGTCGATGAACCAGGCATGCTTCTCGTCGAGATTCGCCAGCACAATCCTCTGTCGCGCTTTGACGGATATACGGAATCAACCGCGACGGAAAAAAAGATCCTGCGCAATGTTCTCAAGTCTGGCGACGCATGGTTTTGCAGCGGCGATCTGTTGCGAGAGGACGCCGACGGCGACTATTGGTTCGTCGATCGCGTTGGAGACACGTTTCGTTGGAAAGGAGAAAACGTCTCGACAGAGCAGGTCGCCGCCGTTCTTGCGCTGCTTCCCTTTGTCGAGATGTGCGCGGTGTATGGCGTGAAACTGCCCGGCCAAGAAGGACGAGCGGGCATGGCCGCGATCAAACTCCGTCGGGAGCATGCGTTCGATCCGAAGGCTCTGTTTGCTTGTGTCGAACACCACTTGATTGATCCGGCGCGTCCCCGGTTCGTCCGTTTGGTTGCGGACTTGGCGACGACGGAAACGCTGAAAATCAACAAACAACCGCTGCTTGCCGATGGGATCGATGTATCGAAAACGGGGCCGTTGTTTGTGTATGACAAAGGTTCCCAAAGCTATGTCGAACTGGATGTCCCACTGAATCTAGAGGCAAATTCCCAAGCAAATTCAGAGGCAATGGCAGACAAGCTGGCGGCGATGCTGAACGCGCTCTGAACGCTGGAATCGTTCCGGTTGACCGTGGGGCGGAAAACGGCCTACGATTCCTTGGACCTAAAACTTCGTGGCAGTTCCCTTCGGCAAATACCTGCTCGACCGCAAACTGGCTGAAGGCGGCATGGCCGAGATTTACTTGGCTCGGCCTGTCCCGGGTGCTACCGCCAAGGGGGCTCGCCCCGGCCCGTTTGTGGTGAAGCGTTTGTTCGCGCACCAAAGCGCCGATGCCGAGTTTGTCCGCATGTTCAAGAACGAGGCGCGGCTTGCTGCGCTGTTGAAACATCCGAACATCGTTGACATTTTCGATGAAGGGGAAGCCGACGGGTCGTTCTATTTGGCGATGGAATTTATCAATGGGGAGGACCTGCGTTCCATTGCGCAGCAATCCGACGCCTTGGGACGCCGCCCACCGCCCGCTGTCGTCGGGCGCATCATCATCGACATGCTGGCCGGGCTGCACTATGCGCACTCGCTTTGTGACGAGACGGGCAAGCTCTTGGGCATCGTGCATCGCGATGTGTCACCGCAAAACATTTTGGTGACCTATGACGGCGTGGTGAAAATCATCGACTTTGGCATCGCCAAAGCGACCATGGCCGCTGAAAGCGAACAAACGCAGGCGGGGACGGTAAAAGGCAAGTACGCCTACATGTCGCCAGAGCAGGCGCGGTCGGCTCGCCTCGATGGTCGGTCGGATGTGTTTTCGGTCGGTATTTTGCTGTGGGAACTTCTGACCTGGCGGCGTTTGTTCAAGCGCGGGACCGACTTGGCGACAATGGTGGCGGTTGCGGAAGAACCTGTGCCACCGCTTCAGGAATACGCTCCAGACTGTCCGCCCGAATTTGAAGAAATCGTGCAAAAGGCGCTCGCCAAAGAGACCAGTGATCGGTACCGCTCGGGGCTCGAATTTGCGGACGCGCTGGCCGATTGCATGACGCGGCAAAGCTTGGATTACAGCCAGAAAGCAGTCGCCGCCTATATGTCGGAAATGTTCCGAGATCGCATTGCGCAACGCGACTCAGAACTGCGCGCCGTGATCAACGCGGCCAAGCGGGACTCCCTGCGCCAAGCCGTGCCTGCCGTTCAGCTTGGCGCAGCAACTTCGGGGTCACGGGATGCGCTTGGCAGAAAACAGCCTGCGGTCACGATGCCACTGCAAGTCATCCGACTGGATCAGGGCGCGGGTGGAAGACCTGCGGTTCCGGCGAACTTGCGCACGACCATGCCGTTTGGTTTGGCTGGGCAAAAAGGGATGGCGAAAGCGGGAGCGCCGGGACCGTCTTCTGTTGCCTCAGCCGCCAAAGAAAATTCCGCAGAGATTCGTTCCCCGCGCAAAACCACGCCGCAAGCCGAAACGGTCATCGTGGCGGAAGGGGAAGCCGCAGACACCGTTCGCACGCCGAAAGCCACACCGCCCGGAGGAACGGCCCCTGTGCCGGGGCGAAAAACGCCGCTCTCCGGCTCCGTGCCCGTTCCAGGCGCAACACCTCCGAACCGTGCTTCCTCAGACACCATCAAAACCGCCAACCAAAATGCGTCGCTGGCGACTGTGCCCATGTCCGCTGTGAATCGACCGCGCCCCGGTGAACCTCTGCCGGATGCTGGCCGTCGCCGTGTGATGTTTGCCGTCTCCCTCGGAGTCTCCATCGGTGTCCTGATGGTTATCCTGTTCCAGCTGTTTTTCCGCTAAGCCTGATATGGGGGCTTTTGCTGGCGGTCCGGCTCAGTTGGCGGCAATAGTGCGTCCGCCCGCGGCTTACGCATGCATTCTGAGCGTCCAACATGCGTTTGTAAGCGGCTTACGCA
>DAOLIT010000031.1:0-26605 GCA_035328405.1 Pseudomonadota bacterium | reverse complement strand
CAACATGCGTTTGTAAGCGGCTTACGCATGCATTCTGAGCGTCCAACATGCGTTTGTAAGCGGCTTACGCATGCATTCTGAGCGTCCAACATGCGTTTTACGCGGCTGATGGGGCGTGCTCTCGCTGGATGCTAGATTCGGATGTGCTTCCAGGTGCCTTGTCGGAACTTCGCGAACATGATGACCGCGAGCGCCGTTACGTAGAACATGAGCGACCCCCAAACACCCCACATACCCAGTCCAAAGACCATTCCCGCCAGCCACGACATCGGCACAAGACACACAATGTGCAACACGCCCTCGATCACCATCACAAACAACGTATTTCCCGCGCCATACAAAGCCTGCGTGAACACGAGCGCGATGCTGATGAGCGGACACAAGAAACCCAAGACGCGCAAAATCGGAGCACCAACGGCGATGACCTCTGCGTCTGGGTTCCAAAAGTGCAGGATAGGCTCCGCAAAGGCGGCCAGAAGGAGTCCCACCACCAAGAACAGAGCGGCCCCCAAACGTGCAGCCTGGTACGCAAACCGTTCGGCCAAATCCACTTCATTTGCGCCCATGTGTTGGCTCACGAGTGTCGCCGTTGCCGTTCCATAAGCCAGACACGAGATGAAAACGATCTGGAGCACGCTGATGATGTTCGAGGTCGCCGCAAAGAAAATCACGCGCCCCACAGCCCGGCTGGCCTGCAGGTCGAGTTTCGAGACGACAAACAGCACAAAACCAAACCCTCCCATGGCCACGAGCGTCGCGACCCCCGATGGCAGCGACAGCTTGGCAAGCTGCACCATCGTTTTTCCTGACAGGTTGCTCAAACGGCGCATGTGGAACTTGCGGTACTCACCGCGCAACGACCAACCGAGCATCAGAAACAGCCCGATGTACGAGCTGAGTGCAGACGCAAGGCCCGCACCGGGCACGCCCAAGTGAGTCAGTCTGGACCCAAACACGGCGACCATCGCGGCATGAACCGCGTCGATGCCCGGCAAGCCCGGTGTGTCGGGCCCAAAAATCAGCGCGATGCACAAAAGGAAGTTCGCGATGTTCATGACAATCGCGACACCCATGTGGACCCGCGTTTTCCCAAGACCGTCGAAAAACGACTTCAGGCTCGCCGTCCACACCATGCTGAGGATTTGCAGAAAGCGCCACCGCAAAAACGGCACGCCCAGGGCCACGACCGCCGGGTCTTTGTTCATCAACCGAAAGAGCGTTGGGGCCAGCGTGTAGGTAATCGCCGTGACGACAAGAGACGAGCCAATCGCGAGCACTTGTGAGTTGGTCGAAACCGCGCCCGCGCCTTCCACGTCTCCTTCGCCGATGCGACGGGCTGCGAGTGCCTGGGTTCCGACGCTGATCGCGGCGAGCATCCCGCCAAACGCCCACAGCAAAATGACGCTTGCTTGGACAGCGGCCTGGCCAGGTGTGGACTCGGCCTGCGGCAAGTGCCCGACGAAGATGTGGTCCACTTGGTTGATGAGCGTTTGGGTCAGCATCGCCAGCATCACGGGCGCAGAAAGCGACACGATGCGGCGGGTCAAAGTTCGATCAAAAAGGGACATGTGAGACAGGTCTACCTCGCGTGAATGCCGGTGTTGGAAAAATCCGACGAGGCGGTTTTATCGTGCCCCCGAAGAAGATACAAGCCAGGAAAACCAGCGTCGCACGGACAGACACGGGCGACACACTCGACAGGCGGACGCTTCGTGCTTGGAACAGGAGACCAGGCAGACACCTATTTCCTGGTGGTCGCGATAGGATGAGCAGCGCCGTGAGTGAAAAAAGAACGCTTCTTCGCCTTCCTTCGATTGTGAACCGCGACGGGACCATCGACGTTTTGCGCGTCGGCCTGAAAAAGAGCCTGCTGCACGACCTGTATCACCGTCTGATTGGCACGACATGGCCGCGCTTTCTGTTGGCCATCGTGGCGTTCTATCTCTTGTCGAACTCGTTTTTCGGGACGTTGTACTTTCTGGACCGAGGCGGCGTGGAAAACGCGAGGCCAGGGTCATGGATGGACGCCTTCGCGTTCAGCGTGCAAACGATGGCGACGATTGGATACGGGAAGATGGCACCTGTGTCGGTCCTCACACATGTGCTTGTCACGTTCGAGTCGATTTTCGGCCTCATGACGACGGCGGTGATGACGGGCTTGTTCTTCTCGAAGTTTGCGCGGCCTACGGCGCGGATTCTGTTTTCTCAGGTAGCGGTGGTGATGGTTCGGGATGGGAAAAAGTCGCTCGTCTTCCGCGTGGCCAACGAACGGGGCAACCAAGTGGTCGAGGCGCAGCTTCGGCTGTGGCTGTTTCGGACAGAGACGACGCCAGAGGGAGAACAAATGCGCCGGTTTTATGAATTGCCGCTTGTGCGCAGTTTTTCTCCGGTGTTTGCGATGACGTGGAGCGCGCAACACATCTTGGATGAAAAGAGCCTCTTGCTCGGCGCGACAAAAGAAACGCTGGAAGAAGAGGCTGCTGAACTGGTTGTGACGTTCATGGGAATCGACAACACGCTCGCGCAAACCGTGCATGCACGGCATGGGTACCGGGCGAAAGACGTGCGGTTTGGGGCTCGGTTTGTGGACATCTTGAGCACCGACCAGGAAGGCCGCCGCATCATTGACTTCCGCCCCTTTCACGACACCGTGCAGGAACCGCCGCAGCCATGAATGCTCTTTATGGATGTGGAGTCGGCGCGTCGTGCTGCGTTGTGGTCGCCGGTTTGGCGCGCAGGGCTGACAGTGCGGCCAGAAAATCGGGCGGGGGCGGGGCCGAGAAACGCAACATTTGGCCGGTTCGCGGATGCTCAAAACCGAGGACTTGGGCGTGCAACGCTTGATGCAACACCGTGGATGCAATCTGTTGAACAGCGCGATTCCTCGACGGACGACCGTACAGTGGATCTCCGAGAATGGGAAAGCCTTGTTCGGACAAATGCACCCGAATTTGATGTGTCCGCCCGGTTTCGAGCCTCAGCTCAACGAGTGTCGCCCCGGAAAACCGTTCTAGTGTCCGAAAGTGCGTGACGGCGTGTTTTTCTCCGCTGCGCGCGGTGAAACGCTTTCGATCTCGCGGATGCCGACCGTATCGCGTCGAAAAAGTGCCTTCGTCCGGCAAAACACCGTCCACGAGGGCCACGTACTTTCGTTCGATGCTGTGAATTTGAAACTGCGCCTGAAGACCGACGAGCGTGGGCTCATCTTTGGCACACACGAGTACGCCCGACGTGCCCGCATCCAGTCTGTGGACGATGCCGGGCCGGCGCTCTCCGCCGATCGAAAAAGACGAAGCGGATGCAGGCAAAACGGCCAAATCCTCTGCGTCGTCGTCAGAATCTGGTTCATCCAAAACCGCATCCTCGGTTTGCACAGATGGCAACGGCGATGGTGACGGCGACGCACGGAAAACAGGCGGTTTGGGAAGCGAACCACAATGAAACAGGAGCGCGGACACCAACGTGCCGGTTTCGTGACCGGGCGCTGGATGTACGACCAACCCAGCAGGCTTGTTGACCACGATGAGATGAGGATCTTCAAACAGGATGCAAAGCGGGATGTTCTCGGGTTTGGTCTGCGTGTCTTTGGGATCGGCGACTGCAAACGACAGGATTTGCCCGGCACGCAATTTCTGGCCAGGACGACACGGTTTCCCGTCGATTGTGACCTCGCCAGCCTCGATTCGACGCGCGAGCTGCGATCGCGAAAAAGGCAGCGACTGTTGAGACAGATACACGTCAAGACGCAGGCCGGTGTCAGCCTTCGAGACGGTATACGTGAGCGGTGTTTTGGGGGTCGTCACCAGATCTGCGACTTGATGTGTCCCTTGGACTTGAGCATCACGTCCACGACGGCCCGATCAAACAGGTTCAGCTCGTAGATTTCGGGGCTCACGCGGCTTTTGAATAGCGTGCGGCCTTCTTCGATGTGGTCGTGCATCACCGAAAAAAGGCTGTCGTTTTCAATCCCTTGGACGATTTCTTTTTCGTGATAGAGGGTGAGGTCTGACGCAATCGCTCGTGCAAGTTGACGAGCACGCTCGGGTTTGTCGATGAGTGCCATGGTTTGCCATGTTATCGACGGCTCGAAAAAACCTCAAGACAGTTCCCTGCTTTGGTGTTGTAGGGGGCGTTGAAAAAGGGAGCGGCTCAAAACGGGCGGGGAAACCTGGCGGGCGTGGTATACGGCGCGGCATGTCGAAAAAGAAAAAGACGGAAGTCCTGGCTCGGGTGGACGCGGCCCCTGTGGGCAATGCCAACACAGAGACTGACCCTGCGCACGCTTCGCCGGTTCCGCCGGGGCTTCAGAAACCGACGCATCCGACGTTGATTCAGCTCCCTTCTCGGTATTCATTGAGCCATGCAGCGCGGCTGAGTCCGACAGCGTTCTTGCCGCCTGTGGTCTGGAACGCAGAGCAGACTTCTTTTCAGGTGCCACTGCCGATCTTTGTGACCGGGCCCTTCAGGCACGCGGTTCCTGAAGTGCTCGTTCAGTCCGTGCCGGGGCATGACGTTTTGGTGATGTGGGGGTTGTCGCCGGGGATGCTGTCCGATGAGGGGCAGCCGACGGCTCGCTGGATGTTGGGCGTTTCGGACGACCTGTCGCTGTTTCGTGCGATGTGCGAAAAGGACCCAGCGTGGGCCGAACGGACGCGGACACACGCGGGCTATGTTTGGCGCAGCCCGGCAGTCTTTGAGGATTTGGTGAAGGTGCTTCTGCTTGGCAAAGCGGGTCGGAAAAAGGCTGCGTCGCTGTGCCAGTCCCTTTGCGATGCGTTTGGGCAGCCCACGATGCTTCATCGGACAGCGTTTCCGACAGCCGAACTCGTGGCGAAGGCCAGCGAAACGCTGTTGAGAGAAGAGCTAGGCTTTGGGAAGCTCGCCAAGACGGTGCTTGCGCTGGCCGATGTGTGCGCGCAAGGACAACCGGAGCCGGAGACCCTGAAGCGACCGAGTTTGCCGATTGTGCAGGCGTTGCTCCGCGAAAATGCCCTCGTGATCGATGACCTGTTGAAGGAAGAATTCGATTGGCAGGATCGGGTGAGAGACCTTCTGTGTACGTTGCCCGGTTTTGGTGTCAAAGAAGTCCCGATGATGATGCCCCTTCTGGGCCTGTTTGACTTGCCGCCGGTCGATGCGGATTCGTTGCGAGCGTGGGCCAAACGATATCCTCCTTCCCGGAAAAACCCCGAACCAGAGACGTACCCCCAAATCCAGCGGCGAATGCACCAGCACCTGGGTCGGTTTGCGCCGTATGTTGGTTTGGCTCAGTCGATCTTGATGTTGCCCGACCTTTCCGACACACCTGCCGACAAAGCGTAAAGATACCCATCGTCTGTTCCCACGAGAATGGCATCATCCGCTGCGAGCAAAGGGGTTCCATCCACATCGTGTGTGAAGACCTGTTGCCACAACAATTTTCCGTCGGGACGCAGCGCATACAGCCGCTTGTCTCCTGAACCAAACAGAATCCGGCCCTCTTTGTCCACAACCGGTGCGGATTGAATCGGTCCCCCGGTTTGAAACTTCCACAACAGGGTGCCGTCCGATCGAACTGCATACAGATGGCCGTCGTGTGAACCGAAAAAAACGGTTCCGTCTTGCCCAAGTGCCACTGCTGCACGCACGGGTCCTTGTGTGGGAACAGAGAACTTCACTTTGCCATCTGCCAAGACGGCATACAGGCGCTTGTCTTCCGCTCCCAAAAATGCGGTTCCGTCCAAGGAAATGGCCGGGCTTTCTGCCAAATCCAGCGCGAGCGCGTTCCGAAACAGCAAACTTCCGTCAGGATTCAGATGCACCAGCATGTCTTGACACACGGCCCACACGGTTCCATCGGGCCCCAAACTCGGGGCCGATCCGCAGTGTTTTTTGTCCACTTCGTGGTGCCACAGAAC
The DNA here is from genome assembly GCA_035328405.1 of Pseudomonadota bacterium. GTDB lineage: Bacteria > Myxococcota_A > Polyangia > Palsa-1104 > JAEUJZ01 > JAEUKA01. The sequence goes on along the minus strand of DAOLIT010000031.1, from coordinate 20,708 downwards.
CTGTCCTTCTGCGGAAAGAGCGGTGATTCCGTCTCCTCCTACGTACAGGCTTCCATTGGGTGCAGGGGTTACACCTTCCAGGTCACAGCGGGAAGCCACAAGACCTACCCCCACAGACCGTTTGCATGTTCCGACAGATACAACAAACACAGGGCTTCCGTCCTCGCTCCGCAGCGCATACAGCTTGTCGTCATCCGAGCCGATCAGAACCACTCCTTTTGGAGAAATCACAGGTGCCGAAAACACCATGTCCTGGGTCATGTGTTTCCACACAAGAACGCCGTCCCCTCGGACTCCGTAAATGCCGTGGTCATGAGAACCAAACACGATCAGACCGTTTTGGGTTTGGCCGGGCGCTGCGGTCACGCGGCCTTTGGTCGGAAAACGCCACGAGATGCGCGGCTTGTCCTTCGGCAACAAAAAGGGGCTGCGGCCTGTGCGGTGCAAATCGCCTCGTGGCAGAGACCATGCGCCAAAAGGCAGTTGCAAAGGAAGGGGAGACGGATTCGCGCCGGTTTCTGCGCCGTGCGGAGGCGAGCCTACCGATGCGTCGGAGGGTTCGGTGTGTTCTGCTCGAATGTTTTTGGAGGACGCCCCGGAATCGGTTGTGGAATGCGGCAAACCGGCCTGTGTTTGCGTCGCTCTCCGAGGCTGTACCGGTAAAGAATGCACCGACCGAGCTTCGCGCTGACACGCCGAAAGAATCGACGCCCAAAGACCCAAGCCGACAAGAAACACTCCAAAACGATGTCGCATCCGCACGACCGACACGTTACGGCAGTGGGCCTCGCACTTCACCCAAATCGACAAACGCGCCGTCCACCATGATCACAAAAGGCCGTTCCGCGAAACGCAGACCGCCTTTTCCGTCGTGTTCCATGATCTGCAATTTGCCCATCCCATATCCCATCGGGCCGCGCGAGTAGTAGTGCGCCTGCAATTTGTATGGATACGTTCGCTGCGTCGAGGGCAACGGAATCGCAAAACACTCCGGTCCGTAACCCGTGGTCACATCGGCATACAAGGAACCTCCCGTTGGAAGCATCGGTGACGAATAGTACGCATGTCCGCCCCGCCCGTCGTAGATGTGGAAATCGACATCGTTTGCATCGGTCTCCCACGACAGGACAAAGCGCAAACTCGGCTGGGTTGCAAGTTGGGCACCGATTCCTTGCAAGCGTTGCATCACTTCATCGCGACGTTGTGGCGCGTTTCGGATGAGCGCCGCTGCCAAAATCCCCACGTCGTCGGCAAAAATCTGCGTCACACCCGCAAACCGTCCCGACGGATACGAGCGCGTTGCGCCGGCCAAGATGGCTTCAAACGCCTCCGAAAACTTGCCTTGTTTGGCCAGGGCGTAGGCGAGCATGCGATGGCTCGACGGATGATCGGGGCGATCGGCTGCGGCCTTTTTGAACGTGTCGGTCGCCAGCGCCAAACCTTCTGCAAGCCGCTCGAGGCGCGAACCGGCAAAACGCCTCAAATCTGCTCGCCCCGGAAACAAATCGATGATCGATCCGTACGCTCGCGCCGCCAGACGCTTCTGCTGAAGCGCTTCGTATACTTCGCCAAGACCAATCAGCGCGAGCACGTCGCCCGGATCGCTTTCCCGCCACGCGAGCGCCATCGTCAACGCCTCGCCCAGCCGAGACGCTTTCACCAGATTCATCACCTGCGCCAATTTGCCTTCATACGGATTGACAAACGGCTGTTGCGAGGGAATGTCTCGTCGAGGCATCGGACGAAGCACGGAGGACGAAGGAGGCGGAGGCGGAGGCGGAGGCGCAAACGCTGGCGTCGAACTTGGACGCGGACGCATGGCGACAACTTTCTTTTCGGACTCCTCGCGAGGCATGCGTCGTAGGTTGCGCATGTCGGAAATCCTGGGTGCCTCTGCGACCTTGTCGGCATCGCGTTCATCTGATGGACTGGCCATCATCGGCTCGGCTCGGGGTGCCAAAGCCCCCTGACCTCCCGCTGACGCTCCTCCCGGTGCCGGTGCACCCGTGATCGCCGGAGCAGATTCCGCCATCGACCCGCTGCTGTCCTTTCGCGCATCCATGAACGCGCCGTCGGCTTCCATCGGGGCTGCACCGGCTCTCATCGGAGATGCGGCTGCGGCAGGTCGGTTCGATGCTTTCATTGGCGGTCGCACATTCCACACAGGAGGAGGCGGCGGAGGAGGAGGTTGAATCGGTGTAGTCTGCGCAAGCGTTTTGCGCGACCGCACTTCAATCCCATCCAGACCAATTCCCAAGATGTCTGTCAAAGAACGGCGATCGATTTGAAACCGTGCGTAGTCTGCCTCTGTTTCGAGCACCAAGAGCGCCGTGAAATCCGAGAGAACCCGGTACTTGGTCGAAAGTTCTACGATTTGGTGTTTCAACGCCTCGGACAGGTCCGGGTCCTGCGCGCTCAGCGAATCCCTTTGGTGCATCAGGCGACTGATTCGGGCCCCAATCCACGCGCGCTCCAGAAGCGGTCGCGGCACTTCCACAGGGGCCACCCCGAACGACTCTGTAACTTGGTCTTTCCCTCGCAAAATGACCTGGGAACCTTGGTTGTTGGGTACATCCGCATACACCAAAAATTCATCACCCGGCTGCACACCGTTTAGTTCCAAGGGCCACACCCAATTGCTGCCCGGAACCGAGACCGCCAGGTTCGATTTCACCGTCCGCAATAGCCGTGAAGACACGTAGGCTGCCGGCAGATCTCCATCGATCACAACGCCATCCGACGCAAAGCCGAGTTGCGTGAGTTTCCGCAGCATCGGTTCGTCGCGCAGACCTCCTGTCGGGATGGCATCGAGCCGCGAAAAACCCGCTCCACTCAGGTTCTGCGCAAGGTCCTTCCAGACCGTTCCCTGCGTGTCGCCTGCCGTAACCACACCGTCGCTGAGCAGCAACAAACGATGGTGATTCCGGTTCGTTTTTCCCACAAAAGCAAGGGCTTGCGACAAATCCGACGCACCCAACGCCCGCCTTTGCCGGAGTTTTTCCAGCACCGCCGGGCCGACATCTGCAATGGCACCCGAAAACATCTCTTCGCTCGTTTGGTCAAACGCGACAATGCGCACCGGCGTCCGGCCTTCCCCTTTTTTCGCAAGCTCCGACAGCACACTTCCGAGCAAATCGACTTGCGCCTTGAAACCAAGTGCCCTCGACGCACTGGTATCAAACAGCACCGTCAATCCGTCGAGCGGCGCGTGTCCCATCTTTCCGAGCACCGTTTTCGGAGCAATCCGCGTCACCATCAGGTTTTGGTGAATCAGACCTACCGCCCTGCCATCGTTGGAAAACGCGACGGGCACTTCCACCTCGAAATCCACATCCGGTGTGAAGTGGTCTTTTTCCACCGTAACCGTCTGGTGTTGCAGACTTTTCCCGCCCATCGACGATGCCAAGCCACCGCCTTGGTTTTTGGCCACCAAAGCCCGGATCGTCAGCCGATCGAGTTTCGGCAAACCCCGCAAATAAATCCGAAAGGGGTCCGCTGCATGCGGTCGTTCCGCTGAATACGAAACAATCAGTTCCTTGACACCGTTTGCTGGAATCGGAAACACGCGCGCTCGGAAGCTGTTGCCCGCTTGTTTTTCCAAAAGCGCCGGGTCTTGCCGTCGGTGCAGGAAGTCTTCATACGCCCGACGCGCCGCTTGAAGTTCCACCACCTCGCCCTCCTGCCAATCATTCCCTTGCCGCATGGCAAAGCGCGAAATCGCGGCCCCCGGAGGCAGCAGAATCTCGAATTGCCCTTCGCGCACTCGAGGCTCTGGGTTGCGAAACGTCAGGTGCAATTCCGTAAACGTCAGCGGATCTTCCACCACTGCTTTTGCGTCAAGCTGCGCAAGAACCAAGCCCGAACCGTCCGAACACGTCAACGACATCGGGGGGGTTGCGGGTCGCGCAATTTGGAGCACTGGTTCCAAAGGCTTCACCGGCTGCCACACAATCGACACGGGCGAAACCGGCGGTCTCGGTGGAGGCGGCGGCTGTTGTGGCCGACGGAACGGCCACGGGGCGACATCCGCAAACACCGGCATCGCAAACAACATCGCCCACATGACCGGCAGACTCAACACAAACCACGACAAAAACTGCGCGCTCCGTTTCCACTTTTGCATCCGAAACATTTGGGAAGCTCCTTCGATCGAATCCCAGGACAAACACCAAAGCCGACAAACCGATCCAGTCATCTTACGTGCGAACCCACAGCCGAGGAAACCTTGACTTTGCAACCAAAACCCCGGCAGCTTCAGAGCATGTTTGTGTCAAAACTCAGAATGGTTGTCTTCGCTTCTTTGGGGTTTGTGTTTTCTGTGTGCCAAACAGGCTGCGCACCCGCAACCACCCAGCCGATTCGTTTTCAAAGCCGCCCACTTGCGCGGGAACAAATCGACGCCCTCCTCGAATCCGTCAAACAGCTTGGCTTTTACCCCACCGTTGTCGCTCCCGGTTTGATCGTCACCCGCTGGGAAGACACAGGACTTCCGGGTTTGCCCATCCGCGATGCCAAGACGAAATATGTGCGCCACTTTGTTTTCAGGATGGAAAAGCGTGCATTCGGGTACGAAGTTTCCGTCCTCTCTGAATCCAAGCGATGTGTGCCGCAAACGGTGCGATTTACCGAAACTGAGGTGGACGGCGAGTGCATCGCGTCCCCGAATCTGCCCGAGCCTCTCCTCAAAGACATGCACCGCGTCGCCGATCGACTCGAGCAAATGTTGGCCGTCCCATAAGCAGCGCCACGGTCCCGTCTGAATCCATGGCTATTTTGTGTTCTTGCGCACAAAAACCACAAAGTGACAACATGGTGCGATGGATCGAGCAGAGGCAGTCTTCGGTCAATTGCGCTGGCTACGAGTGATTTGGGTCGCGTGTGTTCTGCTGCCTTGTGTGTGTTTGGCGCAGACCCAAGAAACTCCAACCATCGCGCCGAGCGAGCCGTCCAAGATCTTCGTTCCAGACAAACTTCCCGACGCAGAACCAGCTCCGGTCCTGCGAAGCGAGCCCTCCGAACCGGCGTCCTCGCCTACGCTGCCAGCCTCTTCTCCATCGAACACTCCGAGTGAACTACAACTGTTTGAACTCGAGGAGCAAGTCAGCCAATACGCCGCCAAAATCGTCACAGCCTCGAAAACAGAAGAGGAATTGGGAGAATCGCCGGCCACCGTGACGGTGCTGACCCACGAAGACATCACGCGCCTGGGTGTGACGACGTTGGAAGAACTTCTCAATTACGTTCCTGGGTTTCAGGTGACGCGCGACGTGGAACAAGGAACGGCTTTTCGGATCGGCGTGCGAGGGCGATCGAAGTTCAATTCGGAATATGTGTTGGTTTTGCTAAATGGCCAAAGGCTAAATGACATCTATACCGGTGGAATCACACTTCTAAATCGATACGTAACCGTAGATAACATCAAACAGATCGAAGTCATTCGCGGGCCCGGATCGGCATTGTATGGTTCCGGTGCATTTCTCGGCGTGATCAATATCGTTACTTTTCGTGTAGACGAAAACAGAATTGCGGTTCAATACGGAACACAAAATGCGATTTCAGCCAGAGTCAGCCTCTCCAAAGAAATTGGCCCAGTTGAAATCTATGGATTTGCGAGATACTATTCAGATCAAGGCTATCAATACAATCAATTGCAAGATTTATATGGAATCACCGGAACTTCAAGAGATCCCATCAGAACATTTGATTTCTTGGGTTCGTTGCGATGGAAAGGTTTGTCTCTTCATATTCGCCACAGTGAACATCAAGTTGAGGATTTTTTGGGTTTCGGCGTTCTGCAAAATCAAAGCGGAGTTGATTGGCAAAGACAAACCTCGATTGGCATTTCATACGAACACAAAATTCATCGGTTGGTCACACTGAGCACAAGTGCTGGCTTTTTGCTCGATCGCTGGAAAGGAATATACAAAGCTATCCCAGAGGGCGCTCAACTTTCTGATGGCACCATATTCTCCAAAACCGTTTCGACTGGACCAATCGTTGATTCTTTTCAGCTTAGCCTGAATGCAAATTTGAAAATTACGCCAATATCAAGTAATGAAATAGTATTCGGTGTTGGTTATGATCATTTAAATCAGTACAACGTTGTGAATCTCACGAATCAAAACCCAGTAACAGGCGAGTTCTTTGGATCGATCCAAGAATTTACTGGAGAATATAACTTTAATGAACTACGCCAGCGGAATATCGGTAGTTTTTTTGTGCAGGACAAACAGAAAATCGGGAAATGGGTGCAGTTAACCGGTGGAATCCGGCTCGATTATTATGATGATTTTGGCTTGGCATACAGTCCACGTTTTGCAGCCGTTTTCACGACACCCATTCGTTCTGCGTTCAAGTTCATTTACGGAAAAGCTTTCCGGGCACCGAGTTTCTTGGAATTTTATGACAAAAACAATTCGGTCGATTTTGGAAACGTAAATCTGAAACCAGAAGACATCCACACGTTTGAGGTCTCAGCCGCTCAAGATCATAAGTATTTTTATATCGCAGCAAACTACTTTCATAACATGATCATGAATTTGGTCGATTATGGGCCGCCTGTGCAAGATCCAAGAAATCCATACAATGCACCCACATTCATTAACAACCAAGAAACGAAGAACAGCGACGGGCTGGAATTTGATGTGACAATCAAACCATTGCAACACCCTAACCACTCTCTGTTTTTGCGCGGGACGCTGACTTATCTGTTCAACGCTGATGACTTGCCGATGCCCGGTTTATTCGGTTCGTTTCAGGTGAATTATCGCGTTTGGAAATTGATGTTTGATCTAAATGGAGTTGCACGGCAATCATACGCGCGCCTCCCGGAGCAAGGAACGTATGTTGTTCTGAACGCGAACGTCATTGTGGAGATCACAAAGAAACTGCAATTGCAATTGCTCGGGCGAAACTTGCTGAATCAAGAATATCGCACCCTCTCCCTCCCGCTTGGCACTTCTGGCGTCCCGAATCGGGGAATCACCTTTCTGGCGGGTGTGCAAGTAAAATTGTAGGAAACAGGCATTTCCGCGCGTTTTTTTGTCGAGGCGATGAACGGGAAGCGTCACGAAGTTTTGTCGAAAACCAGGCGTTGACGCGCCGCGCTTTGCAAAGGTAGGCTGGAAGTCCTTATGTTCCCGTCGAGAAAGCATTGCAGGTGGTGTGCTTGGGTTTGGCTTTTGGTGGTGCTGTTTTTCTCGACTGAAACTGTCGGAGGACCGCCGCAGCCGGTTGCGAACGAGAACGCGCCGTGGCCGATTCTTCCGCTCAAAGACGTTCGACCGGGGATGAGGGGTTACGGGCTGACGGTCTTTTCGGGTGTCAAACCCGAGCCGTTTCCAGTGCGCGTCGTCGGTGTTTTACCGAAGCACACACACCTCATGGACATCATTTTGGTCGAGACGACGGACCCGAGGTTGAAACACACGGGCATCGTCGCAGGCATGTCTGGGTCGCCGATTTATCTCGACGGAAAATTGGCTGGCGCGTTGTCTCTCGGGTGGGCTTTTTCAAAAGATGCCGTCGCTGGCGTGACGCCGATTGAGTACATGCTCGAAGACATGCGACGACGTTTGCGCGGTCGAGATCACAACCACATGCTGCTTTCGGACAGGGGCGGAACCGTGCATTCCTCGTCGCCTGTTCGTGCGATGCAGCAGGCCTTTCAGGCTGGGTTCGATCCGAGCAAGCAAGTGGCCATGCCCCTTTTGGTGTCTGGGCTCGACGGCGAGGCTTTGCGTTTGCTTTCCGACGCGGTGAAGCCTTGTGGCCTGACGGTGATGCAAGGCGGAGGGAGTGGGACACTCGACGGCGCAGGGCCGCGTTCGTTTGAGCCGGGCAGTGCGATCGCGGTCGATCTGGTCCGGGGAGACGTATCGGTGCAGACGATTGGGACGGTGACGGCGGTGGCGGGCTCGCGCGTGCTGGCGTTTGGGCATTCGATGCTCAACGCGGGTGAGTTGTATTTTCCGGTTTCGACAGCGGAAATCACAACATTTATGCCGTCGCTGGTATCGAGTTTCAAATTGGGTCATTCGCTGCATCCGGTCGGCGTGTTGGTGCAGGATCGCGTGGCAGGAATCGTGGCAGACACGTCGAGGACCGCCGAGATGATTCCGGCCACCTTCACGTTTCTATCTGCCGGGCAGAAACCGAAGGTGCTGCGGACGGAGCTGGCGGTGCACAAGCTGCTGACGGCGGTGCTGGCAGGGGTGGTCGGGACCCAAGGGATAAACATCGCAACGAGTGATGTGGCCGACGCTGTGGTTCGTGTGGATTCGACGTTGAAGGTTGCTGGGTTTGCGCCGCTCAAACACACGGATCACCTGTTTGTGACAGAGGGTTTTTCAGGACGGATGCTCGGCAAGACGACGGGCCTTCGACAAATGCAGGAACTGCTCGGGAATCCGTTTGCGCCGGTTCGGGTGGAATCGTTCGAGTTGACCGTCGAAGTGTCGTGGAAGCCACAGGCGGCGGACTTGGTGGGCCTGTCGGTGCCATCGGATGAAATCGAGGCCGGTCAGAAAATTCCGTTGCAGGTGACGGTGCGTCCGTATGGCGGCGCACTCGCGTTTGTGACGCTTCCCGTCGAGATTCCGAGGACACTCGCTGGGCAAACAGTCAAAATCGAGGTCCAGGCGGGGCCTGATGTAAAACCGGATACCGCACCGCCGAACTCGCTGTCGGATTTTGTGGAAAATCTGCGCAAAATTCCTTCGGGGCGTTCCGTGGCTGTGACGCTGCATTCGACGAGCGAAGGCGTACACCTGCGGGGGCGACAAGTGGAGGGATTGCCAGCCTCGGTGCTGGCGACGCTGAGGCCGACGGCGACGAGTCGTCGAGGGGATGTGCAAAAACGCCTCTATCGCACCGTGTATGACATGGACTGGGTGATGGCGGGCAAACAGGAACTTTCAGTCATGATCAAAGACTTTGATGTCGAGAAGCGGAGAACGCCTTGAGAAACACGCGGCTTTGGGCATGGTTTTCTTTCGTGTTTTGCGTCGCAGGTGTGGTGCCGTTTGCGTGGGCGGGCGGGACACGCAGTTTTCGGGCGACCACCTATCAGGATTTTGCGGAGGGACAGGAATACGGGGTTGCGGTCACGTCTTCGGGGGATGTGTTGCCCGGCTGGTCTCTGTCGAAAGTGGAACTGCCCGCAAAAGGCGAGGATTCGGTGCGGTCATTGGTGCTGGCCGACGGTGGAGCGGTGTATGTGGGTACAGGTGGGGAACATCCGAATGTTTTGCGGATTCGAGACGGGAAATTCCAAAAATTGGCCTCGTTGCCGGCGGGTTCTTTTGTGAGTGCGCTGGCTGTGCGAAAAACACCGACAGGAAACCATGTGCTTGCAGCGACGGTGGGCGACGGGCGCATTTTTGACCTTTCCGAAGATGGAAAAGTCGAGGTGTGGGCAACGACAGGGGCAGAACACATTTGGGCGCTTCTCCGCGATGGTGAGCAGACGTTGGTGGCGTCGTCACCAGGGCGGCTGGTTCTTTACGACGACAAAGATTGCGGTGCGGGCCAGCGGTTGGGGCCAAACGAAAAAACAAAAGGGAAACTGTTGTTTGAAAGCCCGGCGCGGCATTTCCTTGCGCTCGCCAAGGCGCAGGATGGTGTCTACTACGCTGGAACCAGCGACGAGGCGATTTTGTATCGTGTGTCGCTGGGCAATGCTGGAACGGTCACGGTGCGGGCCGTTCACGATTTTGCGGGCAACGAAGTCCGGGCTATTGCGGCTCGGAATGGCCAAGTCTTCGTCGCAGTCAACGACATGCAGCGGGGCGACACGCAACAACGGGGTCTCAAAATCAACATGCCGCCGGGCGGTTCTGTCCCGGGTGTAAAGGCTGCGCCACCGACGGGAACGACTGTTCCGCCCTCGACGAGCCCGGTGGAGAAAAAGGGACGCGGCGGTTTGTTTCGAGTCGATGAAACCGGACGAGTCGAGCAGCTTCACGCGATCAGCGACGGTTTTTTCAATGATCTGGTGGTTGATTCCGACGGAAACGTGCTGGCGGCGGCGTCAACGCCTGGGAACCGAGGTCGGTTGTATCGCGTGATGCTGGATCGAACGGTGTTTCTTGCGGCAGAGCTCAAAGAGAGCGATGCGCTCACGCTTTTGTGGAACGAAAAAGAGCGGCTGGTTGGGACGGGAAGTGCGGCGGGGTTATACAGAATCCGACCAACTCCGGCGGACCCGGCGTCGTATTTGAGCAAAGTATTCGATGCGACGGCGATCGCTCGATTTGGAACGATGCGTTATTTGGGAACCGGTTTGCGCGTCGAAACGCGCAGCGGAAACGTGCAAAAGCCCGACGGTGCGTGGAGTCCGTGGCAAACGCTTGGAAATCTTGCGCGGATTCCTTCCACGCAGGAACAGACGGGCGAAATTCTTTCGCCACAGGCTCGGTATCTGCAAATCCGCTTTGGTTTTTCGGACAAGAGCGTGCTCAAGGACTTTTTCGTCTATTACCAACCGTTGAACCAACGGCCTCGCGTAACCGAAATTTCCGTCGGAGAAGACCCGCTGTCGCGAATTGCAAAAGGTCAAAAAACAAGCTTGCTTCGGCCCAAATCACCTCTTTTGAAAATTCGATGGAAGGTGGAAAACCCCGACGAAGACGAACTGAACTACCGCGTTTTCGTGCGGCGCGTATCGAGCGGAATCGAGCCGCAGGCTGGCGCTTCCACCGCTTTTGCTGCGTTGGGTTGGTTGCGCCTGTCTGGGCCCGAGCCGATTGTGCGAACCGAACTGGATTTGAACGGCGAGACCATCGGCGACGGGCTGTTTGAAATCAAAGTGATTGTGACGGATGAACGCAGCAATTCGCCGGGGCTCGCGCTGTCTCACGAACTGCGCTCTGCTCCGTTTTTGGTTGACAACCGTCGCCCTGAATGGCAGGAGGTGCGCTTTCTTGCGACCGAGCAGGTCATCGTCGGCAAAATCTCGGACATCGCATCGTCGATTTCCGATTTGTCGATTGCCATTGATGGAGGCGACTTCCTGCCAATGACGAGTCGCGACGGAATGCTAGATGGTTTGTCGGAAGAAATCCGGCATCCTGTGTCGGGTCTATCGCCGGGTTTCCACACAGTGCTTCTGCGGGGGAGTGATGCCGCCGATAACGTCGCTACCACGCAGCTTGTAATCCAAACAAAATGACAAAAAGGCTGTGATATAGTCTGGCTGCTAAAGTCAGTACTCTCTGGGAGAAGATTCCTGTGGCAAGTGTTAGTTATGCGCTCCGGTTCATCTCGGGCAAGTATCAGGGTGGCGAGTTTCCGCTGCACAAAGGCCGCGACGTTGTCATTGGCAGGTCGAGCGAACTTGAGATGGTTCTGGTCGAGGACATGGTGTCGCGCCGCCATGCGGCCATCACGGTAAACGGAGAAGAGCTGACCATTGCCGACGTGGGTTCGACCAACGGCACGTTTGTGAACGGCGAAAAAGTCAAGCGTGCGCGACTGAAGGAAGGCGACCGCATCCTCATCGGTACGTCGATCATGAAAGTCGTTTCGGTGGATTCCTCTAATGCGATGAGCACCGAGGAAGCCAAGAGCCAACTGGAAAAGCGCGGTCAGCAGCAGATGCAAAAGACGACTACTTCGACGCGCGCGATGACGGGCAACATCGAGGAAATTCCGCTTCCCGACTTGCTCCAGTTGTTTTCAACCTCGAAACGAACCGGCGTGCTGACGGTCAGCGGGCCGAGTCGAGTGACAGGGCAGATTTATCTTCGCAAAGGCCAAATTTATTACGCAACCATCGACGATTCCTACGAACTGAAACCGGACAAGGCCGCGTACCGGATTCTGACGTGGGAAAAGGGCATGTTCGAGCTGGATTCGAGCGAGGAGAAGACATTTCTCGACGAAATCAAGGACTCGACCGAGGGCTTGCTCATGGAGGCCATGCGGATCGTGGACGAGATGCAGCGCCTCGACCCCGAGATGCCCGCTCGAAACGCTCAACTGTCAATTCCCAAGCCGCTTGTGCCGCCACTCAGCGACTTGACCAAGGACCAGCTTGAGGTGTTTCAGGTCGTCTTCAATGGTGCGACCACGCAGGGTGTCCTCGACAAAAGCAAACAGGCGGATTGCGAGGCGGCGCAGGCGCTCGTGGACCTCATCAAAAAAGAGTACGTATCGACCAAAGGTTCGTAGCTGCCCGGACTTTGTTGGTCGTTCCCCCTTGTCCCACCCTGTCTTCCCTTGTCCCCCCATTTCCTCCACCAAGTTTTCGAGCGCGCAGACTTTCCCAGATAGGTCCATGCTGGTTTTGATAAAATGCGGCTGTGAAAACCATCGTCGCTGCATTCCATCCGTCTCCTCCCAGCGAACTTCATCAAGGCCTTTTGCATAGGCAAGACATCCGCGTGTTTGCTGCCACCACGTTGGCGGAACTGGTCGATCGCGTCGGAAAAGGGGCTGATCTGTGTTTGCTGGGACCCAAGCTGCAAGATTGCGGCGCAGCCACGGCCAGCCAAACGCTTCGCGCGCATCGCCAACGTCATCCCATTCCCATCATCTTGATTCACACGGGGAACGCGCACGCCGTCGCTCTGCCGCCCGGTCTTTTCGACGCTGTAATCGAATGGCCCGCGCAACACAGTCACTTGCCCACATTGATCTCCCAGTACTTGGGAGTCCCTGCCCGATCTGGCGAGCGGTTGCCCCTCAAAGTTCATGTTTTCCAAGGCAACACCAACCATCCAGAGAGCTTTTTGGGATCGACCATCGACATCAGCATGGAAGGGCTGCTTTTGCGCACCAACCGAGATCTGAATGTTGGGGATCGGCTCGCCATCCGTTTTGCCTTGCCCGGTCGCGGTCAACCCCTGGGCTGTACTTGCCGCATCATTCGCGTAGATGTGCGCACGCATGCCCCCGATTCCGCCGTCGCGATGTTGTTTGAGGGGCTCCCGGACGAAACCCGCATAGCACTGCAAGAGTTTTTCAAGTCTGCGACGGGCCGCACATGTCGTTGGCGCATTGTTCGCGAGGGAGAAAAGCAGATTGTCAAACTGTCCGGTGTCCTCAGCGCCGAAGTGGACTTGTCTCCTCTAAAAAAACTCAAAGGAGAGATCGACTTCAACCTTCGGGAGTTTCGCCGCATTTCGTCGGACAGCATTCAAACGTGGCTCGATCTCATCCGTTCGCTGCGCGGCGCATCGAAAATCCGTCTGTTCGAGTGCCCGATCCAGTTTGTTCAGCAAGCCAACGCCATCAGCAATCTGCTCGACAACACCGAGATCGTCTCTTTCTTTGCTCCATACATCTGTTCCCGCTGCGGTCTCGACGAAGAACAACTCATTGACGTGCGCCGTGACATGACCAATCTGCGCGGAACCCTCGAACGCAAGCCCCCTGTGTTTTCTTGTATTCGTTGTGGAACGGCCATGGTTTTCGATGACATTCCCGAACGCTACTTTATGTTCCTGTAGCATCTACGAAAACTCCTCCTGTTTGGTTTGCAAAGGAAGTGACTCATGCCGACTCCCATCTCAGTTTGTTGGTCTGCCGAGGATGGACAAACGACGAAGCTCGACGGCTTCTTGGTCTCGTTTGGGGGCTCCTGTCAAAAGGACTATGAAGCAAGCCGCGCACAGTCCGGTCTCCACTTGCTTCTCTGTGGAGATCGAGACTACTACGTTGTGATTCCCAAACTCCCTTCCGATGAAGTTGTCGCGCTTTGCCGCAAACAACTGGACAAGGGAGTCTCTGCCGTTTTTCCGGGGCGCCCTGTGGTTCGCCGCAGACTGGCGGCTCTCACGATAGGAGACGGTCAAGGAGATGGACAGACTGCTTCCGATGCGATTCCTGCCGTTCATGTAACCGATACCCCACCGGTACAGACATCTCCCATCAATCTTCAAGAAGGAATCCACGGCGCAACTCCGCTGTATCTACTTCCCGACGGAAAATTGGCTCTGTCCGAAACTGAACCAGCGCCAACGAGCATCGACTTGATCGACGTATTCGTGGCTGCCGCTCGCTGGATTTCCTCCCGCAGACGTTCCACGTTTGAGTGTCTGTTTCCCCCAAGTGCATTTCATCCCGATGTCGCCCCTCGTCCCGAACGATTGACCATTGCTCAGGCCCATGTCCTTCTCGATCAACTCCGGGATGGACTGGCTGCGGCTGCTGTTGGGGGTGAGGCGGCAAATGACGATGCACTTCAGTGTGTCCAGCTCCGTTCTGCTGCGCTGACCATTCTGTCTCACCTTTTGGCAACCGTGACCAAGGACCCCTCATTTCGTTCCATTGCCGACGCCGCTGCCGAAGAAATCTTTGGGATTATCGAAGACGAACAACGCGATCCGACTGCGCGTCCAGCGTTGCGGAGCCATGCCATTCACCTTTTGCAAATGCGCGCTCCTGGCCTCAAACCGGAACACAAACAGAAGGCCCAAGACCTCCTCCGGGGGCTCAATCGTCAAAGTCCCCCTTATACAGAACTTCCGACCACTTGGCGCTTTGTGATGTGTTCAGCCTGGGACTTTCATGAAGGAGAGGTTGAGATTCTCAGACGCGAGTACGGTTTTACGACTCCTAAAGTCCCTGACAGCCCTCCAAAGTTGCCTTTTTCGACGGATAGATACCATGTTCTTCAAGCTCCGTTTCAGGGTCCCAAAGGACAAACCATCTATGTTTACGCGCGGACTGCTTCTCCCAAAGATGAGAACACAGAGATGGGAAGTGAGGCGTTTGTCGGCGTTCTCATCAACAGACACGCACAATTGGGGTCCTTCGACATGCAGGCTTCCACCGTCGATGTAAAGCAGGTGGGCTACAAGCTGATGATGAATTCCCAATGCGCAGGACTGACCACCCGTTTTGCGGTTGCAAAGATGTTTCCTGATGCAGACATCTATTCCTCCTGGGATTCAACCTATTTTCGGACCGATTCCAAAACCGGAAAAGTGAGTGCCAGCGAAGGACTGGATTGCTTCGTTGCTCTGCTCAAAGGAATGAGTTGCGGAGAAACGCACGCGCAAATCAGCACACGTATCGAGCAAGCGCAATGGCGTCACGAACAATCCGATCGGGATGGGTTTGTTCAGTTTGTGGGGCCCGCCCATCCGCTTGTGATTTCTCGGTACACCGATGTGAATCAAGATGGGAAGGCCGACTACTACGATGGTTTCTTGGACTTCACACTTAAGAACATCGAAACTGATCTTCAAAAATCCTCGACTCCTCGCGATCCGGGTGTATTTGCAACACAAATAGGGGGTGATGCGGCCAAGAGTTTGGGATGGGCAGCGGGAAGTTTGAACCGTGTGACACAGTATTCCGATTTGTGGCGTGGTTTGCCCGGTGACTCAGAACTGTTCTACATTTTTTCGTCAGGTGGATTCTTCTCACACAAAGAACCCCTGAATGACATTCTGGTGGGAAAGGGGGCTCCAGCAGAGAACTTGGGAATGCTCCCTTCCGTTTGTCGGTATAACCAAGGAAACGCTGGAACGGGTACATCCGGATCGGACTTGTCCGTCGAAGTGATGCTTCACAGTCACCTCTCGCATGCCGCTCCTGAATTGGTCAGACTCCTTTGCGCGGCAGAGGCCATGCGTCGCGCACTTGACATCGGAATTCTTCCTGCGGAAGGTCCGCTCGCCACTTTGGAAGCGCAGCGCGGGGCCATCCTCCTTATGCTCGCCGGTCTCCTCGAGTTTCCCGCAGATCAAAACTACATTGACGGTGTATGGAGCATGGCGCTCAAGTTTCTGCACTTCCCCAGCCTTTCACGGTCCCTCATCCGAGCGTGTATCACAGACGCAGACCACAATGCGTCAAACTACTACGGATCGCGCCGAGGTCTTTTGCAACTGCTCGGAGACGGAAAGACAGACGGTGCGCTCAAAAAGAATGATCCCGTCGCCCATGCGCAGATCAGGAGTCCTGATCCCACCATAGGGCGCGCCCTCCCACTCAAACTATCCTAAACCATTGCGTCGGTATGCAAGATAGAATGGAGGCCCCATGATTCGTCACAACATACAAAGCGAAGACCTTACCCTTTCCTATCGCGTGGTTGGTGCTGGACCGCGCGATGTCATGCTGGTCCACGGCTGGATGGTGTCCGGTGCCGTATGGGATGATCTGGTTGCTGCGTTGGATATGGAAGGACTTCGTTTGATCCTTCCAGATTTGCGCGGATCGGGGTCATCAGGAAGACCTCAAAGCGGGTACACGATCGAACAGTACGCAGCCGATGTTTTGAAGGTTGCTGATGCCGTGGGAAGCAGTCGTTTTGTCATCGTCGGCCACAGCATGGGAGGCACGATCGCGCAGTGGCTTTCCGCGACTTCCCCTGATCGAATCAGTGGGTCGATTTTGCTGTGTCCTGTGCCCGCGCAAGGACAGCAATTGCCTGATGATGTAGCGGCTCTGTTTCGGAATTGCGGACAGAACCGGGGTATGCAAAAGACGATTCTGGATGCCGCGTGCAAACAACTCTCAAGTGCGGCCTGCGAGCGACTTTTAGATGATGCGCAGGGCACTTCCGTGGAGTGTATTTCGCAAGCGTTTGATGCGTGGACAGGTGGTGGTTTTTCGGATCGTTTGGCCGCCATTGTTGCACCGACATTGTGTGTTGCCACCGACGATCCATTTTTGCCACCTGCGTATTTGAGGCAACAAATTGTGAACCTGATTCGGGGTGCGCGGTTGGCGGTTTTGCCAGGCCCCGGACATTACGTACAAGTCGAAAAACCTGCGGAAACAGCGGCACTCCTGGAAGCGTTCCTATGCGCCCTTCCGCGTGAGTAATCGCACCCCTTTCTTGTTTCTGACATGAGCACATTCCCAGTCACGGATTCAGCCAAGCGGTGTCTGTCCAGATTGTTTTCTGAAAAGCGGGAGATCCTGATCGATGCTGCGACCGACTGGGTGATCGCCGGAGCTCGGGATTTGAAAGGAATTCGCCCTCGCGAGGAGACGCGCAAGCTCACGTCCAAGTTGGCCGAAAGTATGGAGGCCCTCCTTTTGCGGGATTCCCAAATTCCTTTGTTGGATTTTGTCGAATTTGTGACTGGCTATCGCGCGAACAGCGAGTTTTACATCTCGACTCTGTTGCGTGGGTTTGGGTCCATTCGTGCTGCGTCCATTGATCTAATCAGTCCCCCTTTTGAAGATGGAGAAACCGCGTTTCGGACTCTGCTCGCACTGGATGAAGCCTATCTGACGGCCATCTGTCTGATGGGCGACAAATATGTTGAAAAGCTCAATGCGACGATTCTGCACAGACGACAGGAATTGGAAAAGGAACTTGCTCAAGTTGCTGTCGAGAGACAGCGCGAACATCAGCAAGCCATGATCCAGATCGGGCATCACGAGGAACAGCTCAACCGCGTCTCTTTACCGATCATCTGTGTGCACAAAGGAGTCCTTGTGGTTCCCCTCATCGGAGAGCTGTCCAAGGAACGTGCAGAGACCTTGATGGAACGACTCCTGTATTCCCTCTCCAAACAGGAGACCCACATCGCGATTGTGGATTTGACAGGCCTGTCGAATGTCAACGAACAAGTTGCATCTTCCCTGTTGGAAACAGCAAAGACCATTCGGTTGCTTGGTACAACCGTGCTCCTCGCCGGAATCACTGCGCAGACAGCCGCCGCATTGGCACTGCACGCCTTTGAAAAGAACCTTCCTCCCTGCTATCCCAACTTGGCCGAGGCGCTTCGACGTGCACTGGTGGAATTGGGTCTGTCTGTCTCTCCGAAAAACGCGCGTTCATGGACCCGCTGAGCCAACCCTTTCGACTTTGAAGGAATAAACGCAGAAAGGGAATCCCCCAACACGCTTGGTTGCTGTTTATACTGCGCGCATGGATGGACGTTCTTTGTTGCCTGGTCGTTCGAGCTGGCCTCGGCACAGTGGTTTTTTGCTTCATATCACGTCGCTGCCGGGGCGCGGGGGTGTCGGGGATTTGGGGTCCGCAGCGTTTCGGTTTTTAGACGATCTTTGTCGGGCTGGACAACGTGCCTGGCAGGTGCTACCCGTCGGACCGACCGGGTTTGGAGACTCTCCTTATCAGACATCCTCTGTGATGGGGGGACATCCGCTGTTTGTGAGTGTCGAGCGGCTTGTGGAACAGGGGCTTCTTTCAAGCACCGTTCTTTCCGCAGCGCCCGCCGACACCGGACAAGCAGACTATGAGGCCGCACGAGCCTACAAGGAACCGTTGTTTGCGATCGCGCATCGCGCACTGCTTGACGGAAAATCGGAACACATGTGTGGTCTGCGTGCGGATTTTCGGTCGTTTGTGCAAGCCGAACAGGAATGGTTGGCCGATTTTGCGCTGTTTTCCGCGATCAAACAGGAACAGGGACAGAGGCCTTGGACTTTATGGCCACCGTCGCTGAGAGATCGTGACAGCGCGGCGATCGCAGATGCACGGAATCGGCTTTCAAACGACATCGATTTGCATTGTTTTGTGCAATGGCAGTTCGAGAGACAGTGGCAAGCGGTGCGCTCTGCTGCGCACGAAAGGGGCATTGAACTCATCGGGGACGTTCCTATTTTCGTCGCACACGATAGTGTGGAAGTCTGGTGCAACCGCGCTGAATTTTTGCTGTTTCCAGATGGATCGCTCAAGGTGCAGGCAGGCGTTCCCCCTGACTATTTCTCGAAAACAGGACAGCTTTGGGGGAATCCCCTGTACGACTGGGAGGCCATGCAGAGAAGCGGTTTTGCGTTTTGGCGCAGACGTATCCGACGGGCTGCGCAACTTTTCGATCGGGTGCGCATCGATCACTTCCGGGGGTTTTCCGCCCATTGGGAGGTTCCTGCGCAAGATCAAACTGCGGAACGGGGTCGCTGGGTAACTGCTCCTGGACATGCGTTGTTTCAGACACTCACAGAGTCCCCTGAAACCCGCTCTGTTCGCTTCATCGCAGAGGATTTGGGGGTCATCACCCCTGACGTTGAGGAATTGCGAGATCGATTCGTTTTTCCCGGCATTCGCGTATTGCAATTTGGCTTTGGCGACGATGATTTCTACGATGGTCGCCCGTGGGCCTTTCGGAAAAACGCCGTTGTGTATACGTCCACGCATGACAATGCGACGCTTCTGGGATGGTATTTCGGAGAACCAGAGGGCACTCGCACACAGGAACAAGCCGCACTCGAACGCGACAAACTGCACGACTATTTGGGCTACACGCCACGACCGGAGGCCGCGCATTTTGCCCTCATCCGTTTGGCTTTGAGTACACCCGCCGAAACCGTGATCATTCCTGTGCAGGATGTATTGGGACTTCCCAATTCCGCGCGCATGAACACCCCCGGAAAGCCCTCTGGGAATTGGCGTTTTCGCCTGGTAGACGGCCAACTCGACGACGGTAGTCTGCAACACATGCGATACCTCACGCGACTGTTTGCACGCACCGTTCGTTGACCGCCCCCTTTCCTTATTTTGGACAACACCATGAACTCGGCCATACAGCAGAACGAGCAAATCTACGACAACTTGTGGGCGCAGCTCCCGATTCCTTCGCACACCGAATGGCCCATTTGGCCGGAACTTGAGCGCGAAATGGAATCCGGCGCACGCTTTCTCGAGATTGGGGGAGGGGTTTTGCCTCGCATTCCCATACCTGGCGGCTTTTTCGTCGATCTGTCCCAAGCGGCCTTGTTCAAGTTGGGCCAGCTCGGGGGGTTCGGAGTCCGTTCTGCAGGGTCGCTTCCCTTTTCCGATGGTGCGTTTGATGTCCTTTGCGCCTTCGAGGTTCTCGAGCACATTCCCGACGACGATGCAACACTCCGCGAAATCTCAAGAGTGTTGCGACCGGGAGGTGCATTCTTCTTTTCCGTTCCCGTTGCTCCTGATTTGTGGACCGACTTCGATGCTGCATGTGGGCACGTTCGACGTTATGTCGCTCGTGATTTGTCGAATCGGATTCGGCAACTTGGTCTGCACATCGAACGCTGGACCACCCAACCCAACAATTTTGGGAAGGTCTCGGGAAAGTTGGCTGGGACGTTTCTTCGCGCCGCTGCGGGCTTTCCGCGCTTCACACTTTGGCTCAAAAGCAAAGCCGTGCAGGGGGAGAAACGCCTGATCCTCAACTGGCGCACCGACGACATCCAAGCCAGCCACAAAGACGGTGGCCTCATCGCGATCGCACGGAAAGTCGTGTAGCCCTGTTGTTTCCAACCCCCTTTTGCTGACCTTCCCCTTACGTCCGTCTTTCTTCGCTCTCGCTTGCTGCGGTATGATCTGCGCGAAGTGAATCATGCGAACGCCGTCGAATGACGCTATGGCCGACACGTACATTGGTACGTACATCGGCAAGTACAAGGTTGTCCGACCGATCGGACGCGGCGGCTACGGCGTCGTGTTCGAGGTCGTACAACAGAACATTGGCCACCGCGCCGCCGCCAAACTTCTGGCCCCATCCCTGACCGCTGAAGCCAAACAATTGAAGTTTGTTGAGCGGTTTGTTGACGAAGCCCGTGCCGTCAACCTGATCGATCATCCTGGCGTACTCAAAATTTTCGATTTGGGAGAACTCCCCGACAAGACCATGTACATCCTCATGGAGTACCTGGAGGGCGAAACCCTTCATGCTCGCCTGGATCGAATGCACATCGATGGAAAACGCCTCTCTCCCCACAAAGTCTTCCTCATCGCCGCCCAACTCTCCAGCGCCCTCTCCCTAGCCCACCAACGAGGCGTCATTCACAGAGACCTG
>DAOLIT010000030.1:0-61279 GCA_035328405.1 Pseudomonadota bacterium | reverse complement strand
TCTCTGTGAATAATGCCTTTGCTGTGGGCGGCGGATAGGGTGGAGGCGAGTTGCCAGCCGATGCGGACGACGGCATCTTCGGACAAGCGGCCTCCTTGTTGACGAACGCGGGCAAGCAGCGTCTCACCCTCAAGATATTCCATCACCAGATAGACGCCGCCGTCGCTGGTCTCTCCGAGGTCGGAAATTTGAACGATGCCGGGATGTTTGATGGCGTTGACGGCACACGCTTCATTGAAAAAGCGCGCGATGATTTCTTTGTTGTTCGCATAGTCGGGCAGCAGGGTTTTGATGGCGGCCCGATGACCAATTTTCTGATGAAGACCCTCATAGACCGCACCCATGCCACCACGACCGATAAGTCGCACGATCTGGTAGTCTCCGACGGTGCTAGGAAAGGATGGAGCCACACTTGCACCCTGGCACCATTGTATCGCGGACACCATGCTGCTAGGCCGGATTTGGTTCTGTTGTCTCTGTGATCACGGCGAATCGGGGTGCGTCAATGGAGGGGTTGCTGTCCAAATGGATCGATCGCCGAGTCGGACGCTTTTCCATGCGCACCCGCTTGGGCAACTTCATCGAAAACGTGGAACCCACACCGTAAGTGCTCTTCACAGACAACGAGCCCCCCAGCATCTCTGCCAGCCGCCGCGCAATCGCCAAACCAAGGCCCGTTCCCCCGTACTGCCTTGTCGAGCTGCCATCCACTTGGCGGAATTCCTCAAAAATGATTTCGAGGTGTTCCGGGCGAATCCCAATCCCTGTATCTTCGACGGAAATCGTCACCGTTTCAGGGTCGTCCTCCTGCACATTCACCGTGACCGAACCTTGTGAAGTGAACTTGATCGCATTGGCGACCAAATTGGTCAGCACCTGTTGCAATTTGGCCGGGTCGGTTTCGATGTGCAGGTCACGCGGACAAACCAATTGGACTCGATACGGTCGATCTCGGCCCATCGCTTCGGCCTCTTTGATGACCGCCGCAACCAGCGCGTGCAGATCGATCGACTCGCTGTGAACATCCATCTTCCCCGCTTCGATTCGAGACAAATCCAAAATTTGGTTGATCAGCCGCAGCAGATTCGCACTCGATGCGAGCACCCCCGAAGTCGCGTCTTGTGCCTCGGAGGACACCTCACCGTACAGGCCATCGCGGATGAGTTCCGTATATCCCATGATTGCGTTCAGGGGTGTGCGCAGCTCGTGCGACACATTCGCCAAAAATTCGGACTTGAGCCGGTTCACCTCGCGAAGTTGGTTGCGCTGAATGCGCAATTGATAGGACTGCTGTTCCAACTGGTCGCGTTGCTCCGCCAGTTGATTCCGCTGTTGCACCAGTTGGTCGCGTTGCTGCTGCATTTTGTCGCGCTGCGCCGCCAACGCTTCGTTGTTCAGCACCAATTCATGCGCCAACCGACCGACGCGCGCATAGGCTCTTGCGTTGCTCACCGCGATCGAAAGTTGTGCCGCAGCCTGCCGCACAAATTCGAGCAGCGAACCATCCGGCGTTTCGTCGCTCGACATGACCAGCACCAACAACCCGAGCGGCTGATTCCGAAACGTCAGCGGCACCAACACCCGTCGTCCCTCGACGCTGACCGATTCCATCGTCCCCGAACTTCCCGCTGCGCCTGGTTTTGCAAATTGTTTCACCGGCGGAGGCGTGCCCAGTTTTAACGTGGACACCCCATACGCCGCCCGGACCAAAAATTCCGGTTCCCCGATCGCGTTTTCTTCAATCAGAAAGACACCGCCGCCGCGCGTGCCCGTTGCTTCGACGAGCGCCGCGAGCGCCTGGTCCAACATCACTGTCAAATCCGCCGCATCCATCGCATCTCCGCTGCGATCGATCGGAGAGTTGAGCACCGACGTGAAAGCGTAAGCCAACCGGAGTTGCTTCGTCCTCCGCTTCACTTCGCTTTCCAGGTTTCGATTCAGTTGCGACAGCGCGTGCATGCTTTCCCGCAACCGTTCCGCCATCCGAACAAACGAATCCGCCAACAAGCCCAGCTCGTCGGTGCGATTGACGCTGACGCGCGGATGCAGGTTGCCGCTGCGGATTTCGTCCGCCCCCCGAGCCAGCGCCATGATCGGGCCGCTCAAACGCCCCGCAATCAGAAGCGCCGCCGCACCTCCCAACATCATCACGAACACGCCCAACCCGATGCTGACAAACAACACCTTTTGAAGCCGCTCCTGCGCTGGTTTGATCGACAGCGCAACCCGCACCGCACCCACCACGCGATCTCGCACCGTCACATCCACCGGTTCCACATATGCTGTCACACCTTGTCGTGTGCCATCTGACAACACAATCGGAGCGAACAGATCCACATACCCCTCCCGCTCGACTTTCTCTGGCTTCACATTCACCCCCGGATCGAGCGCCCCGTTCCGCAACGGCTGCACCGGATTCTGTTTCGACAGGTGCATTCCCACTTCTTTCAGACGCCGCATCATGTCCGACGTAAGTTCCGGCATCGGCTTGCCCGACCGAGGGTGTGTTCGCAACAGTTCGACTCCCTGCGCGTCGTAAACCGCGACAAATTCCACATCCTCCGTTTGCGCCATGCTCTGCACCGGCCTAGCCAAAATCGACCGCTCTTTCGCATACGCCCCAAGCTGGCACTGCGTCGCCAACGAACCCAAAAGGAGCCGCGACCTCTGTTGCTGGTCTTCCTCAAGAAAACGATACTGTTGGTTGTAAAAAATCGTTCCCGACCCCAGCGACATACACAGCGCCATCCCGAGCAGCAGCAAAAACACCTGGCTGAAAAAACTCGTCCGACGCGGCCCTAGCGGACTGCTCCACGCCGACGGCTCTCCCGCCAATTCGGGAGCAAGTGACGGCACCTCTCTTGTTTCCTCGGGAGTCGCATTCTCTGCCACCGAATCCGCCGGAGGCCGCGCAAGCGGGAGCGTTTCCCGTTGCGCCAGCATCATCGGGTCCAACCGAGGCACCGGACTCTCCACCGAATGTGCCGATAACACCGACGGCGGTCCCGATTCCGAACTCTCGATTTCCGCTGCCACGTCCTTCTGTGTCGAAGCACTGTCTTGCGCGCTTCTTTCCTCTGCGTCGGCTTCCGCTTCTTGCGGTGTGTCCCTCGTCTCGGCACTCATTCGTGCACCTTCCAGCCCAGCTTTCTCAACCGGTGCAAATCAATGTTCAAACGCCGCGCAGCCGGGCCATTGATCAGAATCTCGGGTGCCGCAGCAGGCATGTCTGGCAGCGCCTCCTGACGCTCCCGACCCGCTTGTTCCAGAAAATGCAGCACCTGCCGCGCAAGATGTTGGCCAACCGCCTCAGGAGACCAATCCATGCTCATCAGCACACCATGTGCGACAAGTTGCCGCGTTCCCGCCAGAATCGGCACCCGTCCCGTCAGTTGCACCGTCAGCAAATACTGCAACAGCGGCATGTCCACCACCAACAGGTCTGGTCCTATCCACAGCGCATCGACAAGCGGAAGCGGCTTGGGATTCGTGACATCCCCAAACACCATCCGATGCACCGCTTGGATCGAATCCGGGATCGCCGAATCAATCGAGGACGTTTCCACCAGCTTTTCCTCGAACTCGATGCCCATTTCCCGCGCCGACACACGCGCCGCCGCCATTTTCTCGAGGCCCCGCCGTGTAAACAGAACCCCCACACGCCGCAACTCCGGTCGCAACGTCCGCAGCGCCAGCAGCGCCTCTTTCGGTCCCACCGAGCTGCTTGCCTTCGGCGCACCTGGGCTCGGTGGTGCCGGAACCATCGCATACACAATCGTCGGACTCAGGCCCTGAACTGCCTCCGCAGCCGGCTGTCCTATCGCCACCACCACCGTCGCATTTTCTGCTTCCTCCCGGATTCGCGTCGCATCTTCGGGTGATTCCGGTCGAAAGTTCAAATACTTCGCAGGAACTCGGCACCGTTCCCGAAACGTATCAATCACTTCTTGAAACGCTTTCACGTTTGCCGTTTTGACCACCACCACCTGTGGATTCTTTCGCTGCACACCGACGGTGTTATCCCCCACGTTGCGCACAAGTGCTTGCTTGGGTGCCAGCAAACTCAGCGTTCCGGCAAGCAACAAACCAACCATGGTTTCCATCCCCTTATTGTGAAAGGAAATGCACAAACGTGCCAGACCCCTTCTGTGTCAGCAGTGCCCGCGCCCGCTGGACCAAATCCAGCACCCCTTGTTCCGAAATTCCTTGCACAAGCCACGGCCCCCCAAAACGCGCGTCTGTCAAAAGAAAACTTCCCCGTCCGATTCGCTTGAGGCCCTCCCGTTCCGAAAGGGAACGTCCGCCAAGCGCCGAAAGCATCGGTTCCCTTTCCACATCCGTCACGCTCCGACCGCTTTGCAAATGCACCGCGTGGAGTACATACAACGGTTTCCCCCAGTCCGTTTTCGCCACTTCCTGCACACGCGATAGCGTGTCGTTTTCAAAGGACCGCACAAAGCCTTCCTCCGTCGAGATTCGCCGCATCGGTTCCCAATCTGGTTCCCCTGCCCCCACATAGTACGGAATCCCATCCAAAGATCGCCCATTGTCGATGCTGTACACCCGATAAGGAGGCCCCTCAGAATACAGAAAATTCTCTCCAAAATTTGCATCGCCATGGGAAATCAAAAACAGAAAACCAAACAGAGCCGACATCTGCTTTCGGTAGTCCGGTTCTGTTTCATACCGATGTGCCTCCCAAAACTCCCCCTCAAAGGCAACAGGAATCCCCGCATCCTCCACCCACCGCGTGAGTGCCCCCAAAACCAAGTGGTCATTCTCTTTTGGGAACGTCGCCGGAATCTCTGCGCTCAGGATTTTCGGAATGTCTTTGCATACCCTGTTGCATTCCACATTCCGATGAAAAGCGCGCAACACCACTTCAGGAACCAGCTCGTTTTCACGCTTTCCTTGCGAAAACACACGATCGATCTTCCGAGCCGCCACCTCACACCTCGGTGAGTTGTTGCCATCCAGCCCATTCTGTTCCTCACTCCCGCCCACTCCCATCGGTTTCCATTTCGCCGAAAACACCTGTGTTCCTCGTCGAAAAGTCAACTTGTACACGTCCGCATTGATGCTTTTCGCCGACAGCAATTCAAGATGATTGTCGAGCAGAGCCTCTACATTCGGCTCTCTGTTCGTGTATCCAGAATCCCCCTGATCCGCTGTTCTTTCTGGTTCCATTTTCGACAAAAACAACTTCCCAAACGGCAACGCTTGTTGCTCAACGCCCGTCGTTTCCTCGCTCACCAGAAACGCGGGTTCTCGTCGGTACAAACTCTGTTCAACAGCCCCCAAAATCGCCTTTCCGCGTACTTTTTGCGGCGAATAGAAGTGCAAACTTAGCGCCGACAAATGAAATCGCCTCCGCAGCTCTTCTTCTGAAAAACCCACATACGGACGCACCACCGGATTTCTCGCTGTGTAAATCTGAAAATAGGAAGCCAGCAGCCGGTCATCCACAAACACATCCGCATCCCTATCCAGAATTCCATCCACAAATCGAACCACCTGTGAAACCGGAAATGCCGACGGAGAAGGCGCGCCCACAAACGCCTGAACCTGCTTTGCAAAACCTCTGCGCTCTGCGTGCAATCCTCCCAAATGAAACGCCAACAGAAAGACCACCGGAAGCAAACAGAGTCGCAACAAGGAATCCCAAAACCGACCCCATCCTGGTGAACGCAAACCCACAGACAACAGCAATGCAACACAAAAAGCGAAGGGAATCCAGCTCTCTGCGCTATCCGGTTCATAAAAATAGAAGTGACAGACATGCAGAAACAGAAACACAAAAAGCCGACCTGCAAACAATCGGTTCAGACGGAAAAGTCGAACAGAGGCGACTCCGCACAACAGCAACAAAAACACCACACCAAACCATGACCCAACGGTCTCTGTTTCCCCAAACCACAGCCCGCGCAAACCCTGTACACAATCCAGAGCCCGCGCAACAAAGTCTTCTGGGAAGTGCTTGGGAAACGAAAAAAACTCCCCCGAAACATGGTACGCAAAAAAGTACTCGAACCCCTCCCGAACGCTCTTGGCCTTCCCTGTCCATCTCGCAAGCGCAAAAAGCGTCGGCAACAAAAGGACCCCCGAAAAAAGCACAACCGAACAACGTGAAACAAATCTTTCCCGTCGCATATCTCGCGGCCAAAGCGAAAGGAGGGCATCCAGAACAACGAAAATCAACAGCACCCCGTTCACCAAATGAACCAACACCGCAAACGCAAGCAGTGCGGACAACACAATCGTTCTTGCGCGAAAAGACAGTTTCAACGACGACCAAACGCCAACCGACCAATATCCGCAGTGCTCGAAGTACAAAAACAGGAACAACATACCAAACAAAAGCGCCGTGTCCTTTTCCTCTCCCTGTGTCGCCATTTGGAATCTCCCGACAGACAAGACAAAAAGAAGGACCGCCACAATCATCCCAAACCACGGTCTCTCTTTTTCCCTTGCCAAAGCCAGAACAGCAGAACAGAGAAGACACACAAGCCCCGCCAACGAAACTGTTTCCCGCAACACAACTGCACCCAAACGATCACTGCACAAAAAGGAAAAAGGGATCGTCAGCGGAAGCATCAGCGGATGCGCAAAGTACAGCCAACCGGACAGCGGCGTCGCCCCAGCATGCGTCAACACCGCAGCCGTCATCAGCCCATCATACTGCGGCAAGCTTCCAGTTCTTGCGCACCACTGAAACACCCCTGCTGCGATTCCCAGAGCAAAAACAAACGATGACAAACGACTCTGTGAACCCACAAACAGACGAACAAAGACAAACAGGAGGAACGCACTCGCCAACAGAGCAGACGCAGAAAAAAGCAACAACAGCGTTGCGAAAAGGACTCCCAATACAAACCCATTGTTTTCATGAAAAAACACACGACCGGGCACCATCGACAGACGTGCTCGACGGGACAGAAACGCTCCGGCCCACACACCCGAGCAACACGCGGCCCCAAACACCCCGCACATATGAGGCCACAGAAACGGCGACACTTGTGCTGTCACCTGCGTGCCCACAATCCCCAGCACCGCAAGCCAAGCCGAGATTCTTTCAACAAAGGGGTGTTCTGTTCGCTGAGACAGAGATCCACAAAACCCCCCGGTCAACCACGCAAGCAGCAGCAGAAACCATGTCCCGATGTTGGCGCCTGCTCCCAGGAGCGCAGAAAAACCCAGGATGATCTGGAATTGCCCAAGCAGAAAACCTGTGCAGAACAACTCGAACCGTGTCGTTTCGCCCTTTGCCCGAGTCATCTTCATCACAAGCTTTCAAATACCAGCCACAGTGTGCCCAAAAAGTTCTGTTTCCCGATGGACGGAACCTCCAAGGTTTCTCGCAACACAGAACGGCGCGAAACGATGATAGCTCCTTCCTTTTCCTCTGTGTGCAGCACACTTTGCAGGCTTGAGGGTGAAAAAGGAAGCCCCCTTCCTGCGTACAGAAAGCCCATCCCAACCGATTCACTTTCCACCACCACAAAGTCGGGAAACACCTCCTTTGCCGACGACGCGATCTGCTTTGCCACAACCGTTCCGAGTCTTCCGCACAGACTCACCGAAACAATCCCCTCTGGTTTCAAACGACGCAAGACCTGTCTGTAAAATGCAGGTGAATGCAGAAGCGCGGTCTGAATCCGATAGGGGGCAGGCACATCCAGGACCACCAGATCAAAGGTCTCATCGTCGGAATCCAGCACAGACCGAGCATCCCCGATGTGCAGTTCAACGTCCCCCTTTTGCAGTCTGTGAACCGAAGCGAAATGCCGAAATCCCAATTCCGCCACCTGTTCATCCAGTTCCACAACGCGCACAGAATACCCAAGACGATGAAGATTCGCTGCCGAAGAAAAACTGCCGCTTCCCACCACCAACGCTCGCGCATTCTGTTTGTAAACCAAACGTCCCGGAACTTTCGCGAGCATCGTGTTGAAGGCGTGCAGCGCTCCACTTTGAAAAAACAAAACACCGTCTAGAAACAGCAACGTTTCTTCCCCCGAGCGCACAACATCAATCCGCTGATAGGGGGAATACTGGCTCGCCACAACCAGCGCATTTTCGACACTGTGATGCCGTCTGTAATAGGAAACCGCAATTGCCTGTGAAAGCACTGGATACAGGCAAAACAGACACACACCACACATTGCACAGAGTGCCCCCCACCGCACTCCCAAATGAAAGGAAACAAATAGTGCGGGCAGAACAAAACACAGAAGAAGCAAGAACGAATGCGACCCCACAACAAACAAACCCATGAGGGCGAAAAGACTCCCAAACAGTTCCGCAGCATACAGCGAAGGAACCGAAAGGGGTCGGGCCACATGCGGCAGCAGGAAGGAGTAATACGAAAGCACAACAAACAATTGCAAAGCGATGACCAACCCAACTCCAAACGGGTGTGTACGTCCCCCCGAAGCCACCATCCAACGGATACCAAAGGGAAGACTGCATTGAATCACCGTCGCAGACATCGCCCACAGTGTGACCACAAATGGACTTAGCCGAAAACGCAAAGACAGTGCATATCCCAAACTCGGACCCGCAAGCGCAAGGATTGTGGAGAACAGAATCGACAGCTCTGTAGCAAAAAAAGTCGAACCTACTTCCCGCGCCGCCACGACCTGGCTTGCCAGCAGACTCGCACCTGCCGCAGCCAGAAGTACATGCTCGCGCGCGGGTCTCATGTCCTTGTCCCCTCCATGTCCGCCGAACCCCCCTTTTGTTTCTCTGTTCCTCAAAACACCGAGAGAAGCCCAGATCGCTTTCGTGCTATATCCAAAAGTGTTTCCGGTCCAGAGAACGGCTTTTTCGGACTCTGCGAAATCCGTTGCAACAGTTCTTCCAGCCGACGTTTTTCCGCCTTGTATTTCGGCAACGCTTCTTCGTCTACATCCTCTGCATCCGGCAACAGTTTTTGAGCAGCCTGTGCCTCTGCCAACGCCCGTTTCGTCTGCCCAAGCTGCAACCACGCCTCTGCCGCATTCCGCCTCGCGCGCGACACATAGGGGGAAACATACAACAACCGATCCGCATACAATAAGACATCTTTTGCATGCTTCTTTTCGGCGTGCTGCTCCACAAGCGCGATCAGCGTCTCATCATCCGAAATGTCCAGCAAAGTCGCCGCCCCCAGCTCCGCCAGTGCCTCATCCATCTTCTGTTCCTGTTTGTACAGCGCCGCCAAGCGCACATGCGGTTCACCGCGATCTGGATCAAGCGTTTTGGCCCGCTCAAACTCTGCGATCGCTGCCGCCGTTTGCTTCTGGTCCGCATACAGAGTCCCCAATCTGTAGCGCACGTCATAGCCATCCCCACCGACGGAAATCAGTTCCCGAAAGAGCTTCTCTGCTTCCGCTTTCTTGCCCAATTTTTGCTGCAATTCTCCCTCTGCCAAAATCGCCTCTTTGCAACGTGGATCGGTTTGTTTCGCAAGGGCAATCGACTCTGCTACCTCAGCCGGATCGGCCCCCATCCGCCCCTTTCCAACCGCAAGCAGGCCATGAAGCCGCGCATCTTTGGGTGTCTTCCTCAGTTGTTGCTTCAAACCATCCAAATCCGCGTAGTCCGATGGCCGTACATAGAACGTCCCCTCATAAGCAGACAGACGTTTCCGCAAGTGTTTCCGAAATTCCTCATCAAGTTTGTCCAGGGAAAGCCCCGTAATCTTCTCCAGGACCTCCTTTGTGCGCATGCCTGCACCAAACAAATTCAACGCTTCGACGATTTTCGGAAAGCCAAATCGAGCCGCCAAAAACTCCACTGACAACGCTGCCTGATGGTACGCAACGACCACATGGCTTTGCGAACGAGCGCGCGTAAAACCCACATTGAGGTCTCCCATCGACAGTAGTTTCCCGTCGCGCAGCGCAGCCGCAACCTCTGCATGCGTGCGCCGACTCCAACCTGGGTAAAGCTGCATCGTTTCCCATTCCGAAAGCCCCTCTGTGAACCAGCGCGGCACCCTCCCTTTCGACAATTCAATCGCAAACACATGTCCCAATTCGTGCCACACCATCAGCCCCCACGGAATTTTTCGTTGGGAAGGTGCCCGCGCGGTGATCACACGACTGAACGTGACTCCCAACAAACCGGGATCAACAGAAGGAAGGCCGAAAGTACGAACCGAAAAATTGTCCGGCTCTTTGTAAAATTCGAGCACGATCGGGAGTTTGGGAGAAAATCTATACCGTCGAGAAAATTCGACGTATAGCGATTGCACAAAGGGTTCCAAAATCGGCACAAACACTTCCTCTTCTGTCTTGTGAATGCGTACTTTGAGTCCCCCTTTCTTGGGTTGCCTGGGATCGATATCGAGCGTGATCATCTTGTAGTTCTTCTGAAGGTGCTTCTCAAACAGATCCAGCAGGTTGTATGTTCGCCTGTTGTACCGATCCCCTTTCCAGGCTTTGTTCAGCGTTTCATAACTTCTCTGTTCATCACCTGTCTGCAAGTACGCCTGCGCCAAATCCCCGAGGGCATAGTAGTCTTTGGGGTTCATTTTGACGGCCTCTTCCAGCACCGCAATTTGCGCTTCATACCGATGTTGGACATGCTGACGTTGCGCCACGATCCGATGAAATTCGGTAAACAGAGGAGACCGTCGCAACGTCTCTTCCCGTTCCCGTTCAAACTCCCCCTTTCTGTCCAGGAGCCACAACGCAGCCGCCTTCAGCGCCCGAATCCGAAGATCGTGACCGTTTCTCGCCAGTTGTGGAACCAACAGCGCAAGCGCATCCTCATACTGTTCATTGTCGATCAGTACTTGCGCTTTCAACTCGATCGCATGGGAATGATGGGGATTCACGCTCAAGGCTTCTTCCAACAATTCCGACGCCGAAGAAACATCATTCCCTTGCTCCAACTTGATCTGCGCAAGGCGTGCTTTTCCGTCGGGATTTTCGGGATCACGCCGCAGAGCATCCTGAACAGAGAGTTCCGCATAACCAATCTCGTACTTTTCGATGCGGAGTGCGGACAGAGACAAAAGCGCCAACACCTGTTCCTCTCTGTTCTTGCTCTCCTTCGCCAACGCCGCCGCCTGTTTCAACTGTTCTGCGGCATCCTGATACGATCCCAAACGATGTGCTGCCTGACCCAAAAGGCGCACCACGCGGCAGTCCTTCATGTCCAACTTTTCGGCATCGTGATCGTCGAAGATACCGTTCCAGATCTCCCGTTCCTTTTCGCGCAGACCCAGCAGATGATATCCCTCTCCCAACGCCACCCGACTCTCTACCGCAGAAGGATTCTGTTTCACAAACGCTTCCAACTGCTGAACCGCTCCCGCAATTTCTCCTTGCGCATAGAAACAGGTTCCTATGAACGCTTCCAGAGCATCTCTCTGCTTTAAGTCTTTCGTCGCTGCACGCAGCTTTTCAGCCAGTCCCTTTGCATTCTGAAATTTCCCTTGCCGGAATGCCATTTTTGCCGCAGAAAGGGGACCCCCAAATTGAAAAGGAGGCGTTTTTTCCGCTGAACCGTCCGCCGTAGGAGTCGATACCTCCGAAGGTGCCTTGGGATGCGCCAGGGGCGGACTTGCGATTCCCCAGGACGGAAAAAAAGCCCACAGAGCAATCCAAACCCACAGACAGAGCCAACCGATGAGGCGCGACGACATGACAACAGTTTACACGTTTTCTTGCGCCTTTTCTTGCACCTTCTGTCCTCGGATTTGCCCCCAAAGATGCCGCAGCGGAACCGGTCGAAAAAACAAAGCGAGCGGAACGTGAAATCGCCGCGCGAAGGCAACACTTATCCATACCGCACTCACGACATACGCAGCCAAAGAAGCCCACGCCGCCCCGATCATTCCCAACTTCGGCAGCAACCAGAGGTTCACTCCCACATTGCAAAGCAACGCCGCACACTGCGCATAAATCACGCTTTTTGGATAGCCCGATGCCCCAGACAGAGCCCCAGCAAGGGGGCCCGAAAAGCAGAGTGCAGAACAACCCAAAAGCACGAGCAGACAGGGCGTGTAGGCGCCCGCAAACCGATCTCCGTAAAACAAGGTCAGCAGCGGCTTTCCAAACAAAAACATTCCAGCACAACTCATCAAACCCAAATACAAACCCACTTTTGCCGAGAGAAGCGCCTTCTCTGTGATGGCTTCCTTGGCCGCAGCCTTTGCAAACAGAATCGCGTTCAGCGTCCCCGGAAGCAGCAAAATGAGTTCTGCCACGCGAACCCCTGCTTGATACAAACCCAAGTCATGACGCATGAGAGAAGGCGCAAGAAAGTGCTCGATCAAATACACATCGATCCGAAACAAAAGCATGTCAGGCAGAATGTGCAAAAAGTTGCGAAAACTGATCTGATACAAGCGTTTTTCCGTCGGAAATTCTGCTCCCTCTGTACCCATGCGCAGAGACCCATTCCCAGGTTGCAACGACCCCTTGGAAACCACGCTCAGTTGCCAAAGAAAAGCGATACACAAAAGCCAGACACTCGTCCCTTGCAAAAGGAGTGCGGTCTCTGTTGTCAAGGTCTTGCAGCGAAACAGAATCCCGATCACACAGAGCTGCAATACAGAGACAAAAAGACCCGTCCGGTTCTGTGCAAAGAACTTCTGGCTTCCCCACAGGAGTGCATTGTGAATGTCTCTGCCCAATTGACCGAGCACGCACATCGCAAGCGACACAAGCACCCAGGAAGACCGCTCAGCGACGAACTTAGCGAAAACAGAGGGAAGAAACTGGTAAGTCCCAACGAGGATCAAAGATCCGAAAAATAGCGCACCCAACACATGGCGCAGACTCCACTTCCACAGCTTGTGTAGCGTCTGTTTGTCCCCTTGCGCTTCCCCCACAAGAACAGCCAAACCCCCAGGAAGACCCAACGCAAGCAGTGTTGTGATCAGATTCACATCCACCAGCACCGCGCTGTAAAGACCCAAGCCCTGCGGGCCCAACGCGCGAGCAGTCAGAACCCCTTGGAGCAAACCGAGCGGCAACAACGCAAATCGCGTGGCCAGTGTCCATGCGACCGAACGCGCAAATGAGGGTGAAAGGGGTGTCTGCAAGGCCGAGAGTGAATGCGAAAGGGGGAACGAAAGCGCGACTACACTGACGGCAAACCCGACAGCGCCAGCGCCAATTCCTCTTCGCTGTAGGAGAGGTCTTTCAGTTTGCCAGCAAAGTAGTCGATGTACGCCCCCATGTCGAAGTGACCATGGCCGCATAGATTAAACAGAATCGTCCGCGCAACGCCTTCTTCCTTGCACCGAAGCGCCTCATCAATGGCACCCCGCACTGCGTGGTTGGCCTCGGGGGCGGGCAAGATTCCTTCGGCTCGAGCAAACTGGATTCCTGCTTCAAAACACTTCACCTGATGGTAGGCCCTGGCTTCAATCAAACCGAGTTCTGCGATGTGGCTGATCATGGGTGCCATCCCATGGTAACGAAGTCCTCCTGCATGAAACCCTGGTGGCGTAAACGACGATCCAAGGGTGTGCATTTTCACAAGCGGAGTCAGTTTGCCGGTGTCCCCAAAATCATACGCATACTTTCCGCGCGTCAGCGACGGACAGGCTGCCGGTTCCACAGCAACAATTCGGACTTTCTTCCCACCGCGAAGTTGTACCCCCAAAAACGGAAATACCATCCCCGCAAAGTTTGAGCCTCCCCCCGTACAACCCACCAGAATGTCTGGATAGTCCTCTGCAAGAGCCATTTGCTCCATTGCCTCTTGTCCCACGATCGTCTGATGCAAAAGAACGTGGTTCAAGACAGAACCGAGCGCATACTTTGTGTCATCGCTTTGTGCAGCCACTTCGACTGCCTCGGAAATTGCGATTCCCAAACTTCCGGGGTGCGCAGGATTCTGCGCAAGAATCGCGCGACCCGCTTGTGTTTCCGTCGAAGGGGAAGCAACGCAGCGTGCCCCGTAAGTCTCCATGAGCGCACGGCGATAGGGCTTCTGATCATAGGAAACGCGCACCATGAACACCTGGACTTCCAACCCAAACAGCGAGCCCGCAAACGCGAGCGACGACCCCCATTGTCCGGCCCCCGTTTCCGTTGCAAGCTTTTTCACGCCCGCTTCCCGGTTGTAAAATGCCTGCGCGACAGACGTATTCGGCTTGTGACTCCCAGAAGGGGAGACACCCTCATACTTGTAATAAATGCGAGCAGGAGTATCCAAAAGACGTTCCAGTCGCCGCGCACGATACAGCGGAGAAGGACGCCATTGCCGATAAACATCCCTCACCGGCTCTGGAATTTCGATCTCCCGAACCGTGGAAACTTCCTGCTCGATGAGCGCCATGGGAAACAGGGGGGCCAAATCCGCTGGCCCAATCGGTTGTTTCGTTCCAGGGTGCAACACCGCCGGCAACGGCGTCGGCAAATCAGCGGCGAGGTTGTACCACACTTTGGGAAGATGCGTCTCATCGAGAACGTACTTGATCGGACCGGTCATCTTGTTCCTCCTGCGTCCTTCTTTGGGGTTGCCACACAGCAGAGTACCCTGTCACAAATTCACTGAAAATGCGGTTGCGCCTCGCGGCTTCCTAAATCCCTTGGTTTCGCGCACGAAAACGTAGGCCGCTTTTTGTCCGAAAGTCCAGCACCGTTTTGCGCGACGTGTCCCCTGAACACTCAGATTGACTTTCCTTCGTCTGACGAAATACACTGGTTCTTTGGGGGCGCGCCACCCATGTACGCTGCGAGAACACCCGGTTTCCAGCATCTTGTTTTGTTGGGGGGCCGCGCAAACAACAGCAGACAGTCCCGGAACCCTTTACACGAGGTGAGACCATGCAGTTTGTTTCCTTTGAACCAGGAATCGAGGTCAATGGCCAAACCGTGTATGCCATCTTCGACGGCTTTGCCACCTTCAAAACCATTGCGGCAGACATCCTGACGGGTGAAGGAATCGGTACCACAACTTCGGAGGCAGGATTCACCCTAGACCCCGCTGCCTGGTATTCCCAAGACAACTGGTTGCGAGCCTTCCAGCGCGTCGCTGAGAAGCTCGGGGATGCCATTCTTTTTTCCATCGGAAAAAAGATCCCCGAAAACGCCATTTTCCCACCTTGGGTGATTGACATCGACAGTGCGATTCGTTCGATCGACTTCGCGTATCACCTGAACCACCGAAAAGGTGGCACTGTCATGTTCAACCCGGAAACCGGCACCATGCTGGAAGGAATCGGCCACTACGGCTACGAGCGCGTCGAGGGGAAAAACGAAATCGTGAGTGTCTGTGGGAACCCCTATCCCTGTCATTTCGATCGCGGAATCATCACCACCATGGCCCAGCGATTTCAGCCAGCCGCTCGCGTCCGGCACGACGACACCAAACCCTGCCGCAACAAAGGGGGCGAAAGCTGCACGTACATTGTCGTGTGGAAGTAGACATGACAGGCCTTCCCAATTCGGTCGATCAAACCCTGGTGCGTTTCCCAGACGGTTACGCACCCATCGTGTGTATTCATGAGAGTCCCACGCGGCTCGTGTACCGTGCGCGCCGACTGTCTGACGAACACACCGTCATCCTCAAGTTCACCAAGAACCCCCATCCTACTCTGACGGATTTGGCAAAAATCCATCATGAGTACGCGCTCCTACAGGAATGTGCCATTCCGGGGGTTGTAAAGCCGCTCGAGCTGATCTCGTTTGGGAATGGCATCGCCCTTGTGATGGAAGACTTGGGCGATGTCACACTTCACCGACGGCTCACAGCGGGCCCTCTTCCCCTTCTTGAAGCCCTGCAAATCGGTGAGTCCCTTGCCTCCATCCTGGCCACCCTACATCAAAGGAATGTCATTCACCGCGACTTAAAGCCCAGCAATCTACTTTTTCACAAAGACACCGGAAGCATCCACCTCATCGATTTCGGAATCGCCACACGCCTCAAACAAGAGACCCCCCAACCCAAACCCCACGAACGGATTGAGGGGACGCCCGCCTACATGTCTCCTGAGCAGACGGGGAGAATGAATCGGGTTTGTGATTTGCGAACGGATCTCTACTCATTGGGGGTTACGCTGTACGAGGCTCTCACAGGCGTCCTTCCCTTCCAAAGCCAGGACCCCGTGGAGCTGATTCATAGTCACATCGCGCGCAAGCCGACCCCGCCCCACATTGTGCTGCCTACTGTTCCAGAGACCGTATCGAACATCGTAGCCAAGCTGCTCTCGAAGATGCCTGAAGACAGGTACACCCATGCAGAGAGTCTGTCTTCAGACCTATTGGAATGCCGAGCGCAGCTCCTCTCGCGCGGTTCGATCGCCCCTTTCCCCCTTGGCCTCAAACAACGAACGAAGGAATTTCGCCTTTCGCAAAAACTCTATGGCCGGGAGACTGAAATACAACAGCTCCTTGCGTCCTTTGAACGCGCCAGTCGTGGAAAGGCCGAGCTCATTCTCGTGGCGGGCTATTCTGGTGTTGGAAAATCCGCATTGGTGCAAGAAATTCATAAGCCGATTGCACAATTGAATGGGGTCTTTGTCTCAGGAAAATTCGACCAGTTCAACCGAAGTGTCCCATACGCCCCACTCACACTTGCGATACGTGGATTGCTTCAGCACATTCTGAGTTCAACACAACAAGAGTTGTCTTGTTGGAAATCGAAATTGCAGTCTGCACTTGGAAAGCATTGGTCCATTCTTGCAGATCTATTTCCAGAATTGTCTTATATTTTAGAAGAAACCACACCGCCATCTGACGCTGGTTTGCTCGAAGCACAACATCGATTTATCACCTCTTTTGTAAATCTGATTTCTACATTAACCAGCGCCGAGCGACCACTCGTCCTTTTTCTTGATGATCTTCAGTGGGCAGATGCGGCCTCCTTGACACTCATTCAACGATTGCTCGCTGACTCGGATGCAAAACACCTACTGCTCATCGGCGCATATCGAAACAATGAGGTTCACCCAGGACACTTGTTTGCCCTGCACTTGGAAGAATTGAACAAGCGTTCTGTGCCAATTACACATATTGTACTATCACCGCTTGAAGTTGAGCACATTGCGAACTTGTTGTCTGATTCTACAGAACAAATTCATACATCAATTCAACACTTCGCAGAGCTAATTCACACAAAGACTGGCGGAAACGCATTTTTCGTAAGTCAATTTATCTTATCGTGTTATAAGCAAGGATTCATATATATCAATCATGATGGTGAATGGAAATGGAACATTGATTCCATTCACAATGAAGTTGCGACAGATAATGTCATCACATTCTTGCTTAAGCACATCAGACAGCTTCCAGTGGAAACTCGCCGTCTCCTCAGCTTGGCTGCCTGTATTGGACATCAATTCGACATCGCCACATTGGCACTCTTTCACGAGAAAACGATCAAAGAAACAGCGATAGATCTCGATCCTGCGCTAAAAGAAGGCTTCATTATCCCATTGGATAGCAACTATCGCTATTTGACCTATTTCTCTCCATCTCGTGATTCCACTCTTCATGTTACATTCAAGTTTCTACACGATCGCGTACAACAAGCTGCCTATGCGATTATTGATGAAGGAAAGCGGCGTGAGGTTCACCTTTGGAATGGACGTGTAATGCTAGCCAGATACCGACGAGAATCAAACGAAAAGGAGCTTTTCGACCTCGTTGGCCAAATGAACATTGGCGCGCCCCTGATCGACGACCCAGAAGAACGAGTGGAACTGGCGAAGTTGAATTTGCTTGCCGGAGAAAAGGCTCAACAATCCACAGCATACGATACAGCCTTCGATCTGCTGACCGTAAGTGCACAAATGCTTGGTGAAGATGGATGGGAGTTTGATTACGATATCACATTTTCGGTTCACATTAAATTGGCTCAGATTGAATTTCTCAGAGGAAATCCAGAAATAGCAAACAGGTTGCTGTCCGATATAGAACAAAAGGCAAACAACAAACAAGACGAAGCTGATTGCCTGATTCTTCGTGTCACAATTTTGACATATCAACGTCGCTTTGCTGAGGCGATTGATTGTGGGATCAAAGCCGCCGCTTTGCTGGAACAACCCATTGATATTATTGCTTCAACCATCTCCACTGAAATGCTCGAAACGGAGTGGTTGGATCTTAATCGACAGCTTGTTGATCTTCTTGCGGGGACTTGCGCACCACAACAACCAGCTTCTCACATAAAGTGGATGCGGCTGTGCTTCTCGATGATGCCCGCTGTCTCTGTTGTGAATCAGGGACTCATGGTTTCGATTGTGTTTCGCGCAATCAAGTTAAGTCTTTTGCATGGATTGCTGCCTGAAACACCCTATTTTATCGTCTTATTTGCTTCGTTGTGCCAGAGATTCGGCAAGCATAGGCCAGACGCCTTTGACACAGCCATGCGTGCCCTGTCTATTTCAGATCGATTTCCACAGCACACTCATGCAAGCCATTTGGTATTTGGACAGTTGATCTCGCATTGGAAACAGCCTGTTTCTGTTGGCATTCAACACTTACAACAGGCTTTTAAGAAAAGCCATGAACAAGGAGATTATGTTCGGGTTGAAACTTCCTTGGCATTTTGTGCATTGTATCGATTTTTGAGCGGAACGAATCTAACTGATCTTTCGAGAGAACTTGAAGAACATCTTTTGCTGCTGAAAAGAGCAGGGATCGAACGTCAGACTTCAGAAGTCGCCTTTGTACTAGAAATTGCCAACGCGATTCGTGATATATCTGGACCAGTATCATTGCAGAACATTGACGAGCTTCAGACCTTCTTGCCGCAACAAGAGGATACGATTGCCAGGTTACATTATTTTATATTAAGACAGATTTACCACTATTTTGCTGGAGACTTTGAGATTTCACTAACATTCGCTGGCCACATATGCAAGTATGAAACAATTGTGAACGGATTTCTTTCTTATTCAGAACATCTCTTTTATAGACTACTAGCAAGAATGGCTCAGATCAAAACTGCGCAGTTGCTTGCTGGTTCACCTGAACACCTCGAACTAGAAAAGAGTGTAAAGCTTTTTTCCGCCTGGGCAAGCGATTCTCCTGAAAATTATCTTGCTCGATATGTTCTTCTGTCTGCTGAATGTTCACGTTGTGTCGGTGATGCAAATCATGCACTGATTCTATATGACAAAGCAATTGAACTTTCCGAAGTTCAGCAATGTTTGCAAATTCAGGCTTTGGCAAGCGAACTGTGCGCTAGATTTCACCTTTCATGGAACAGAAAGAAAGTATCGCAAGTTTATATGATTGATGCGCACTATCTGTACACAAAATGTGGTTATCAGATCGTTGCTAATGCGATTCAGGATAAATACGCAGAGTTTTTCACACACAGTGGCCAATTGACTGTCACGAAAACCACAACAAATATCGGACCGTCGAGATCCACAGCAATTGCAAGCAATGCTCAATTGGATGCAGCGACGGCCATTCGTGCGGCTCAAGCGTTGTCAAGTGAATTGGATCTAAATAAGCTGATTGAGCGTTTGATGTGGATTCTCATGGAGAATGTCGGCGCAGATCGCGGCATATTATTGCTCAATCGAAATAATGTGCTTTACGTCAGCGCGAGCATTTCAATCAACTCTAATGTCGTTCAGTCTGGAATGGATGAAGAGGTAACTTCCTCAACTCAATTGCCTTTGTCCCTCATTCGTTATGTTGATCGAACCCGCGAGACGGTTCTTCTTGATAATGCTGTTTTTGATAGCCGTTTCGCCACAGACCCATATATCGTTCGAGTGAAGCCACAGTCGGTACTTGCTCTTGCAATGACGCACAAGGGACGCTTGTCTGGTATCGCCTATTTTGAGAACAATTTGGCAACGCAAATTTTTTCACAGACGAGAATTGAATTGCTACAGGTTATTGCTGCACAGGCCGCCATTGCAGTGGAAAATGCGTTGCTATATATGGATCTCAGAAAACTGACTGATCAATTGCGCCACACAAATGAGAACCTGGAGCAACAAGTCACAGATCGTACAGCAGAACTTAGAAATGCACTTAACGAAATTTGGTCGGAAATGGATCTTGCACGCAAGATTCAAACTTTGCTGTTGCCAACTCAACCTGTGATTCGTGGATATGAAGTATATGGAACAATGGTCCCAGCCACGACAGTCGGTGGAGATTATTATGATATTTTTCAAGTTGCTGAACGGGACTGGCTTTTGGTCGGCGATGTGTCTGGGCATGGGGTTCCTGCCGGGCTGATTATGATGATGGCACAGACAGCGGTGCGCACGATTTCAAACACACTGAGCAAGACGCATCCTGATTTTACACCATCACAATTGCTTGAATTTCTAAATACTACTTTACGCGAGAACATCCAGTTGATGAAGCGGAGTGACTACATGACGCTCCTCGCGATGCAGATTTCTGGTTCAAAGATTCGATTTGCTGGAATGCACCAGGACATTTTGATCTATCGGAATGAATCGGGTCGAGTCGATCGAATTGCAACGAGTGGGGTTTGGATGGGATTTATTGACCAGGTGAATGGGCTGCTGGAAGACTCTGAATTTGAACTTCATCCTGGCGACATTGCGCTGTTGTTCACCGACGGTGCCATCGAATGTAGAAGCGATGGAACATTGCTGGCAACTGAGGGACTTGCTGCATTATTCTCGGATACGGCCTCTCGCGAGAAGACGGCGCAAGGAATCGTGAGAAGTTTGCTTTCTCAGATTCAATCACTCAAAACAGAGGACGACATCACCATATTGGCCTTGAAGCGAACTGACGCGTAACTCTGTACTCTTTTATAACATTGTGAGGCTAACATGGCTCAACAGATCAACATGACGTTCCCAATTCTTTGGAATCACGTTCGCTCGATACGTGAAGAGGTGTTCAAGGCACTTGCGGACCAACCAGAAACCATTCGGATTGCTGCCATGATGACGATGTCAGAATTGGTAGAGAATGCGATCAAGTACGGTGAATCCGTTGAAAATGCGTCTTGTGTAAAAGCATCTATGAACATTGACACGGAGCGGATTCAAATCGTGGTTCAAAATGGTTCTAGTAGCGAAAAATCCATCCAAACGCTTGCCCGGCATATTGATTTGATTCAATCTACCGAGGACAAGGGTGAACTTTACCTTGCGCGGTTGACGGAATTGATGGCGCATCCCGGTGGAGGAAGTCAATTAGGGCTTTATCGGATTGCCTTCGAGGGCGGTTTTGATTTGACATGCAATTGGTCTAACAAAATTGTGACCATGACGGCCACGCGGAGACTGCCATGACTGCACATATCAAGACCTTTGAGCAGGAAGGACTTATCATTCGCTTTGTTCAACAGACGAGCTTGGCCAAAATGATTTGGATGGGTGTAAGCGATTCGCGTGATCCATCGAAATTTTTGGGAAGCGTGACTCAAACGCTGCTTGCCGAAGTCCATGAAACTCCGTTTGAGATCGACCTGCGTTCGTTGGAATATATGAATTCGGCGACACTTGGTCCATTGATGTCCTTCATTAAGGCATTGGATCAAAATGGCGTCCAGACCGTCTTGCGTTTCAACACGGCTGTAGATTGGCAGCGAATCAATTGTCAGTGCATGAAAGCGGTGGTGCGGACGCTAAAACACATTAGCGTTGAGGGAAAGTAGGGCGTTCGTTATGCTGATTATTTGCATTGAGTGAGGAGGACGCTCACGTTTCCACTTGTTGCATTGGACGCAACAAGATCGGGTTGCAGATCGTTGTTCATATCTCCAGAAGCCAAGAAACGTGGACTGGTTCCGACGGAGTGCGTTGCTCCGTTAGCGAACTTTCCGGCAGCAGCACCGAGCATTACACTCAGGTTGGAACCACCCATGTTTGCGGTCACAAGATCTGTAAATCCGTCTTCATTGATGTCTACGGCAATGAGACTATTCGGACTTGATCCGGCGGTCGGGGTGGTTTGAGGGGTGTTTCCAAAAACTCCTGCACCGGTATTGAACATGACAGAGACATTGTTGGTGCCGGAATTGGCGACAGCGAGGTCTGGCTTTTGGTCTCCGTTGAAGTCGGCAATCACCACATCGTTGGCCTGGGGAGTTGCGCCTCCTGCGTTCACGGCGACAGGTGCTTTGAACGTGGCATTTCCATTGCCGATCAAGACGCTGACGCTTCCTTGCGCACCGTGAGAAATGGCCAAATCAAGTTTCCCATCACCGTCTATGTCGCCTACAGCCATACCCGTTGAACCAACGGGGATATTCATGGAATTGGGCGTTTTGAAGGTTCCATCGCCATTTCCAAGCGCGATGGTGAGCGATGCCGTTCCGGTTCCACCGCCGGCATTTGCGGAAACCAAATCGTATTTTCCATCTCCATCGAAATCGCGCAAAACAATTGCATTGGGCGAATTGCCAGCGGTCACTGGGGTTTTGGAAGTAAATTGGCCATTTCCCTGGCCCAGAATGACGCTTACATTTCCACCTCCGGCATTGGCGATAACAGCGTCGAGTTTGTTGTCACTATCGAGGAATTGACTTGCGATTGCGCGTGGTTGTGAACCGACAGTGCTGTTTGTTGCAGATCCCAAATTGCCATTTCCGCTTCCAGGCAGAAAGGCCACTGCGCCAGCAGTCAAGAGCGAGACCAGAACATCTTGGTTTCCATCCATATTGAAATCAGCGATTACGAGATTTCTTGGGGCTTGGACGGAATTTGCAGTCGTGGTGATGGCTGCGAGCAATCCGTAAGTGCTGCTTCGATATCGCAGAATGTTCTTTGCACTGCCTGACTTGCCGTCTGGATTTGTGACGATGACCTCAACAGCACCGCAAAAGGCTGCTTTGGCGGGTGTGGTGATGGTGAGGCTTGTGCTCGAATTAAAAAGAACACCTGTGGCAGGAACACCGGCAATGGTGACAGTGGCACCTTGACCAAAGTTTTGCCCGGTCAGCGTGACGGTTGCATTTCCTGTGTTCAAAGCAGCAGCGGGCGTTGCGGAAACGACAATGGGCGGTGCGATGGAGGCCAGGTCTGGTTCGGGCGCAGTCGCCAAGTCTGGTTGGTCTTGGTTGTTGGTGGTTTGGCTGTCACAGCTTGCTGCGTAGACAGTGGCCAACGCGGCTGCAAAACCGAAACCGATAAGTGTTGAACGATATTTGATATTTTGGAACATGCGTTTTCCCCCTGATCACGGTTGTATGTGTAAACGCTCGGGCCATGTTGGCTGTCTTGGTTTTGGATCGCAAGACAAAGGAGACTTTGGTTTTGAAATACTGCGTAAGGTCTTGTTTTGATAATAGAATTTGCGCAGAAGAAGGTTCAGGAACGGTGATAGGGCGAGTTTTCTAGGATGGATTGGGCTCGGTAGAGCTGCTCGAGAACGAGAAGGCGGGCAAGGCGGTGAGGAAAGGTCAATTTGGAGAGACTCCAAAGGCAGTGGGCTTGGTCGCGAAAGGAGGGAGGGGTTCCGTCGGCACCACCGATGCAGAGGGCGA
Organism: Pseudomonadota bacterium; assembly: GCA_035328405.1. Taxonomy (GTDB): domain Bacteria; phylum Myxococcota_A; class Polyangia; order Palsa-1104; family JAEUJZ01; genus JAEUKA01. The sequence continues at coordinate 37,888 of DAOLIT010000030.1, read as the reverse complement.
GACCGGGCATGGCACTTTGTTTGGCCAGGTCGAGTTTTTGGGCGAGTTCGAGGGAGGAGAACTGTTGACCGCGTTCGTCGAGGACCCAAAGGGCAAAGCGAGGAGGGAGTTTTCGTTGCAGGGCGGCATGGTCTTTGGCTTCGACGATTTCTAGGGGGAATCGGGCGCGCAAACGCTTTTCGTATTCAGCGCACCCGGATTGAACCCACGGATCGCGAAGTTTGCCGACAGTCAGCAATAGGAGTTTCACCGCGTCTCCGGGACGGCGAACGGATAGTGGAGCGTTTGTTTGAGCCAGTCTCCATTTTTGCAAACAGCGTCGAGAAGTCGCTGGTTTGCGGCGTCGCGGTGTTCGAGGAGACGATAGCCGTCGCGGTTGCGGAGATAGCCGCGTGCCTCGGGGTGTTTTTCAAAGAGGGCGTCTTGGCCCATTCTGTCGGCAAAACGGGCGAACCGGGCGCGTTTGTCGAGGAGGGCTTTGACGAGAAAAGGCATGACCATGGAGTAGTCGGCCTGCATGCTCTCGGTGGTTTTTTGGTAGACGTTTTTGTCCACTTTGCCCCAGGTAACAGCCTCGGCAGGCGGACAGGAGGAGAGTGAACCATCGGTGACGGGGGAACTGACGATTTGCACGTCGAAGGTATAGCCGTGGACCTCGGAAAGACCGAGGACTTGTGAGAGGCCGGGTTCGGGTTGTAGGTTGTAGTTTTTGGGCACACCTCCGCCGAGAATGAGGGTGGCGAGCGCACCGGGTGGGACCTGAAACAGACAGTGATAGTGGTAGGCGCAGGACTCGAAAACTTCGGCTTGGACATCGAGGTCAAAAGCGAAACCCGACAGGAGGCCGGCGCGCTGCATGGCCCACAGTTTCATGGCGTTCAAAAAGACGCTGCCGTCGCCAGGCGCACCGACGAGAATGGGGATGGCGAGGCGGTGACAAGTGCTGAGCAGGCCTGGGGAGACGCCGGCTTTTTGTTCCTGTTCCGCGTAAAGCCGCCCGAGGAGAAAACGCAGCTCGGTGCCGGTCATTTTTTTCTGAAATTCGGGTCGCAGCAGGCACGCGGTCAAAAAGCGGTCTTGGTCGAGGAGGACTTGCTCGTCGAAGGCCATGTCGGTGACGCGGATGGTGCCTTGGTCGCGAAGCGCGCCGTCGTCGCCGAAGATGGGGACCTCGAAGACGGGATCGCGGTGAGAAAACAAAGCGCGGTGTCCGTCGTGGTAACAAACAGCGTCGGTGGTGGACAGGTAGGCGACCCAGCCGGTTTCCAAAAGGGGCAGGAGCCAAGTCTGGTGTTGACCGGAAACGGTGACGGGACCGGCAATGGCGAGGGTGAGGGGACAACCAGCAGAAATGGCTGCGTCGAGAAGGGTGTAGACCCTGCGCAAATACGCACCGCCGAACGCAGGGAGACAGTGCAAAAAAACGTCCTCGATGGATTCGACTTCATCGACGCGACGGGTGTGTACGCGGCGACGGGATGCGTCCGACGGTGACGTGGTTTCAGGTCTGTGGGCTTGGCAGGGTTTGGCTTGGGTGGTCATGGGCGCGCACTATAGAGAAAAGCGCGCGGACTTTTCAATGCACTCCCGACGGAGGCAGCCGAATGGAGAGCTTCACGCCGAGCTGCTCGAACAGACGCAGCCACTTGAGGGTGCGAAGGGCGTCGGGGCTGCTTTTTTGGGTCTTCTGAAGTTGGTCGCGATAGACGGTCTGGAGCAGCTCGTAAAATGTGTTTTGGGTGCGCCAGAGGTCCACTTGGTTGGGCGGAGTGGTCGCGAGGGTAACAGCGTCGAGAAGCGCCTGGACGGTTTTGTTGGAATCGGGGGTTTCGCGCCACTTGTCGGACAGACGCCTGAGCAGGTTTTGCAGCGCGAAACTGAGCGCGGTTTGCTCGAAAGCGACGCCGCTGTGTTCGGCTTCCTCGAACAAATGCCGAACCTTGGCAAAATCGGGGACGGGGAGAGCCAACTGGTCGAGGACGGAGGTTTGCAAGGCCTGCTCAGCGGCGGTTTTGAGGGCGAGCGGAAGCGGCGCGTGCAAATCGGTCAAAAAACGCAAAAGGGGTGCGTGGGTGTCGTAGAGCTTGCGCAGAGAAGCCTCAACCTCGAGGCGGGTGTTTCGCAGAAGCTGATCCAAAATGCGGCGGGAATCGTCGCGAAACAGATCTCGGAGGGAAAACGTGGCCGAGCCAAAATAGTGGTCCAGCATGCGCAGCGCCGTCGGCAAATCCGCTCGCTCAAAGGGGTCGAAGAGGCTTTTTTGAAGCTCGTCGAGAAAGTTTTCTCGTCCGGGTTCGGTCACGCCGCACACGAGGTTGTGATCGCCAAAATGAAGCACGGCAAAACAGAGCGTGGCGGTTTCAAAGGTCGCAGAATCACGCACATGGGCACACCCAAGTTTGAGGTTGAGCCGCCCAGCGTGCCGGTGCTCTTCGCGACGGGGTTCGATGTCGTAACCGTAGAGGTGATTGGGCGTCTCGTGGCGCTCGAACAAAGACCGGATGGCGTAATGGGCGAAGGCTTTTTTCAAATCGACTTGGCGAGGCGCAACTTGCGTTTCCCACAGTTTGCGGCCCGTACCCACCGACGGAACATTGCTTTCGGCTTGGGCGAGAATGTCCAGAAAATCGGGCTCGATGGTGACGTGAAGGGCCGTTTGCGCAAGCTGCATGGCGCGGGCTGCGTACAGCAAATTCTGGACGGGTTCGACGCCGGAAATATCGTCAAAAAACCACGCACAGCTCGTGTACATGAGCATGAGGTGCCGCTGCATTTCCAAAAGCTGGAAGACGCGGGCGATCTCGTCGGGGGTAAGAGGCCGTTTGGCCTGTTTTTGCAAAAAACGCTCTTTGGCGTCGGGGCGGTCGTCTAGGAGTGCGTCGATGTAGGCGTCACGCGCCTGCCACGGATCGGTCAAAAGGCCGGCCATGGCTTGTTCGTAAGCGGGGGCCAAACGATCGCGGAGCAGGTCGAATGCCCGACGGAGAGGCGCGCGCCAACGCTGGTGAAAACCGGGATTGCCGCCGCTTTGGCAGCCGCAATCGGTGGTCCAGCGACCGAGGCCGTGTGAACAGCTCCAGGCTGTGTTTTCGACGATTTGGGCTTCGTGGGTGGGCGGGCACAGCGCCAGAAATTCGCCGTAGTTGGTCAGTTGTACTCCGTCGGTCTGTTCGAGGGTGCGCAGCGCAAACGCAAGGGCCATTTCGCCATATTTGTGGTGGTGGCCATAGGTTTCACCGTCGGTGGCGATGTGTACGAGCTGGGGACGGTGGCGATTGCCCGAAAAGCCGCGAAGCAGGCGTTCGGCCAGTTTTTCGCCTTGGTTGAGGAGTTTTTCAAACGCGACGGCGCGCGACGTTTCCCCATCGTAAAAGAACACGGCAATGCGTCGCCCCGACGGAAGAACCACATCGTAGGGCATCGTGGTGTCCACTTTCCCACCCCGTACATCGGTGTAAGCGGACTCCCCACGTTTTCGTACAGCTTGGGCTTGGTAGGGGGACAGGACGGTGAAACGGATGCCGTGTTGGGCGAGTGCCTCGAGGCTGGGCGTATCGACGGCGGTTTCGGCAAGCCACATTCCCTCGGGGAGTCGGCCAAAACGGGCGGCAAAATCGCGCAGGCCCCACAGAACTTGCGTCTTTTTGTCGCGCTCGTTGCACAAAGGCAAGATGGCGTGGTTGTAGACCTGCGCCAGCGCCGAGCCGTGGCCGGAAAAACGAAGCATGCTCTGCTTGTCGGCAAGCAAAATGGCTTCGTACACCCTGCGCAAATGTGTGGACATCCACGACAGCAGCGTCGGGCCGTAGTTGAAACTGATGCGCTCGTAGTTGCTGACGATGTGGGTGATGCGGCCTTGGCCATCCAAGATGCGCGCAAAACTGTTGGGCTCGTAGCACTCGGCGCTGATGCGTTCATTCCAATCGTGATAGGGGAAGGCGCTGTCCTGGACTTCGACGGTGCGAAACCACGGATTTTCGCGGGGAGGCTGGTAGAAATGACCGTGGATGCAAACAAAACGAGGGACGTTTTTCATCGGGAGAAGCCGTGCCTCGATGCTATCAAAGCGTTCGCTGGGTTTGTGACCGCGTGTGAGAGGCCGCGTCTGCCGTGGGCTGTTGGTTCGGAATCGTTACGTGCCGGCGCGGCGACAGAGGATGAAGTATTGGCCTAGCGATTTGCCGTCGCGCGTGGCGTGGCCGATGACGACATCTTTGGAAACCCGTCGGCAAAAGTCCTCGAGGTCTTTGTAGACAAGGTGGGATAGGCCCCTTCCGTTGGGCACGACCGTCGGCCAATCGGACGGCACATCGGCCTGATTCGGAAGCTGGCGGTAGTCGAACAGCAGCTCGCGGCCCGACTCGGTGACGCGAAAATAGCCGGGGCCGGTCGCAAAACTCATCGTCTGAAAATTGAAACCGAACACTTGGCCGCTGGCGGTGCGGACGAGCCGTTTCTCGAACCTACGAAACAGCGGCAGGCTATTGAGACCTGCGCAAATCACCGTCTGGCCCGCCGAAAACGATTCGGGCACAAATTCGGCCAGCGTCGCAGGTTCTGCCTGTTCGCATCGGGCATACAAATCCGCCAGCGTTCGTCGTTCCAAAGACTGGACTTCGCAGACGCGCGCCGTCTCATCGAGTCCATCCAAATACGCAGCCAGCGCCGAACATTCCGCACCGGCGCGGATGAGCAGATTCAAGTCTTTTTCGGGAACCGTGTGCGGTCCGTTCTCCATGGAAACCTCCCTTTGTTTTCGCGACGCTTTTGGGGCGATTTATGCGCTCTATTCGACGGTGACAGATTTTGCCAAATTGCGAGGCTGGTCTACATCGGTGCCTTTGAAATCCGCCACGTAATACGCAAGCAGTTGCAGCGGCACGACGGTCAGGAGCGGCCACAGCAACGGGTGAATGTCTGGGACCTCAATCACGGCCTCGGCCAGCGTCTGTACGTTCTTTTCGCCTCGAGTGACGACGGCAAAAATTTTCCCTCCGCGTGCTTTGACCTCGGACAAATTCGACAGCATTTTCTCGTAAGACGCATCTCTGGGTGCCAATGCGACGACGAACATCGTCTCGTCGATGAGCGCAATGGGACCGTGTTTCAATTCTCCGGCGGCGTATCCCTCGGCGTGGATGTACGAAATCTCTTTGAGTTTGAGCGCACCTTCGAGCGCAATCGGAAACTCCACGCCGCGCCCCAGGTACAACACATGCCCGGCGGTACACAATTTCCTCGCCAAATCGCGCACGCGCTCGGCACATTCCAGCGTTTGCGTGATTTTCGCGGGCAGCGACGCGAGGCCATTCAAGAAGGCCGCTGCGTCTTGCTCGGAAAGTTGGCCATTTCGCCGACCCAAATGCACCGCAACCAGCGCCAACGCGACAAGCTGCGTCGTGAAGGCCTTGGTCGATGCGACACCGATCTCGGGCCCGGCGTGTGTGTAAAACGCATGGTCCGATGCTCGCGGAATCGACGAATCGAGCACATTGGCGATCGACAACACCTGCGCGCCTTTTTGTTTGGCCTCGCGAACGGCGGCCAGCGTGTCTGCCGTCTCGCCCGATTGCGACACAGAAAGAACAAGATCGCCTGCGGACACAATCGGATTGCGGTATCGAAATTCCGACGCCAAATCGACCTCGACCGGAATGCGCGCGAGCGTCTCGATCAAATACTTCCCGATGAGAGATGCGTGAAACGACGTGCCGCAAGCCACCAAAAACAGCCGTTTGATGTGCGCTGGGAAAAGCTCGATCCCGTCGAGCAGCGCATCCGGCGGGGAATGCGCGATTCGTCCGCGCAAGGTGTCCGTGATCGCGCCCGGCTGTTCGTGAATTTCTTTTTGCATGAAGTGCCGATAGCCCGCTTTTTCGGCGGCCAGCACCGACCAGGTGATGAGGCGCAGGTTTCGATCGCGCGGTTTTCCATCCATGCCGACGATTCGCATCCGATCCCGACGGAGCTGCGCCAGGTCGCCTTCCTCCAAGAAAATGACGTTTCGCGTGTGCGAAAGCAGCGGCGGCACGTCCGACGCCACCAAATTTTCCCCCTCGCCGATGCCGAGCACGAGCGGCGACGCGCTTTTGGCGCACACCACTTCATCCGGCGTATCGAGGGACAGCGCCACAACCGCATAAGCCCCTTTCACCTGCAAAAGGGCCCGCCGGGTCGCCTCGAGCAAACGATCGGGACCGAATGGAAGTTTGCGGATCTCTTCATCCAGCAAATGGGCGACGATTTCGGTGTCCGTTTCCGACGAAAACGTGTGCCCGCGCGCCACAAGACTCTCTTTCAGCGCCAGGTAGTTTTCGATGATTCCGTTGTGAACCACCGCGACCGACCCAAATCGGTGCGGGTGCGCATTTTCCGACGACGGTTTTCCGTGGGTGGCCCACCTTGTGTGTCCGATGCCCACATGGCCCGACGGTTCGGCGTTCGCAAGTTTTTTTTCGAGCTCAGAGATCTTGCCTCGACAGCGCACGACGCAAAGGTCTTGCTCCACGTCGCCCGTTTTGTGGTCCTGCAAGACCGCAATCCCCGCCGAGTCGTACCCGCGATATTCCAGCCGTTTGAGGGCATCGACCAAAAGCGGGGTAACTGGCTTTTTCCCGATGTATCCAATGATTCCGCACATGCGCCCTGTTTTATCCCATAAGTGCGCCGCCCGCGTCCTAAACCTCGGTTTGAAAACAAAATTCTCGTCGGACAAGACACAATGGCGGCGGCTTCCCCGTGCTGGACTGTGTGCTTTTTTATGAAGCTGCTCGTTGCCGCTGCAAAACAGGTTTTGATACCCTATGAAACCATGAGCATACAAGTCACTTACCAGACCCTGACCGTCGCCAAGGAACCCCTTTTTCGTCTGCAAGACGGAGGCCTTTTGATAGACACCGAGAGCCCGATGCCCGTGGCCACACCGTTGCAAGTCGTCAGCGGCGAGCATCGCTTGTCCTGCAAAGTTCGTCGCGTCCGCGAGGGAGCACAGGCCAACATGCTCCTGGTTCCGACGGAACAGGCCAAACTTCCAAGGTGGTTGCTGGGCCTGGGGGCCGAGGTCGGAACCGGCGTCGAATTTGAACCCGAGCCTGTGCCGGTCGTCGTACCTCCGCCCGTCGTGGAAGCTGCGCCTGTCGTCGTCGAACCGACACCTGTCGTCGTCGAGCCGACACCTGTCGTCGAGGTTGCCCCCACGGCCAGCCCCGTCGAGACCGCAGCCACTGAACCCGTCGCCGAAGCCAAGCCAGCCGACGGAAAGCCGTCCGAAACCACAGTCGAAACGGCTCCGTCGAAACAAACGCCCAGCGAAACCGCCAGCGGCGAAGAAGAAGACGACGAAAGCAAAGCCGCCAAAACCAGCAAAACCACCGCCGCGTCCCGAGCCAAAAAGAAACCGCGTCGTCGATAAGCCCACCAAAACGAGCGGGCTTACGGCCTTGGATTTTGTCGCCGCGCCCGTTCTTCTTCGCACAATTGTTTCGCCAAGGTCGCCAGCGCGACATTGTGATCCACATTGAGCGGCAGTTGCACCACCTGCGCCAATCGCGGCAACACCGACGGACTGCCCGGCTTGTGGCCAAAGTGCGGTTTCATCACGGGATCGCTTTCACCCGTCACAAACACCCGCAAGGAAACCCGCTCCGCTGGCTCGGCCCACGATGAAGACGAAAACGTCGAACCGAGCGCGATCGGAAGCGGCGTCCACACAAGATTCGGCTCGGCCCACGGATTGAACCCCTGACCCGCCAACGGCGCGCCCAGCGAAACCATCGACACCGACAGACCGACGGGAACCTGCACGCGCGACGCCGCCCACGCCAAAAGCAAACCCGCTGCCGAATGTCCGACGATGACCACGCGCTCCACCGTGTTCGGCAAACGCCGCAGCAAGTAATCCGTGTGTCGCACCAGTGCGTCGCCACTTTGCGCAAGGCTTTTCCACGGGTCCCACGAAAACACCAGCGTCGTCGCGTCCGGCAAACCAGCCCATTCCTTTTGCGCCCCGTCCCATTCCCAACCATACCCAAGCAGCCCCGGCACCAGCACGTACACCGTCCGCACACCCCGCTTCACAGGAGGCCGCTGCCCCAATTCCAACTCTTGGCAAGTCGGACAATGTTTCGCAAGCGGCACTGCGCAGCCACTGCCCAGGCACAACAGAAGCAATGCCCGCAACCCTTCCTTTGCAAGACTCCCGATCATCTGTATCCGAGCATATTCACATACCTTTTTTTGTTCTGAAAGGTTTTTTACCTGTGATTCCTATGTAGCCAAATGGAGGGACTGTTCTTATGTACATGACCTGTTTTCGTTTCAACCCTTTTTTGAAATCAAAAACAAATAAGCAGAGATTTCAGTATTTTATCGGACATCTATTTTAAGCATTTGTTCACGAAACCTTGTTTGCATGAAGGTGATACGCTTTTCCGGCGTGGTTTTGCGACCACTTCTTGAACACAACTTCTTTCGTTTTGGAGGAAAACTTCGCATGCGTTACCCACTCGCTTCCCGTTTGACAATTGCAACGATATTGGGGGTTTCGGTCGTCGCATCCATCTTTGCGTGCGATAACGATCCACCACCGCCGCCGCCCAATCCGCAGCCAGACATGACGGTTCTGCCGGACATGGCCATGCTTCTGCCGACGATTTCGTCGATCACGCCGACCATGGGACCTGCCGCAGGCGGCACCGCGATCACGATCAATGGAACCAACTTTAAACCCACCGCCACCGTCAAGATCGGCGGCGTGGCTGCGACCGGCGTCAGCGTCAATGGTGGCGTTCTCTCTGCGACCACCGGGGCATCCACCGCGTATGGTCCGCAAGATGTCGTGGTGGACAACGGCGACGGAAGCACCCCAGCCACGCTGGTCAAGGGCTACACATATTTCCTGGGAACGCTCACATTCGCAGCCAGCGCAAACGCAAACATCGCCGCGATGAATGCGAGTGGCCCGCGTGGCCTCGCCAATATCGATCTGGGCGGCCAAGGCTTCCCAAGCCTCGCCGTGGCCATGGGACTAGCCAACGTGGTTGGAGGCGGAAATGGCATCAACCTGATTCCCAACACAACGCCGGCACCGACAGCCAACGCGCCCACGTTTGTTGCTACACAAGGTGCACCAACGGGCGGAACGAACACCTATTCTGTGGCCGTTGGTGATCTGAACGGCGATGCCGCACTCGATGCAGCGGTGGTCAACTTTGCCTCGAGCACCGTAACGGCGTTGATTCGCAATGGTACCTCCGTCACGCCGGTTGTCATCACACAAGCGACAGGTAGCTTCAACAGTCCATACGCAGTGGCCATCGGAGACTTCGATGCCGATGGAAAAGCCAACGACCTAGCCGTCGCCAATGCAGGAAACAGTACCGTCAGTATTTTGAAAAATAACGGCAACAACACATGGACCCGTGTGACCGGTGCTCCCTTTGATATGCGAGTCTCTGGAAACGCCTACACGCCAACAAGCTTCGACATGGGAGATTTCGATGCAGATGGCCGGATTGATTTGGCCGTAGGAAACGGTGCCGCCAATGGATATTTGCGGGTGTTGCTGAACAAAGCCGCCGGATGGGCCGCGCAACCTACGATCACACCAGCGCCTGCCAACAGCCCTGCCATCGTTAAAGTGGCTGATTTCAACGGCGATGGAAAAGCCGACCTTGCGGCCTTGAGCGCAGGCAATCCCGGTACCTTGACCCTGTATCAAGGCAACGGCACAGGCGGATTTTCTACGCTCGGAACAGCTCGGACGCTTACGGCGATTGTCAACCCACAGGCCATGGCGATGGGCGATTTGAATCTGGACGGATATCCCGATTTGGTGATTCCTGGTCTTTCCGGCGGAAACGCAATGGTTCTTCTTGGAAAAGGCGACGGAACCTTCAACATGATGGGAAGCGGGCCCATGGCTACCGGCATCAACACCTGCTACAGCGTTGTGATTGGGGATTACAACAAAGACGGAAAACCAGACATCGCAGCAGGTTCCTACACAACCGGAAACGTCCCCATTTTCCGAAACACCGGCTCGTAACCACAACCTGCCCTCTTCCCCGCCGACAAACCCACTTCACGCCCGTCAGATCGTGACAACCAACGCAAAACGATGCGCGGTCCAACACTCACAGTTTGCGAAGGCGCGCGGCGGCCTGTTCCAGCACTTCATCGGGTTTGGCAAAACAAAACCTGAGCAGGTTTTCTCCGACGGGATCTGTGAAGAAACTCGTGCCTGGAATCGCGGCAATTCCGGCCTCTTTCAACAGTTTCATCGCGGCTTCTTTGGCCGTGTTGCAACCGAGCCGCCGGGCGTCTGCCAACACGTAATACGCGCCGGCTGGCCACAGCGGAGACAAACCCGCATCTTCCAGCGCCCGGCACAACACATCGCGCTTGTGTTCATACAAAGCGGACAAATCCGAATAAAATGCAGGCGGTGTGTGCAAAAGGCCCAGCAAACCACCGTGCTGTAACGGCGTCGGCGCGCAAACATACAACAAATCGTGCGCTATCGCAATTCGACGAGCCGCTTCAGCCGTTGTCGTCAGATATCCAAGTCTCCAACCTGTGATCGAAAAGGTCTTGGACAAACCACTCATTGTGACACTGCGTTCGCGCATTCCAGGCCACCCAGACAGCGGAACGTGTTTGTGCCCGGAAAATACGATGTGTTCATAAATTTCATCGCAAAAAGCAATCACATCGTGGCTTGTGCAAAAATCCGCCAAAAGCCCTCGTTCTGTTTCGGAAAAGACTTTGCCGCTCGGATTCGACGGCGTGCAAACCACAATCGCCCGAGTCTTTTTGGAAACCGCTTTTTCCAAGGCCTCTTTTGTCAACGTCCAATCGGGCGGCAAAAGCGGCACAAGAACTGGCGTAAGCCCCAACATCAACACCGAATTCAAGTGATAGCCGTAATACGGTTCAAACAAAATGACTTCATCGCCCGGTTCGCACAACGCGAGCAACGCGGACGCAAAACCGCCCGTGGCACCGCTCGTTACGACGACTTCGCTTTCGGGGTCATACGACAGGCCATACAGCGTGCGCACTTTGTCCGCGACAGCTTGCCGCAGCAACGCGACTCCGCACGGATGGGAATACGTCGATTGGCGGTCTGCGATAGCCTGCGTGGCACCTTGCGCGACCTTGGGAGGCGTCGGCAAATCACAAATGCCCTGCCCCAAGTTGATGCCGCCCACCGCCTGGCACGCGATGCTCATCGCGCGAATGTCCGAGATAGCAAAAGAACCGAGCCGAGAACCTATCCGCATGTGCGCAGCGTATCACACCGACGCAATCAAGATCGTCGCGATCGCCCTTTGCGCCAGGCCCACGCGAGCACCGCTCCGACTCCGAGCAGAAACAGAAGTTGCACCCCGTGATGCCGCAATAGGTATCGCACATGACCTCTGTGGAAATGCTGGGGAGGCGGCGTGTTGTCGTCGTCCCGCTCCAGAAGACCGACGACGCTTTTCGGCAATGGCAAGGTGACACGATCGAACGGCATGCCTTGCGGAACTTGCGCACGAACCGCGATTTCGACGCGCGACCCGCTGGGGCGAAATTCGAGCATCACATAATGATGCGCGGATTCATACACCTGGAGCGCAGGTTCATCCGGCTGCCCGCACGGGGATTGAGGATAGAGTTTCGCTCCGCCTCCTCCCGATACGAAATACGGCACGCCGTTCCGTTCCAATCGTTCGTAGGCGTGGTCGTGTCCCGCCAGCACTGCATCGACGTGGTGTTGCTCGAAAAGCTGCATCCACCGCCACATGCTGCCCGCCGACCCACAATGCAAACCCGCCGAAAGCGGAGGTTGATGCAACACCACGAGTTTGGCTCGAATGCTCGGGTCTTTTGCCGCTTGCAGCAGTTCCTTTTCCAAAAACGCGGTTTGTTCGGGACTCCCAGGCCGGTTTCCGTCCAAAAACAGAAGCAACACATATCCGTACCGCACCGCATAAAACCGCGTCGCGGCTTGAGGCAGCAGACGGCGAAAGAAACTCCCGTCCACATCCCCGAACAATTCGTGATTTCCCAGCGCAGGCAAATATAGAAATTGCGACCACAGATACCGGTGCGTTTTGGACAGCTCCCGCCAATCTTCCACTTGGCCCCCTTTCGACACCAAGTCGCCTGTTCCAATCACCAGATCCGGCGCTTCCGCCACGATCGCCAGCGCAATCGCGCGCGAACTTTGTGAATCATTCCGAGGGCTCGCCTGCTCGTCTCCAAACACGGCAAAAGACAAAGGCCGCGCATCGTTCTGTGTGGGGGCCGTCGAAAATTCCCCCACAAACATGGGCAGACCCGCAAACACAAGTTCGTATCGGTACAAGTGGCTTGGCACAAGTCCATCCATCTGCAACGTGTGCCACAGGCTTTGCGGACTCGTTTTTTCCAAAAGGGGTGGATGGTTTGGTCCCCCTTTCTTGGCCTCCTTCACCCGAAGCTGAACGGACCGCGCGACCCCATCGGCCAGACCGACATGGATCTCGGCAAACGTCGGCCCCACCTTCGACAAAAGAGGCCCCCACAGCGCGGTATGTTCAGCCACTTCCGGGTGTTCCACATCATGTCCGAGCGCCGGCCTCGCCCGTCCCGCACACAGCCACAAACACCCGAGCAAACAAAGGAAGAAACCGACACTCCCAAGCTTCTCCTTCCCCCGCTTTTGCTTCAAAACCCCCATGCGTTCTCATCCCACACGTTGTTCTTTCCGTTCTCGATCGTGACGCAGCACGTCCGCTGCCGTTTCTTCGATGGCTTTTCCGGTCACATCAATCGCCGTCCACCCCGGATGTTGCGAGAGCAAATCCCGGACCGAATAGATTTCCCGCAGAATGTGGTCGCGCTGGCCGTAGCTCGTGTCCGTCGCCAGTTGTATCCGCAAAAGCCGTTCGTGCCGAATCTGCAAAAGCGCATCCGGCTTGATTTGCAGCACAAACACCCGCGCCGGCGGCACGTCTTCGATTTCCGGCGGCAGCGGCACGTTCAGCACAAAGGGCACATTCGCCACCCGATACCCTTTTTGAGCCAAATAGATCGATAGAGGCGTTTTCGACGTGCGGCTGATGCCGATCAACACCAAATCCGCTTCGCAGAGTTCTTCGGGGCAACGTCCGTCGTCGTGTTGCACCGTGAACTCGATCGCCTCCATCCGCTGAAAATAGCTGTCTGTCACCGTGTGCAAAAGGCCCGGCACTTCGCGCGGTTGCACCGACAAAAAACGCGCCATCGTCCCCAAAAGCGAACCGATGAGGTCTACGTACAGCACCCCCCGCGCGTGGCATTTGTGCAAAAGCGCATCCCGTTCCTCCCCGCGCACCAGCGTCGAAACAATCAGGCCCTGCTCCCGCTCTGCGTTTCCCACCACCACGTCCAGGTCCAGCTCGTGCCGCACATGCGCAAACAGACGAACGTCCACCGTTTCTTCTGGCACATCAAACTGCCGCAGCGCCGCCCGCACCATTTTCTCGGCGGTCTCGCCCGTCGAATCCGAAACAACAAACAAAGTGCGCCGAGGCCCGCTGTGCAGCATGGCCCGCTACCGTATCACCTTCTTTTCCGCGTCCGTCACCTTTACCGCGCACGACACCGCCGTTTCCGACCGCGCCACCGAGGTCTCCCGACCGTGCCGCAACACGCGAGGGCATTCCGGGTCCGGCGCATCGAGCGTCCCTGTCCCATGCAGCGCCACCGCTCGACAACCACCCCGGCACAACGACAACAGTTCGCAGGTTGCACACGGCGGCTTTGTCTCTCCCGCCCCTCGAAACGGTGCCATCGCTCCCGGTTTGGCCAGCACCGCCTGCAAGTCCGTCACGGGCTCGGCCCCAGCGGGCGCAAAACTGCACGCCGACATCCGCCCATCCGACCGCGCCGCCACCAGCCAATCGCCCCCCGCGCAACCCACCACCGAAAAAAACCGCAACACCTCTGCGTCAAACGGAACCCCTGCTCCATCCCCCATCGCATGCACCGCCACAAAAGGAAACAGAGAACAATCCAGCCGCGCCCGCACCCCTGTCTGTTTAGACAAACCCAACACCTTTGGCACAAGCGCAATATGTTCTTCATCCGACAGCCGCAGGGCCGCATACGTCAATCCCCGCGCCGCGCGCCCCGTTGGTTTGAGCCGCAGAAGCTCGATTTCTCTCACCTGCCGCAGCTTTGCATACGCAAACAGCTCCGGCAGTTGTGCAAAAACAGGGCGCGCCAGCACCGTGTTCAGACCCACGTTCCCGCACGCCTCTTTCAGACGCACCACTGCGCGATCGGCCCGCCCAAAACCATCGTGCCCCCGAACCGCCCGGTACACCGGTCCCAGGCCGTCCATCGACACGTTGATTTGCCCAAAGAGCCCCTCCTGCGCCCATCCACACAGCCGCTCTAACACATCCTCCCCATACAAACCGCTCGTCGTCAGATTCGGCACCACGCCCCGCCGCGCGCAATGCTCCAAAAGCTTCGGTAGCCATGGCAAAAGCGCGCTTTCCCCGCCCCCCAACGCCACATGAAACACCCCCGCTTCCGCCAAAACGTCCACCGCCCGGCACCACTCCCCAAGGCCCCATTCCGAACGCCCCCCTTCCCGCGTTGCCCCCGTGTAACACGTTGCGCAACCCGCCTCGCACCGATTCGTCAATTGCAAATGCGCTTCCAGCGGTGCCGAAAGTGGTTCCCCGACCCCCGACTTCCCCCATACACCCTTTTCTTCTTCCTCCCAAAGCCCCGCAGGAGGCGTGTCCTGCCTAAGCCACCGCGCCCGTTCTCGATCCACAAACACCAGCGCAAACGTCCTGTCCCCAAAACCCCCGCCCAGCCAACGCAACACCCTCCCCACTGCGCCGCCCACACCCCCGCCCACCTGCACGATTCCCCCAAACCGCTCATACCGAAACCGCCGAGGCTTCAACGCCTCACGCCCCATCTTTTTCAAAACCTTCCACACAACCCCACCATACCGATTTTCTGCCCCGCCCCCAAAAAAGCACCGCTTTTGCCCGCCCGTCTTTCGCCCATCGCCCTTCGCCCATTTTCCAGCGCAAGACTCCGCACGCAGCTGCCGTGGGAAAAGCCATTGATCTTCCTGTGTCCCAGTGCCTCCGCATGACTCGCTCATCGACCCAACTCAAAGACGTTCATGACAAGGAAGAGCGCCAACGGTTGTTGGCTGATCTGTACGCCGTGGATGCGACCCAAACTTGTGAAAAGCGAATTCTGTTGTTTGACGACCTTTTTCGTTCAGGGGACACCCTGAACAACATCACTTTTGTCTTGCAAAACCAGGGACGGACGCGCGAGGTCTATGTGTTGACCCTGACCAAGACCCGGAGCAACCAATGAACACGATTTTCATCGGCGGCTCACGCCATGTTTCCAAGTTACCCCCCGAAGTCAGAAACCGGCTCGACAACATTGTTTCTTTGGGACACCAAGTCATCGTTGGGGACGCAAACGGTGCCGATAGAGCCGTTCAGGAACATCTTCAGGAATCCCACTACGACCGAGTGACGGTCTTCTGTTCAGGAGACACGCCCCGAAACAACCTGGGACCCTGGAAAACCCGCTGTGTCCAGGCGCCCAAGGAGGCCAAGGGGGTCCATTTCCACATGGTCAAAGATCGTGAAATGGCCAAGGAAGCGGATTTTGGTTTGATGATCTGGGACGGCAAGAGCCCAGGCACCCTTCTCAACGTCCTGCGCCTCATCCATGCTGGCAAGATCGTCGTCCTCTTCAACGTGTACGAAAAGGTCCCCCAAAACCTTCGTTCGTTGAACCAGTGGCGAGGATTTCTTTCTGCGTGTAGTCCGAAACTTCTGGCGGATTTGAAGACGAGGGCGACGCCCACGGAATGGACAGACGAGTCGGTTTCCGGCATTCACGCCGAAGCCCAGCCACCCGAAAACCCCGAACGCCTCCTCCCCCTCCTTGCCCACAGATAAGCATCCCCTTGCCTCCCCAAACTGCCCGCAGCGCAGGCCGCCCTGCCCGCGTCTTTTTGAGACCCCCACAAGACACTTGTGCCGCCACCCGGCGACATCCGGCTGCACGATCGACCACTTCCCCATCCAGCACTTCGTGCCGCCGAGTCCCCTCGGGAATCTGCACCAAATCCAAAAACGTCGCGAGCTGCACTTTCGCACCCTACCAAACTCCCCCCCAAAAATCCCCCCGCCCGATGCGGCGATCGGGCTCACCGCACAACGGACGAGGTGTTGCCAAGCGCCCCACGCTCAACGAGCTTGGGTCATCGGGCAACGGACGGTGCCCCAGAGCAGTTTATGGATGGGAAGGGAATCGGGCTTTTCTTCGGCGGAAGCCGTTCAGGAGCAGGGCTAGACCGGCGAAGGTGCCCAGACCCAGCGCCCAATCCGGTTTTTGACTTGGGCCGGTGACCGCGCAGCCGGGCCCGCCACCTACGTCGGGTTGACACTTGTCCCCGATGCCGTCCCCGTTGGTGTCCGCTTGGTCAGGGTTTGCATCGGCGAAGCAGTTGTCACACGCATCGCCCACTCCGTCCCCATCGCTGTCCTTCTGGTCGGGGTTTACCGCATCCTGGCAGTTGTCGCAGCCGTCCGAAACCCGGTCGTTGTCCCGATCGTAGCGATCGTCTCCGAGCAAGCACTTGTCACACGCATCGCCCAAGCCATCGCCATCGCCGTCTCGTTGGTCCGGGTTGCTCATGGTGGGGCAGTTGTCGCACGTATCGGGTTTGCCGTCGCCATCGCCGTCAGGTTGCTTGGGATTGGGCCGACCGGTCAGACAGGCGTCGCAGGCGTCTCCGATGCCGTCCCCGTTGGTGTCTTTTTGATCGGGGTTAGCCACGTCGGGGCAGTTGTCGCACAGGTCGCCAGCACCATCTTTATCGCGATCGGTCTGATCGGGATTCTTGATGGTTGCGCACACGTCGCACGCATCGCCGATGCCGTCTCCATCGGTGTCTTTCTGGTCGGGATTGCTGACGAGCGGGCAGTTGTCGCATTCGTCGGGTCTGGCGTCTCCGTCCGTGTCTTTTTGGGAAGGATTGGGAATGCCAGTCAAACAGGCGTCGCAGGCGTCTCCGATGCCATCTCCGTTGCTGTCCTTTTGGTCGGGATTTGCGACTGCGGGGCAGTTGTCACAGGCGTCTCCCACGCCGTCGCTGTCCCGATCGGCCTGGTCGGCGTTCTTGAGGTTCTTGCAGTTGTCGCACGCATCGCCTATGCCATCGCCGTCCGTGTCCTTTTGGTCCGGGTTTGCAATGGCGGGGCAGTTGTCGCACTCGTCAGGTTTGCCGTCAGCGTCCGTGTCTTTTTGACCAGGATTGGGAATGCCGGTCAGGCAGGCGTCGCAGGCGTCTCCGATGCCGTCCCCGTTGCTGTCTTTTTGATCTGCGTTTTTGACGGTGGGGCAGTTGTCGCACAAGTCGCCGACTCCATCGCCGTCGCGGTCGGCTTGGTCGGGATTCTTGGTGTTCTTGCAGTTGTCGCACGCATCGCCAATGCCATCACCGTCCGTATCCTTTTGGTCCGGGTTTGCCACCGATGGGCAGTTGTCACAGGTGTCAGGCTTTCCGTCGAGGTCGGTGTCGGGCTGCCTGGGATTCGGAATGCCGGTCAAACAAGCGTCACAGGCATCGCCAATGCCATCGCCGTTGGAATCTTTTTGGTCTGAATTGGCAACGTCGGGGCAGTTGTCACACAGGTCGCCCACGCCGTCTCGGTCGCGATCGGTTTGCGTCGGGTTTTTGACCATCTTGCAGTTGTCGCAGGCATCGCCGACCCCATCGCCATCGGTGTCTTTTTGGTCGGGGTTTGCCACAAGCGGGCAGTTGTCGCAGGTGTCGGGCTTGCCGTCGAGGTCGGTGTCGGGTTGTTTGGGATTGGGAATGCCGGTCAGGCAGGCGTCGCAGGCATCGCCAATGCCATCGCCGTTGGAATCCTTTTGGTCCGAGTTGGCCACGGTCGGGCAGTTGTCACAGACATCGCCCACGCCATCGGCATCGGTATCGGTTTGATCGAGGTTGGGAATCGTCGGGCAGTTGTCGCACGAATCGCCTCGGCCATCTCCGTCCCGGTCGGGTGCGAGTTTGTCGCTGCATTTGGCCGCCACGCCTTTGCCGCTGGCCACGTAGTCATCGCACGGGCGCTTGGGCGCAAACTCATCGCCGACACAACTGTTGCCGTTGGCGAAGTAGTCGATGCAGAGCAGCTCGCTCGGTCGGTCGATGTCGTTGCAGTTCACATCTTTGACTTGTGCAAAAGCAGGCGCGGCGAATAGCGCAACCGCGAGCAAGACCCAGCCTGCCAAGAAAGAACGGCTGTCAAAATGCCTCGGATTCAACCAGCCACGAGACTGTGTTTCAGGATTCATGGGAACGCTCCTTTTCCGCGTCAACGTCACGTTGTGTGAACCGCGCCAAACGGGGCCGTTTCACTTCTGCCGGGCAGAAACTCCAACGCTTCTTCGCCGTGCCGAAGAGCGCGAAAGACCGATCAGCAACGCAAGCCCAGCCAGCGCGCCGAGTCCAAGCGCCCAATTCGATCCGCTGCCGCCGCCCGAAACCGCACAGCCCGGCCCGCCACCCACGTCCGGTTGGCACACATCGCCGATGCCGTCGCCGTTGGTGTCTGCTTGGTCGGCATTTTTGTCGGCGAAACAGTTGTCGCACGCATCGCCCACGCCGTCGCCATCGCTGTCTTTCTGATCCATGTTCACGGTGTCGGGGCAGTTGTCGCACGTATCGGCGTAGCCGTCTTTGTCCCGGTCGTACCGGTTGTCAGCGGTCGGGCACTTGTCGCAAGCGTCGCCCACGCCATCGCCATCGGCATCTTTTTGGTCCGGGTTGGGCACGGTCGGGCAGTTGTCGCACTCGTCCGGTTTTCCATCGCCGTCGTTGTCGGGTTGCAGCGGATTGGGCTTGCCCGTTCTGCACGCATCGCACGCATCCCCGATTCCATCTTTGTTTGCATCCAATTGGTCGGGATTCGCCACGTCCGGGCAGTTGTCGCAGACATCGCCCACTCCGTCGGAATCCCGATCGGTTTGATCGAGGTTTGGTTTGTCTGGGCAGTTGTCGCACGAATCGCCGCGACCGTCTCCGTCCTTGTCTGGCGCGAGCTGGTCGCTGCATTTGCCTGCGACGCCTTTGCCGCCGGCCACGTAGTCGTCACAAGGTCGCTTGGGAGCAAATTCGCCCCCCGTGCAACTGTTGCCGTTTGCGAAGTAATCGATGCAAAGCCCTTCGGTCGGTCGGTCGATGTCGTTGCAGTTCACATCTTTGACTTGCGCAAACGCGGGCGAAGCAAGCAAACAGGCGGCGAGAAAAGCCAATCCGGCCAGCCAAGATCGACCTTGTCGATGTCTTTGGCTCTGCCAGCCAAAAGACGGTGTTTCTGTGTTCATGGGAAAGCTCCTTCTAGGTTTTGGTTTTGCGGCTCAACAACGAATGCTCACTCGCTAGCGACTGATGAGCGAGAGCGGGCACTTGGCTTCAGGCAACGGCACGCCCTCTTGCTCGGTAATGATGAAGTCTACGCGCCGGTTTTGCGCGCGGTGATCGGGCGAATCGTTGGCGACGATGGGACACCGCAGCCCGAACCCAGCCGAATTGAGCCGCCATGGCTCAACGCCGTGCTCGACCAAGTAGACCATCACGGACTGCCCCCGACGCCGCGACAAATCCAAGTTGTACGAGTCTTTGCCTTTGTTGTCCGTGTGTCCTTCGATTCGCATGCGTCGAATGTCCGGCCTCGCTTTGAGGACGCGCACCACCTCATCTAGCACAGGAAAGCTAATCGGTTTGATCGTGTCGCGATCGAAATCGAAGAAAATGCGCTCGGACAGCACGAGTTTTTGCCCTTTGACCTCAACGTGCGCCGGGCGACGCTGAAGGTCGGGGCAATCCTCGCCCTCGCAACTGGGCGGCAAGTCTTCAGGCGGAGGCGGCGGGGGCGGCGGCTCTGGCACCTTCTTTTTCGGTGGCGGCGGTGGTGGTGGCGGCGGCGGCGGCGGACGCTTCGCATACGTCCCCGCGTAACTGACACCCACATACGCGCGGCCATCCGGCACGCCCACGCCAGGACTCAGACCCGGCCCGCCTCCGACAAAGAACAGAAGGCCCTGATAACCCGCTTTGAGCGCGACCGTCAGTTCTGCCGGGCTGTTGCGCAGCCGATCCGCCACCACATACGGCGTGCTGCCCCAAACCTCTGTCGCGAGCAGCACGGGCGTCTTCTGGCTTCGATGCAGCGCGATTTGAACGCCCGCACCGTACAGAAAACTGTGCTGTGTTTCGGCGTTGTAAAACCGTTCCGTGGATGAAAGCACGCTGCCCACCATCGCCGTCACGACCAGCCGCCGATATTCCACATGCGCAAACAGCCGGGGCGCAAACGTTGGCAGCCGCGAGCCCATAAAACTGTCCGCATTTCCTGTCGGCAGGCTCAAATCCCCCGCGAGCCCCAGCCCAAAACCCACTTCGTTTGGATCGTTCTGTTTTCGATACCGAACCAGCACGCCCTTGATTGAAAAGCGCAGGTCTTCTTGCCCCGCTTGTGCAAGTCCTTGCCGCGTGTACGGCGTAAAGAGCGTTTTGCCCGAATTCGGGTCCTGCGGGTCGGGAAAACCCCGCTCGGGCCGCTCGCCCGTTTGCCACAGCGTCACCGGCAACGCGAGCGACACTTGCAACCGTCGCAAAAACGACACCGACACCGCCAAATCCGCTGTCAGCCGGTTTTGCACCAAGTCCGCCACCGGCACGCCGCCCAGCCGAAACACCAGCGGTCGCCGCGCGTAGTGGACAAACAATTGCGGCACAAACGTCAAATGCGGGTCTACTTCGGCCAAGTCGAGCGTGACCAACTTCTGGTGCCCCGCAGCCGGATGAAACTTGTTCACGTCGATCGCTGCCGTCTCGCCAATCGCGTGCGCCGCCGGGCTCGCCATCGAAAACCACGCACACAAACCCAACCACGTACCTGCGCCACGCCGCTTGGCAGCCGATGGCTTGCAAACAACACCCAGAAGTGACGGAAAAGACGAGCGCATGCGTGACGAAGCTTTGCCTACTGTGACACAAAACGCTGGCGTCGAGAAACGCCATTTGCGAGCCTCCTTGTCGGGGCCCGCCGTTCCGTGTGTGTCCCAAAACCCATTTGACCTCCCCCAAAAACCCATTCGACCTCCCCCAAAACCCCCGTTTTCGGCCAAAGTAGAGGTCCACGTACAATGCAAAAGGTGCGACTTGGACGCTGGAGGCCGCTGCGATGACAACGAAAAGCTCCGATCCCGACATCCTGGCCGACGATTTGTGCGAAATCCTGGATGAGGACACAGAACCCGCCAAACCGGACACCCTCGCGGACATGCTCCGAGATGCCGACGATTGTGCGGACGCTGCGCTGGTCCAGGTCGCCTCGCGCGGCAAGCTTTCGGACCTGGTTGCAGCAGACTGTTTGCGCGTAAACAGCCCCCTTTTGTCCGCGCTGTGCGAGACGCTGGAAACCCCCAACACCTATTTTTTGGTCGTGTACGAGCTGTGCCAGCAAAAGAACCGCGACGTGCGGCGTCTTCTGGAAGCACTCCTTTTGTCCTCAGAAGATGCGCTGCCCGAACTCTTCGCGCTGATCATCGATCAAGGCATGTACGAAGTCTTGCTGTCGGCCCTGGATGTCCGCCGCCACGGGGACACAGAAACCCTCCGTGCCCTGGCCTCCGCGCGCCCCACGTATGACATGGATGAACTCAACGAGGACACCCTGACCCGACTTCGTGAGCTGTCTTTTTCCTGTCCCTACGACCTGCTCATCGTCCCCGGTTTTACCCCTGTTGGAACCAAAAAGCCCACTCCCTTGCACGAATTGCCCGCTGCTGTGGCCCGTGTCCAGCTTGCTGCCAAGGACCTTTTGTCCGGCCTTGCCCCCGCTGTTTTTGTGACCGGTGGTTCTGTTCATCCCCCTGGGACTCCCTACAACGAAGCCCTCATGATGCGAAAGGCTCTCCTTGACCTGGGCGTTCCCGCAGACCAGATCTTGGTGGACCCACACGCGCGGCACTCCACCACCAACCTCCGCAACGCGGGCCGCGTCCTTCTGTCTCTGTCGCGCGACAAAGCCCTCATCGTGACCGGCTTTGAATCCGTCGTGTTTTCCCAAGCTTTCTACTTTGCCCACGATGGCCTGTCCACCTTCGCCCTCCGCTGCAAAATGGAACTCGGCTACTCGGTCGGAACACTGGAGGAAGTCGATTCCCACCACATCGCCTATCAGCCAAGTTCCAACGTACAAACCCCAAACGTCTCTGACCCCTTAGACGCATAACCCCAACGTCTTCTTACCCCCCTTTGGCCCCCTTTGGCCCCATGAAAAACGGAAGGGAAGCGTTACGGGGTTTGAGGGACCGCAGGCTTTTGGGTTTGGTCATAGGCGCGGATGATGGCTGCGACCAGGGGATGCCGCACCACGTCCACTTCTCCAAACTGGACGAACTCGATGCCCGGAATGCCGTGCAAAAGCTTCATCGCTTCGAGCAGGCCGCTTTGCGCCCGCGAAGGCAGGTCGATCTGGGTGATGTCTCCGGTCACGACCGCTTTGCTGTCATACCCCAGCCGCGTCAGAAACATCTTCATCTGTTCGCTGGTGGTGTTCTGGGCCTCGTCCAGAATCGCGAACGAATCGTTTAGTGTGCGGCCCCGCATGAACGCAAGGGGAGCGACCTCGATGTGCCCCCGATCGATCAAAAGTTGCGCCCGTTCCATGTCCAGCAAGTCGTTGAGAGCATCGTACAGAGGACGCAAATACGGATTCACTTTGTCCTGCATCGTGCCCGGCAAAAAACCGAGCTTTTCGCCCGCCTCGACCGCCGGGCGACACAGGACGATGCGCCGCACCTGTTTTTCCAGCAGCGCCTTGACCGCCATCGCCATCGCCAGATACGTCTTGCCGGTTCCCGCAGGCCCGATGCCGAACACGATGTCTTCATTCCGAATCGCATCCAGATAGCGTTGTTGCGCGACACTCTTTGGAAACACCGGCCGGCTTTTGTGCGCGACAACCACCGCCTCTTTCAGCACGTCCTTGACCGGTGTTGCGGGGTCGTGCTGAAGCATGCGCAGCCCGCGCACGACATCTTCTGTGGTCACGGCCCGGCCTTGTGCGAGCAGCGACCGCAGTTGTTCCAGCAGCCGGTGCGCAAGTTCCACCGATTCTGCGCTGCCCACAAAGGAAAGTTCGTTTCCCCGCGCATGCAGCGAAAGCCCAAGCTGCCGTTCCAAAAACTTCAGGTGTGCGCCGTGTTCGCCAAACAGCGCCTGTGCCGTCGCGTTGTCCGCAAAGGAAATCGTCTGCCGAGTCAGTTCGCCTGCCATCTGCTTGTGTCTGTCCATCGCTGCCCAGGTGTTCCAAAAAGCCAACAAAAAACCCAGGCACCCTACCGCATTCGCCGCGACTTATGCGCGGGAAATGGGCCCACCTTCCCATTCAATGCCGGCTCGATTCCGGCACCCTTTTGGGGCCTGTCCCATGCCAAGGTTTCGCTTCGCCCAGGCTTGAGGTTGGCTGGCACGAGGCTTGGGGTTGGCTGGCACGAGGCTTGGGGTTGGCTGGCACGAGGCTTGGGGTTGGCTGGGGTGAAGGTGGGGATTGGCTGGGGTGGTGCATCGCTTTGGCCTGACCAGGCCAAAGGTTTTGGCCCAGGCAGGCCAAGGGGACGCTGTGCGCCTGCCGAAGGTGGACTGCTCCAGTGCCGGGGGTTGGCCTCGCCCCGGCTCAGGTTTGATGCGGAACAGCCAAAAAAAGGGGCCCTCGAAGGCCAAACGCATGCTTTGCCCCTGCCGATCCGGGTCTTCGACCAGGCCAAGGGCCACCCCTTTGAACGCCAAAGGCCCCCCTTGACAGAGCCGTTCAACCTTTGTTTGACGCTTTCGGATCGTCGTTCGGGAAACCGAGCCAGGTTGCGCCGTCTTTGGAAAATTCCTTCTTCCAGATCGGGACTTCGTGTTTCAGTGCCTCGATCGCCGCGCGGCACGCGGCAAACGCTTCGGGGCGATGCGGAGCGGACGCAGCCAAGACGACGGCAGCGTCCCCCACGGACAGACTCCCGACCCGATGAACCATCGCCACTTTGGCACCCGCGTGTTCGCCTTCGATCCGAGCCGCCAGGTCCGCCATTTTTTTCAGCGCCATGTCGTCGTACGCTTCGTAGTCCAGCCGGACGACTTCCTTCCCCTCGTTGTGATCCCGCACGATTCCCACAAACATCACGATGCCCCCCTGTCCAGGCGCAGCGACGGCAGAAAACACTTCGGCTGGGTCAAGGGGGGTTTGGGAAAGCCGCACATGCGGTGCGCCCCCCGCAACGGGAGGAATGAGCGCGACCTCATCCCCATCGGCGAGCACCGTGGTCTCGGGCATAAATTCCTGATTGACCGCCACCTGAACTGCCTTGCGGCTGGCGGCGACAAAAGGCTGCCGTTCGGACAAACGCGACAGCAGCTCGGACACGCTGGCCCCGTCCGGCAGCTCGACCGTCTCCCGATCTTTGCCAAGCCGTTCTTTGAGCAACGCAAAATAACGAACAGAAACCTTCATGCGCTCGATTCCTTTGTTTTCCGCAGAAACCGCCGCATCCTATCGCAACCGGTTGCAAAAAGGGGCGACGACCCAACACCCCTTCTGCAACCGTTTGCAACCGGCGTTTTACAAAAGGCGTTTGGGGAGTTTGATGCGGCCAAGACACGCAGAAGACACCGCAAACCGCAGCGGTTTCCCGATCTCAAGTCCGACCGAGACGTGCTGATATTCGGGATGCCTGCGCAGCGCGGCCACGATGCCGCGAAGGGTTTTGTGTTCACAATGCTCTCGCGGGTCCACAATCGGGGAATCGCACACGACCAAGAGCACCGCACAGACGTTCTCGGCGATCGCGATTTCCGTTGCTGCTTCTCCCCAGGCTTCCGAACCCCGCTCCACCGTCAAACGACCGATTTTCGGATGCGCAAGACCCATCAAATCCACCGTGCTGCGATCCGCAAAGAAAGGAATGTATCCAGCCGGGGCGACCGCGATCGAAAAATCCGGCGTGGTGTGTTCCGACAGCCACACGCCCGCCGCCCGCCGAAACGTGCTGCACGGCTGGTCGCCCTCTTTCGACAGCGCCCAACCGGTTTGCGCCGCCGACAAAAGAAACAGAGACAGCAGGATTCCGTACCGCTTTCCTTTGGGAAACCGCGTGCCTTGCAGAAGCCGAAAGACCGCGAGCAGCCCGAACGCAAACGGAAACATCAAAAAACGACCGCGCGAAAGTTCGTCTCCACCGAGCAGCGCGGCTTCCAACACTGCCGCAGCCCCGACCCCCAGCGAAAGAAGAACCACCGGATCTTGCCGCACCACCTGTCTTCCGTTTTTCCAAAGCAAGTGCAGCAAAAGCACCCCCAGCGGCACCAGTTGCGGAGCATCCTGCAACACATACCGGCCATAGCGCAGCAGGTTGCGGGGCTCGATTCGGAACTTGGTCGCGACCGGCACGGCCAGCGCGGCACCATACGTCATCCGGTGTACCGCCACATGCGCGGCGATGCCCAGCGCGAACGCCAAAAACACGACGGGAAGTTGTTTTCGGGTGCGCGGCAAAAACACAAACAGACACAACAGGCCGCACAGAAGCTGCAACGGCAAATCGAGCCGGACAAACGGACTCACAACACCCACAAGAACCGCTCCCATCCATCTTTTGAAGCGTTCCCTTTCGGTCTGTTCCGGCGTGTCCGCTTCGCAACCGTGCCCGACGAGGTTGACGAAAAACAGAGCCAGCCACAGCGCCAGCGGTGTCTCAAGCCCGCCACTCGCCCACAACACAAGCGGCGGAAACGACACAAAACAGAGCAGCGCAATCAGGAGCCGCCGCATGTTGAGCTTGCTCCACAACAGCACAGTGAACGACAGCACAGCAAACACCGCAAACAGCGGGCCTAAAAAACGCGCCGAATCTTCAATGGAAAAGCCGACAAGCACGCCCAGCCTCAGCAGATACGCCCACGCCACCGAGCTGTGCGCCTGCACCGGATGCCCCGGATCGAACATCATTCCCAGGCCTCGGCTGTGTTGCAGCACATGCCGAAACAAAATGAACGCATCGTCGGCCACGTAGTCCAGACGGTGCGCCGCAAACAGCAGCCACAACGCGCAACACACGGCAATCCCCAAAAGCAGCAGCGGCAAACGAGGACGCCTGCGCGTACTCATCCACGCCAAAACCGTATGTTGGGAACTCGACACGAGACGAAAACCTCTTTGCCGGCTCAGAACGGCAAACGGACCCGAGAAACGACCAAGACACGTACCGCGCAGACCAAAGAAACACAAGCGTCGCCCCAAAAGAAGCAACACCGGCCCAAAATTCTCGAAAGCCTGGCTTCAAGCTGCGGTATCGTCACAAAACTCATGACCACGCGCTCGTACCGTCTCCCGACCCATATCCGACCCCTTTCCTATCACATCGACCTGAGCTGCGACCCGAGCCGCGCCGAATTTTCCGGCACCGTCTCGATCGAGCTGGAGCTGATGGCACCGACCGATACCATCGTGCTCCACGCCCGCGACCTCGAGGTCACGCGCGCCTGCGCAAGCCCCCTGTTCGGCGAAACCGACAGCGCCCTCATCACCTACCAAGCCGAGCAAGAAACCGTGTCCCTCCTTTTGGGCAAAACGCTGCCTGTGGGCCGCGCCAAGGCCGAGCTTTCTTTTTCGGGGCGTTTGTCGCACGGCATGCGCGGTTTGTATTTGGCGACCGACGGCACGCACAGCGCCGTGTGTTCCCAATGCGAGGCCACCGAAGCCAGGGCCATTTTCCCCTGTTTTGATGAACCGGCCTTCAAGGCGACTCTCCGCTTTACCATTCGCACCGGGTCCGGGGTCGTCGCGCTGACAAGCGGTGTGCTTGCAAACCATCGGCTGGAACCCAGCCAACAGGTGTACGAGTTTGCCGAAACCAAACCGGTGTCGTCTTACCTGGCCGCCATCGTCGTTGGCGATTTGGACAGCGAGCCCGCCCGGCACCTTCGCGACATTCCGATGCGTGTCTATGCGCCGTCGGGTAAGGCCTCCCAAACCCAGTTTGCCCAAGGCATCACAGAGCGCCTTCTGCCCTGGTTTGAGCAGTACTTCGACTTCCCCTATCCGTTTGGCAAGTACGATCAGGTCGCCGTGCCTGGGTTCGACGCGGGCGCGATGGAAAACATCGGCCTCGTTTTGTTTCGGCAAAACCTGCTCCTCATGAGTGCGGGCAGCGCCTCGTGGCGACAGGAAAAGACCATCGCCCTCATCATCGCCCACGAAATGGCGCACATGTGGTTTGGCAACGTCGTCACCATGAAGTGGTGGGACGATTTGTGGCTCAACGAGGCGTTTGCCGAATGGATGGCGCACAAGGTCGTCCACACGCTGTGCCCCGAATACGAAGTCTGGAACGACTTCATCGAGGACAAGGCCCGCGTCCTGTTCGACGATGCCCTGTACAGCACCCACCCCATTTTCACACCCGTCGAGACCCCCGACCAAGCCATCGAGATGTTCGACTCCATCACGTATCAAAAGGGCTGCGCCGTGATGCGGATGCTCGAACACTTCCTGGGCGAAAGCCATTTCCGCGATGCGCTGCGCACCTATATGAAGGAATTTCAGTACGGAAATGCGCAGGGCAAAGACCTGTGGCGGGCGCTGGAGCAACAAAGCGGCCAGCCGGTCGAGCGGCTGATGGAAAGCTGGGTTTCTCAGCCTGGTTTCCCGGTCGTCGATGTCGAGCTGGTCGCGTCCCCACAAGACCCGTCCCAAGGCCCTGCGTTGCACCTGTCCCAACAGCGTTTTTTTTCAGACAAGAGCAGCAAAAAAAGCGATTCGGTCTGGTGCATTCCCATGACCGTGCGTTACGCCGACGACGAAGGCGAAAAGACGCATCGCTTTGTGTTCGACGTGCCCGAAAAAACCGTGCCGCTCCCCGCGTCGGGACATGTTCGTTTTGTGTACGCCAACCAGGACGAAATCGGCTTCTTTCGGCAGCGGTTTTCCGAAAACACCCTCGCGCAGCTTCTGCCGGTCGCGACAACGGTGCTTTCTCCCGTCGAACTGGTCGGCCTCGTCGAGGATTCCTGGGCGATGGTGCGCAATGCCACCCGCTCGATCCACGACTTTCTCGGAGTCTTGTGGGCGGCCAGTGAATCGAAGCACCACAGCGTGTTGCGTGTCGTCGCCGAGCGGCTCGACGTGCTCGACCTGCTCGTCAAAGACTCGGGCGACAAAGAGGCGCGCACGAAGCTGCGTGTACTGTCCCAAAAGCGGTTTTCGCCCCATCTAGAAGAGCTGGGTTTTGCCCCGCGCCCAAACGAAACCCAACACGACATGCAGCGCCGCGTCATTTGCATTTCGACCCTGGCTTCTCTGTCGCGCGTGCCCCAGGTCATTTCCGAGGCCGAAATCCTGGCGCAAGCCGAACTTGCCGATCCCTGCGCCGTGGACGCCAATCTGGCCGGAACACTCGTTGCGGTCGCGGCGAAATTTGGTGATGAAGCGCGCTTTGACCGATGGATAGACACGTTCCAAAAGCGCAAAGCCGCTGGGCGGCCTCCCCAAGAGGTCGCGCGATACTTGCATACCCTGTCGCATTTCCGTCGCCCCGGCTTGCCCGAACGGACGCTGGAACTCATGGCCCAGGGCGTGATTCCGCAAGAATCCATTTCGTCTGTGTTCACCCAGCTTTTGTCCTTCCGTCATTCCCAGTTGGTCGCGTGGGAGTTTCTGAAACAGCATTGGGACACCCTCTGCGAGCGTTTCGGCGAGCTCGGCATTTCCCGCGTCATCGAGGCGCTGGGCCGCCTGCCCGGCCAAAACCGGGAGGACCTGCTGCACTTTTTCGAGACCCACCGCCCCGCCGGGGCCGAACGCGCCCTTCGCCGAGCCCTCGAACGCATGGATCAAACCGAGGAACTCCGCAAACGCATCACCCCCGACCTCTGCGCCACCCTCCGAAAAAGCTGACCCCCCATCGCGCCAGTCGCACCGGACCACACTAAACCCAGCGTGAGCGTGAGCCCGAGTCCATCCAAAGCCTGAACCCGCTGACATTTTCGACGAAACATGCGACGCTTGTCCGGCGTCTTGCTGTGCAAGGAGACGGTCTTCCCCAGACGGAGTTCTTGACCATGAAACCCTCGGAACCGTCCGGAACACTCTCGGTTGAGGTGAGTGTTTCGGACCATGCGCCGCTGTTCCTTGAAATCTCCACAGGACAGGCCCTTTTGGTGGGCCGCGCTCCAAACGCAAGCAAGCTCAAACCCGACATTGCGGCGACGTTGCAAGGCGTCGAGCTGGTTCCGGTGACGATCCTGGACGACCGCGTGTCCAGCAACCATCTGGTCGTTTGGAATGCGGGAAAAGAAACCAGGGTGCTCGATTTGCGCAGCAAGAATGGAAGTTGGGTCAAGCTTCCATCGGATGCGCCTGCCCGTTTCCAGACCCCCGACCACCTTGCGTTCCGACTGGCCATGGCAGGAACAGAGGTACCCCTTTCCCACGACATGCAGGCACCGGAATGGGTGAATCCCGAAGATTTTGCGGGTGCAGTTTGTCGGTCCATCAATGACTGGTTGCGAAGCATCGGAACCGCAGCCCAAGCCACAGTCCAACTGCATCCCCCCTTTCGCGACAACGAAGACACGACCCTGCTCGCGGATGGGTCCCGGCTGTCGTTGACCCCGATGATGGGTTTTACGCTGGACATCTCGTGGCAACAAATCCGCGAGCGGATCAACACCTACATTTCAGAGCAGAACATCCGTTTCGAGCAGCTTCAAGGACACGACGATGACTTCGTGCTCGCGTCCCCCGTCATGCGGATCGCGCACCGGGAGCTCAGCGATGCTGCCGCGTACGGTGTCCGGGCAATGCTCCTTGGCCCCACGGGCGCCGGCAAGGAACGGATGGCGCGCTGTTACCATCGACATTCCCGTGCGCACCGCGGTCCCTATGTTTCCGTGAATTGTGCCCTCCTGAAAGAAGGTCTTTTGTACGCGCAGCTTTTTGGTGCCAAGCGCGGCTCGTTTACGGGGGCCAACAACGATGTGGTGGGGGTGATCGAATCTGCGAACGACGGAACGCTGTTTCTCGACGAAATTGGAGACATGGACCGCGAAGTACAGAAAGCCCTGTTGCGCTTTTTGGACACGCGCGGGGAATACCAGCGATTGGGGGACTCTGTTGTACGTCATGCAACCGTTCAGGTGGTCTGCGCAACGAACACTCCGCTGGACGATCCCGAGTACCGCCATGGGCGATTCCGGGACGATTTGTGGTACCGGCTGGGGGTGAAAGTGGTTCGCATTCCCCCTTTGTGCCAACGTCCGCTCGATGTCCTGGCGTTCTTTCGCGCACGAACCATCCGAGGCGGACAGGTTCGCGTGCTCGATGCCCTGACCAAAGATGCCGTCCAATTCCTGCTCAGCGACCCACTGCCGGGCAACTTCCGCGACCTTGAGAATTTTGTCGACAGGCTTCCTGTGTATGCTGGACGAGGAACGATCGATGTGCCTGTGTGCGCAGCGGCGCTGACCGAGGGACGCAAACCCGTTGATCGGAAGGAACGCCGGACGGGCAACTACCCTCGGCTCGTCACCTCAGCCAAAGAGCCCCAAACAGACTGGTCCAC
Source organism: Pseudomonadota bacterium (assembly GCA_035328405.1). Lineage (GTDB taxonomy): Bacteria > Myxococcota_A > Polyangia > Palsa-1104 > JAEUJZ01 > JAEUKA01. Next base: position 7,195 of record DAOLIT010000030.1, on the reverse strand, counting down.
CATCTTTGAGCAAGCCATGGCCGCCTTTTTGGATGATCACAGCGAGGCACCCCAAAACTGGGCGCAGCTGCACCAATTCCTGGAAAAGTACGTAAAGCCCGTCTTCGTGGCGCACGCCTGCCAGCTCCAAACGGCCCCCGAACTCTCCAAATCCACCAACTATTCTGAGCTCGCACGGAAACTCCTGATTGCGGACGGAAGCACCGTGAAGTCGCATCTCGCACGCTATCTGGAGCGGTTCCACAAGAAAAACCCATAACCCCCCTCACCTGCCACAACCTGGGTTTGCGGCGGCAAAACTTTCTTCACTTCGCACAGTCCGGTTTTGTACAATCGGCCTGTAAGTAAACAAATACCAACCATCCACGCGAAGTGGTTTCATGGCTCCGAAAAAACATATTCACGGTGTTCTTGCTGCTGGAACCATCTTTGATGGGCGGTTTGTGGTGGCCGGGCAAGTCGAGCGCGGGGGCAGCGCGACCATTCACCGGGCAGAAGACCGAACCACGGGCCGCACGGTGGCGCTCAAAGTGCTGCACAGGCGCACGATCCATGGACAAGAAACCACCCGGCTTTTGCAGGAAGCAAAAATCCTGGCCGAGTTGTGTCATCTCAGGATCGTGCCCTACGTCGGTCACGGTGTGACTGCGCAGGGCGAGCCCTATCTCGCCATGGAGTGGATGGAAGGCGAAAATCTTGCGCAACGGCTGCGCAGGGAACCCTTGGCTTTCGGCGAAGTCATGAGCCTTTTCCGGGGTGTCGCAGAGGGTCTGTCGGTCACGCACGGCCGCAACATCATTCACCGCGACATCAAGCCGAGCAATTTGTTTTTGCGCGACAAGAAAGTCGAAAACCTCGTGATCATCGACTTCGGCGTCGCACTCAACCAGGAACACGGGCTCCTCATCACTGCCGATGGCGCGCTGGTGGGAACCCCTGGTTACATGTCCCCCGAACAAGCCAAAGGAATCCGCGACATAGACCCCCGCGCCGATCTATTTTCCCTGGGTTGCATCGTGCATGAATGTTTGACCGGCAAGCCCACGTTCTTCGCCAGGCATCTTTCGGCGCTTTTGGCACAGATTCTGTTTCGAGAAGTCCCGCCCGTACACACCTTACGCCCCGGCGTTCCAGAGGGTCTTTCCGAGCTGATCGCCCGGATGCTCAGCAAAGACTCCCGACTGCGGCCTGCAAACGGAGCACAACTTTGTGCCGAGCTTGATGCGCTTCGTCGCGCAAGTGCCAGCGGCCCTGCCAGCGGCCCTGCAACAGAAACTGCGTCTGGCTCGGCCTCTGTTTCGGTTCCCAGACCACAAGCGCCTTCCCCCCTTCTGTTCCGAGAGAAATACCCCCTTTGGGGTTTTGTGGTGTCCAGCCAGCATCCAACACAGATCATGTCTTACCAAACCCTCGATGACTTGGAACCCGATCCGATGTTCCTCGCGGGTCAGCAGGAATTGGCCTGTGACCTCAGTCGATTGGGCATCCACGTGGAACAGCTTTACGACAAAACCGTCGTCGCGAATTTTCCACTTACTGCATCCACCGCAAGACAACTGCCGAAATTGATTGCGTACCTCAAAGACGCGCAAAACTTGTACCCGCATAGAACCGTGGTGGTCGGAACCTCGGAGTCCGAGAAAAGCGGCGACGCGGCGCTCGGAGACCGGCTAGAACGTGCGTTCTACTTGTTCGCGTCCATCGCCAGGGCGGGAAAAGACAGCTCACCTGGCACTCAAGACCTGCACGGTCTGTTTTTGGGTTACGGAGTCACCTCCCTGCTCGGCTCGATGTTCGATACAGAACGAGTCCACTCGCGTCTGTTTCGTGTGTGCTGCGAACAGGAGGAACAGGCTCGTGTCCACAAGGCCGCGCTTATCCCCAAACGGATGCTTGGACGGGACAACGAACTGTCGTTTCTGCTGGAAACCCTACGAAACGGCCAGAAGGAATCTTCCGCGCGCGTCATCGAGGTGATGGGCAATAGCGGCATCGGCAAAAGCCGCCTCCTGGCCGAGTTTCTGGCCCAAGTCAACGTCGCACACAAAGCCTGGACCATCTTGTCCGCGCGCGGTACGCCTTTTCCAACGGAACATCCGACCCCCATGCTCGCAAATGCAGTCCGAAGCCTGGGCGGACCCACACAGACCACGGGCCTGTCTGATCTGAAAGAGCTTCCGTACAAGCGACTCCGCTTGAACAGCAGACCCCTGGATGCTTCGCGACTGTTTGCCCCTTTGTATGCCCTGTGTGGGCTTCTGTCGCCTTCGTCTGCTGCGGCAACGGCCCAAGCGCCCACTGCCGAATACCTGGACGAACTGTCCGCAGCCTTTGTTTGTTTCTTGAGCGCAGAGTCCGAAGCGGGTCCCGTTTTGTTTGTTTTGGATGATGTGCAGTTTGCCGATGCAGCGTCGATGCAGATCCTCGAACGAGCCCTGGCCGACTTGGCCGATCGACCCATCTTTGTGGTTTCCGCTTCCGACCTGTCGTTGTCTGCTCGCTTTCCTTCCCTGTGGTCGCATTCCCCCAAACAGACCCTTTCGCTTGCTCCCCTCGATCTCGGGACCACCGAGGAGCTGGTCCTTGAGTTTTCAGAAGGCCAACTGTCCCCCCAGCAAACCCACCGGATCGGTTTCCTAAGCCAAGGTCATCCGAAAGACGTGTGTGAACTTGTGCTTTGGATGCTCGATCGAAACCGAGATCCATTTCCGCGTTCGATTGCCATACCGATCCGCATCGACGCGCTCCATCTTCCCAAGGACGCACGACTGGTCTTGCGGGCAGCCAGCACCATCGGCGTCGTCTTTTGGGATGAAGCGGTGCGCAGAGTCCTTTTGGAAACGCGGTCCTCCGAACGGGTTGCACAGATGCTGAACGTTCTTTGTGAGCAGGAATGGATCATTCGGCAGCCCGATAGCCAGTATCCGGGGTGCCAGGAATATCGTTTTGCGAGACCCCTTGTGCAGGAGTGTTTCGCCTCGTTCCTGTCTCCCGAAGAACACCAGTTGGTGGCCGAGCGTTCGGGAGAGTTCCTGCACCGTCAAAGCGGCTCGTGACAGGGCCACCGACCTGGAAGGACGCCAAAGAGCGGCAGGGAGCGCGGAGGAGGAGGCACGATCATCCGGTGCGTGCGAGTTCCGTTTGGCGAGAGGAAGTATCGCGAACAGGGAGGCGCACGGTACGCCGCACCCTCGCCCACAGTTGACGCAAGTACATCTTCAAAAGACCGGCCCGGACCGGCGCGAGCACAAACTGCGCGGTTTCTCCGGGGGGCACCTGCTCCAGTTGCGCAAACCGATGTTGGAGTGCGGGGCGCGGCTCGATGCGAAAGTCGATTTGTGCTGCACAGGTATCCATCGAGTCCTCCATCCGCTCGATCTGACGCAACGACATGGGCGCTTGCGGTGCGGTCACGGACTGTGCCCACAACATCCGCAGCAGGCGCTGCACCAGGATTTCGCGGCTGCAAGGAACGTGCAGCACCCGGCTGGCTTGCGTCGTCCAATCGACATCGATCGCTTCGCAGTACTCCACCTCACGCGACAACAGAATCAGGTTCGGACGCTCCGCTCGTTCAAATGAGTCCAGGCATCGCTCCAGTCTTTGCAAACATCGGGGTTCGCAATCTGCCAGCAGAATCTGTGTGTACTGCTTGAAGGTCATCCGAAGCAGATCCGCTTGTCCACAGAACTCCGCGACCTCGACTCCTTGCTCTTGCAACAACGTCTTCATCGAGGACGACACTGCACCCTCAAAACTGAGCACACGACACGGACCTTGCGGTCTCATCGCCTGCGCGTGCCGACAGGTGTTCTCGTTTCTCAGTTGTTCACAATACCGCCTCCAGTAGACGCGGCCCGCCGTGGTCAGCGCCGAGACATAGGCCCCGACCCCGAACCCATTTTGGTGCTGTTCCAGAAAATTCGTCACCACGCACAGACCCACCTGTTCACTGCTGCCGGGCAACGTCAAAACCAGGCCTCCCACTGAACCAATCGGGATAGGACAACGACTCGATACATAGATACACCGGTGGCACGCTTCAGTGATATCGACCGTCAGCATGCTTCCGGCAAAACGAGTGATTCCACGCAATGGACGAGGGAGTTGGATCATCTTTTGATCGTGTTTTGCATGTTCTGGGTCCATGGTTTTTTCCTTTTCATTTTGGGTCACATTTTTTATTGAAGCAAGAGCGGTGCCACGCCTGAAACCATCCTCTGCCACGCAATCGCCACCACTTGTCTATTCCGTTACATCCGATTCCGATCGGAAACGCTGACCCCTCCCGAACAATTCCCGCAAAAATCCCCTCAAATCCCACCGCCCAAAATCCTCAGCGTCGGAACATGCTCTTTTTCCTGCACCAGAACAACTTGGCACCGGCTTTGCTTTGTTTCTGGTTTGTCAGCGTTGAAGAGTTTCGATTCGACAACGATTGTTATCCAACACAACCCAGCACACAGGAAGGAGCCCCCCATGTTCACCAACACCCAATTCAAGCACGTTTCGTTCACCAAAGCATTCGCGTTTGCCGCTATCGCTTTTTTCGGTTGTGACGCTCAGCAACAAGCAACAGTCAAACCAAAAGTGACCGTTGTCAGCAAAACTCCAAATGCGCTGTCTCCCGCTTCCCTGCTCTCCATTCAAGGTACGTATGGAGCTTCGTGCTTGGATCGTAGCGGCGTTTGGGAAATCGGCCTGAATGGCTATTCGCAAACCAATCCGCCTCTTTCGGTCATCAAAGACAACCTCAGTTGCACGTTGTCGATCACTGCGATTTTGGCCGGTTCCCCTCTGTTCCCGACCAGCTATGAAATGGCTGCGCCACTGACGTTGGGGGCTTCGTTTGTCAACCAAGGGTTGGCGTTTTCGATTGGCGGCGTCGGGCCAGTCGAATTCTATGGAAACTTCCGCATCCAGCCCGATTTGACCTTCTCGACCGATTTCAACATCGACATGGTGTATTCGGATGATTCCTCGATGGTGTCCGCGTCCAAATCGGCGACGTACTCCGTCCAGAACAGCTCCGCAACGGCCAGCGCCGTTCCGCCGTCCGATTACGTGCTGGATCTGACCGGTCTTGTCGTTCAACAGAACGCGAGCAACATCGTGCAAGCCGCCGGTGGTGTGATCCAACTGACCGATGGTTTGGTTCCGGGCAGCCAGTACGTGGTGGACATGGATACACTGACAGGGGCCCCGAGCTTTGCGGAACTTGATGCGGTGTTTGTGGCGGGCACGCCGACGGATATCGTCGGTGCCAACCCGACCGTCCCAGCAGCGGCCCTGAACTTGGTGGGTCTTGATCTGACTGCGGCACCCCATCGCAGCATCGTGATCGCTCACACGATCAGCGGCACACGCGCCTACCAAGTCTTCCGCGTCACGTTCAACCCGTAGCCCCCGCTCCTTTCCCCCCCTCTCTCTCCTGCTCCCCTCCTGCCTTCCTCACCTTCATCCTTCCTGCGAACTCTGTCTCCTTCTCTGTCTCCTTCTTTGTCTCCCACCCCTTTTCGCGCAAGCGCAGTGCTCCGCTTTTCGGCGGGTGCAACTCGCGATGGCTGTGCCTGGTTTGGGAAAAAAAGGAGAGATGGATGGTCGATTTCCAAGACAGGAACTTGTGGCAACAAGAAATCAGGAAGGAAGGGGATGGGAGACGTGGTGGGGGAGGCAATCTGAAACGAAAGAGGAGCGTGGAAGAGGAGAGAATCGGGACTTGTCTGTTACGGTTTGTTGAACGTGATGAGGAACCGTTGGTACGAAGCCGTGCCCGATTGAAGATTTTGGACGATCAAGTTCCGTGTCACGCCGCTGGTCAGGTCCGCGCCCACCAGGTTGAATCGCGCGGCAGGAATGCTTGGGTTCGCACCACTTATCGCGTACTGCGTGGCCCCCGCAAAGTCCGTATCCACTTCGGCCAGCGTTGGTGACGCCCCAAGGCTGGTCGAAGTGATCGCATAGAGCTGTCCCGTCGTGACAACATCGGTCAGATCACCCGTGCCACTGGTCGAAAGAACCACGTCCCCTGCATCCACTTCGATGGCCAAGCTGGTCAGGGACAACGTGTAGTCCGGGGGCGTGACGGTTCCGCCAGACACTGTGCTCTGCGCGATGCCATAGGCGGCCGATTTGCTACCCGTCGCAAGGCTGGGATCATCGGAATACACGAGCTGGATGGTGAAGTTGCTTGAGAAACTCAAGTCGGGGGTGATTCGGCCGTTCACGTAGACCGCAACGGGGTTCCCCGGATTGTCCTTGATTGCGGAACCGTTGCCTGCATACGAACTTCCAAGAGACATCGCGGAAGCGGGCGAATACAGCGTGTTGGACGGCACCGTGCCAAACCGCAGCGACGACATCGACAGACTACAGGCCGTGTCGTTTTTGATGACCGACAGCGCCGAGTTTGTCAGGTTGGAAAAGCCCCCCACGCCCACGCTCCAGGAGCCACTGCGCTGCAAACAACTGCCTCCGTACGTACCATTCATTTCCAGCAGCGAACCCAGAGACAACGCACCCCGAATCTGATCAATGGGATCAACGCCGGGTTTGACCTCTTGGGAAGCACAGCCCGTATGCAGGGAACAACACACCGCCCCGATGATGAGAAATTTGGACAACGACTGGTTGCGCATGGTGGACTCCTTTTGGTTCAAGCGTGGTGAACACAGGATGTCCAAAGCAACCCCCGTGCCGGCCCCGAAGACCCCTTCGCGGAAACTGTTTCAACCTCACATGGTCACTGTCCAGACGAAATCGTGGAGGATCTCCCCAGCGGCAACAGGCCGATTTCATCGCGGTCGATGAATTCATTCGGCGATTCCGATTCGATTCCGATCGATTGACTCCCCCAAACAGAAAAACCCCGCAAAGAGAGGTCTCCAAGTCCACTGGACCCGTGAGCAGACTCTCCAAACCCTACTTCTTCCCCTTGCCCCGTCCCATTGCGGGCCCCTTTCCCTTGTCTTTGAGCTGGGCTTTTTGGGCTTCTTCCTTGCGGGCCAGTTCCTGCGGTCGCCGCACAGGCCTTTCTTCCGAAAGAACACGCCTGCTCGGCCTTGGCCAAACCCATGTACGGTGCGAAAAACGCCTGCTCGGCCTTAGCCAAACCCTTGCACGGTGCAAAAAACGCCTGCTCGGTCGGGGTTCGATTGGTGCGCGGTGCGAAAAACGCCTGCTCGGTCGCGGACCG
>DAOLIT010000029.1:0-63866 GCA_035328405.1 Pseudomonadota bacterium | reverse complement strand
CCGCCCTTGTCCCAGCGGCAAAGAAGTTCCTCTTCGCTGCAAGGCACAATCAGATCGCCAAGCATGGCCATCGCCTCGTGCGCCCATTCCAAATCCTCGCGAATCTCGCGAACGCGGTACGCCGAAGCCGCGCGGACGCCCTCCTGAATCGACGTGTAGTGCAGCGCGTGTTGTTGGCCCAAAACCTCTGGTTGCTCGGCAGCGGTCCGGAGAGCCGCCAGGAAGCTTCGTGGACTGACCTGGCCTTTGGCATCAGAAAGATGGTTTGGCACCCACGGATAGGTCTTTCCACGTCGGCGATTCGCCCCCATATACGGGCCGGCCAGCGTGACGAATGCGCGCTCTTGGACCTCCGCACGTCTTTGCAGGTCCTGCGGCAAGCGATGGCTTTGATCTGGACCGCTTGGCCACGTCTGCCCGGTCACGTTGCGAAAAAAAGCCGCCGCTTCGGGATCGTCCCCGTTCCCAAGATACGTGAACAGCAGCGCATACAGATCCAACGGGGTCCAGTCCAGCGCGACCTGCGTCACGAGGACTTTGGACGCATCGGGGAATTTGCCCACTTCTGGGTCTTCCAGCATGTCGGGTCGAACGAAAACCTTGGCCCGCACTGCGTACAGCGGGCGCAATTCCAACACGAGCTCGAGCAGGCCGCGCAAAAGCTGGATGCGGTTGGCACGATGGTCCAGATCCGTCCGGTCGAGTGAGTCGAAGACCACAAGATGCCGCTGACCCGCCGCACGCAGCCGCGCTTCCGTTTCTCGCAACAGGGCGAGCACAGCCGATGGATTGGCTTCGACCCATCGAACAGAGTCCGCCCACGTACTGCCGGGCATAGACGCCGGTGCGACCTGGCGCAGGACCACGGTCTTCCAAATCTGGCGGGGGCGAAAACCGAGGTCCAGGAGCTGCCGCAGCTCGTCTGCACCCGGCCAGCGCGCATCCATTCCTTGCCCAAATCCTGCGGAGACAATGACCTCGCTTCGGTCGCGGGTGTTTTCAAGCAATCGACGCCGCAGAGTCTCGTTCTGAAGCGCATACCACCAGAAGCTTTTGCCCGCCCCCCTCATGCCCACCACCAGCATGTTGTCGAGATCCAGCGCGCGTGTGTGTGCGGCTGGAAGATAGACGAAACGTGGCTCGACCTCATCAAACTGCGAAGGTTCGTGCGGAATGCTGCTGGTGATGGCGCGACGCAGTAGCTCGCGTGTTTCTAGGGCAGGGTCACTCATGGTCCAGCCTCACAAGTCCTCGGCGACGTTCAGTACGAGATCCGTGGCCCCTCGCAAGAAGTCCCCCAGCGCTGCATCCAACTGTTGAGCCGACACGACCTGCGCCAGGGGATTCCAGTCCTGCAACGGTCTAGACCAGTAGACAGGCAGCGGATAGTGAGGTGCCTGCGTGTCTTTGACATCGAAACTGAAGGCCCCGACTTCGCCGAGGTTGCTGGGTTCGTACATCGTGTCACGGAGCAGATCATAGGAATCGAGCTCAAACCGGCGCAGATAATCCTCGCGTCCTTCTTCCGGGATTTGGGCTGCGACCATCTTCAAACGCTCGCGAACCTCCACGCCGACGGCTGTCCCGGTCCACTGGGACAGCAGCAAGCGGTATGCATTCCAAGTCTGGCGCGTGCCGACCGCGAACAGAAAGACCGTTGCGTCCAAACGAGCCATCGTGACCGCAGCAAGGTCGTGCAGTCCGGCGCGGCTGTCGAGCAGAACGACATCCGGGCCGTGCGCGGCCTCCAGCGCGTCGAGCATTTTCCCAAGCCTGTCCGCGAAGGTTTGCACGCCGCCCAGCGGCTGAGCCAAATCCTGATAAGTGCGAGCGAGTTTCGCCATGTACGCATCGGCACCCTGAGAACCGCCGCACGGAACCACCCAGATGTTGCCCGATGTACCGCCTGACAATGGGCTCTGCGCCGCCATCAAACGAATCAGCGTTTCATCGACGTTTCCCACCGCGTCTTCGACGAACCAATCCACGACTCCAAAGTCCGCCATCGCCGAGTCAGGCAGCAGGGTGGAAGACACCCCCGGCGATTCCAGGTCCAGGTCTATCACCAGCACGCGCTTGCCCAGCCCTGCAAGATGCCGCGCCCATGCACACAGCGCCGTGGAGCGGCCCACCCCGCCCTTTATGCCAAACATCGTGGCGCGTGGTGGCGTGGGCGACTGGTTTGGCAGCGGCGTGCGGGTCCAGTCCGCGCCCATGACCGTTCGTTCCAGCAGCCACAGGCCCGGGCACCCGTCGATTTCCCGCAGGTCCGCCGATTCAAAAAGCGCCGATGGGACCAAAAGGTCCGATTCCGCAAGCGGCGCACCTCCCGAGAACGGGCCGGCGGCCTCATCCAGACGTTTTTGCAAAGCGGAAGCCGCGCCTGCCGAAGCAAACCCGTTGCCCACCACCAACCGCAGCCTTCCCCGCAAATCGCGCACAAGGATCACCTTGCGGGCTTGGGCCAGTTCACTCACCAGGGCGGCCCGAGTGACCTCCAGATAGCCCTTGAGTGCATCGTCAAAGCGCACCGTCATGGGACCTGCCCACGAAGGAGTGCGCGATCCAGAAGCTCTGCCACGCGGCGTGCGCCCGCTTTGTGTTTCTGTACGCGAGCGACCGTAAAGGTCTCGTCCGCTTCGTAGCGGTGGTCGATCTGCCAGACCTCAAACGGATTTTCGGCAGGCAGTGAATAGTCGGACCGGCCAGACACATAGGCCGAAAATTGCTCCCAGATTTTTGGCATGTGTACGTCGTACGGCTTGGGCGGCTTGCCCTGACGGGGAATGACCCCCAGGCCCGCCAGGATCGCCTTGAGCGCGCACTCCGCTGCGAGGCCAAACAGGTGATCTGCGCTTGCCAGACGGTCGGCCTTTTCCAGAATCGCCGCGTCGCGGAAGGTCCGCTGGGCTGCGTGGCAAAAGTTTGTCGCCATCCGCAACGATTACCACCGCGACGACGCCAGCGGAACTTTTTGTTCATGAAACATGGCGGAGGTTTCGGGGGAATGGACACGAAAACCACAGGCACCAGCAGGCACGGCTCGCGAACACAGGGTTTTGGACCCAGAGGACGTGGTCGGTGGGTCTAGATTTTGGGGTGTTGGGGCTCGTTAGGGGCAGTAGGTAGAGACGGTTTGGAATTCGGGGCGGTAGCGGAGGAGGTTGCAGGCGTCGGTCAGCGTGCCGGACAGGTTGCTGCGGTACTCGTCGGGGTAAATCAGGGTTTTTCCATCTGCGGTGCTGAGCAGGAAGTACCGACCGTCCGGGGCCGCAAAGTTTGCGTCCGACAGCTCGAACGGCATGCTGGGCCAACGCCACAGCGGCATCTCTGCCGCCATGTCCCACAGCAGCAGCGAGTTGTCCGTACCCACCACCAGCAAATGTTCCCCGGTCGGAGACAGCGCCGCCATTTGCACCGGATTCGGCAAGGTCAGGAGCACCTGCTGCTGCCCGCCTGCGACATCCCACTTGCTCACCATCCTCTCGGCGGCGGTGATGAGTTTGAGCCCCTGCGCCGTGGGAAAGAACACCGCAGAGCTGATGACTTGGCCGCTGGTGACGAGCACCCTTTTTTCTGCGAGGGTGTTGCCATCGCGAAGGACGGCCCCACCATCGGAACTCGCCGTAGCCAGGACCTGGCCGTCGGACGAAAAAGTCGCCTGCATGATCGTGCCGAGCGAATGTTTGCCGACTTGCAAGAGCAACTGACGCTCGGTGTCCCACAGACGTAGCGTCTCGTCCGAGCCGGCACTCAACAGCCGACGGCCATCGGGCGCAAACGTCACGGTTTGCACGGCGTCTTTGTGTCCTCGCAAGAGGGCCAGTTTGTTCCCGGTTTGCCCATCGAAGACGCGCACGGTTCCGTCCGAGCTGCCGGTCGCGATGCGCATCCCATCGGATGAAAACGTGATGCTGTTGATGACGTGTTCGTGGCCGACAAGGGTCGCGACTTCCTCGCCGCTCGGCCATTTCCAGAGTTTCGCGGTGTGGTCGTGGCTGGCCGTGGCAATCCGTGTCCCATCGGGCGAAAACGCGGAGGCAGAGATGTAGCGACTGTGCCCCGACAGCACGAGCAAAGGCTGCCCCGAACGGAGGTCCCAAATGCGCGCCGTTCGGTCATGGCTGACTGTCGCCACCTTGTCGCCTTTTCCACTTACGGCGACCGCATATATCGGCCCGAAATGGCCTCGCAAAACCGTAATCTCCAGGCGACTGGCGACGCTCCAGATGCGAACCATGCGATCGTGGCCTGCCGTGACCAAGACCTTTCCATCGCTGGTGAAGCTGAGCGCATCGACGATGCCTTGGTGTCCGTGGAGCGTCCCTCGTGGTTCTCCGGTGCGTCCGTCCCACAACTTGACCTCACCGTCAGCCCCGGCACTCGCAATCAACGAACCATCCTGCGAAAACTGGAGCGAGTGCAGCGGCGTGCCTTGCTGCATCTCGACGCCGGTTTCGGGCAGGGACGTGCCCGGCTCAATTCCCCACAACCTCACGGTTCCATCCCAACTGCCGGTCGCCGCTCTTTGTCCATCGGGCGAAACGGCCACGATGTTGACGCGGTGGCGATGCCCGGCGAACGAACGCAGTTCTTTGCCGGTCTCGGCGTCCCACACGCGCACCGTTTTGTCGAAACTGACAGAAACAATCGATTTGCCCGACGGAGCGAACACGGCCATGGGTACTCGTTCGCTGTGACCGCGCAGCACCCTGAGCTCGACGCCCGTCGCCACATCCCAAATGCGAATCGTGTGATCTTGCCCCGCCGTCACCAGCCGGTCGCCGCGCAGAGAAAACGACGCCATTTCGATCGGGTCGCCGTGCCCGCGCATGGTTACGAGTGGCTCCCCTGTTTCGGCTTCCCATAGCCGTGCGGTCCCATCCGAGCTCGCGGTCAACGCGCGCCGTCCATCGGGTGAAAAGGCCGCGGCGGTCAAGAAACCGTTGTGCCCGCGCAGCTCCCGCAGCAACCTGCCCGTCCGGGCATTCCAAAGACGCGCCGTTTGGTCCCTGCTTCCGGTGATGAGCACCTCGCCCGTGGGGTCAAACGAAACGACCTCGATGCGATCCTTGTGCCCAACGAGTGGCAGCGAGTTTTTCGCGGTGCTGTAGGTCAGCATGAGGCCCTCTTTGGCGGCCACCGGGACGCGAAGGCCGCTTCTGAGAGACGGCGCGACTGCTGAAATCGCCAGCGCCAGCGCCGCCCCGTCCTGCCCTGGTTGTTGCACCAAAAGGGCCGCTCGCGCGCCTTGTTCCGCAGCCATCTTGTCCGCGTGTTCCATCGACAAACCCGAGAGCCGTTGCTGTTCGATCAGCAAACCCACCAACACCACCAGCAAACAGGCCGCGATGATCCACGGCAGAAAACGACGCCGCGAGGACGAAACCACGGGCGCAGGCCGACGCGGCTGCGCATACAGGTTCGATTTGATGAATCGCGCCACCCGCGCATCGACTTGCAGCGGGCGCTCGACCAAGTACCGCTCGGCGTCGCCGAGTCGCATTCCAAAAAGGGCCGGCTGGCTTTGCGGGATGCCGTTTTGGGACACGCCACTGCCTTCCCGAGCGGCGAGCGCGAGCATTTCACCGTGCCACAGCTCGAAGCGGCGTTCTTCTTCCGGCCAGCGAGCCAGCTCAGGCCATGCCGAAAGCAAACACCCATGTGCCAGTTCCAGGATGTCGGTTTTTGGGTTTTCGGTCAGGAGCCCTGCCGTGAGCAAACGGTTGACGGCCTCGGTTTCAAGCACGGCGCTGCGGTCTGCGTTTCGTTCGCTCGACACAAGCGACAACAGGTCACTTCGTTTTCGGGGCCGCGAAAACAGGACCTCTCCCTCGGCCAGCCGTTGCCTGTACACCAGCGATAGGAGCGCGCGGCGAAACACGGTTTGCAGCGGGGGAGGCTGGTTCCGAAAACGGGTCTCGGCCCAATCCGGTAGCGCACGAAGCAGGCCGCCCGTCGAATGATAGTCCTCCTCCGTCAGCACTTTCGGCCTCGGCCCGAGTTGCGCAATCTGCTGTGCGCGCTGAAACAAACCGCTGAGCAGCGGCAAGACGGCACCAACGCGCTGTCCCGAGCTTGCCGCGGCAGCGAACGCCTCCATGTCCTTGCCAAGCGCGGTTAAAAAACCGTCTTCAATGTGCAGACCTGCGTCTCTTGCGGGTCCGTGAACCATCTCGGTCCATTCGCTGACCTCGAGCAAATGTGGCAGCCACAGCGTTTGCTCCTCGAGCAGGCCGGACAAGCCTTTGGCCAAGACTGACAGACCCGACAGCGCGTCGGGCACCACCGACAGCACAAGCTGCGCAGGCGTGCCTTCTCGAATGCTGTGCGCCAAGGCTTCAAGCTGCTCCACGACGTGCTGCCGTGCGAACGGTTCTGCGAACAAAAGCTCTTCCAGGTGATCGAAAAACAGGAGCACACGCTTGCCGGACCGCGTGACGCTGCGAACGGCCAGGGCCAAATCGTCAGCCGGTGACACAAGCCCTTGCGTCGAAAGCTCCCCGAACGGGTCGAGCGCAGGATGCTCGACGCCAAACACCGCCACCTCGTCTTCTTGTTCGGCGCGCAGACTCGCACAAAGCCCGGCGCGAAGCAGCGACGTTTTGCCCGAGCCACACGGCCCGACGAGCGTCACGATTTTCTTTTCTGAAAGCAGCTCGCGCAGCCGGTTTGTCTTGCGGGCTCGACCGAAAAAATGCGCAGCGTCCTCGATGTCGAGCGGCGCGAGCGAAAGACAAGAAGATGGGTCAGAGACAGGAACCATCGAGAGCCATTATCGACGAAGTTGCGATTTCCCCGAAAAACACAGTTTCCGCAGGTCCCACAAGCCGCGAGGACGAAAAATCGGGCGCGACCGTGACCGAAAGCACGCCGCCGGGCAGGCGAACACGAACCTGTCCGGCGTTTGGGAGCAGACCTTGTTGCAGGGCCGCCGCCGCCGCTGCACACGCCCCTGTTCCACAGGCAAGGGTCAGGCCGCAGCCTCGCTCCCACACCACAACCTCCAAAGAGTCGGGGGCCTGGGACGAATGGGCCACACGCACAAACTCGACGTTTGTTTTTTCGGGAAACAGAGGGTGTGTTTCCAGGCCCGGACCCCAGGTTCGCGCCGCGCGAAGCAAGTCCGAAAAGTCGTGTGCGTCGTCGCAAAAACACACCGCGTGCGGATTGCCCATCGACACGATCGTCAACGCGCCCAGAAACGCCTGCGAAGAGACCTCGAGATCGACTTCCTGTGTCTGCAACACACTCGGCGGCCCCATTTCGACCTCGACCGAAGCCTCACGGTCCAACCGAGATCGGCGTACCTTGCACGTTTTGGGACCCGCACCCGTATCGATTAACACTGCGCTCGCCTCCGAAGGCGAATGGCACTCGGGCGCTTGATTGGCCGCGTAGAGCGCGACACAGCGCAGCCCGTTTCCACACATTTGCGACAGACTGCCGTCGGCGTTGTAGACCGTCATCGCGGCCATGGCACCAACGGTCTGCCCCTCGGAAACCACGAGCACGCCATCGGCTCCGATGCCCCGATGCCGGTCGCACAAAAACCGGACCCGCTGCGGCGCGCCCAGCACATCGCTGAAAACGGGACATGAACGAATGTCCACGACAACAAAATCGTTTCCCAAGCCGTGCATTTTCACGAAAGGCAGGCGACTCGGGAGAGCGTCCGTCACGGCACGTTCACAGCGCCTGTTATTGAGGTTGCGCAGCCGCAGGCATCGGCGCGGCGGGAGCGGGTTTGGGCGCGGCGGGAGCAGTGATGGGTGTGGGAGCAGCGGCAGGTTGGGCCGGTTTGGGCGCAGCCGCAGGTGCTGGCCCAGGAAGAAGGGGCGCAGCAGGCACATGGGCAGGCCGCAGTGGAGGAACAGCGCGCGGCGCTTCGGCAGGCTTGGTTGTGACATTGAGTTTCGGTGTCTCACCTGGTGCCGCCGGATTCGGAACCACGCCAGGCGCGGCTGGATTTGCCGGGGAAGCGGTCGAGCCAGCATTCTCGGGGTTTGAAGCCGCTGCTGCTGCTTCAGCTTTGCGCTTTTCTTCGAGCGCCTTTTGTTCGGCAGCTTTTTGATCCGCCGCTTTTTGATCGACCTGCTGCTTCAACTTGTCTTCGGCAGTTTTTTTGGCTTTTTCCTCGTCGGTCTTTTTCTTTTGGGCCTGCTTTTGCAACTTGACCGATTCGGTTTGGCTGTTCAGGTACGACAGTGTCACCGCCGTCAGCATGAACACAAACGCGGTCGCTGTCGTCAGCCGCTCCAAAAACGAGCTGGCCCCTCGACCGCCGAACACTTGCTGGGACGCGCCCGACCCCAAAGCGCCCATTCCGCCCCCTTTGCCGGCCTGAAGCAAAATAACCAGCACCAGGAACAGGCAGCCGAGGATGTGGATGGTGTAAAGAAGCGTCATCATGTGGAAACTGGAACCTCGTGAAAGCGAACGATCTGTAGGAACTCTTCCGCCCGAAGAGACGCTCCGCCGACGAGCGCACCGTCCACATCGGGCTCATGCATGAGTCCCGCGATATTATTGGGTTTTACCGAACCTCCATACAAGATTCGTACAACCTGCGCGACTTCCCCAAAATTTGCGTGCAAGTGGGCACGGATCAGTGCGTGAACTTCTTGCGCCTGCGCCGTCGTGGCTACGCGCCCGGTTCCGATGGCCCACACGGGTTCGTAGGCAATCACGGTGTTTCGCATCAGGTCCGGCGTAAAACCAGAAAGACTGCCGGTCAGCTGCGAGAGCACCCTGCCTTGCGTTTCTCCGGCGTCACGTTCCTTTTCCGTTTCGCCGACGCACACAATCGGGACAAGACCCGCTTTTTGTGCTGCTTTGGCTTTCAAATTCACCGACGCATCGGTCTCGCCAAAAAACTGTCGCCGCTCGGAGTGACCGACGATCACAAAACGGCAACCCACATCCACCAGCATCGCGGGCGAGACCTCACCGGTAAACGCGCCTTGCGTTTCCCAAAAACAGTCCTGCGCGGCCAAGGCCACCGTTGAGCCTTCCAGACGTTTTCCGATCGGGTGAAGCGACGGAAACGGGGGTGCAAGCACGACTTCGACACCCGCGGCCCGCACTGTGGGAGCGACGCCGTTTTTGACCGCCGTTGCCAGATCCAAACCCTCGGCGACGGTTTTGTACATTTTCCAATTGCCGACAAAGAGCGGGGCGCGTTTCATCGGGCAGCCTCCGGTTCGGTGAGCGCCGCGATTCCCGGCAGTGTTTGGCCCTCGACAAATTCGAGCGAAGCGCCTCCGCCCGTCGAAACGTGCGTGATGTTTTGGTCGAGGCCCGCTTCGGACACAGCAGCGACAGAATCCCCACCGCCGACCACCGTGGTCCCTTCGCAAGCGGCCATGGCTCGGGCTACGGCAAACGTCCCGTCTGAAAACGGCTTCTTTTCAAACAAACCGAGTGGCCCGTTCCAGAACACCGTTTTCGCAGCTTTGATGCGACTCGCAAATTCTCGAGCGGTGGCAGGCCCGATGTCGAGCGCCATTTCATCCGCCGGCACAGCGTCCACTTCAACCGCGCGACCCTCGGTGCTGTCCACTGTCGGTGCGACGACGAGATCGAACGGCAGGATGACTTCGACCTGTTCTTTTTTGCAGCGCTCCAAAAACTGCTTGGCGACGGTGAGCTTGTCCGCCTCGAGCTTGGACTTGCCCATCGCTTTGCCTTGCGCGGCCAAAAACGTATTCGCCATCGCTCCGCCGATAAGCACGCTGCTTGCGACCTTGGCCAGGTTCGTCAGCACGCTGATTTTGTCCGACACCTTCGCACCCCCAACGACCACGACGTAGGGCCGCTCGACATTGTGCAAAAGGCGGGACAGAAACTCGACCTCGCGCAGAAGCAAAAAACCGGCTCCGCGTCGGTCGGAAGGAAAGTACTTCGCCATGCCTGCCGTCGAACAATGCGCCCGGTGAGCCGTTCCGAACGCATCGTTTACATACACCTCGAACAGCGCCGCGAGCGACTTGGACAGCGCCTCGTCGTTTTTCTCCTCGCCAGGTTCCCAGCGCAAATTCTCGAGGAGCGCGACCTCGCCATTTCGCAAATCCATCACGACTTTGCGAACGCCATCGCCCACCACTTCATCGCAGAGTTTGATTTCCGCGACCTTGGGCGCAAGCAGTTCAGCCAGCCGTTCACCGATGGAGAGCATCGTCAGATTGGGGGTTTTCCCTTTCGGTCGCCCAAGGTGGGAACCCAATACGACGCGGGCCCCTTGCTCGACCAAATGGAGAATGGTGGGCAACGCCGCCCGAATGCGTGTGTCGTCGGTGATCGCCCCGCGAGAATCCTGCGGGACGTTGAAATCGACGCGAACAAACACACGTTTTCCGGCCACGTCCAGATCGGAAACTTTGCGAAGGCTTGACATGGTGTGGCTCCTGGCGGGTTACGCCGACGTCGATTTTTGAGACACGAACTTCGCAAGCTCGAACAACCGATGCGAATAGCCCATCTCGTTGTCGTACCAAGCCAGCACTTTCACCATGTCGCCGACCATTTGTGTCGAATTCAAATCGACCGTCGAGGAGTGCGGATCGCCGTTGAAATCGCACGACACCGTCGGCTCCGTCGTCACCGCAAGGACGCCCCGGAAGGAAGGATTTTCTGCGGCTGCCTGGAACGCGGCATTGACCTGCTCGACCGTCGCGGGCTTTTCGAGCCGCGCCGTGAAATCCACCACCGAGACATTCGGCGTCGGTACGCGCATCGCATACCCGTCGAGTTTGCCTTTCAGCGCCGGAATCACCTCGGACAGCGCCTTGGCTGCGCCCGTCGTCGTCGGAATCATGGACAGCGACGCGGCTCGCGCTCGGCGTAGGTCTTTGTGCGGCAAATCGAGAATGCGCTGGTCGTTGGTGAAACTGTGAATCGTCGTCATCATTCCGCACACGATTCCAAAGTTGTCGAGGAGCACCTTGGCGACGGGCGCCAGACAGTTCGTCGTACACGAAGCATTGGAAATGATGTGGTGATGATCGGGCTGATATTGGTCTTGGTTGATGCCCAGCGCGAGGGTGATGTCGGGACCTTTCGCAGGCGCGGAAATCAGGACTTTCTTGGCACCGCCCACGTCGATGTGCGTCCGGGCTTTCGCGGCTTCGGTGAAAACACCCGTGCATTCCAAAACCACTTCGACACCGTGTTTGCGCCAATCGAGTTTCGACAGATCTTTTTCTGCCGTCACCACCATCCGCTGGTCATTGACCAGAATGTGGTTGCCTTCGTGGCGGACGTTCCCGACGAACCGTCCGTGAACCGAGTCGTACTTGAGCAGGTGCGCCAACGTCGGCGTATCCGTCAAATCGTTGATGGCCACGATTTCGTAGCCCGCTTTTTCAGCGTCTTTTTGCCACGCGCGAACCACGCAGCGGCCAATTCGACCAAAGCCATTGATGCCAATCCGAACAGCCATCGTATTTCCTCCGTATGAGCCGAGTTGCCTAGGATGCCGAAGATGTTATCGCAAAGACACTCTGGGGGGCGGAGGATAGTGATCGCATCAGGGTTTCGTCAAGACCTTGCGGAGCGTCGGGATTTTTCGCAATAACGGGGACCCCCAACCAGCCGACCAGTCGGTCAGCCGATCAGGCGATCAGGCGATCCGCCGATCAGGCGTTCAATGCGCAGTTTTGCTGCAAAGTCCTTGGCAAAGCGTTTGGGTCAACCCGGTTTTCACGATGCCTACCTATCGGCTTTCCATTTGTTACGACGGAACGGATTTTTGTGGATGGCAGCGCCAGAAAAACGGGCCGTCCGTTCAGGCCGTTTTGGAAGAAGCGCTTTCGAGCCTATGCAAAGAACCGGTGAGCTGTCAGGGCGCGGGGCGGACGGATTCGGGGGTTCATGCCCTTGGACAAGTCGTGTCGATCAAGCTGTCGCGAGCTTTCCCGGAAAAGGCGCTTTTGTATGGCACAAACAACCACTTGCCAAAGTCTGTGGTTGTGCTGTCCGCAGAGCTTGTCAGCGACGATTTTGATGCGCGGCACAGTGCGAGCGGAAAACTGTATCGATACCAAATTTGGAATCGAAAAATTCGGTCTCCTTTGCACGACCGGACGCATTGGCACGTGAGTGTTCCGCTCGATCTTTTGCGTATGCAGGAAGCGGCAACGGTGCTGCTTGGAAAGCACGATTTTCGAGCGTTTCGAGCCTCGACGTGTGACCGGCACAACACCGTTCGGACGATGAAGCGCATCGACGTGTTTTCTTCGATGCAGGAGCCGGCGTCTGTGTACATCGAGGTCGAAGGCACGGCTTTTTTGCGCAACATGGTTCGCATTTTCAGCGGGACGCTGGTTGCGGTCGGAAAAGGACAAATGACCGCAGAACAGGTGCGGCAGGCGCTGGCAAGCGGAGCGCGGAGCCAGGCAGGCTCGACGGCACCGGCGCACGGTTTGCTGCTGGTCCGAGTCGATTACGGCCCGCGAACAGAAACGTAGGAAACGCAAGAAGCGTGAAAGGCAGGAGTCGGCTGGTTTATGAAGGTGCGGCTTCGGCCAAAAGGGCTTGGCGAATGGCCTCGGCGTGGCGACACAGGGCCGTCGCGGCCTCCCCGTCGGTTTCGTCGATCGCGACGAGCAAACGACCGGGGCGCAGCTCGATGCGGATGGGTGTGCCAGCGGCGGGCAGTGCCAAACCGACGGAATGAACGAGCGCGGTTTCGAGCGGGGAAAAGGCTTCGATTCGATAGGCTGCGGGCAAACCGGTCGCGTCTTGTTCCGAAAAACCCAGCTCGGCGGGAACGTCTCGAACGGTTTTCGGGAGCACTCTCGCATGCGGCACACCGGACGGCAGCGATGCCACTGCCAAGAGCATGTGAAGCGGACGATGCCCAGGGCCGCATTGGCACAAAAAAAGAGCCGTTCCGTCTTCGCTGGGTGCGGGCAAAAAACGCTCGATCGAAACAATGAACGGCAGAAGCGCGACGGGCTCGATTTCGGCGAGCACGGAAAGGGGAATCTCACGGAGCACCGGTCGATGATGCGCCAAAGCCCATTCATCCAGGCTGAGAGGCCGACTTCTTTTTCGACGCTCGAACAGAAGCCCGACCGTCACTACCGTCGCGCCGATCAGCACCCACAAAACAGGACTCATGGGTGTTGTGCCCTCGAAAACCCAGCGCGCAAATGCGTCATGACGCGTCGTCGTCTTTGTGCTTGAGCAGTTCTGGATGGCCGTGAACGCCGCCGGTCAGCGTGAGCGCGGTGTACCGATGCTGAGCCAGCACGCGCGCGGCGAAATAACCGGTTTTTCCGAAATTGCAGACGGTCACGACCACTTGATTCGGGTCGAGAGAGGCAAGTTGTTTGCGCAAAAGGGGAAGCGGAATGTTCGTTGCGCCAGCCATGGGTTCCTGCGTCGCGGTCGCAGTTGCGCGCACATCCAGAAGCAATGCTCCGTCTGGCACGGTGTCCACGTTGTGCAAAAGACCATCGCGTTGGTTGGTGGCTGCAAAACCGGCGATGTTCACGATGTCTTTGGCACTTCCGAACGGCGGCGCATACGACATTTCCAGATGAACCAAGTCGTCGATGGTGAGCTTCCCGCGCAAAGCGGTCGCAAGCACATCGAGTCGCTTGTCCACGCCGTCTCCGCCATAACTTTGCGCTCCGAGCACACGGCCAGTTTCGGGGTCCCACAACACTTTCAGGGTGATTTTCTGGGAACCTGGGTAATACGAAGCGTGGGACGAACCTGTCACCGTCGTGCTTCGATAGGGGCGAGCAAGCTCGCGCAAGCGTTTTTCAGACAGGCCCGTAATGCCTGCTGCCAGATGGAAGACGCGCACAATGGCAGTCCCAATCGAACCGGGATAGGGAAGGGCGGACGGCCCGCGCACCATGTGGTCGGCGCAGGTGCGTCCTTGTCGGTTTGCGGGGCCTCCGAGAGGCACGTTGCTTACACCGCCCGACAGCGGGTCAGGCGTCGCGCAGACATCGCCGACGGCGTAAATCAGCGGATCGCTGGTCTGCATGTATTCGCTCACGACGACATGGCCACGCGGAGTCAGCGCGAGCCCGGCCTGCTTGGCCAGCGCCGACTCGGGCCGCACGCCGATGGACAAGATCACCGCACCGACAGTGAGCCGCTCGCCGTTCGACAGGACCGCTGTGACGTGGTTGTCGGGCTCTGCGGAAAAGGACGCGACGGCTTGGCCCAAACGCAAATCGACGTGGTGTCGTCGCAGTTCGTTTTCCATCGGACGCACCATCTCGGCGTCGAGCAGCGGCAGAATCTGCGGCTGAAGCTCGACGAGGTGTACCTTCTTTTTCAGGTGCGCGAGCTGTTCCGCCATTTCAAGCCCGATGAAACCCGCGCCGATGACGAGCACCGACGAAATGTGATGGAGCGCGAGTTTGATCCGATCCATGTCTTCCAGACTGCGCAAGGACAAAATTTGCGGGTGTTCGATGCCTGGCAAAGGTGGCCGAAGCGGTGCTGCCCCCGGCGCAAGCACAAGCTGGTCATACGGCAGGAGCCTTTCCTCTCCGGTCTTCACCGATTTGACCGTGACGGTGCGGGCATTTCGGTCGATGTGCGTCGCCTCGGTCAGCGCGAGCACACGCAGGTTCAACATCGCTTGCAGCGAGGCTGGCGTTTGGATCGACAGAGCGTCGCGGTCGCGAATTTCTCCACCGATGTGGTACGGCAAACCACAGTTTGCAAACGACACATCCGGCCCACGTTCCACGATTGTGATGTCCGCAAATTCATCCAAACGACGAAGCCGCGCCGCGCAAGAGGCACCACCCGCCACACCACCAATCACTACGACTCGCCGAGAAGGGGAAAGGACATTCATTGCAAGTTCTCCATATCTGACGGATGTCCCAAACACAACCAGGGGAAAACCATTGGTTTATGCACGGGAAGCCGTATTTTCGGGGTTTTACGGTTTGAGCAAAGGACTGATGAGAACTTTGCCTTTGATTTGGTCGATGGCTTTTTTGTATTCCGCAGCGCGCCGACGGTTGTGAGATTTTTCGACGGACGCCTCGCTGCCCCCTTTGCCGGTCGCGAGTTCCAAAAACGTCCGCCCCGCGAGCTGTCCGATGCGCTGTTCGACTTGCGCCAAACCGATGCGATCGTAATCGGCTTTCGACAGCTCGATTTGCACGACATCTTGGTCTTTCCAACGAGCCCGATACAAAAAGACCTTGAGTTCCGGGATGTTGTTGAAAAGTTGCTGCGAAAGTTCAGAGAAGTACGCGATGGCTTGGGAGTAGTCGAGGTCGGGGGCCCATTCCTCGGTCATCCCGGCGGTAAACGGCATGATGACTGTGACTAGGCCTTTGTCCGGCTCTGCGACGTATTCGAGTTTGCGTTTGAGCTTGCGGTCGGCCCGCGCGCTCAGCTTGATGGCCTGTTCGACTTGTTGCCAAAGTTCGAGGGCGATTTTGTTCTCGAACGTCGGGGATTTGTCGCTTGGGTTTTGCGTGACAACGGCGACCGGGGATTCGGGAGGCGTGGAAAACTGCGCCTCATCGGTATACACATACGCGCCAACCTGCGTCGGTGTTACGTCTCGCCGCATCCACAAATACCGATACAGCGCCTTGAGGTACGCATCCGCATCGTCGTGTTTGGTCCCTTTGGGAACCAAGACGTGGTACTTCGCGACCAATTTTTTCTCGTCAAATTCGTCTCGCAACACCTTGCACTCAGACGGCAACTCCTTTGGACACACGGTGTCCGGTTTGGGACCTGCGGCCTGAGGCACTGCGGGCTGCTCGGGACAGCCCGAGAGCAAGAAAAGCGAACCCAAAGAGGCCCACGCAAGGACGTTTGCTCGAAAGTGGATCATGTGGGACAGGCTACAGGGGTCCGAAGGAAGGCGTCAACGAAAGGAATGCGCCACAAGCGGTGCCTGCTTGGGGCGGTTTTTACGTCAGGGTCAGAACCATGCCCTCTCGCAGACACGGAATGGGTGATTTGTCGCAATCCAGCAGGTCGGGATAGTGAATGAGGTGCATCCGGCTGCGAATGGCGGGAGGCAGCAGCATCAACGAATGGAGTGGAGTGTGAATGCCAAAGTTGGTTTCGTGAATGATCGTCTTGGCCTCGGCAAGCCACGCGATCAAGTCGGGATCAAACGCGGTGTCGGCACTGTAGGAAAGCAGCGGTTCGTTCGCTCCCAAAAGTGAAATGCGCAGTGCTGTGGTGGGAACGTGATGACAAGTGAAGTAGTGCTCGATGACGAGTGGGCCAATCGCGGTTTTTTCGGACAGATTGATGCGCTCTGCATAATCCGCGAGTTTGAGTCCTTGCGTCGGTGGCAAAAGCACCTGGCGCGAAGCCTGGAGGACAGCGTGGGCTTTTTTGTCCCTGTGCAAAGGATTCCGAAGGTGTTCGTCGATCTCCTCCTGCGTAAATTCTTGCGACGGAGGGGCCAAGTAAGCCATCGCGCCGGACAAACGATTTTCCCACAACGGATCGAGCACGATTTTTGCGCCATACAGAAACGGGCGACGGCGCACAAGGAAACGGCGCATGAACAAATACGCTTCCAAGCCCATGCAGTGGTCGCCGTGGAGGTGCGTGATCAACACATGGTCAATCGTGTGCGCCGACAGGTCCACGTTCGTCTTTTTGCGGTGATCAGCCATCACACGCGGGAACGCTGGCGGACAGTCGATGAGTAGCAATGTGCCCGACTGTGGTTCTTCTACGCACAGAGACGCATTGTGGTACTGCTCGCTGAATGCATCGCCGACGCCAAGTACGTGAAGTCGAAGCATCTTGCTCCTCCCGAATTACTTCTGTTGCGCAATTGCGGAACAGACACCTTCTGTGAACGTCTGCGTGTTGGCTTGGCCGCCCAAGTCCTTTGTGCGCAAGCGTGCGTCGAGCAAACCCGCCAAAAGGCCTTTGTGCAACCTGTCCGCCGCTTCGGTTTGTGACAAGTGTCGGAGCATCATCTCCGCCGCCAACGCGAGCGCGGTGGGATTGGCAATGCCTTGACCCGCGATGTCTGGTGCCGAACCGTGAACTGCCTCGAAAATGGCCGCTTTTTCACCCAAATTTGCGCCGGGAGAAACCCCCAAACCGCCGACCAATCCTGCGATCAAGTCGGACAAGATGTCGCCAAACAGATTCATCGTGACGATCACATCGAAGCGTTCGGGAAACAGCACGAGTTTCATGCAGGCCGCATCGACGATGATGTCTTCGTGTTGAATGTCGCTGTATTCGGCAGCGACCTGTTTGGCCACATCCAAAAACAGGCCGTTCGACATCTTCAAAATGTTGGCTTTGTGAATGATCGAGATTTTTTTCCGACCGTGGCGGCGCGCGTACTCGAAGGCGTACCGAACGATCCGTTCCGAGCCAAAGCGCGTAATGACTGCGATGGATTCCGCCGCAGATCGACCCGGCCCGACGTAGTGCTCGATGCCTGCATAGATGTCTTCGGTGTTTTCTCGTACCGTCACGATGTCCAGGTTTTGATAG
This sequence comes from Pseudomonadota bacterium, assembly GCA_035328405.1. Taxonomy (GTDB): domain Bacteria; phylum Myxococcota_A; class Polyangia; order Palsa-1104; family JAEUJZ01; genus JAEUKA01. The sequence continues at coordinate 46,388 of DAOLIT010000029.1, read as the reverse complement.
CGCGAGGGGACGCCCGGAAAAGACAGGGCAGGGCGCACATTGGCGTACAGGTCGAAATGTTGGCGGAGCGCGACGTTGACGGACCGAAAACCAGTGCCTTTCGGTGTGGACAGTGGGCCCTTGAGCGCCACTTTGTTTTTCGCTATCGACTGCAACGTCACGTCCGGTAGCGGATCGTGGTGCATTGGAAGTGCGTTTTCTCCGGCGGGAACTTCTTCATAAGCCAGTTTTGCGCCAGCGGCATCGAGCATGTGCAGCACGCTCGCGGTGATTTCGGGGCCGATGCCATCGCCTCGAATCAAAGAAATCGTCGGGACTTGTGACAAAGACATGTCTTTTTAACCTTTTGGTCTTTTGCGAGACCGTTTGGCGGAATCGAAGAACTGCTTTTCAAACAGGGGGATTGTCTAAAACCGCTTTGCGGAACACCTATTCTTTTTTGGGATCTCCGCTTTGTGGTTTGGCATCCGGCGAATACATCATGCCGTGCATCGTCGCAGCGCGTCGATTCGTCTCCTTGGGTTTGTTCGCGTTCGAGAGCCGCATGACCAGCGTTCTCATCAGCGAACGCTGAATTTCTGGATACGTATCGAGCAATGCCAAGAAATCGTCTGCATCAAAACGAAGAAGAACCAACGGTTCCATCGGTTTCACTGTTGCAGAACGATCGATTCCCGCGAGCACCGCCATTTCGCCTGTGGTTTCGCCCGCAGCCAGCCGCGCGATTTCTTGGCCGTTTTGAATCACGCTGACTTTGCCTTTGCGTATCAAATACAGACAGTCGGCGGGTTCTCCTTGATGAAAGAGCGGCTTGTTCACGTCGTCGCCTGTGATGTCCACGCGCTCGGCCAAACGCGCAACTTCGGCAAGCTGGGCATTCGTCAAGGACTCAAAAAGAGAAACGTCCTTGAGGAACAGAATCAAGTCGAGTGAGACAGAAGCCGCCATCTATCGACCTAACTCTTGTCCGAGGGCGTGGGCCCGCTCGCATCGCTGGACGCGGGCAGGTTGCTTTGGGCCGATGGTTTGGGTCCGTCTTTTCCCCACACCATGCCGTGTATCGTCGCGGCGCGCGGCGCTTGGCGGGTTTTTCCTGTGTTGGCCAGCCGTTTCACAAGTGCCTTGAGCAGCGCTCGACCGATTTCGGGAAACGCATCGAGCAAGCCCAAAAAGTCGCGTTCGGACCAGCGCAGAAGTTGGCACGGCTCTAACGTATCGACTCCAGCGGACCGACGAGTTGAGGCCAGCACCGCCATTTCCCCGACGCACTCGCCGGGGCCAAAACGCGCGACCTCGTTGCTGCCGACCACCACTTTGATTTTTCCTTTCCGAATCAAATAGAGGTAATCGGGTGGCTCGCCTTGTTCAAACAGCGTTTTTCCCGCTGGCAAATCCAATTTTTCGGCGAGTGCGGCGACATCGACCAGTTGCGCGTTGGTCAGCGTCTCGAACAAACCAACGTCTTTCAAAAACAACACCGAGTCCAAATGTCGTTCGATGATTTCTGGAATCGGCGGAAACGTTGAGGTGAGACGCGGACAATCCGGGTCGTGTTTGAGCGCCGCAATCAACCACGGGTCCGTCGTCAACTTCAGCCACTCGACCGCGCTTTCCGCAGTCTGGCCCGACGAAATGGACAGCGGAGGTTGAAAAAACTCCGGCTGCCAAGGCTGCGTTTCGTCAAGGAGTTTCAAGCTCGCATTCACAATCGGACCCGGCTTAAAAAGTGTTCGCAAAAGCTCGCGCGCTTGGTCCCGATGCGGCGAATTGGGCGAACGCAGCGCCTTGAAAATGTGAACCATCGTGTCTTTGGGAGACAGAAGCGCCAGTGTTTGCGCGACCCTTTGTTGCGCAGCATCGATTTGCGCGTCGATTTCCCGATACAAAAGACCCGTGTGTCGCACGCGATTTTGGAGCAGCTCACGCGCCTTTTGCATGTGCAGGCCCCACCGCAGTTCGGACAGCACGTAGTTTTGGATCACCTCGGAATTGAGCGCCGGTAGATTCAGCACGCGGCGCAATCGGTTCAGTGATTTGAGTGCTTCGAGCTGCGCTTGCCGATCGCTGTGGCGCACATGGTCGAGCAAACACGCGACACCGGCCTGCGATGGAATGAGACCGAGTGCACGCAAAAGATGCTGACGCACGACGGGCACCAATTCGGGGGAATCAAGCTGTGCGACAATGTGTGGAACCACTCGTTCACCACAACTGCTGAGTGCTCTCACCGCGACGTGGGCGATCATCGGTTCGGTCAGCGCAGTCCACAGCGGTTTGCGCGCCCGCTCATCGTCAAACGCGGGCAGACAACCCATGGCTTCGCGACGCACGGCCAAATCGGAATCGTGCAACCGCGAAAGCACCGCCGGCAGAAACTCTCCGACCTTGTGTTCGTGAACCAAACGGAGGCCCGCTACGGTTTCCTCGGTGTTCTGACCGTTCAGCATCGCCTCGAGCGTTCGCCTGGCGACCTTCTGATGTCGTACATCGTCAGATTTCAGCAGCACTGCCAACACTGCCGACCGCAACGGCAAATTCGGCGCGGTGAGCCATCGCGCGGTGTCCTCGCCGATGAGCGATGCGCCGAGTGACCCCGCCGCCTCCAAAACGGCCTCGCGTTCCGTTTCCGATAGATCAGGCACCAGCCAGCGTTGCCGAAGATGAGTTTCGAGTGTTTGGTTCGGTTCGTCGGCGAGCCATCGCATGGCTGCAATTCGCACCGGCTCTGCGCGATCTTTGAGCCTCGCTTGCATGTTCTTTGCGACCAAGTTCGACCGCTGCGAACGCAAAAGATCCAGCGCCAACTCGCGCGATCTGGGGCTGCCTGTGTCCACAGCCTCGAGGAGAACCCGCAGGCGCGGCCCATCGATCACCGGAACCAGATTTTCCGCCGCTTCCGTGCTGCCGAGCGCATCGACGGAACCCTCTTCCAGGGTTTCCCGCAAGGTTTGCGCATAAATGCTGCCCCACCGAGTGGAAAGCATCGTCACCAGAACGGCCAAAATGATCGCCAGCCCAATCAGAATCGACGAATGGATCGAAAGCGATTTGGCGACGAACAGCAGCAGCGCGCCCACCGCCTTGATCGACGGCGACATGATTCCGCCGAGCACGAGCAACAGGGTCGGACGAATCGTGGGAGAAAGTGCTGCAACCAAGCAAGATTCCGCTGGCCGATGCAGCGCCGGTCGAAGTGTTTTGTCCAAGAACCACGCCGAGATAATCACCCACACCGTTGCTTGCGAGCTCCACTCTGCACCTACGGTCACATAGAAATACCCACACATACAGATCCCGATCGATGCCGGCAAAATCGCGAGCGCCAACCCGACTCCCCACCGCTCGAGGACCGGTGTTGTCAGAAGTGTCTGCGTTGCAAAACCACCGATCGAGGCCACTGCCAACAAGACAGACGTGATCGAATTGATCGTCTCTTGCGGCCACGCATCTTTCATCGCCGCGTTCGATTCGTACTGAACCAACGCGCCCGTCCAAATGATTCCCGCCGTCCCCAAAATCATCCAGCGCACAAGCGGCACGGTGAAAATCTGGCGCAGGTGGCTCTGCTGGTTCAAACCCGAACGACGTTTGGCTGGCGCTCGGGCCGCGTAATCCATCCGAACCAGCAAACTCGCCCAAAGCCAGGCCAGGGCCGATCCCCAAATCAGCCAATGCGACTTGAGTTTCAGCGTGTTGAGCGTGAGCGGAATGATCGCTCCGGCGATCAGGCCTCCGATGCTGCCCCACGCACCCAAGCGAGGCAAGAGCCAGCGAATCTGCGCAGCCTCGAGAGGAGCCTGAAAATACGTCCAGGTTGCGGCAACTCCCACCGTCGTTGCGATTTCCACAAGCAGATACAAAACGAACGTCGAAACCGGCGTCGGCTTGAGGTTCCACAGCGCCGCGACTGCCGTCAGGCCACCTAGCGTGAACAAGATGATTCGAAGGGCACCGGCTGCCGGTCGTTTGCGCAAAAGGTGGTTCAGCCCGAGCGTCGTCAATGCCGTCAGCAGACTTCCGAACAACATCGCCAGTGGAATATCTGGTTTCTGGTGGTTGGTCAGAAACAGCGCGGTCTGAAACGACGTGGACAACACGACGTTGAAAATCACCAAACCGGCCAACCAGCGCAGGTTCCGTTCGGTTTCTTTCAGACGTGCGGCGGGGCTATCTGGCGTCGTCATGTCCCTCCGTGCCGGACTTGCCATGGCGAACTGCCGAAAGAACACGCACGCCGGGCGGACTTTCCAAGAAGCCACGCGCGCAGGCGGAGTGAGCCGGGGCAGCAGAGAGGTTACATGCCCAATGCCAGCAAGACATTCTTTACCAAGGCAATTTTACTGCGCTATCTCGGCGATTGGAAGCACTTGGAACAGGCGTTTCAGTGTCGAAAAAACGCCGAAAGTGCGGTCACGCTGCTCGGAAGGACTCGTCCATCTGCGTCAGTGATTCTCAGAACCTATTGCTGGTCGAGGGCAAGGCACCCTCTCGCTGGATGGTCTGGTCCATGTAAGGTCGGGCTCCTTTTTTTTTGATGTTGGGCATGGAAGGAAACAACTTACAGAAAGACCATTGACGTACACCCGCGCCGTTCGCAGAATGCCCATGCAAGCCAAGGAAATTCGTTGGGTTTTCCCAGGTGAGCCAACAAAACCGCAAACTGTCTGTGAGCCGAAGTGCCCGGCACGTGCCAGCTTGTGTGAATGTCGCCTCTGTATTTCGTGTCGGAGGTCCTCGCACAGCGAAGCGCAGCCGGTGTGGCAGCGCGTTGGGTGGTTTGGTTTGAGGGCGGTTTGTAGGGATACCGTGTTTGGCTTGCGTCGCCTGGATCTCAGAACGACTTAGAGGAGAACATCATGGGTACATTTTTGCGCACGCTTGCTCTGGGAATCGCTTTTTCGTCAGCCGTTTCGGGCTGCGGGCAAGTCGAAGAGGATGTTGATTGGGATTCGCTGCCGGTCGCGACCGATGACGAGAAAGCGGACTCGACGGCGGGAGGGTTGACCTGGGTTCGTCCGAGTGCTTTCCCCATCTATTGCATCGGCGCTCCCTGCGCGACCAAACAGGTGTTTCAGGTCAACGGAGACGATGCGCACCTTCTTTACAAGTATGACTGGCGTGCGCTCAAGCTGTCGGCAAAGGATCAAGAGGCCGCCGATGCAAACCACTTCAATATGTTGCTCCGGGGTCGATATGCGACGATCAAGGTCATGGGCCGCGACATGGAAGTGTTTCAAATCACCCGCGCCAACATGAAGGTCAGCACGGTTTCCGGCGACAACGTTGAGCGGGACGCCTATTTCGTGACCAAGGCACCTGTTTGTTCCAAACAGCCGTGTGCGGTTGTCCAAGCCGATCGCCTGAACAACAAAGCCGGTCTGCCAGCCGAGATGTGGCCCACGGTGGATCTCACGCGGCTCGGGCTGAGCGATACACAGCAACGGGCGTTGCTGGCCGAAATGCAGGACAAAACCGGACAGGTATATGTGAGCCAGACGACGACTCCAACCGGTGACAAGCAAATCAGCCAGGCGTTCCGCAATCTCAAAGCGCCGCCGCTGAAGTAGTTTCCGAATTTTCTTCCCAAAACACCCCTTCGCCTCTTTGTCGACCCGCGCAGTTGCGTGCAACATGAGCGACTGCTGCGGCTCTCCTCCAAGTCGCAACGTCCGTTGCGCAATAAACCGTGGCGTGGCCTCGTCTCCCGTGTAGGATAGTCTCTCGACGGAAAGACTCGCGGAAAAACGCGAAGGAGGTCGCCCTTGTCCACGCTGCATGAAAAAGACGAACAAACTGCGCGAAAAAAAGGTCTGATGGCGGGTGCCGCTGTCGCTGCTTCCGGGGCCGCTGTGGTCATCGGGGCACCGGTGCTGGGTGTGCTGGGGCTCATTCCGGCGGCCTATTTGACGTATGACTGGTTTATGTTTCGCGCCAAGCGAGGCATGCGGTTTTAGGGGCCAGTCCGCTTGAGCCTTTGTCCGACCTGCAAGGCGACCTTCTCGGGCGGCGAGCAGTTTTGCCCGCGCGACGGAACTCCTCTTGCGCCCTCTTTACCCGACGATCCGCTGTCGGGGAGGGTTCTCTCGGGACGGTATCGTCTGCTTGAACTCATTGGTCGAGGTGGAATGGGCTCGGTATATCGGGCCCACCACATCCTGATGGACAAGCCCGTCGCTGTGAAAGTGCTGCGCCATGAGCTTTCTTGCGACACCGAAGCCGTTGCCCGTTTTCACCGCGAAGCCCGATCAGCCTCGCGCTTGGACCACGAGAGCATCATTCGTGTCACCGATTTTGGCCAGACCGACGACGGACTGTTGTTTTTGGTCATGGAACTTTTGGATGGCGAAAATCTCGCCCAGTCGATTCGGAAAGAGCCACTTCCGTGGAGGCGTGCGGCGACGATTGCACGCGAAATGGCCCAAGGCCTTGCTCATGCGCACGAACAAGGCGTCATCCACCGCGATTTGAAGCCGGAAAACGTTGTCGTGCTGCGGCGCGGAAAAGGCCGTCTCTTGGTCAAAGTCCTCGATTTTGGTCTGGCAAAACTTGTGCGTACTTCGCCTGACAGCGCGCCAGATCCAGACGAGGAACCTGGAAAAAACCTGACGAAAACAGGCGTCGTTTTCGGTACTCCCGAATACATGTCTCCTGAGCAAGCCGAAGGCAAAACCCTAGGCCCGCACACGGACTTGTATGCGCTTGGGGTCGTCCTCTATCAGATGGTGACGGGCCAACTCCCGTTTTCTGCGCCCACGTTTCTCGCGTTGATTGCCAAAACCGTGCATGAAGCGCCACGGCCTCCGTCGCAGGTGGTACCCGAGAAACAGATACCGGTCGCGCTGGAAGAACTCATTCTGCGTTGTCTTGAGAAACTTCCAGACGACCGACCCGCGAGTGCAGACGAAATCGCAGACGAGCTGGATGCGTTGCTCGCGCAGCATGTTGCCGACGAAACACAGGAACGATTGACTTCAGTTACTCCGGCGAGCGGTTCGGTTCCCAAACAGGATGTTTCAAAGAATCCGGCGGAACTTTCCGCAACGAATCCTCCTGGCGGGGTCGCCAAAACGGTTCAGCGAGTTCCAGTTTCGCCAGTTCCCCCTGTCTCTTCGGTTTCTTCGGTTTCTTCGATTTCTGCGGTCCTCTCTTCATCCAAAGATCCCACCCCCAAAGAAACTCCGCGAGCGGTTGCGAGCGCCTTTTCTGCGTGGATGGATCAAGAGGGGCCTACCAAGGAGCCTCCCAAGCCACATCCTGTTCCTGTTGCACCTTCCCGACCTGACGCAGTGGCCGAGTCTCCTTTTGCAAACGAACTCGACGAGAAAACCCAATCCGAAGCGCCTTCCCAAGACGCTGTTCCGGCGGTTTCCGAAGACGATCTTGAACAAGAGTCAACAGGGCTCCGAAACGAGGCACCCCTCCTCGAACGCAGTGAGCAGAGCGCGAGCAGTCCCGTCGCTTTGCCGCAGCGTCCTTACTGGCTGTTGGGTGTGTTTGTGTTGGTCGCGCTGGGTGCCGTATCGGCAGTGTTTGCGCCCACATGGCTACGAAAGGTTCGCGCAGTTGAGCATCGGGAAATCGATGAGCTTCAAAAAGCCAAACAATTGCTCGAAACAGACAAGACAGCAGCAGGACAACAAGCCGCGTTGCGGGTGCTGCTCGCACTTAGACAGACACAGGACACCACGGACCTACACCAGCTTCTTTCGCGCGCCTATGAGTCGCAAAACAACCGGCTGCGCGCTTTGGGACACGCGCATTTGGCGGTTCAGCGAGCGAAAACCAGGACGGAGTACGCTTCTGCCGAGCTTGCCCTTTCGCAGCTTTTGTCTCGGCAGGGACATGTCCAGGAAGCGTGTCAAACCGCACTGCGTTTGCTACACGAAAAACCGGTGAAAGGAAAAGCGGCCGGACAGGAAAAGGACAAAGAAGTGCTCGTCCACGCACAGGCTTTGATTGCGACACTCCATTGCACGAATCCCGAAAAAGAAACCAACAAGAGCAAGTAGGTCGCGCCTTCAGTCTGCGTTTTGCAAGCGCAGCATGAAAAGGGGTTCACCTGTCATCGCTTGACGCTGCTCGACTCGACCTTGTGCCAAAAGCGCGAGCAGGTGTGCCCAAAGAGACTCCCGCGCAAGAAAGTGAAAAAAGACCGGCGTGTCGTCGTACACGATGGGCACAAGCGCCTCGAGGGTCTGCGGCCCCGAACCGAGCGCAGCCAGCACTTTTTTTTCTCTCATCAGTCGATGCGCCAGGTATTCATCCAAAAGTTCTACGCTTTGGTCGATCGCGACACCGTGTGCCGGCCAAATCCGGCGCGGACCCAGCGCACGCAACCGACGCAACGAATCCAAATAGTGCGTCATGTCTCCACCATCCGAAGGAGACACCACAATGGTTCCTATGGAAGCCACCATGTCCCCCGCCACAAGGTTCTGTCCCGATTTGTCGAACAAACAGAGGTGTCCCGGCGCATGCCCCGGTGTGTGCAAGACGCACAGACCTTCCGGCCCAAACGGAAGAGATTCTCCGTCGGAGAGCAGCCGTTGAATTGGTTTCAGTTGCGAAAAAGGGGGCGCATTTGTGGCCGCTTCGGAAACCGTCTCTGCCAGGCGTTCCGCAGTTTGTGCATGTGCCCACAGCGGCAAATCAAATGCGCGCGAAACAGCTTCTGCTCCCGATACGTGATCGCGATGCTGATGGGTCAGCAGCACTGCGCTAGGCGTCCGGCCCTCTGCGCGCAGCGTGTGGAGAGCCTCGAAAAGAGGGGCCAGTGCGTCAGGCGATTGCGCTCCCGGATCGACGATCAAAAGGTCTTGTTCCCCGATGACATAGGCATTGGTATGAAAGGCGGGCGGCAGCGTCGGACTGCGCAACGGAATTCGGCGAATCCAGGGACTGTCCGGGACAATTTGTGGCAAATCTGGTCTTGCTTTGGTGTTCACGGACATGCTGGCCTCTATAGGAATGAAAAAGGTGAGAGAAGGCGAACCTTTGCAAGTGCTCTTTTGGGGTCTGCTCCCAAAAACGTAGAATCGGAATTTGAGGGGTAGCGATGCTCAACGTCACGGCGCGCAAAATCCGTGGACACAGCCACGAGCAAAACGAACACACAGCCGGACGGCCAGGCCGCATTTACCAAGGTCTGCTCGTGAGTTATCCCACCGTCGGGCGCGGTATGGTGATTTTTCGCGATCCAAATGGCCATCGGATGGTGACAACTCCCGTTCGCCGCGTGTTGTCTGACCCGGACAGCGATGCGATCTACGTCGAAACGGAAAACAGCGTCTACCGTCTGACTTTCCACACTGCGCTGGCTGCATAACGAAAACCGTTTTGCGATGCCCGATGACTTCACGGCACCGGGCGGAATTGCAAGACAGGCGCTTTGCATGTGTCCCGGACAAACCCCGAGCACGGCATGGGAGACAGGTCCTTTCGCAAGCAAATGCGGACCTCCCGGACAAATGCTCCCGAACACTGCACCGTCACGCTGCCCGGTACAAGGCGTGGATTTTCGGCACCAAAGCGCTGTTTGATCTCCGTGAGCGTCGTTTGCACTTCGGTGGTTGGTTTTTGTAGCTCGGGCGGAATCACCAGCGCGGAATACGCAGTTTCGATTTGCGCGAAATAGTGCGCTGCCAAAAGACCGCTGCATGTTCCATGTTTTTCCCACTCGTGCTGGATGAGTTTGCGTGTCGGCAAGATTCCGACCATTTTTTCGACGGTCGTAGAAGCAAGCTGCTGAGTCGTCGGACACGATTCGGGAAACCCCTTTTCGTACTGCGGCCACAGACCGTGAACGACGAAACCGAAGTGTTTGCCGCCGCCGCATTGTTCATCATCGGGTTTGGTCTTTCGCGTTGAACAAAACTGGGGAGACCACGACAGACTGAGCACGTAGTAGTCAAACGCTCCACTTTCTCCTGGCCCGAGTGACGGCGCTTCATCTTCGACGACGGTTTGCGGTGGTGGTGTCGCGGGAACTTGCCCGCTTTTTGGGCAGCCGACACTGGCACTGACGAGGAGCAGCCAACCGACTGCCCAGACTCCAAAGCGAGTTTTTTTCATGCGCCTAGTTTCCACAAAAGCGTTTCAAAAAACACTGGTACGAGCACCGGCGGCATTCACACCCACTCACAAGGTTTATCTGCGCAAGATGACGTCGATCGGGCCGAGGATCTCTTCTTGAGGTGGGGGAGGTGGGGTTGTCTGTCGCAAGCCGAATGTGACTCCAAGGACTACCGCAGTCGTAACGACCACTGCCGACGAGATCGTTACCCAAAACCAGGCTCGTTTGTGTGGCGGCGGAGGCAAGGGTTTGAGCAGCGTGTTGGCGGACAGAAGAGCCGAAAGTTCACGCACATAGCCTTCCACTTCGGCGCGGAGCGGCGTGGTCGGATGCGCCGACAAAAAACGCCGATAGAACGCGAGCGCAGTCTCTGGTTTCCCTGCTCTGCGCAGGGCTTGCGCGATGTTAAAAAGCGTTTGCAAAAGGTCAGGTCGCGCGACAAACACCAGTGCATAACAATCCGCTGTTTCCAGAAACGCGCTGCTTTGAAACAGAGTATGGCAGTGCTCCACCTCTGCCCGCACATCAAAGGTAGGTGAAAGGGGGACTCCGTTCCGATATTCTTCCATCGGAAAAAGCGCATACGCCAGCGCCATCCTGTCCTCTTTTGCGAGTTTGTCTGCAAGCACCTTCGGGGTGCCTTCTGGAGGCGTTTTTGTTGGCACATCGGCCCAAGCTTCGCGTGCGAACAGACAACCCCCAAGAAGCGCGATCCACAAGACAAGCCACAGGACAAAAATGGCGCGCTGCATGACTCAAACGCTTAGCACAACCTCGCCGGTCAATCGGTCACCGGGCTCCAAGGTGCGCAAGTACATCCGCGTGTTCAGTGCATCGGCGGGAGCGCTCCAAGGCTCGACGCACAGGAAATCCTGCATCGCCGTTTGCCACAGAACCACCGTCGTAAAAAGTTCCGACATTTCCAGTCGCCGAGGTGTTTTTCCCGGCACATGCAGAAGCACTGTTTGTGTTTGCAAGTCCGTCAGATGCAAATCTACGCCCGGTGCCGTCAAATCCACCTGCCCATCCCATGGTCCCGAAAAACCCGACAAGTTGTCGTATGCCAAACCCGCGTCCACTTCGACCCGCACGCGATCACGATCCGCCTCTGCAACGAGAAAATACGGATGAAGACCTACATGCACCGGCATCGGTTCGCGGCCTTTGTTTTCCACCGAAAGAGTGAGTGCCAGCGTCCGAAAACCCGCTCTTCCCAAATCCACCATCATCGTCAATTCAAAATCGAACGGGAAGTTCACTCGAGTCATCGGCGTGCTCCGAAACGCCTGTGTGAACCGAGCCTGCTCAATGTTCACCACGTCCCACGCTGCGTGTCGCGCCAGACCGTGTTGACGCATCGGATATCCCTGACCCTCGACAAAGTAACGATCCCCCGTCAAACGACCCGCTGCAGGAAATAGCACAGGAATGCCGCCACGCACCGGTTGTTTGCGGTCCGAAAACGTGTTGCGATCCAGGAACAACACCTCGTCATCTCCGACGGCAAAACGGGTGATCAGCCCGCCCCGGCCCGGTGCAATTTCGCACACCGCGTGTCCCGCACGCAGGCAAAAAATGTCCAGGCCTTGGGGGTCTTTTCGATGTTCCGTGGTTGGTTGGAGGACGGGGCTCCCAAACTTCGTCATCGGCGTGAGTCTATCAGGCCCCTTGCTCAACCCAAACCGGAGGTTTTTGAATTTCCGATCTGCTTGGGTCCGCAAACAGCGCCCGCGTCCTGATAGGCTAGTCTGCATGGCCATCCACAGAAGTTTCTACGATGGGCGTCTGCGTCGGACGGGTCTTTCCATTTTGTTTGTCAGCCTTTTTCCCATGGTGTGTGCGGCGCAACAAGCCAAGGACACCGCATCCGACAAACCGGGCGCAACCACAGCTCCCTCCACAGCCCCACCCAATTCCCCGGAAACCCCTGAACAACCCCCTCCCGAACAGCCGTCTCCCGAACCGACCGCGTGGGACTTGGTGTTGCAGGGGAAAAAGCTCCTCAAGGAAAAAGATGGGGAACAGGCCATCGTGAAATTGCAGGCCGCGCTCGCTCGCGCCGACAAAGACGAGTTGACGCAAGACGACCGCGCGCTTGTGAACTACTTGCTCTGTTTGGCAGCGCAACGGGCAAAAAACAGCGAATTGGCTCTGTCTGCGATTCGCAAATCCGTCGAGCAAGCTCCAAAAGAAGCCGACTACCAGCTCGAACTTGCGAATCTTCTGTTTGCAGAAGAAAAAAATCAGGATGCCAAACGTGCGGTCGAGGAGGCTCTGCGACTGGGTTTGTCTTCCGAGGATGATCAAAAGGACGCACAGAATCTGTTGCGAAAAACGAAAAGCGCCATCCTTCACGAACGATTCAGTTTCGATCTCAGTGCCACGTTTGGGTACGACTCCAACGTGATCCAGGGGCGTCAAGCAGAGACCATAGGAGGCGTTCCCACTGGCACCAAAACTTCCACAACCACCACGCGCCAAGCGTTTTTGGAACAGCTACGCCAGCGCAACAAGAATCTGATCGAAGGCCTCCTTTCCAACTACCAAAACGCCATCACAACCAATTTCGCGACCCCTGTTCCCTCGATTGCAGAGTGGGATTTGCCCGTCACTGTTGGCCTCGATTTGGGAGGCCGACTTTACGGCAACGACAACACCGAACTGTGGACCGGATATCGCTTCACGCAGATCGCGATGACCTCACCTGCGGTCGATCATGAGGCGTATTCTCTGCAAGAACATGTCGTTCCCCTGCGCCTCCAATCCCAACCCAAATCGTGGCTGCTTTTGCGACCCCGCATCGAGGGTTTTGTGAATTTTAGCGGCTTGCAGAGTTTCTCTCCGTTTCAGGGAGGTCTCACTGCCGCGTTCGATGCCTTGTTTTTGGAGAGCCGCAGATGGCGCACGCGCTTGTATGCCGCCTATCAACTGCGCCGCTCCATCGATCGAGACTATTCGTATCTAGACGGGCACCGCACCGACGCAAAACTGCTGCAAGAAGTGCGGTTGAATCCTGGCGGAACTGTTTGGGGGCGCGGCCAATTGTCCTACCGTTTCCGCGCGGATTTGAGCGGTGTTCTCGAACAATCTGTCGATTTGCAGATCCTGACTCCTCGTCTGGAAACTGTGAGTGTGGGTACGTACGATTATCGGACTCCCTTGTCGTATTTGGGCCATGAACTCGGGACACGTTGGCGGCTGTTCCTTCCAAAAGGATTTGATCTTGGCCTCGGTTTCGGGGTCGAGTTTCGCAACTATCTAGCCGACACGACCGCCACATACACATCCATTCCTTTCACCTTCGTATGCCCGACTGCAACGACGCTTCCCAACTGTCCTTCTGGCGCGACGGTGACGGTTCCCAGAGACAGTGCATCCATTGGACTCCCAGGTGTCCGCCGTCGCGACATGTTGTTCTCTGTCGATTTCGGACTCGCCGTTACGCTTCCGCACGGTTTTTCCATCGATGCAACTGTGGCCTTTTTCCGCAATTCCTCCAACATTCAAAACGGAATCGACAACCGAAACTACAACAAGTTGACCGCCCTCCTTTCCGCGTACTATTCCTTCTGATTCGAGTGACTCCCTTCCTCTCACAAACCGAGCCATCATGAACCCTTCTTTCTCTTCCACATCGCGATCCGCCACAGAACAAAACCGCGCCTATTACGACCAAGTCCGTCCGGGAAAAGACGACTACTTTCGCAAAATGGCTGCCCCCCGATTCCGCGTCGCAGAATTCATACGTCTCCTACAGCAAGAATCATTTGTCACACTCTGTGACTTGGGCTGTGGCGGAGGCCAACTTTTGCAAGAAATCGCTGCGCAATATCCTGCTGCCAAACTGTGCGGAATTGACCTGGCAGAAACGCAAATTGAGGCCAATCGGAAGGCCATGCCCTCGGCCACGTTTTTTGCGCAAAATCTCGATTCACCCTCCCTTGAATGGGCCAAAACGATGGGTTCCTTCGATGTTGTAATCGCGTCCGAATTGATCGAGCACGTCGGAGATCCTCTCCTTCTTCTCCGCAATGCTCGCGCGCTGACCCGACCCGGTGGCCGTTTCCTTTTGTCTACCCAAAGCGGTCCCTTGCGTGAAACAGAACGTCGGGTTGGACATCAACAACACTTTTCTGCTTCGCAAATGGAATCCCTTTTGCTTGAGGCCGGCTTTCGACCCCAACGGATCTACAATACCGGCTTTCCCTTCCACGATTTGTCCAAGTGGTACGCCAACCTGAATCCCAATGCCAGCATGACCCAGTTCGCAGAAAAGGAGTACGGTTTGTGGGAAAACACAGTCTGTCTGCTGCTGCGCACCGCATTCTGTTTCAACTCGAAAACCCGAGGCGCACAGCTGTTTGCCATCGCCCGATAGGTGCCACATACAGACTGCCGACATGGACCCAAGATTTCGCTCTGTTAGTGGGGGAGGGCCTACTCGCCAACACACAAAAGATGGTCTTTTCGGTTTTGGAGTTTCCAAAAGAGTCGGGTCCACAGGGGGTATGCGGCTGCGGCGACAACATCGGGTTGGGAGTGCAGGTCTTGCTCTACCAAATGGGTCCACTGGTCGAGCAGACCGTGGGCCTCTTGGAACGCTTCTGGGGAGGCAGGAGGAGAGGCGAACCACGCTCGTTCTTTTTCATTCCGCTGCGCCTCAAAGAGAGGGAAAAAACGCGCTGGATTCCGCATCACGGTGCGCTGAAATCGCTCGTGTCGCCAGAACAGGGACGTGCTGTCGGCTCTGCCGTGTTTGGGGGTGCCCAAAAGAGTGTTCGGAAGCGGAAGATGCACGGACACTGGCTTGAACAAACCGGTACAGGGCGCAGAGGTCGCAGTGACAAAGTGGAGGTCGGAGGTGGGGGCGAGCCGCGCGATCCAAGACGCAGTGGTTTGGGAATCGACCGCAAAACCTCCAGCGTGCATGCAGGGACCAGTCATGCCTCCGAGCAAGGGATGGTAGTCGATGCTTCCGGTCTGTTCGGAGACCGGGCCATGGTCACGCAGCGCGCGGGCCAAATCCTCCAGATCGAATGCGATTTCTGCGCGACGTTCGGTTCGAGCGCGCCGAACGCGGCAACGGGACGCCCAGGTTTTTACGAGATCACGATGGCGAAAGGCAAAGTCTGGAATCGTAAGACCGTTTGAGATGCTTCGAGCACCTCGAACTTCCTCGATCGCGTGATGGGGGCCGGCGGTTTCCAGCACGAAGGCGCGATGGCGATCGGCAACCAGGAAACTGCTGAAATATCGAAGGGACGGACGATGGAGGTCGCACGAGCCGCCCTGGCCGAACTCTCCAATCAAATCCAGGATGACCGAGACGGCGCGTTCCGCTGTGTCTGCTCGCTCGACGGCCAAACGGAGCAAATCCATGCCAGTGAGGCCTTCTTTGGGAACGGCATATCGGGAAAAGACGGCCTCGTTTCCGATCGTCACGCCGTGCTCGTTGGTCGCCATCTCTGCACCCCACATCCACGACGGACGGGACAGCAGAACGGCGTGGGTGCGGCGGACTTGCGGAATGCGCAGATGGGTCACGGAAACCATGCTGCCAGGTGGATGTTCAGAAGCCGCGTGCCAATCCAAGATCTGCGCTTCGGATGGCGGACGATCGGAATTTTTCGCAAACAGCACACAGTCAGGCCGGACGACGACGAGGGTGTCACACATGGCATGCCTCGGTTTGGTTGTTTCGTGTTTTCGTTTATGTTCACGTCACGATGACACAGAAACTTCGGTCCATGGTGGTTGGAGCGACGGGCGTTGCGGGACAACAGTTTGTGGCGGCGCTTGTGGGACATTCGCAGTTTGCGCTGTCGAAACTGTGCGCCTCGGAACGATCGGCGGGGCGAAAGTATGGTGAAGCACTAAAAGACGAGCGCGGGAGTCTTCGCTGGTACGCGGGAGAAGCACCGCCGCAAGATGTGCTCGACATGCCGGTGTTTGGCGCAGAAGAGGCCGGGACGGACGAAATCGATGTTGTTTTTTCGGCGCTCGAAAGTGATGCGGCGAAGCGGCTTGAGCCTCGGTGGGCTGCTGATGTGCCCGTATTTTCGACCGCAAGTGCTTTTCGATACGAGCCTGATGTACCGATCTTGCTGCCGGGTGTGAATCCAAAACACGCCGAACTTCTTTTTACGCAACAAAAACGGCGCGGTTTTCGCGGTTTTTTGGCACCGGGACCGAACTGCACGACGGTGGGGCTCGCGATGACACTGGCACCGCTCGCGCTTGAGTTTGGGTTGCGGCGCGTGGTGATGACCTCGCTTCAGGCGGTATCTGGGGCCGGGCGGTCGCCGGGTGTGGCCGCGCTCGATGTGCTCGACAACGTGATTCCATTCATTCCCGGTGAAGAGGAAAAAGTCGAAAAGGAAACACGGAAAATCCTGGGCCAACTCGTTGGAAAGGCTGGCTCGCATCAAATAGTGCCGTTGCCGACACCAGTGAGTTGTACGTGTACCCGTGTGGCGGTGCTCGATGGTCACACGGTCGCGGTGTTTTGCGAAACAGAGCGAGAAGCGCCGATCAATGAAGTGAAGAATGCCTGGCGTTCGTTCGGTCAGGACCCCCGTGGTGGCTGGCTTCCATCGTGGCCGAAACACTTGATCGAGGTAACAGACGATCCCTTTAGACCACAGCCACGTTTGGACCGGGAGGCCGGAGGAGGCATGACAACAGTGGTCGGTCGGGTGCGAGCGGAAAGGGCACTTGGTCCTCATGGTGTGAAGTACGTGCTGCTGTCGCACAACACCAAACTGGGTGCGGCGCTTGGGGCTCTTGTGACTGCCGAACAGCTCTTGTCGGAGGGTTACTTTGCACGACGTTGAGCAACGAAAAACCCAACCAGCGGCTTTCAGATTGACTTTCGTACACAGTCCTTGTGTACTGCGTGATGAGTACACTGTTGTGTGAAATGTCGCTTCCGTCAGAATACTCTCAGTGCAAAACAGTCCCTGGCTGCGATCGACCTTCCGCCTGTGCGGCAGGCCTGTTTTCTCGGCCTGGTTTTTTGTGCTTGGGTCTGGCGGTTTGTCCGACCGTGTTTTGGGTTTTGGTGCCGGGTGCTTCATGTCCCGGTCAGGCTGCTTGAAGGAGCTTCGAGTCCATGGTGAAGCAAAAGAAGTCGCTGTTCTTGGGTGCCGCCGCAAGCCTTGCGCTTCTGGGGGCGTGTAACGACAACCGGACGGGCCAGGATGGTGAACCGGTTGGTCCTCTGAAGGTGTTGCGTCTGACGCTGATTGATTTCGGTGTCAACACGGGCCACTTGGTCTTCACAGACACGAGCGTTCCGTCAGATTGCACGCTGCCACAGTTCAAGGATCTGAAGCAGTGCACGACGGACCCGTTTATGGACATGTATGGTGTGAAGAAGAGTCCGCCCAACCCTGATTCTGCTCGTCGCATTCGCGTCGTCTTTGACAAGGCCCCACTTCTGGACTTGGATGCGACGAAGCGCGGCATGAGTACCACTGAACTGGAATTGGTTCCCGAATCAGGTGTCCCGACGGATTTGAAGCTGGTGGATCAAAAAGTCATCAGCTTGGCTTGTACGAATTGCTCGACGGATTCCGCACTCGGCGATGGAATCCCGCTTACGTACAACTCCTTGCAGTTGACCGGCTCGGATTTGAGCCCCGATCCATCGGCATTTCCGTATGGTCCAGGGCTCCAAATGGAAGTTCTGACGAGTTGCACCAGTGCGACGAACAAGTTCAAGTGCGACAAGATCGGCTTGACGAAGGCGAACGTCGATCCGTTCGCTGCACTGGAGCCCGATGGGAGCTATGTGGTCAAACTCTCGGCTGGACTCGCGGGGCGCGATGGAAACCGGGTTTCTCTTGATGATCGGGCGATGTCGCTTTTGTCGTTCCGTACGGAGTCGTTCCAAAGCAACGCGATTGGGAATGGAGACGGGGAGCACGCGACCGAAGTCCGCGATGGCTCTGCGGGTGATGGCTCTGTCTCGAGTCCGTTTGTGATGGCCGACGACTTGGTGGCGATCGGCGGGGCATTTGAAGTTGCGCTCAATGCGGCTGTGGACCCAAGTCGTCTGAACGGCACGTCGGCCACGGCGACCGTGTCGGTGAACGGCGGCGCGGCTCAGGCAGTTCCTGTTGTCGTGAGCCCGAACTGGGGAGGGGACTGCGGGAATCTGCGTTCAATCTATGTTGCACCGGCGGCTGGTGCGGATTGGGCGGCTCCTGCCGACATCGACAACGACGAGGTGGTGGTCACGGTCACGCTCAAAGGGGCTGCGATCTACGACCTCAGCCAGATCAAAGGTCATCCGTTTGGGATGGGCATTCACACGATGGGCAAAGACATCGTGATTCGCGCCAAATTGGCCAAGGGAGCGACGGCAGCAGATTACGCTGGCGCGCTGTCGGCTGATATCGGGGACCCCAACAACTGCTAGCACGACTCGTCAGGAGTTTGAACGATGCGACGAAAGAACTTGAAAAAACCAGGGAAGGCTGCTCGCTTGTTGAGCGCCAAACTGCTTCCCTGGACGCTGGTGTTGCCGGGGGCCCTGTTGGTTCCGCAGGCGGCCTTGGCGCAACAGACACTGGCCCAGATTCAGGGCACTGTGAAAGACGAAAACGGCAAGCCGCTTGCAGGCGTCACCGTCGTGGTGCAGAGCCCGGCGCTGCAAGGTGAGCAGGCTGAAATCACCGACAACAACGGTCG
This sequence comes from Pseudomonadota bacterium, assembly GCA_035328405.1. GTDB lineage: Bacteria > Myxococcota_A > Polyangia > Palsa-1104 > JAEUJZ01 > JAEUKA01. The sequence goes on along the minus strand of DAOLIT010000029.1, from coordinate 27,622 downwards.
GTACATCGTCACGCAGCTTCCCCCGGGCGATGACTACAAGGTCAGTTTCTTTTTCGGCGCAGATGACAAGCCGCGCGTCGAGAGGCCTGGCATTCGTCTGAGCTTGGGCAAGACCGTCACGGTCAATGCCAACATCAGCTTGAGCGAAACCAAGCGCGAAGTGAGAGTCATTCGCGAGTCGGCACCTGTGGTCGATACGGCGAGCACCTCAACGGGCGTCGAAATCAACCAGGAAGTGCTCAAGTCCACACCGGTTCGTGGCCGTACCTTCGAGTCGGTCATGACGCTGGCTCCGGGCACCTCCGACGTGGCGGGGAAGGGCGGCGGGGCCGGTGGTGATGTTGGTGTTCAGATCTCCGGTTCAACCGGCAACGAGAACAACTACATCGTCGATGGGCTCAACACCTCGGACCCGAACTTGGGTCTGGTTGGTACAGAGCTTTCCAACTACTTCATCCAAGAAGTCAACGTCATCACGGGTGGTTATCAAGCGGAGTTTGGCCGAGCGACCGGTGGCGTCGTCAACATCAGCGTCAAGTCCGGTGGAAATGAATTCAAGGGCTCTGTGTTTGGGTCCTTCCAGCCGTTCCAGTTGGAGCCGCGTGGCGTGGCTCGGTTGGGTGAGGCACTGATCACCCGGACACGGACCAACTTGCTGTACGACTTTGGTTTTGCGCTCGGCGGGCCGATCGTCAAGGACCGAATTTGGTTCTTCATCGGTTTTGCCCCGACGTTTACCGAATCGCTGGCGCAACGGCGGGCGCGGTCCCTGACCTTCGATCCAGGGACAGGTCGAGCCGCGATCGACCCCAATTTTGAATGTCCGAGCTACCTGGCAGACTCGATGCTGTGCGACGGTCCGAAAACACTGGCGCTGCGCACAGACGAGATTTCTGGCGGGCAGGATTTGAATGGGATCAGTCGCCTATTCAACGGTGTTGCCAAGCTCCAATTCAACTTGAGCGCGGATCACAACATCCAGCTTACGTACATTGGCGCACCCAGGACCAGCAACACCTACGGGGGAACGCGAGCGGTGGATTTGTCCACGATGCGTGTGGCTGGCGAAGATCAAGTTCACGACGGGATTTTCCACTACACGGGCAAGCTGTTCGCGAGGAAGCTTCAGCTTGACGTTCTGTACGGCTACCACTACCAAGGCAGCAAGACGAGTCCCGAGCAACTCAATATCCCGAGTGTGTCATGGGCGGCAGCCCAGACCGATCCGTTTACACTCGCGGACTTTGAAGATGTGAGCGCGTGTCGTCGGCAGAACATGCAGACCGCGGCTGGTGCGACGGTGCTTTTCAATCCGTGTCCGCTGACCGGGTATACGCGCGGCTATGGGCAGTACAGCAACAGCTTGCTTCAGCGGCATCAATTGATTGCGTCGGCGACGTACTTTTTGAAACTGACCTCGGCGTGGAACCCGTTCCGTGGAACGCACGCTTTCAAGGTGGGCTTCGAGTTCGAGTACCTGGATAGCTACAACGACCGAACGTACACCGGAACGGATTTGGACCCGAACAACCCCTCAAGCGGGCACCGAGCGTACAGCCAACAGCCTGACGGTTCGATCCAGATTGCTCGTGAATACGCGAAGCAGAATCTGGAAACCAAAGAGATTGAGCACCTCAACAACTTCATTGGTCGGTCCTACACGCAGAACTTTTCGGCGTACCTGCGGGATTCCTGGATTGTCGATTGGGCACCCGGTTTGACCGTCAATGCGGGTGTGCGCTGGGAAGGTCAGGAACTCTATGGCTCCGACGGCCGCCGGTACATTGACATCAAGGACAATTGGGCTCCTCGCATCGGTGCGGTGTACGATTTTACGCAACTGACTTCCCGGCCTGGGCGGTCCAAGGTGTTCTTCAATTACGGGCGGTTCTATCAATCGATTCCGCTCGACATCAACGACCGGCAGCTAACGGCGGAAGGCATGTATTCCTCGGAATTCGTGCCGGGCACCCAGTGTGACCGCGTGACGCTGCAGCCGGGTGGACGAGCGGTTCCGGTGCCTTCTGCTGCTTGCAATTTCATCACGCCTGACAGCCCTGGAATGGTGAACGGTGGTCGTGCACCGCTGATCGCTCCAGGGATCAAGGGGCAGTACATCAACGAGTTTACAGTCGGGCTGAACTACGATGTCGGTCTCGATATCGTGCTGGGTGTGAGCTACATCCACCGCGACTTGGGCAACATCGTTGAGGACATGTCTCCCGATGGTGGTACGACATATCTTTTGGCGAACCCAGGTGTTCCGGCTGATCCGACCGTCATTGCTCAGCTTCAAGCGGATGTGGATCGACTCAAGCCAGCCGGCACGGCCACGAATGCAAAAGTTGAAGATCAGCTTGCGTACCAAGACGCGGTGGCGCTGCTCGGGGCCTACAAACTGGTGGGTTCGGTGTTTCCAAAAGCGCGTCGCAATTACGATGCGCTGGTGTTGACGATGAACAAGCGGTTGTCGAACCGGTTCTCGGTGATTTCGAGCTATACCTACTCGCGAGCCATCGGCAACTATCCGGGTACGTTCTCGTCTTCCAATGGCCAGCTTGATCCGAACATCTCGTCACAGTTCGACTTGATCGATTTGTTGGCGAACCGCAATGGTCCGCTTCCGACGGACAGGCCGCACAACTTCAAGTTGACGGGTTTTTATCAGCAGCCGCTCTTTGGCGACAAAGGCAAACTCAGTGTGGGTCTGACGTTTACTGCGACGAGCGGTCGCCCGATCGAAGTGTTGGGACGACACGTGTACTATGGTCGGCGCGAAGTCTATTTGCTGCCGCGTGGGTCGGGCGGACGGACTCCAACGGTGACGCAGTTTGACTTGCAGGTGAGCTATGAGCACCAACTGACGCAAGCGGTGTCGATGCGCATGTTTGTGGACGTCGTGAACCTGTTCAATCAGCGCGAAGTGGTGAACGTGGACGATGAGTTCATGGCCACGACGGTCTCGCCGATCATCAACGGGCAGCTTGCGGATCTCAGGCACCTGAAAGCGAACAATGGAACGCTGCCGACGTTCAACTCGAACTACGGTCAGCCGACTTCCTATCAACTTCCGCTGTTCATGCGCTTTGGCTGGCAGATGAGCTTCTAGGCCAACACGCTGACGTAGTTCCGCCTCCATTTCCCCGTCTTCCCATCTCAATTCCCGCAGGTTTTCGTTTTTCTCTGCACAATGCGGGATGTTTCCGTTTCGCCTTTGCGATAGGTTTCGCGGATGCGGATTCTTCGGATCGATCATGTGGCGTTGTGTGTGCCTGAACTGGACTCGGCGCTCGCCTCTTGGCAGGCGGTGCTGCCGCTACTTGGCGGCCCGCGCGAATACGTCCCGACGCAGCGGACTGAAGCTGCCTTTCTTTTGACCGAGCAAGAGGCTGCGGCCTGCGTGGAACTTATTGCGCCCAAACCGCGCGGCGAAAATGCGGGTTTGGAGAAATTCCTCGAAAAACGCGGAGGTCTTCACCACATTGCATTTGCGGTCGAGGACATCGACACTGCGCTGAGCGAGCTGTCCGAACGGGGCGTGCCGCTTCTGGACAAGGTGGCGCGTCCTGGGGCGCGTGGTCACAAGGTCGCGTTTTTGCATCCCAAAGCGCTTGGCGGCGTCCTGGTCGAGCTGGTTTCAGCGCATTGAGCGCAGCGTGCGCGGATTCGATGTCACGGTTTGTGTGCTTCGTCCAGCGGTTGGGTTTTCTCGCGGTAGTAGCCGTGCTGCCGACCGTGGCGGATGCGCAGACGACCGGAATTGCGGTCGAGCGGATGTTCTTTCAAAGCGGACCGTCGGCGTTTTACCAGGTTCAGGGTGCGGAGGTGGCTGCGCCGCTTTCGTTGTGGCTGCACGCCGGCGCGCTTGTGATGCAGAAGCCGTTGACGTTTCAGCACCAGTTCACACGCGAAACGCTCGCGGTGCCGGTTGACCATCGGGTCACACTTGATGTCGGCGCAGAATTGGGTCTGTGGAAAGAGCGGCTCTCGCTGCGGCTGGGTTTGCCGGTGGCGATGTGGCAAAACGGTGACAGGTTGCAACGAACGGGCGGTGAGGCGGAATTTGCAGACAGACCGCTTCGCACAAGTGCGGTGGGGGATGTGCGGGTAGGTCTGCGGATGCGGCTCACCCGAGTCGATTCGTTTTGGGGTGTGCTGGCTTCGTTCGACTTGACGGTTCCAGGAGGTGGTCAAACGGACTTCGTTGCAACGGACGGTCCGACGGTCATGCCGACGGTGGTGGGCTATTTTCGGAAAGGCCCCGTCTCAGCCGCAGTGAATGTGGCGGCTCGGCTCGCACCGACGAGGCAGTTATATGAAACCACGTTGCAGCACTCGATCGAATGGGGCGCTGCGGCCAGCGCACGTTTTCCTGTGTCGCGCGTCGGTTTGGCGCTCATCACCGAGGCCGTGGGTTTTTACTACCCGTCTGCGGCGGTGTACTCACAAGAATTGCGCGCCGGCCTGCGGTTGGCCGCTGGTGCGTGGGCGGTCGATGTTGGCGGCGGAGGTGGTTTTTCTGTGTTTGCGCCACCGTGGCGTGCTTTTGTGTCGTTCCGTGGGGTGTTTCAGAAGCGCCGCGTGGCCACCTGCGCCGAGCGACCTTCCGCGCTGTAGTTTTCCATCAGACGCGAGCGACGGGCCAGGTGATGCGGAAAAGAGCCCCTTTTTGGGGTTCGCTTTCGACTTCGATGCGTCCGCCCATGTCTTTCACGATTTGCTGCGTAATCGCGAGTCCCAAGCCCGTTCCCTGACTCTTTGTCGAGAAAAACGGGTCGAAAATTCGTGCGAGCTTGTCAGGTTCAATACCGGGCCCGTTATCGGCGACTTCGAGAACCGCTAGTTTGTCTTTTTGCGCAAGCGAGATGCGAATCACGTTGCCAGGCCGTTTGGGCAACGCCTGCACAGCGTTGAGCAGCAAGTTGAGCAGCACCTGTCCGACGCGGGCGGGTGAACCCAGCAAAATCGGTTTGGCCGACAGAGACACCTCCAGCCGAGCGTTGTGCATCGTTTCGTGTCGCAAAAGGCGCAGCACCGACTGAATCACCTCGGCCAGATCGACCGGTTTTTGATCGCCTGGGTCCTTGCGCGCCGACAGCAAAATGCTGTCCGTGACTTCGATCAACCGCTGCGCACCCATCGATGCGTCGGCCAGTGCTTCTATAAGTTCTGTGAGGTCGGCTTTGGCGACGGAATCGCCGGGCTTTGTCAGTGCGGTGTGCAGCGCGCTTTTGGCAAACTGCACGTTCGAGGACACCACCGACAGTGGCGTCCGGAGTTCGTGTCCGAGCGAGGCCGTCAGAATACCCAGCGTGGACAGTCGCTCGCTTTCGGCCATACGCAGTTGCAATTGCTGCATTCTTTTTTTCAAACGGTGCTGCTCGACGCCCTCCGCCAGGGTCGCGAGAAGCTCGTCGGGGTTCCACGGTTTGCGCAAATACCGGCTGACCTGGCCTCGGTTGATTGCGGCAATGGCCGCCTGCAAATCCGAATAGGCTGTTACCAACATCCGCACAATTTCGGGACGACTCGCGTGGACGTTTTCGCACAGGTCGATTCCGTTCATTCCTGCCATTCGATAATCGGTCAGGAGTACGGCAATGTCGGTGTGTTGCTCGATCGCAAAGAGCGCCTCGTCGCCCGATTGAGCCAGCAGGACCTGAAAGATCGGTTCGGCAACTGCGCGAAACATCAGCAAGTTGGCGCGGTCGTCATCCACATAAAGCACCACGGCACGTTCATCCTGAGCCAATGCGGATGGATTGTGCGTCATGGTGCCCTCCTGCTTTCAGCCAGTCCCTTTCTTTCCAGCGCCAGCGCAGGAGGCGTCGTGCACGGCAGTTCCAACAGGAACGAAGCGCCCTGTCCCGGTCTGCTTGCCACGCGAAGAGAGCCCTCGTGGCTCTCAAGGATCTTGCGCGACAGATACAAGCCCAGTCCCGTGCCTTCACCTGGTTCCCGCGTCGTGAAAAACGGATCAAAAATTCGATCTTGCTCGTCGAGAGGAATGCCCGTGCCCTCATCGCGGACCACCAAAGAAATGGTATCTCGGTCCGTTTCGGTCAGCGTCAAGAACAGGTGACCCCCGATCGGGCTCGCTCGGATGGCGTTGTCGAGCAAGTTCAAAAACACCTGGTTCAATTGCCTCGGCCTCGCGGCGATGGGTCGATGGGTATGGAACTCTTTTGTGACGACGAGCTGCTTGTTTCGGATCGATTCACTCAGCAGCCGCAGCGTCGATTCGAGACCTGCGCTCACGTCAAACAACGACAACTCTTCTCCATCGGCAGGCCGCGCGTGTTCCGTCAGTGCATTCAATATCGATGAAATCCGTTCAACGCACTCGAGGCAAACCTTCAAAATCTCCTCGGTGAATTGAGGTGACAAATCCGTTCGTCGCCGCAATGCCCCAAGACCGTTTCCGATGGCCGAGAGCGGATTTTTCACCTCATGTGCGACGCCAGCAGCCAGCGTTCCGACGGCAGCCAACCGCGCTGCATTGGCGACCTGTGCCGACAAACGACGGATTTTTAGGTGAACCGCAATCCGCATAAGCAGCTCTCGAGGACGAAAGGGCTTTGCCACATAGTCATCCGCTCCGTGCCCAAATCCCTCGAGCGTTTCGTCGAGGCCGCTGCGCGCCGTCAGCAAAATCACGGGCAGCGTTTGCAGTCGCACATCCCGTTTCAACTTTTGGCAAAGCTCGATACCAGACATCTCGGGCATCATCACGTCTGCCACCACCAAGTCCGGCGGGCTCATTTGGATGCTATCCAGCGCCTCTTTTCCGTCGCTGGCCGTTTTGACAGAGTAGTAGGGGGACAGCAGTTCCTCCAAAAATCTTCGCAAATCGGCGTTGTCTTCTGCAACCAGCACATGTGCTCGCCCCTGACCGCCGCCCGAGGCCAAAACCGGTATGGCCTGGCTCGAATCTCCCTTGTAAGCGGGTTCCAGTTTCGGGCCCGGAACGCCATCCAAATGAACCAGCGCATGAAAGGGGGCCCCCGCTTTTCCCGGATCTGTCGCCGGAGGAATAGAGGGTTTCGATGAAGTTTCCAGATCTTTCGTCTGAAAGTGTGTGCTTCCCAGGCACAAGCGAATCGTGAACGTAGATCCTTTCCCCTTTTCACTTCGCACGGTCACGAGTCCCCCGTGCAGTTCGCACAACTCTTTGACCAAGGCCAAACCAATGCCCGCGCCCCCTTGCGTTCGGCTTTCGGATTCAACACGACGAAATCGCTCAAAGATGTGTGGAAGTTCATCTTCTGCAATGCCTATTCCTGTATCTGAAAACTCGATTTCGACCGCACCTTCAACCGCTTTTGCCTCAACGGAAATTTTTCCTCCACGCTCCGTAAACTTGAGGGCATTTCCAAGCAAATTTGTAAAGACGACTTCGAGTTTGTCTCTGTCACCGAGCAACGGTTGTGCTGTGATTGTATCCGCCACTGAAAGAGAAATTTGGATTCCCAAACTTTCCGCCGCTGGCTGAAAGGCTCCTACTGTATCGCGTAAAAGTTCAGGCAGATCGACTGATCCGATTCTCAAACGAAGCTGCCCTGATTCCAATCTTGCCAAATCGAGTAAGCCGTCAATCAAACGGTGAAGGCGAAATCCATTTCTCAAAACGACTTGAAGTTTGTTCTTGTGTTTTTCTGAAATATCACGCGCAGATAGCATTTCCTCGATCGGAACGGTAATCAGCGCCAACGGCGTTCGCAGTTCATGTGAAATGTTTGCAAAGAATTGGTTTTTTAGTCGATCGAGTTCCTGGATTCTTGCAATCGAAGTGCGTAGCTCTGCGCTCGTGCGAGAAAGTTGCGTTTGAGCTACCCACTCTCTCTGCGCCAAATCATATCGCATTTTGTTGGCAGCCACGGCGATGATGCTGGTCAGACTCAAGAAATAGAAATTGTTAAATGCTGCCCCATATAGTGGAGGAGTGCTCAGCGCCGCAGGAATCATCCACATGAGCAGAACGAGAAGGCAAACCAGCAGCGTTTTTTGGGCACTCCATACGTACACAAGACCCGAACCAAGAATGCACAAATTCAAACCCGCATAATACGGACTTCCAGCGGGATCTCCCAAACGAATGATCATGATTTCGATCGAGCCAGTGCATGCCAAGATCACCGACGTAATCATCACGTAGCTGTATTTCCGCAGGCGCTCGACCCGAGCCAGGGCCAGGACTCCCAGCGAGACCGCCGAAGCCAGAAGCCGAAGGATCAGAAATTCCAGGACGAATTGCCGATTTGAGAAAAGATCAAGCGTGATGCCCGCAGGCATCAAAATGGCGCAAAGAATGCACGTCAGACGAACGGCAGCGTTGTTTTGATCTTGAAGGTGGGTTTTGAAGTCGGTGGTCATTTCTCTAAGGCAAGAAAAAGATTCACGCCCAGAGGCTCCGACTCAACGCGAATCTGCCTGGGGGCGGGTCGAAGAAGTTTCGCGCAATCGCGAAGCTGGTTTGGCGAGCGGTGAATCAGGAACCATTCTGCAAAATACTCCATGAAATACCGAGTTGGATTCGTGACATTCACGTTTCCAACGAGGAGTTGACCACCCTCGATGACGCCATCGTATAAGGTGGATAAAAGAGCAACAAAACTGCGGTCAGATAGATAATCGAACAATCCAGCACTATAGATTAGGTGTCTAGAATCAATTGTGAGCCCGAGGCGACCTCCACAAAGGAGTTTCTTGATAGATTCCCGAACAAAGTGAAATTGCGCGCCTGTATTTTGCGCAATTTGAGCAAATTTTCGTTCGCAATATGATATTGCCCTCGAGTCTTGATCGATTAACATGATGTCCAAGTATTTGCCAAACTGCGGCTCTTTTTCTAACAGATCCTCCAGTTCTTTTGCTGGCCCGCTTCCAACTGAAGCAATGCGTATTTTCCCAGAGTTGTTATTCGAGAACAACTGAACGATACAGCGGATTTTCTCTTGTAGATATGTTATTCGATTGATGTTTGCTCTCGCTGCAACTTCGGTTGTTGCACAGATATTGAGTACGCGACCGAATAACCCACATCCATCCTGATGGGCTGGTCGATAGAGCATATTCATCATTTCATAGTCACCCGCATAACCCAGCGGTTTCTTTTGTGCACGGCGGATGAAGGGAGATTGCGAGAAAAAGGCTCCAAGATGAAGTTGTGCATACGCTCTATGGGTTGCGTGTTCCTCGTCTGATAAGCCCGAAAGCATCGGCCCCATTTGGTGACTTGCTGTTTGAACACGCGAAACAATACGTGGCGCTACTTCTGCCAAATACTGAGAAACAATTTGGTCGCGCGTAAACAAGTCCTCGCTTTCAAGCGCGGCCTCCTCTTGTTCCAAAAACGTGCGCATTCGGTCCAAGTAGTTGCGCAAGTCGGCTACCCATTCCTTGAATTGCGGAAGAATTTTGCTCGCGTCGGCGACGCGCTCGGCCTGATCGCAGCGGGATGCAAAATGGCAGCGCGTTTGGCGCTCGAAAAGCGTCGGCAGATCGACGACGCCCTTTTTGAGTTGAAGACCGACGAGCCAATCATCGCCCTCGACAGCGGCGTGTCGCACGGCGGTGTCGCTGTGGCAAATCACTTCTCCCGTCGAGAGAAAGACGCGAACGGACAGAATCCAATCGTCCACTTCGATCTGGCCCGCAGACCGTGTAGACGGAAAGCGCACAAGCAGTCCAGACATCGAGAGATTCTCGACGACGCCGCTCATGACTTGAAAAACAGGGTGCCAGGCGGTACATGCGATGGGACCGACGCCAAACTCGCTGGCCTTGTGTCGCAATGCACGCAGCTTGTTGGATGGCTTCTGGGAATTTTCGGCTTGCGCGACGGCGACAACAGTCATGTTCTACAGCCCTAACAATTGGGTGAGTTGATTGATATCGAGGGGTTTGCGAAGGCAAGCGGAAGCACCCGCATTTTTGAACGCAGCCTCGATGGACGTGTCGAGGCAGCCGGTGAGTGCAATCACCGAGATTTCAGTCGTGGCCGGGTTCTGTTTGATCTGTCGGCAGACTTCCACGCCATCCATGCCGGGCATCACAGCGTCGAGAAGTACGGCATCGGGGCGTTCGGTTCCGATTTTGAGCAGCCCTTCGATCGGACTTTCGGCGAGTTCGACTTGAAGTTCAGGAAAATGCTGCTTGAGGAGCCGACGAGTGGAGCGCAGAAACATTGCATCGTCATCGACGAGCAACATCCGCTTCGTCTGCGGCAGAAGACTTTTGGGTACGGGCATGTGGTGACTGCGCAGAAACTCCAGCAAAACCGCCGGCTCGACGCGGCGATGCCCACCGGGTGTTCGGAAGGCCGGAAGCAGCCCTTTGTCGATCCAGGATAGGACCGTCGAGGGACTGACTCCGACAAGCTCTGCGACAGCGTGCGAGGTAAGAAAAGCGTGGGAAACCGCCATTACGCAACAAACCGTCCTTTCTGATCGTGCCCGTCAGATGCAAGCCGTGTCAAGGACAGGACCGGAGTGGAAAAACTCCGGTTCGACAACGCAACCGGAACACAACAACGAGCGACTTTAACGTGAGCAACAAAATTCTCAATCCTTTCTCGGCCTGTTGGGGGTGGAAACGGTTTCGGCGAGGCTTTCTTGGGTGTCGATGTCTCTTAACACTCCATCGTCTCGCAGCGGGACCATACAAACGGCAGATTGTGCGGCGACGATGAGGTCTTTGGCCCCTTTGTCGCCTTGCAGCTCTCGGATGGCCGGAAAGAAACGTGCGGAAAACAGGACCGGATTTCCTCGTTTTCCATCGAAAGTCGGGACGATGACTTCGCGCCCGTCACTTGGTTCAAAGGCCGCGACCAAAGACTCGACATGCTCGGCTCGAACGAAAGGCATGTCTCCCAAACAAAACAGCGCACCCTCGATGGAAGAACCGAGTTTTGTCACCCCTTTTTGCAAACTGGTGGACAGGCCGTTTGCAAAATCAGGATTGTGAACCAGAACCACAGACCTTCCAGACATCGCGGCGGCGACCTGTTCGGCCTGATGTCCTGTGACGACGACGATGGGTCGCACATTGGTTTTGAGGAGTTCATCCACAATGTGTGCAACCAGCGGTTTTCCATCGAGCAATGCGAGAAGTTTGTTTTGTCCTGCCATTCGCGCAGAGAGCCCAGCAGCGAGGACAACAGCAGCAACCGAGGGTGCAGAGATCGGCTCTTCGCGCGGTGTCGGCCTCGACTGAACTTCGGGCAGAAGTCCTCCGACTCCCATGCGCACGATGTCGGTATCTCGAATGGGCAAGGCTGCGCAGACCCTTTCGAGGACAAAATCAAAACCTGAGCGGCGCAGCGACCGCGCGCAGCCGGGGACGCCGAGCACCCAATGTTCTCCCAGTTTTCCGACGAGCAGCAGATTGCCCGGATCGACAGGCATACCGAGCCTCATCACCGAACCCCCGACCAAATCGAGCGCGGCCGGCACCACGTCGTTTCTATCCACGATTGCCGAGGCACCCAGAATCAGAATCGGATCGCAGTGCGATTTCTGAAGTTCCAAAAGGTGGGTTGCGATGTCAGTTTCGACATGGGGACAGCGCCGTTCCTCGACGATTTGGCTGTGCAACCGTTCGACACGGACGCGCTGAAGTGTGGCCGAGCGGTCTAGCAGCACATCTGGATACCCCTCTGTTCGCGTGAGAACCAAACCAATGCGGCGTGGCACAAACGGAGCGACGCGAACCAACCCCTCGAGGGAGTCTCTGTTGCGCAGCCGTGCAATGTGGTCGATGGAGTTTTTCTCGACGGAAAATGGGATCACTTTTACCGTTGCGATGAGGTCATCGGGCACAACCGGTGATCCGTCTGCGAGCGTCGCCAACGTGATGTTTGGGTCGAACGCATTGAGCGCATCCACCGACTCTGCATCGACGCAGAAAAGCCCTGCACGGGTCGCGTACACATTGCAACGCCCCGTCGCTGCTGTGGCCAAACGAGTGTTCGGACCCTGCACGGCCTGCGCGACCTGCCAAGCCGCCGCATTTTCTTCGACATCGTTTTGGGAAAGTTCCGCTGCCCACAGCGTCGTGATTCCGAAAGAAGCCAGCTTCGCCACGTTTGCGTCGTTCAGTCGATGCCCCTTTTTGAACACCGTTCCGTCGGGAAGACGCAATGTATGTGCGCACAAAAGGTCTTTTGCGCAAGGCAGTTTGCCAAACTTCATGGTTCCCCTTTTTCTGTCGCTTTTGCAGGAGACGCTTTTGTGTCGGCGTGCAGAACTTCGATCACTTGCGCCAAGATCGACACGGCAATTTCCGACGGAGAACGCGCACCTATCGGAAGGCCAACGGGGCCTCGAATGCGGGAAAGTTGTTCCTGTGAAAAACCGCGTTCGGTCAGACGGGTCAACCGCGCGGCATGCGTCTTTCTGCTGCCGAGCGCACCAACGAAAAAGGCATCGCCTCGCAACGCAGCCTCGATAGCCGGGTCATCGAGTTTTGGATCGTGTGTGAGCGCCACCACCGCAGTTCGCCGAAGGCTGTGCGGGCTGGAAAGCGCCACGTCCGGCCATGCCGTCACAAGCGTGACGCCGGGAAAACGATCTGCACTCGCAAACTGCGTGCGAGGATCGATCACCATCACTTCCATTCCGCACAACGTGGCCATCGGAGCCAGCGACTGGGAGATGTGGACAGCTCCAACAAGCAGGAGTCTTGGGAGGGGCAAAAACGGTTGAAGAAAAAACCGGCGATGGTCATCCGTGAGCACTTCGGATGGCACATCGGACTCGAACGCAGCCTCGACAGATTGTCTGAGAAAAGGGGGACAGATCGGATCGTCAGGGGCAGTCAGTTGCAGCTTGGTTGCAAGTGAAAAGGGGGCCTCGGTTAGTTCTGTGACAACCAGTTGCGGCTTGCGGAAGGTCATCGAATCGGCCAAACGCGCGATCAACGAAGAATCGGCCCGCTCGACGAAAATTTCGATGCGACCACCACACGACAGGCCGACTTCCCACGCCATGTCCTGGGTTACGCCGAAGGAAAGGAGTTGAGAAATACCGTCACGCATTGTTTTTTGCGCAGCGGAAATCACTGCGCCCTCGATACAACCGCCCGACACAGAACCGACGAAATCGCCTTGTTCGGAGACCAGCAAGAGACTGCCCACCGGGCGGGGCGAGCTGCCCCAGGTTTTGATCACCGTCGCGACGGTGACCTGTCGCCCCTCGGCGAACCAACGCAATCCCGCTTGGAGCAAAGAACTTGTTTCGTGTGTCATGGATGACTCTGCGATCTTTCCGGGCACTCTCTTGAATGCTCTGTGCGGAACCTAGCACTTTTTCTTTGTCAAACTGCCCGGCAGAAGATGCGTCTGTGCGATAGTGCGCACATGTCGCTGTCTGCTGCCGCGTTGCGCCGTTTGAAAGATGCCTGTCAGGATTTTCCGACGCGAAAACACTCCGTGCATGGTCATCCGCTTCGGTATTTTGACAATGCAGCGACGAGCCTGAAGCCGCGGGCGGTGCTCGACACACTGCTCGAGGCGTATGAAACGTGCGGGAACATTCATCGCGGGGTGCATTTGCTGAGCCAACGTGCGACTCAGCAGTTCGAGGCTGTTCGAGAAAAAGTCGCGTCTTTCCTGCACGCCCCATCCAGCGAGGAAATCGTTTTCACGAGTGGAACAACCGCGTCACTGAATCTACTTGCGCACACCCTTGGGGCCGAAACGCTGCATGCAGGGGACGAAGTGTTGGTGACGCAGCTTGAGCACCACAGCAACCTGTTGCCGTGGCAGCGCATGTGCGAAAAGTTGCAGGCCAAACTAACGATCATTCCGGTTCGGGCCAGCGGAGTTCTTCCGGTTGAGAACATACAGCGCGCACTCAAAAGCCGGACTCGGCTGCTGTGTGTGACGCACGCCTCGAATGTGAATGGTCTTGTGATTGATTTGCAGAGACTCCTTCCCACGACCCAAAAATGTGAAACGCTGGTGGTTGTCGACGGGGCGCAGGCGGTTCCGCACCTTCCTGTGGATGTGCAGCGTTTGGGGTGTGATTTCTATTGTTTCTCTGCGCACAAAATGTTGGGGCCGTTTGGTGTGGGCGTGCTGTGGGGCAAAAAGGAATGCCTCAAACGTCTTCCTGCATGGCTTTTGGGGGGCGGGATGGTGTCCTCTGTGACTCCACAGCAAGTTGTGTTTGCACAAGGCCCCCATCGGTTTGAAGCCGGAACGCCTGCCATCGCAGAGGTGATCGCATTTGGGGCTGCAATCGACTACTTGAAGGAATTGGGAATGGAAAACATCGCGCTATATGAAGCATCTCTTCTGCTTCATATGGAGCGGGCTCTGTCTGGTGTGCCAGGATTGCGTTTGCTCTTTCCCGCTCAGGATGAGCCGCGCGTGCCGGTGGTATCCTTTCAACTGGAGGGAATCCATCCACACGACGTAGGAACCGCGCTGGATTTGGAAGGAATCGCGGTACGCGCCGGTTTTCATTGCGCAGAACCCCTGTTTTCTGCACTGAAACTGCCGGGAAGTGTTCGGGCATCGCTGTCCTTCTACAACACAGAGGAGGACATCGACGAACTGGCGCAGGCGTTGACGCGCATCCAGAGCTTCTTGCGATGAATCCTGCGCTCACACAGCTTTATCAGGAGTTGATCTTGTCGCACCATCGAGCGCCGCGACACTGTGGTCCGCTCGATGGCACCACGCATCGACATACGTTGCGAAATCCGCTGTGCGGAGATGAAGTCACTGTGTCTGCGATTGTAGAAAAGGAGCGCGTGCTTGCGTGTCATTTTGAGGGGCGCGGATGTGCGTTGTGTCGGGCTTCTGCGTCACTTTTGACCGAGGCCGTGCGCGGAAAAGAACTGTCGCAGGTCAAGAGGCTTGCAGAAGAACTGTTTGCGTTTTTGCATTCTTCCAAAGAAGTGGAACCAGACTCCCAAACGATTCACAGACTGGGGGACATGGTGGCGCTTTCGGGGGTTCGAGAACACATTTCTCGCCGACGCTGCGCAACACTCCCATGGGAAGCGATGCTGCTCGGTCTTTTTGAAGTAACGTAAAGTTGCGCGCCAAGGTAACCAGGCGAATTTGGGGTTTGTGCTACCGTGAGGGCGTTTTTGAACGCGGAAAGGTTCGTGATGCTGCCGGAAAAGAAAACCGTGATGATGGAGCTTTTGCAAGATGCGTGGGTGTATGTCGTGCTCGACCCCCGAAAGGATGGAGTGAAACTTCCTGACCATCTACGCAATCAACCGCGCTTGGTGCTCCAGTATGGCTACAACATGCCGATGCCGATTGCGGACCTGACGATTGACGATCAAGGGATACATGCAACGCTGTCGTTTTCGAGGGTGCTCCACGCAACGAGCGTACCTTGGTCTGCTGTGTTTGCGATTCATGACGGAGACAAACGCGGTCTGGTTTGGGAGGCTGATATTCCCAAAGACGTGGAAGTCGCAGCACAACCAGCGCCTCCGCCTGACCCGCCTGCTCCCGCTCCTGAAAAACCGGCCAAGAAACCACGGCCCAGCTACTTGAAACTCGTCCCCTAAAGGGGTTCTCTGTTTCCGATTCCGTTGTCATTTTTTGTGGCAAGCAGACTCCCAAAACAGGGGAAAACAAAGTGCAGAAAGGAATGAAAGATCATGTTCACGCGCGCGCGCCTTCTTGCGTTCGCCTTGTGTACCCACGGTGTGTTGGCAAGTTCAGGATTTGCCGAAACAACCGTCGGTGAGAAAATCGCATCCACCAAAAAAGCGTTGACGGTGCAGGACGCGCTTCATTTAGGGGAGTCGCAAAACCGAGACTTGCAGGCGGCGCGAGCGCGGTTGCAGGGAGCTCATGCAGATGTCGAACGGGCTTTGTCCGCGCTGCTACCCACGCTGTCTGTTCAGGGAAGGCTGACCATCAACGAGCCGGAAGTGAAAGTTCCGTTCGATCAGCGGCAACAGGTGTTTTCCAGTCTGCTCCAAGGTGCGGCGGTGTCGGATGCGTCGCTTGCGCTGGCGAAAACAGGCCAACTCCAATCGGGGGCGTTGAGCAATGCGCTCAAGGACTATTGCAAAAATGCGCAAGGGGGAAATCGCGATGCGGTGGGGGGCTTGTGTGATCAGCTTTTGAACCCCGCTGCGCAACTGTCAAAGCCGCCGCCGACTACGGATGAACTGGACAAAATGTTGACCGACGCAAACCCGAACATTGTGATCCAGCCTCGGTTGCAGCTCGATGCCGTGATCAGCGCGAACGTACCGTTGCTTGTACCGGCTGCGTATCCCGCGCTGAAAGGGGCAAAACTTGGGTATCGCGCGCAGGAAAAGCAACTTGCAGCGACGACAGCGCAGGTTTTGCAATCGGTCGCAACGGCGTTTTTTGCGGCGGCGGGGAGCGAGGAACTCGTGGCCGCGCGGGGCAATACGATCGCGGTGGCTCAAAAGACCGTCGAAAACGCAAAAGTGAGACTTGCGGCGGGCGTCGTGAACAAAGTGGAGGTGACTCGCGCAGAATTGGCGCTGATTCAAGCGAAACAACGTTTGTTGGAAGCGCAGGACGGACGGGCGTCGGCGTATCGCATGCTCGGGACGATGCTTCAACTGGAACCGGGGACGTTCCAAGTCGTTGCTCCCAAAGAACCGGATGCAGAGATGGGGCAAGAAGCAGAACTTTTGGATCACGCGCAGAAGGCTCGCCCCGAGATCGCGAGTCTCGAATTTGCGATGCAAGCGGCGGCCTCCCAAGTGACTTCAGGGTGGCTTCGGTATTCGCCCAACTTGGCGTTGTTTGGGAGTCTGCGGCTGACGAACGCGACGGGGTTTGCAGGACGGCACGACAGTTTTGCAGTGGGCGCGGCGCTCGATTGGCAACTGTTCGATGGTTTTGCACGGGATGCGGGGCGTCATCAAGCAGAGGCACAAAGGAAGGATGCAGAGCTGAGGCTCGCTCAACTTCGGGACAGCATTGCGGATGAAGTTGTGAATGCGCGGCGCACGGTGTTGACCAAGCGGCAAGGGCTTGTCACCGCGCAGCGTGCCCAACAAATGGCGCAGGAGACGCTGAATTTGGTTCGGCTTCAATATGAAGCAGGGACGGCAACACAGCTCGATTTGTTGTCCGCGCAGGATCAGCTCGACATGGCATCTGTGGGTTTGGCGCAGGCTCGGTTTGATCTGTCTCTGGCCGGGATACAACTTCGGCGGCTCATTGGTGCCCCTCTGGCTGGCGGAGCGTAGGCACGATTAGGGGGAAGAGCAGAGAGCACACCCCTTTTTTAAAAATGTACTTGCAGAATCGCGGTTTGTGGGCACCCTTGTTCCCTTGAACGAAACTCCGAGATACGATGGGGGGTCGGAGAAATGTTGGTCAGGGGTGAAAATATGTTTCAAGGGAAGAGTTTGTTTTGTGTGTCTTTGGGGGTCCTTTTTTGTGCTCATGCCGGCTGTCACACGTTGTGGTCTCCGTTCTTGGGCGACAATCCGGAGTGTGCGCAGGACCCGAGTCGGTGTACGTCCTCTCAAGGGGATGCAAGTGTGTATGCAGAAGACTCTGGGGGGAGTCAGCAGGATTTGAAGATCACTCCATCGGATTTGAGTGCCAACGATGGGAGTACAGACAGGGCCGACTTTGGTACGAAGCCTCTGGACATGACCGCGCTTCCAGACTTAGCGCCGCTCCCGAAAACGTGGAAGAAGCAAGTTTCAGGGGTCGCAAAAACGCTCTATAGCGTTTATGCACTCAGTCCCTCCGAAGTTTGGGCAGTGGGGGAGCTTGGAACGGCTTTGTCTTGGGACAATTCCGCGCAGGTATGGACATCCAAGGGAACGGGCAACACCGGTCATACGCTGTACGGAATTTGGGGCGTGAGCGCAACGAGCTTGTGGGCAGTGGGCTCCCCATCGCTGATTCTAAAGTGGAACGGCAGTTGGACACCAGAAAGCAGCCCGACGGACGTTGATTTTCGTGGAATTTGGGGGCTTCAATCAGGGGCGATCTGGGCCGTTGGGGCTTCGGGAAAGATGGCCAAATTTGACGGCACGACATGGAATGAAGACATCCTTCCGACTCCTGCGTTCAACATCAACCACATTAGGGGAATCAATGCCAGCCTGGTTTGGGCAGTCGGCGCAAACGGTCGAGTTGCGAAATGGAATGGGATTCAATGGATTCACGACGGATCGCTCAATGCCAGCCACACGATGTACGGTGTTGTTGGGGTTTCCTCAACCGATGCCTGGGTGGTGGGTGAAACGAACGCGCGGTGGCGTTGGAATGGCACCGGTTGGAGCCAAGACTCCAATGCTCCGCAGGGGAGTTTGTTCGCGATTTGGGGGTCCAGTGCAAACAACATTTGGGCAGTGGGGAAGGGAGGGCTGATTTTGCAGTGGAATGGGAGTGCTTGGAAGCAAGTCTCCTCCAACGTGACAGCAGATCTCTATTCCGTTTGGGGAGCAGATGACAGCAACGTTTGGGCCGTTGGCGTAGGGGGAACGATTCTGCGGTATGGTCCGTAAGCTTGCACGGACAAGGCTTTGGAAAGCAGAACGCTTATTGTTTGGGGTGGACGATCAGGACAGGGCAGGGGGCCGAACGGAGGACTTTTTCAGCGACGGAACCGAGGAACAAATGACGCATTCCCGGACGGCTGTGACTTCCCATCACGATCACGTCTGCATGGATTTCCTGGGCCAGCTCGCAAATCGCTTCGGCGGGACGACCTTCGGCGATGCTGTATTCCAGGTTGACTCCATAGATGTACTTTCGTTGACAGATGGCTTCCAACTCGCTGCAAATGTGCGCAGACATTTCCGCTGCTTTTTCCACAAGAGCCGCTGCCGCGCCGCGCATCCCCGGACTCACCAAGTAGGGGACTTCATAATCGGGGCGCACCGCTGCATGAAACAAGCGGACATTGGCTGAAAGGCCCTTGGCCAGCTCGAGGGCATAGTCGAGAACTTGCTCGGAAAAAGCGGACAAGTCGGTCGGTACGAGGATTTTTCGGACGACGGGTTCGTTCATGTGGGACTCCGATCATCAAGAGGACAGAGGATTGGGTTCTTTTTCGGCCTGTGTGCCGCGAGGTTTTCGCTTTTGCCAAAGCCACGCACCGATTTGAAGAAGCAGCGCTGTCAACAAGCCACCCAACGCGCCGAGTGAGGCAACCCACACCGTTTTGGGTGGTTGGGGATGTTGCGCAGGCACCGATTTTGGCAAAACAACCGTCAGAACGGAAACGTCTTTCGGGTCAAGCCCTGTGATCGCTTTGGCGACCAGTTCGGCCAAATCATTCGCCGGAAGTTGCCCCGGTTCGCGACAAAGCAACAGAACCGATGCGGTCGGACGAAGTTGAGCCGTAGGCCACAGCGGATCGGTGTCGGCCAGCGAAACGTGGACTCTTGCAGACGATACTTGCGGCAGACTTTCAAGCGTCTCTTCCAGCGCCGCTTCTTTGTCGTGCAGATCGTCGGTGCGACGGTCCGCGGGCAACACTGACAACTTGCTCGTTTTTGCAGGTGTTTTTTGTTTGGGCAAACCCTGTTCTTTGAGCACCGACAGGGCAGCGGCCTCTTGGCTGCGCGGAACCGTCAGCACAAACGTCTGAGGAGATGCGCGCCTGTCGCTGGGTTGCTTTTGGGCCAAAATTCCGGCGTCTCTGAGTGCGAGCAGGGCCAAGTTGGCGTGTCGTTCCGGCAGATCGTGGGCCAGTTCCGCGTCGCAAGCAGACGACGTGCACATCACGGACGCAAGAACCCATGGCAAACCAAGACGCTGGAACAGACGACGAGTCGGCACAACGCCATGCTAAACCGCCAAATGCCAAACTGTCACGCGCGTTTGCCACAGATCCTGACCCTTCAGGGTCAGGTTTGCTGCCCACGATGGTTTGGCAAGTCCGTTCGTGGGGGCGAAAAAAAGGCCGACCCTCTCCATATGGCTAACACGGAAAGAGTCGGCCAGACCCCCGCCCGGTCGTGGTCAGGATGTTTGAACCCCTACCGAAGTAGGTGGGCTTCACAGGAGTTGCCGCGATGGGCTTCCCGACAAGCGGGCGTGCGCGCTACGGCCAGAGGCGAATCCCAGGTTCAAAATGTAGGGAAAAAACGATCCCAACCGTGGCGACTCAGGCAGCCAGGTCGTTTCCACACTAGGACTGTTTTTGTTGCGCGGTCAAGCACTGGTCTTGCGGCAAAGAATTGTGAGAAAATCGGGCCGTACTTTCACGTCTGGCTTTGGGGGGCGATCGTGTCTTGGCTTTCACATACGTTGTCTGTGTCGGTTTTGTCGCTCAGCGCGACGTTTTGTTCTTCTGCGTGGGCCGATTCTGGTCGGGTCCCAAAACCGTGCCGTCAGCCCGATCTCACCGTCGAGGTTTATGCGCTGGGCGGGGCCATTCGTCCGAACTTGTCTCTGGCCGTGTTTGATTCGCCCGCGCGAACCAGCACGGGAGGAACCCCGGAACAGGATTTTACCGCTCGCGGCGGCGATCTCGGTTTCGTGAATCCGTGGATGCCGACCGTCGAAGGCGGTGCGATTGTGTTTCCGTGCCGCTTTTTTGGTTTGGGCGTTCACGGTGGCGGTTCTTGGAGTGGTGTACCCGACGGAACGGCCACAAGTCCGCAGCTTGCGCAACGCACGGGCGGGCAGATTTCCATGATGCGCATGTCCGTCTCGGTTCATGGCCAATTGCCGTTGTCTCGGTATTTTCTTTTGCGTGCGACCGTTCTGGTTGGATATCGCAACTACGCGCTGTCGGTTTCGGGGAATGGCCAACGCGAGGCCCTCGTCGAGCAGGTGTCGCTCGAACCACGCCTCGAGGCCCGGTTGCGTTTGCCTTTGGCTGTGCCCTTCGGCGTGGCCGCATTTGCAGGCGGAGAGGTCCTGTCCCAACCCGCTTTCACCGTCGGAGCCGGACTCTTTTTGGCAACCGATTGGCCCGAGCCTCTGCGCCGCAAAAAAATCCCCACCGAGACACTTCCGACGCCCGTCCTTGCCACACCCCCAACCAGCCTGCCGGTATTGTCCTCTCCTTCCGATGGAGGTTCCGTTGCAGCCACGCCCGTTGTCTTGCAACCGACAAATCAACCCGCAAAACCGGTTCCGCCTGTTCCAGTGGAAGGCAACTCACCGATGCCCAGTGTGCTCGAGGTGACTCCTGTCGCACCTGAAACCACATTGACGCCGGTGGCTCCGCCTTCGCCGCCCGTCGCCTTGCCCACGCCACCTGAACCGGCGGTGCCCGCCCCGCCCGTCCCGCCCGTCGCACCGGTGATGATTGACGGCCTCGCTTTCATGCAGCTAGACGGATTCGGCATCGTCGCAACACAAAGCGATGTTCTGAATGTCCGGCGCAGACCCTCGAAAAATGGGCCCCTGGCTGGCACCGTTCAAAAAGGCAGCCGCGTACAGATCACCGGCGTCGGTCCAGGCTGGTATCGAATTTCCTTCCAAGGCACCGCCGCCTACGTCAGCGCAGACTTCATTCAGCGCGAGCCGTGACTACCCCAATCACCGCCTCAAACCACTCACCTGCGTGACCGGGCCACATCTTCTATCAGCGTGTGAATCGCCGATCTTGAAGGAGAAAATCCGAGCCGTTCTTGTGCCGCTTTCGGATCGGCAACAAGTTCCGCCGGGTCGCCTGCTCGACGAGGACCAAACTCGTGCGGAACCTTTCGGCCCAGCACGTCTTCCGCCGCCGCGAGCACTTCCCGCACGCTGTATCCCCGTCCCGTTCCCAGATTGAGCGACCCCACGGAAACCCCGCGCGACAATTCCGACAGCGCCAAAAGATGAACGTCCGCCAAATCGCACACATGGATGTAGTCGCGCACACACGTTCCATCTGCCGTCGGGTAGTCCGTCCCAAACACGGTCAGTGCTGGTCTTTTTTCCATCGCTGCGTCAATCACGAGCGGCAAAAGGTGTGTCTCTGGTTCGTGTCGTTCGCAGAGCGTCCCGTCGGGATGAGCCCCCGCTGCATTGAAATACCGGAGCGCAGCAAAACGCAGTCCGTGTGCCACCGCGAAGCTCTCCAACGCCCATTCAAAAGACAACTTCGAGCAGCCGTACGGATTGACCGGCGCTTTGTTTGCCGTTTCAGGAATCGGAACGGACAGCGGCGTGCCATACACGGCGGCGGTCGAGGAAAACACACACTGTCTGACACCCTCTGACATGGCCGCAGAAAGCAACCGCAACGATCGCACCAGATTCACATCGAAGTACAGACCCGGTTTCCTCACCGACTCGCCCACTTGGATTTTCCCTGCGAAGTGGACCAAAGAAGAAACGCGGTTTTCTTTGCACAGTTTGCGGACCAATTCCTCGTCTCCGATGTCGCCGCGCACAAGCGGTACGTCGGTAGGAAGTGACCTGCGCGCACAGGAAAACAACGCTTCAGGGGAGTCCTCTCCAGACATCGCCGACAGGTCATCCAGAACCACAACCTGCATCCCGGCCAGCGTCGCTGCGCGAACAAAATGAGACCCAACAAAACCGACTCCACCTGTAACAAGCACCGTCATGTGCGGCATGTTAATCGCAGTGTTTCTTGTTTGCGAAAAACAACCTGGTTCGCCATAAAAAGCGGCGTCAAAACGGATTCCAAACCACCAAGTTTTGCCGGCTAGAAAGAAGGTTGTTTGTGATACGATCGAAACGTGCCAAGAGACGATTCCGACGACATTGAGTGGCGTCTTGTCGCTACAAAAGGCAGGGAGAGCTGTCGGTGGCAAACGTCCGATGGCCGTTGGATTTCGCTCTCGCTCGGCGCGCAAGGTGACTTGACCAAAGTGCTTGTCTCCGCTTCCGACGGCAGAATCGAAGTTGTCGATGGATATGAACAAGGGTTGAATCTGGCTCGAAAGTGGCGTTCCACTTGGTTGCGTTCTCACGAGCCCGCGGCCTCCTCACAATCCGGGTCGTGGCTGCCCCCTTTGCCCGGGCGCTCGATCGAAAAAGCTGACATTTCGTCGCCAGAAATTCCACCTCTCAAACAATCAGCGAGTCCGTCCAATCCTGGTTCCAAAAGTCGTCCGTCCGTATTCCCGACGAATCAATCGCCTCCCGGTCAATCCTCGCCACCAGCCTCGGGTTCTTTTCCCAGCCGATCGAGCCTCAACAACCAGCGCGTTTCTCCCGTCAGTCGCACCAGCCCCGGCACAAATCCGGCCAGTTCCAGCGGCAATATCCCTTCTGTGTATCCCGATCGTTCCTCGACTTCCTCTCCCGCTGTGGACCCGCGCCGCAGAATGAGCGGTTCCATGCCCGTGTTTCGCACTCCTGAGAACGAACCAAAATCTTCCGAAAGTCATCCTTCGCGCCCCAGCCAGAGCAGCAACCCAAAACGCTGATTTTCCGACGGAAAATCGAGCCAAGAACCGTGCCCGAGGACTGTCAGACCCATCTGCCACAATGGCCTTTCTCAAACACAGGAAAGGGCCTTCATATGAACACAAAAACTGTTTCTTTTCGTTCTCTGTTCGCCGCGTTTCGGTTGTTTTTTTCAACGATTGGGAAGGCGTTTTTTGCATTCGGGAAGCGTTGTCTGTTGGCCACAAGTCAGGCTCTTCCAGAATTTGTACTTTCTTTCGGAATGTTGCCGTCTCCGACGAAAGATCCAGAAATTGAGGCATGGATCGAACTCAAAAAGCGGCACGCGAGAAGGCGCAAGGCAGCCAAACGACCTCAAACGGAATTTGCGAAAGTCCTGCCGATCACTGGGAGTACCGATGATCCCTTTCTGCGAATCACCATGTAGTCCCACTTTGCCCTCCGATACGCCCTCCTTTCCACGTTCCCTTTGAGAATCCACGCATTCCTTTGCCTTATGGGGAATGCGTGGGAACGTGGCCTGCTGTCAGCACAAACCGGCTCGTTACCGTCTGTAAAATCTCTGTGAGACCCGCGTGAAGGAGCGCCGCTGTCAGCTCCGCTTGTTCCATTTTTCCCTTGGGACTGCATACCATCACAAACTTCTGTGCCGGAAGTGCCGATATCTGTTCCGAAAGCGTATCCAGCGCGGAACGGTTTTGCACAAAAAAGGCCACAGCATCCATCTCTGCAACCTGCACACTCCCGAGCGGACGTGCCGCGAAAAGCACTTGGCACCCGATGGATCGGAGGGGTTTTTCAAGCCTCACATCATTGGCTAGCACTGACAGCGGCAGGAGTCTCCCCTGACCGTCTGGAAAACGCTCTCGGCGCGTCAGTTCCAGGAATCCCTGTGTGAGTCCTTTGGGAATGAATCGACGAAGAAAGCGAGTGAAAGGACCAGACTGAGTAGCGCGGAATGGTTCAAACATGCTCAGTGGTTATATCAAACCCCGAGAGAGCGGAGAAAAAACCAACTTCCAAGGAGAAACCCAAGCCCTGCAATCAAAAGCCGCAACCGTTTTTCCGAGATCTGCACGAAAATGCGCGCGGCCACGTAGCCTCCAAGCAAGGCCCCCGATGCCACCCAGCCTGCTGCGCGCACATCCACCACGCCGTGAGCCAGCAAAATCAATGACGCCACCAAATTGATGAACAGACCCAGCCACGCTTTTGCTGCATTGTGTGCGTGCAGGTTTCCCTCTCTGAGCATCGCGAAATTTGCGAGCATCAACATTCCCATTCCCGCGCCAAAATAGCCCCCATACACCGCGATCAGGAATTGCAACAACACAAACAACCAGCGCGGAATCCGAATGTGCGAAAGTTTCCGTCGCACAGTCGGCCCAAACGCAAGCAAAAACGTCGCTACAAAAACAAGCACCGGAACCGCCCACGCAAACACCCGCTCTTTTCCCCACAGCAGCAGAAACGCACCCAGCGCAGCTCCCGCTATCGACGGAAAAGTCAACAACAACAGCTCGCGTTTTGCCCCGCGTAGGACATGGCGAAACCCCACAGCACTTCCCAGACTGCCGGGACACAGCGCCAGTGCATTGGTCGCGTTCGCTACGAGGTCGGGAATCCCGAGCGCCACCAACGTTGGAAACGTCACCAGGGAACCGCCTCCCCCGACTGCGTTTAGGCCCGACGCGATCGCGCCCGCCAAAAACAACAGTGGCCCATGTACGTGGGGTTCAAAGAAAAGAGATCGCCACATCTTTCATTTGCCTCGATGCCCAGGCCGAACATACCATCTTCCCGAGCGGCTTTTCGACGACGGATGTCCAACTGTTTTTGTCGGCGCGGCAACTTGTTACGATGTTCACAGTTTCCGCAGTTTGAATGATGAGGTGCGGTTTGGGGGGACACACAAACTCCGTGTCATGTCGCAACAAGCGAACCCTTTGGTTTGCGCATCTTGTGGGTTTGCTCCTTCTTGTCTTCGCTTTCCGAGGATTTGCGCAGAGTCCTCCAAAACCTAGCACTGTCGAGGAGCCTGTGCCCACCGGGGAGCGGACCCAATCGTTGCGAGAACTGAGTCCCTTCGAGTTTCCGGGAGCATGGGAATACAATTGGGGGGACTCCACAAGGGATGCGCTCGGTCGGCTTGTGTGGTCTCTGCCTCATTCACATACACGGGAATGGACTCCTTTGGGACGATACGAAGTACCCCCAGGGCGACAAGGCCGTTCGTGGTTGTGGCTTCGCGCAGAACTTCCCACCCAGCCCATGCTCGATCCGACACTCCACATCCTTCACCTCGATCAAGAGATCCAAGTGTATGTGGATGGGAAACTCGTTTATGAATGGGGCGATTTTTCTCTGGAAACGCCAAAATTTCTTGGTTTCCGAGGACATTTGGTCCGTTTGCCACCAGATTCAACCGGAAAGCGTCTTGTGTTGAGGGTTTTCTCCCAGCATCGCAACATCGGGCCCGCTGGACCCATGCGTTATGGCGAACATGGGACCATCATTCGAAAGCTTTTCCTCACCGATTTGCCACGCATTTTGGTCGCCGGAATCTTGGCCCTGTTGTCGGCAATGGGTTTCGCGCTGTTCTGGCTCCGCCGGGACGAGCGCGTCTTTCTCGCATACGGGGCCCTCGCGCTGAGTGGCGGAGTTTACATTCTGTCTCAGGCCCAAGTTCGCATTTTCCTGTTTGATTGGCCTCTGCTCGTCACACACATCGAACTGTGGTCTCTGCAAGTCACCATGTTGGCGCTTTGTCACTTTGTGGAACAGATGTTTGGTCAGGGGCCCCTGCGTGTCCTGTACTACTTGCGGCAAATTCAGTGGTTGTATCTGTGCGGTTCTGCGGGGCTCGTGGCATTGGGAGTCGTCCCCCTCCTCAAGACTCTCTTTCCTGTGCAACTGTTGCTGTTCGGAGACGCCCTCTTCGCCGTTGTCTTGCCCCTTTACTATTCCTTTCGTGGAAACGTAGAGGCACGGATTTTTGCGACCGGTTTTCTCGCAGCAGGTGCCATCGCTGTGTATGACGTGCTCGTCGCCCTCGGTGTTCTGTCGCGAGCGCAGGCCAAGTTGGGGCACATAGGGTACGCGCTTTTTTTCGTCACACTCGGGGTCATTTTGGCTCGCCGCGTCTTGCGAGCCCACGAACGTCTCAAAAGCTATACCGCGATGCTCAACCTCAGCCTCGCGTCGTCGCGTGTGTTGGTTGCCGATGAACGAGCCCAGGTCGCTCTCTCTGAGCTTGTCCGACTCCTTTCGGCCCGTCGCGCCTTTCTGTTCCTCGTTCGCGAAGACAACGGTCAACTGGAGTTTGCTATAGGCCGCAAAAGCGACGGAGAAAGCCTCACCTCTGTGCCCGATGTGGATCTTGTTCTGGTGCAGCACACCCTCTCCGTCCAGAGACCCGCCGTCCGTCGCAGCGCAGACCGAAAAAGCGTGCTTCTCGTGGCCCCGCTCACCGTCCGCGGGCAGCGAATCGGAGTCTTGTACATAGAGAGCGATGTTCGTCGCCAGGGACTCCATGAAGAGGACTTGGATGTCCTTTCTGGACTCGCGCATCAGGTCGCCATTGCCATCATTTCCGCACGCACCTTGCGGCTCGAAATGGACGCCGCCATGACCCAAAAACGCATGCAGGAACAGCAATTCTTGCTCGACGCTGCTGTTCGCATGGCTGCCGGCGATTTGAGCACGTCGATCGTGGTTCCGCATGGGAGTGCCGTATCCCATTTGGCTGCCGCCCTCGAATCCATGCGCACGGACCTCCTCACCAAGCTCCTCGAGTACGAGAGCAAAAACCGCGAAGTCCAGACCCTCAACGAAGAGCTCCGACGCCAAATCGCCGAGCGTTCCCAACGACTCATGTCCGCCATCATCAGGAGCAAGGGAGGAAAGATCGAACCCCTTCCCGACCTAACACCTGGCAGGCTTGTCGTCGGGCGGTACAAAGTCGTTCGCAAGATCGGCGAAGGTGCCATGGGGGTAGTCCATGAAGTCGAACGAATCGCCGATGGCAGACACATGGCCGCCAAGTTTGTCCTCCGTTTGTCCGACAAAAAATCCCTCCTTCGTTTCATGCGAGAAGCCCAAATCCTGGCTCGCCTCCGCCATCCGAACCTGATCAGCATCACCGACGTGGACATGACCGCCGGAGGCATTCTGTTCATGATGATGGAACTCGTCATCGGAGGCTCCCTAAAATTCGCCCGCCGCCGCTTCGGAGAAGTCCGCTGGGCCCTCTGCGTCCTCCGCCAAATAGCCGAAGCCCTATCCGCCATCCACACCGCAGGAATCGTCCATAGGGAC